>JBBAPO010000007.1:0-158047 GCA_040400795.1 Rhodoferax sp.
CTAAACCGGCCAAGATGATTGTCGCTGGACCGGCCATGCTGGTTGACGCCGTCCAAGGTCATCTCGTTCGAGCAAGTCCGGGTTGATGATTTTGGCCAGAGTGGCCTTCCACGACTCATCCCCATGCATTCGCAGCGCCGACATGAACGTTCCCGCGTCCGGATTCAACCTCTTTTGAGCCAGATTCAGGGCATCGGTTGCCTGCTCAGCTTTGGCTTTGGCCTGGCGAAGATCTCCTTCTCGCCCACTGAAGGCATGCTGAGCCTCCTTATGCTGCGCGACAGCTGTAGCCACAGCATCTCTCGCAGTTCCAGTGTCTTTCGTATGTTTGAGCAGGCGGTCCTTGGCGGATGACTGCGCTTTCAAAGTCTCATCGGATGTTGTGGGTGTACGAACTTGTGCATCCCAAACACCACGCTGTTCGATAAGCGGTTCCTTTGAATCGTCAAGTTGCTGGCGCCGCTCCAAGTCTGCTGCCGCCGATTCGTGCAGGGCTTTCTGTTCTGCCAGCACGATGACCTCGATTGTTTGTTCACACCCAGCCTGGCAGGGGGTTTTTGAGACTTCAAGTGCCAATCGGCGCTCTCCAGCGTCGAGCTCTGTGTCATGCACCAGCTGTTCATAGCGTCCAGAAGCCTCTTTGTTGGCAGCTTCGGCAACTTCAATTTGGCAGTCAATGGTCTTCTTTTTCAGGCGCAGGCTGGGCAACTCCCGAACTTGACCGTCCCAGTAGGCGGCTCGTTCGGTCTGGTAACAACGTGAATCCGCGAAGGCCTCCTCAAATTCCCGTTTGGCAGCGCTGGCAGTTTCACCGGCAGCAGCGCTGACCCGTCCCAATTCGGCTCGTCTGGCAGTTTGCGTCAGCACCACTTGCTCGCGGTCTTCTGTTATTGCTTCAATGGCTGCAGCCAATACGGTCAGTTCGGAGGCGCGAGCTTTGTTGACGAGTCTGACATCAGCGCGGCGTTCCCGGAATATGGCCTCCAGCGCCCGGTGTTCTTTCAAGGCGTCTTCAAGTTCCGCGATTTTTGGGGCCAGCTTGATGGCGTCAACACAGGCTGCGTGATTGCTCATCCACCGGTCAAAAGGTGCACGACCGTGCCGGATGGAAAGCTGAGCCCTGTCCGAGCCCAGACCGCGCTCGTATTGCACCAAACCGACCGCCACCTGCACGATGTCAGCGAAATTGATGTGTTTCTTGACCATCGCCGCCACCAGGCGGTCCAGGTTATCCAACTGCTTCGGGCCGAAGGAAAAGTCGCGGCTGTAGGCCAGCATGCGCTTCTTGTCTTTGGCAGTCAGGCCAGTTTTGAGGATGACCGATCGATATTGCGTCGTCGAGAGTTTGCCCGTGGTTTCGATGCCAAGCAGGCTGGCCTGCTTCTGGGATTCATCATCGGTCAGAAACCGGCCTTCGCTGACGAACAATTCCTGACGGTAACCGCTGCGATACAGGCGATATTCAGGGGCATCGGATTCGTCACCGCGTCGGCGGATAACGGCCAGTCGCAGGTCTGCTTCATTGTCGGTTCCGCGCTGGTACTCAAAGGCAATGGCGCTGGCATCCGTCGGCAGGATATAGCGAATCATCGGCTCCTGACCCTGGCCGGAAAGAACAATTTGGCTTGGCAGGTGGCCAAAGAACAAGGGAATAATTCGAAGCGTCGTGGTCTTGCCGACGCCGTTTTCACCCAGGACGGAGGCCCCGCCGCGCGGATCGATCGAGGTAATTCTGTTGCTTGGCTCGTGTTTGTTTGTACCAGCGTTGATAAGCAGCATCTGCCGCATCTGAAATGACATATCTTTGACCCCATCACCGTTACTGACGTGATTCGCACGCGAGCCCTATTATTGATTGGCCCATTTGGCTCACCCCAACTCAGGCTGGAAAATACTCTGGCGCTAAGCGCACTTACGATGCCGATTTGCCTGGATAGCCGAAAGGCGATTTTTGGCGATCGCGGGGAGGGTACATCGTGTGACTTTGAATGACCGCTGCCGTAAGATAATCTCAAAATGGCCTATGGCCGCAAAGGGCACGGTACCGAAGCTCACGCAGCGATGCTAACTGGGGTCGAACTGGAGATCCTCAAACCTGCCTGTCGTGAACACCCGCTACCGCGGCATTCCGGTCATTGCCAATGGCAGTACGATGGGCAGCAATGGGTCGATAAGCGCCAGACACGACAAAAACAGCCACCCCATTTGCTTGACCTGCATCAATGTGCAAAAGGTGCGCCAGCCTAGACTGGTCACCTCATCAAGGAAACCAGACAGCATGAACATCCTCCTCGCCGTCGACGGCAGCACCTACACCAAGCGCATGCTGGCTTACCTGGCCACCCATAGCGAGCTGTTTGCCAACAGCAACACCTACACCGTGTTGACCGTTCAGCCACAACTGCCACCGCGCGCACGGGCGGCCGTGGGGAAGACGGTGGTGGACCAGTACCAATTGGAAGAGGCTGAGAGAGTGCTGGCGCCAGTGACCAAATTTCTGCTCCGGCACGGTATTGACGCCAAAACCAGTTGGAAGGTCGGCCATGCGGGTGCCACCATCGCCAGCTTTGCGGACAGCGGCAAGTTTGACCTGCTGGTGATGGGCTCCCATGGCTACGGCACCCTGGTCAACCTGGTGATGGGCTCGGTGGCGACGGCAGTAGTGGCAAACAGCAAGGTGCCCGTGCTGCTGGTGCGCTAAACCCGGCTGGCGCGGCGATGGGTCGGCGCTAGTGCTGGCGGCTGACCAGGCCTTCAAAACAGGTGCTGAGCACCAGTGCCTCGATCTGCTCGTCCGTGTAGAGCCCGCCCATTTTGAGAAACTCGACCACCGGGTCGCAGGCACGCGCAAAAAAAGTGTACAAAATCGCAATGGCAGGTAATTGAGGGTTGAGCTCATCAGCCGCCTGGGCCGCCTCAATCCAGCCGCCGAGTCGGTCGCTCAGCTCGATCAGGCCGTCCATGTAGTCATGGCTGGCGGCGAGACTGGCACGCAGGCTGGAGTTTTGGCTGGGCAGCGATGGCATGCCACCCGCCAGCTTGAGCTGCAACACCCATCGCACTACCGCGCGCAGTTGTTGCAATGGGGGGTCTTGTGGGGGCAGTGCAGCGATAAAGGCCTGGGCCTGCCGCATCACGCGCACCATGGCGGCCACTGCCAGGTCTTCCTTGCTGGCGAAGTGCTTGTACAGACTGGCTTTGGCAATGCCAACTTGGGCTGCGACTTCGTCCACCGTCATGGCCTCAAAGCCCTTTTCTGCTAACAGACGGTTGACGGTTTGAACAATCGTGTCTTCGCGCACCTGGAGCATTTGCTGCTTGAACGAGGGTTTAACAGCGACTTCGGTCTTCATGGTTTAATTTTATACCCCAGCATTAAAAAATAGATACTTCGGTCAAATTGCTACTGAAAAGTCTTTTTGTGTCGATCTGGGTCAACCGGCAGATGACGGGGTCTCTGCATCAAGTGCCAGTGCCGATGCGGTGGTCAGGGCCTTGGTCAGGGCATCGAGCACCGCCGACTCCAGATTCCAGCAATGCCAGAACAGTGCCACTGGCAGGGAATGGTCTGGGGCCATGTTGACCAAGCGGCCGCTGCGCAAATGCTCACGCACCTGCAGCTCTGGCACCACGCTGACACCCCAACCCGCCAACACAGCGCGCACCTGCCCTTCTGAACTTGGCACATAAAGCTGCTTCAAGGCGACATGCTTGAGCCGCATGGCGCTGCTGACAAATTCCATTTGCAGGCTATCTTTGCGGTTAAAGGCAATGAACGGCACTTGATGAAAATTGCGCGTTGTCAGCCCGTCTGGCGCGTACCGCGCCGCGTAATCGGGTTCCGCCACAGCCACGTAGCGCATAGAGCCCAGGGGTACCAACCGGCAACTGCGAAGGGCCTGGCGCAAGGTGGTCACGCAACCCAGCACCTTGCCCTCTCGCAACCACTCAATGGTGAAATCCTGATCATCGGTGATGACCTCCAGGCCCAGGCCCTCCCGCGCCAGCGCCCCCAAGGCGGGTAGTGCCCAGGTCGCAATGCTGTCGGCATTGATGGCGATCGAGATGCGTTCTTCGTCATGCGCAGCGCCGTTGGAAACACCCGGCGCCAGGTCCTTGAGGTCTCGCTCAAGATCAGCGCGCAGCAGACGCATTTGCATGGCGTGCTTGAGCAGCAGGCGCCCGGCGGTGGTGGGCTTTAGCGGCCGGGTCCGCACAATCAGGACCGTGCCAACTTGCACCTCCAGGGCACGCAATCGCTGCGACACCGCCGACTGCGTGATCGCCAACCGTACCGCCGCCCGCTCAAACCCGCCCTCTTCCACAATCGCCGCCAGACATTCCAGCGCATCAGGGTCGTAGGTGCTCATATCAGTGGGTCTAATGTTTTCAAGGCTGTATTCATTTTACTTTTAACAAACGATCGGGGTTCAGCCTTAATGTCAACAAATGCTATTAAATAAATAGCTTAAACCTCAATAAATACGGGGGCTAGAGCCCTTTTTCTTATAAATTTCGGGCTGCGCAGCGGCGTCACCGTTGGCATCAGGCGCCGCCCAGCGGATTGGACTGATGGGCCTGGCGCAGGCAGTCCTGGAAAGCCCGGGTCACCCGCGAGGGTTGGGGCGAGCGCCGCACAATGCCGAAGAACTGACAGGCGTAGCGGAACAAGGCGGGCTCAATGGCGCGCATGCGGCCGGCACGGACAAAACCCTCGGCGTAATGGTCAGGTAAAAAGCCGAGGTAGCGCCCCGACAGGATCAGCGTGGCGATGGACTCCTGGTCAAACCCCGTTGCCTTGCGCGGCAGCCGCAACTGTTGGCTGATTTCCATATTGGGCGAGTGGTAGCCCAGGCCGGCAAATTGGTGCGCGCGCACATCGTCCCAGCCCATGCCGGTCGTGTCAGCGGCAAACAGTGCATGGTGGGCGCCGCCGTAAAGCAGCATGGTTTCGTCAAACAAGGCGTCGTAGGCCAGGGTGTCCGAGCGCCGGTGGCCGGGAATCACCCCAACCTGAAACTGGCCATCAAGCACGCCGCGCTCGATGGCGTTGATGGGCGCCACCGAGAGCTGCAGGCTGACCTCGGGCGCCAAGTCAGAAAACAGCGCAATCGCCTCACCCAGGCGAGCCGCCGGGTTGCTGGCGGTTTTGTCAAACACCGCCAGGTTCAGCTGGCCACCCATGCGCCGGTGGATCTCATCGACACTGCTGCGAAACGCGTCGGCACCAGCCAACAGGCGCAGGGTTTCGGCATAAATCTGCTCGCCTTCGGTGGTCAGGGCAAAACCGGCACGGCCACGCCGGCACAGCGTCAACCCAAGCCGGGTTTCCAGGTCCTTGAGGTGGCGGCTGACCGTCGAGGTGCCAATGTTGAGCTCCAGCTCGGCCGCCGCCATGCCGCCGCACTCCACCACACTCTTGAACACCCGCAGCAGGCGAAAGTCCATGTCGCTGAGTTGGCCCAGCACAGCCCGCGTCTTTACTTTCATAGATTAACAACCAAATAGTGATAGTTATACATTTATAAGAGTAACAGAGTGCCGAAAATAGCGGCTGACCTTCAACCAGGCCGCGTTCGCCACGGCGACACCGCACGGCCACCACCGAGGAGACGCCATGAACATGAACGACGCCCAACATCTGCAGCAAGCCCCCCGCCTGGATGCCGCCTGGCTGGAGCCGCACTGGATGCCCTACACCGGCAACCGTGATTTCAAGGCCAACCCCCGCATGATGGCCAGCGCCAAGGGCGCTTACTACACCGACGTCAACGGCAAGCAGATTTTTGACGGCCTCTCTGGCCTGTGGTGCACCGGCCTGGGCCACTGCCGCACTGAGCTGGTGGAGGCGGTCAGCCGCCAAATGAGCACGCTGGACTACTCGCCCGCCTTCCAGTACGGCCACGCACTGTCGTTTGAGTTGGCCAACAAGCTCAAAGAATTGACCCCAGCCGGGCTGGACTATGTGTTTTTCACCGGTTCCGGCTCGGAGTCGGCCGACACCTCGCTCAAGATGGCGCGCGCCTATTGGCGCGCTAAGGGCCAGGCCGGCAAGACCCGCCTGATCGGCCGCGAAAAAGGCTACCACGGCGTCAACTTTGGCGGCATCTCGGTGGGCGGCATCGTGGCCAACCGCAAGATGTTTGGCCAAGGCATCGAGGCCGACCACCTGCCGCACACCCAACTGGCCAGCAACGCGTTTTCACGCGGCATGCCTGAGAAAGGCGCTGAACTGGCCGACGACCTGCTGCGCCTGATTGCGCTGCACGATGCCTCCAACATCGCCGCCGTCATCGTCGAGCCCATGTCCGGTTCGGCTGGCGTGGTGGTGCCGCCGGTGGGCTACCTGCAGCGCCTGCGCGACATCTGCACCGCCAACAACATCCTGCTGATTTTTGACGAGGTCATCACCGGCTTTGGCCGCATGGGGGCCTACACCGGCGCCGAGGCTTTTGGCGTCACACCCGACATCATGAACGTGGCCAAGCAAATCACCAATGGCACCCAGCCGCTGGGCGCGGTGCTGGCCAGCAAAGACATTTACGACACCTTCATGGCCGCTGGCGGCCCGCCCTACATGCTGGAGTTTGCCCACGGCTACACCTACTCGGCGCATCCGCTGCCCTGCGCGGTGGGGCTGGCGGCGCTGGACATCCTGGTGCGCGAGAACATGGTCGACCGCGTCAAGGAACTCAGCCCTCATTTCGAGAACGCGGTGCACGGCCTCAAAGGCGTGAAGCACATCACCGACATCCGCAACTTCGGCCTGGCGGCCGGCTTTACCATCGCCGCCCATCCTGGTGAGCCAGCGCGCCGGCCCTATGAAATTGCCATGGCGATGCTGAAGAAAGGTTTTTACGTACGCTACGGTGGCGACACCATCCAGCTCGCCCCGCCCTTCATCAGTACCCCAGCGCAAATCAGCACTCTGCTCGACGCGCTGGGCGAAACCATCCAAGAAATGGCCTGAGCCACGTTTGTATTCCGAAAGCACCATGTCCACTCTCCCCACCATTCCCCATTTGATCAACGGCCAGCGGGTTGCCGGCGGCAGCCGCGCGCAAGACGTGTTCAACCCAGCCACCGGCCATGCTGAAAAACGCGTGCTGCTGGCCGACAAGGCCACCGTCGAGCAAGCGATTGCCAGCGCACAAGCGGCCTACCCGGTCTGGCGCGCCACGCCGCCACTCAAACGCGCCCGCGTCATGAGCAACCTGAAGGTGCTTTTGGAGCAGCATGCCGATGAGCTGTGCGCCCTGGTCACGGCCGAGCACGGCAAGGTACTGGCCGATGCGCTGGGCGAGCTGCAACGCGGCATCGAGAACGTGGAGTACGCCAGCTACGCCCCCGAGCTGCTCAAGGGCGAGCACAGCAAAAACGTGGGGCCGGCCATTGACTCGTGGAGCGAGTTCCAGGCGCTGGGCGTCACCGCTGGCATCACACCGTTTAACTTCCCCGTCATGGTGCCGCTGTGGATGTGGCCGATGGCGGTGGCCTGCGGCAACACCTTCATCCTGAAACCCTCCGAGCGCGACCCGAGCAGCGCGCTGCGCGTGGCGGAGCTGGCGCTGCAGGCCGGCCTGCCGCCGGGCGTGCTGAATGTGGTGCAGGGCGACAAGGAATCGGTGGACACCCTGCTGACCGACCCGCGCGTGAAAGCCGTGAGCTTTGTCGGCTCGACACCGATTGCCGAGTACGTGTACGCCACCGGCTGTGCCGCCGGCAAGCGGGTGCAGGCGCTGGGCGGGGCCAAAAACCACGCCGTGGTGATGCCCGATGCCGATGTGGCCAATGCGGTGAGCGCCATGATGGGCGCGGCTTATGGCTCCTGCGGAGAGCGCTGCATGGCAGTGCCGCTGATCGTGGCCGTGGGCGACGCCACCGCTGATGCCATGATTGCCGGCCTGAAAGCCGAAATCGCCAAGATGAAGGTGGGCCCTGGCACCGACGCCAGCAACGACATGGGGCCGCTGGTCAGCAAGCCGCATTTCGAGAAGGTGAAGGGCTATGTCAACCAAGGCGTCGCAGAGGGTGCCACCCTGCTGGTGGACGGCCGCGGCGTCAAGGTGCCCGGCCATGAGGACGGCTACTTTCTGGGCCCCTGCCTGTTTGACAACGTCAAACCTGGCATGGTGATTTACCAGGAAGAAATCTTTGGCCCGGTGCTCGGCATCGTGCGGGTGCAAACCCTGCAAGAGGCGATGGACCTGATCGACGCCCACGAGTACGGCAACGGCACCTGCATCTTCACCCGCGACGGCGAAGCGGCACGCTACTTCTCGGACAACATCCTGGTTGGCATGGTGGGGGTGAACGTGCCGCTGCCGGTGCCGGTGGCCTACCACTCGTTCGGCGGCTGGAAGCGCAGCCTGTTTGGTGACCTGCACGCCTACGGCCCCGACGCCGTGCGTTTCTACACCAAGCGCAAGACCATCACCCAGCGCTGGCCCTCGGCCGGCGTGCGCGAGGGCACGGTGTTCAGCTTTCCGAGTAATCGGTAAGCCGTGAGGGCGGTCGGCGGACCGCCCGCCCGGCAGGTTACGTCGCGATTTCCAGCGGCTTGCGGACGCTCTCAAGAGCTTGAGCCCTGGAAGCCCCGTAGCGTTTTTTCGAGCTCTGGAGCTGCAATTTGGTCCAAGCTCCGAATGGCCCCCTCCAGGTGCGCCATGTCCTTTTGAGACGCACCGAACTTCTCGAAAAACGGCTTCCACGCACGCGCCACCAGCCACACCTCGTGCAGTGCCTTCAGCGCCTCTACCTTGCTCGAAAAGTACACAGCCCAGTGGGTCATCAAGTTGTCCAGGGTGGCTAGCCTGCCCCTTTCTCCAACCTCCAAATGCAGCATCCGTTCCTGGGCAACAACGCTCATAGGGAGCACGTCATAGAGCGGGCTGAGGGTCCATCCCTTGGCTGCGACCTGGTACAGGAATCCGTGATTGCGCAAGTGGTCATCATTGTTAGTGACGAAGATGTTGAGCGCCTGCCGCTTGAACAACTCACGAAGGTCCCGCGCGAGGTACTTGGGGAGCGCGCGGGCACGCATTTTTTCTGCCAAGGCCTTGTAGGAACTACGTGTTGCATCATGCTCATCGATGCCCATGAGCGTGAGTGCCGAGCAAAAGCCTATGCGGCCTTCGATAGACTGCAGGCCTTTAGGTCCCCCTAACATCACCCAACTTTCTTTGTCAGGGTCAGGCACAACCCCAGGCTCTGCCCAGTAGCGATCGAATCTCCGGATGAACAGCACCTTGGCATGGCCTACCTGCATGATCTTCAAGGGAGGCACCCGGAGTCCCGCGGCACGCGCAAGCTCCAATGCACCAGCTTCCAGGACAGCGTTACAAGCTCGGTCTGAATTGGATGGGAACTTGGCGAGCCAGAGAACACCGTCATCAGTGCGAACGGAAGCTTTAGGACGCGCGCCGCCGGCGCTGCCAAGGCTGCCGAAGTAAATGGCGAGGTCCTCCCCGACGTATTCCTCATTCTCGATGCGGTCCGCTGCCTCCAGAAGGCGCGCCAGGTCCGTCTTAGCTGACACCGGGGCTGTAACCCTGGAATCCCGCGTGAGGCGCACATCCAATGCGCCCACCCGGTCTGAGCCTGTTTCCAAGAGATATGCCACCTCAGGCAGCTTGTTTGCAGCTACCTTGAGCTTGTTCTCAATGACCCTGCGTCCCCAAGAATCCGGGGCCGCGTCGCGGATACCCCCGAACTCCGTGAGTCCCGCCAAGACAAAGCGCTTGGCTCCTCCCTCCTCATCCCTCAGTGGCAAGGCGACGGGGTCCACCTCGACGGCATAGGGGCGCTGCACATAGCGTTTGCCGTAGACGAAAACAGGCTGCGTGGTATTTGCGCCTTCTAGCGAACCCGCTGGCATGAAGTCAGCGCCATGCTCATCCGCCACGTGTGCGAACACGAAAACATCACGGGGAGGACGGGCATAAGGGTTGTGGTCAGAAGTCATAGGGGTCCGGTTCAGCTTTGCGCTTCGTGGTCATTTTGGTAGACGGCCCTGCACCAGCCTCAGAGGTTGTTTGGGAGCCGCTTTTGATACCAAAAGTGGCGCCCTGGACCTTGCGTCCAGCGCTTGTATTCGATTTGTAGACGCGATGGACGCGGGGAGTCTCATTGAATACACGTACAGCAGCTGACTTGCCTGTCAGCAAGCCAGCCAAGGTCAGCTCAGGCTCCAGGGCGTGCAAGTAGCGTAGGACCTGCGATAGCGTGCGGCTTTCGTCCCCCTGCTCCAGCAGTACCGCGGTGGACCGAGAAACGCCTGCACGCGCTGCCGCATCACTCTGGGTTATGCCGCGCGCAATGCGCAGTGTGCGGAGCTGGGCGCCAATTAGTTCTGCCTCTTTCAGGCGGACTTCAGGCGTGCGGAGCGATTCGTCATACTTCATTGATTTCCAGTCAAAGTGGAACACGTTGCTGCAAGTCGGCAGTCACCGGCTGGGCTGTGGCGTGGCGCAGATAGCTGCGTCTGCAATCACAGTTCTTGTCATGAACAAGGACTGTGATAACAGTTATTTTATGACTGCATTCGATAGCCGTCAAGGCGATTTCGTCACCTAAAATGTCGCTAATAAGAATCGCTGTAGATAGTAATGACTGCGATTGGCGACATAGATTTCATTGGAGACTACAACTTGGCGCGAACAGTCACTGTCAAAGTGTGACGACATTGGATCTGGACGTGGTATTCGCGCCTGGTTGTAACGGGTCAACTGACCTTGCGCATCAACCCAAATTTCACGCCGATTGAATATTGACCCGCCCGCGGACGCAAAAAGTCGCCGTCGCCATGATTCTGCGCCAGCAAAGTCAATAAGCTGTCACGTTGAAATCGATTACAGTTGTCTGCTGGTAGTGGTCTGGCGATGCATATTCTTCCCGTCGCATCCTACCGGCAGGTTAGCCCAAGGAGCAATCGCGTGTCCCCGTCTCACCGCCAAGTCTATTCCCGTGCCGGCCTTACCCGCCTGCTTCAACCCGAGAGCATCGCCATCGTTGGGGCATCACCGACGGCATCATCCTTTGGTGCTCTGACAATGGCCAATCTTGACCAGTATGCTGGCCGCCTCCATCTGGTGAACTCGAAATACGCCAGCATCGGCGATCGCCCTTGTCATCCGTCGGTGTCGGACTTGCCCGAGTCGCCAGACTGTGTTGTCGTTGCGGTGGCACGAAAATCGGTTGAGGCCATCGTCCATGAGTGTGTCGCCAGGAAGGTCGGAGGGATCGTCATCTACGCCTCCGGCTATGCGGAGACGGGCAAGTCCGACCGAATCGCACAGCAGGCGCGCCTTACCGAAATTGCGCTCGCTTCTGGAATCCCTATCGTCGGCCCCAATGTGATGGGTCAGTTCAACTTTGCCCGCGGCACGTTGATGAGTTTCGTCGGTACCTTGCGCCCCCGCATGTTGCGCGAGCGCGGCATCGGAGTGGTTAGCCAGTCGGGTGCGTTGGGCGTGTCATTGTGTCAGGCAGCCGAAACTGGTGTGTCGATCAGCCATCTGCTGCTGTCCGGGAACTCCTGTGACTTCGACGTGGCCGATGCCATCGCCTACCTGGCGGAGGATCCTTCCTGCCAGGCCATCGCTTGCGTATTCGAAGGCATGCCGGATCCGCTTCGGCTGCTCGAGGCCGGCGGGCGGGCTTCGGCATTCAACAAGCCTGTTGTGGTTTATAAAATTGGCACGGGAGAGATGGGGGCTGCCGCCGCCATTTCTCACACCGGGTCTTTAGCCGGATCGACTGCGACTTATCGCGCCCTGTTCGCACGCGCTGGGATGGTCGTGGTAGACAACTTCGAAGACCTGATCGAGACCACCGCTTTCTTCGCCAAAGTGCCTGAGCTGAAGGCCAAGGGGGTGGCCGTTTTGAGCGCCTCTGGCGGATCAGGCATCATGGCCGCAGACAAGGCAGAGCTACACGGCGTGCCGTTGCCCCAGCCGAACGAAGAAGCGAGCAAGACCTTAGTTGCCACGATTCCAGAGTTTGGCTCGCCGCGCAATCCCTGTGACGTGACCGCGCAGATCGTCTCGCGACCCGATATGACGCGCATCTGTGCCGACGCGCTGCTAGGCGACCCCGGCTTCGGCACGCTGGTCGTGAACCTGGGCACTGCCACCCAGAGCCAGGCAGCGGCGATTGCGTTGTACAGCGCGCTTGCCCATCAGCATGGCAAGATGGTTTGTATGACGTGGAGCACCCAGTGGAGCGACGGGCCCGGCAGCCGAGAGGCCGCCATGGACCCGAATGTCGCTTTATTCCGCTCTCACAACCGATGTTTCGCTGCCATCGCCGCCTGGCATTGGCGCGAGGATTACCGCCGGGACCGGCCGGGCCAACGGCTTCGCCTGTCGCGATTGGATGCCAGGGAGCGCGCTGCGGCATTGATCCAGCAGTCGCCCAACACGATCCTGACCGAACGTGAGGCCAAAGCGGCGTTGGCGTTCTACGGCGTGCCAGTGACTGATGAACATTTGGTGCAAGACGCTGACGCTGCGGTCTTGGCAGCATCAAAGCTGGGTTACCCGGTGGCGACGAAGGTCGAGTCTCCGGACATTGCGCACAAGACCGAAGCTGGCGTCATCCGCCTCGACCTGCGCACCGAGGCCGATGTGCGAGAGGCCTATGAAGCCGTGATGGCCAATGCGCTCCAGACCGCGAGCCTGGACCGCATCAATGGTGTGCTCATCCAGCCTATGGCCCCGAAAGGCATCGAGATCATGGTTGGCGGCCGTACCAACGCGCAGTTCGGCGCACAGGTCGTCGTCGGCCTGGGCGGGGTCATGGTCGAATTGATGAACGACACAGTGTTGGCGCTGGCCCCTGTGACTCAAAGCGAAGCGGGTGGCATGCTGAGCCGCCTCAAAGGGCGCAAGGCGCTGGATGGTTTTCGCGGCATGGCGCCGGTCGATCAACATGCGCTAGCCGATGTCATCGCCCGGTTGTCGGAATTCGCCGAGGATCAGCGTGACCTGGTCAGCGAGTTTGACGTCAACCCCCTGATCTGTAGCGGCGCACGCGTGCTTGCCGTGGATGCACTGATCGTGCGGCGCAGTTGAGCGGGTCACCCAGAAGCACAGACGATGAGGAGCGAATGATGGCTGTACTGACCGAGGAGCAGCAAATGCTGCGTGAGGCGGCCCAGGACTGGGTGACAAGAAGATCGCCCATCCGCGCCTTGCGCAACCTACGTGACCGGGGCGCCGAGCTGGGTTACGAACCAGCGGTCTGGACTGAGATGGCTGCGATGGGTTGGGCCGGTACGATCGTTCCTGAAGAGTACGGCGGCTCGAACCTGGGATGCATGGATCTGGCTCTCGTACTCGAAGAGCTTGGCCGAACGCTGACTGCTTCGCCGCTCATCGCATCCGGCCTTGCCGGCGCATCGGCGTTGGTGCTGGGCGGCAATGTCGGGCAGAAACAGGCCTGGCTGCCAAGGGTGGCGGACGGAACGGCTATCGTCACGCTCGCTGTTGACGAGCACCGACACCACAACCCGCAAAGGGTGGAGGCCGAGGTCGTCGGCGGCAAGTTGTCTGGCGAGAAGGTCTTCGTGATCGAAGGCATGGCGGCCCACCTTTTCGTGGTTTCCGCCCGTTCCGCTGGCACGCTGGAGCTGTATCTCATACGTGCCGATGCAGGGGGGGTATCGCGCCAGCGGCTCTCCTTGGCGGACAGTCGGGGCGCTGCAAACCTGACTTTAAAGGATGTCATTGTGAGCGATGCCGACCGGCTATCGGGCGGCGCTGCGCTGCTTGACAAGGTCCTGGACCGGGGACGCGCGGGGATTTCCGCCGAAATGCTGGGCTCCGCCTGCCAGGCCTTCCAAATGACGCTGGACTATCTGAAAACCCGCGTGCAATTCGATCAGCCCATTGGCAGCTTCCAGGCCTTGCAGCACCGGGCAGCAAAGATGTTCACGGAACTGGAACTGTCGAGGTCAGCCGTCGAGGCCGCCTGCATGGCCATTGACGCTGATTCACCAGACAGAGCGGCTTTGGTCAGCTTGGCCAAGGTCAAGGTGGGCAATACATTCCACCTCGTGAGCAACGAGATGGTTCAGATGCATGGCGGGATCGCCATGACCGATGCGCACGACGCCGGTTTCTACCTTAAACGCGCCCGTGCGGCAGAGGCGGCTTTCGGCAATCAGGCCTTTCATAGGGATCGGTACGCCAGGTGCCAAGGGTATTGATACGAAGGAGACGCCGATGTCAGCGCTGTATGGTCAGATCGCAAGCCTGGGCCTGCGCTTCGGGTGGCCTTATTTAACCGGAGCGAGTCTCTCGCTCCAATTCTGGGATTCATCGCGATGAAATACGAACAGATTCTGGTTGAGTTCCGCGGGCCAGTGCAGCTGGTCACCCTGCACCGGCCGGACCGGATGAACGCTTGGACCTTCCGCATGGCCCATGAGCTGCTGCACAGTTTCTCTGAGGCAGATGCGAACGATGCAGTTCGGGCCGTCGTGGTGACCGGGCATGGCAATGTCTTTTGCGCCGGCGCCGACCTCGGGGGCGGATCAGAGACGTTCTCGGGCCGTGGCGGCGCGACCGGCAACGACGATGACCGACGCAGCACGCGCGAGGCGATCCAGGCCCGGCAGACCACGACCCCCATCATCGCGGCCATCAACGGCGCAGCGGTCGGGGCTGGGCTGACCCAGACCATGGCCTGGGACCTGCGCGTCGCGGCGGACGACGCGAAGTTGGGTTTCGTCTTCAACCGCCGCGGGGTTATGCCAGATGCCGACCTGCTGTGGACGATTCCGCGCATGATCGGCTACGGCGCCGCGATGGACCTGCTTTTGACGGGGCGCATATTCCTGGGCGCCGAGGGTAAGGAGTTGGGTCTCATCAACCGATCCGTGCCGCGCACCGACGTCCTGGACACTGCCATGGCGTTGGCCAACGACATTGCCGAGAACACGGCCCCTGTCTCAGTCGCGCTAACCAAGCGGCTCATGTACGACTTCCTGACCCGAGATTGGGATCAGGCCGATCAGCTGCAACGGGAACTCTTCGCTTGGACCGGCCAGCAGCCCGACGCGCGCGAGGGTGTGTCGGCGTTCCTGGAGCGCAGGCCGCCGAAGTGGACGATGTCCAAGTCCAAGGACTTGCCCGCCATGCTCCAGTTACCACCGCGCCACAGGTAGAACCATGAACCTCGGAGAACATACCGACATCGAGGCGTTTCGTCTTGAGGCGAGGCGCTGGCTCGCGGAACACTTCCCAAGTGCCCTGGCAGACAACCCCGCGCGGCAAGCCGTCGACATCTTCGGGCCGGACAACACCGATCCTGATTTCCTCTTGTGGCGCGCCCATATGGGTGCCAAGGGATGGACAGTACCCCTTTGGCCCCGGCACTACGGCGGTGGCGGGCTTACAGAATCACAAGCGAAGGTGCTGGCCAACGAGATGGCGCGGATCGGCGCGACCAACCCAGTGCAAGGGATGAGCGTGAACCTTCTGGGCCCAACGCTGCTAGAGTTCGGGAGCGAAGAACAGAAGCTGCGTCATCTGCCACCTTCGGCCCGCGGCGAAGTTCGATGGTGCCAGGGTTATTCCGAACCTGGCGCAGGCTCCGATCTCGCCTCTCTGCAGTGCCGCGCCGAAGATCTGGGCGACAGTTTCCTGATCAACGGCCAGAAGGTATGGACGAGCGGCGCACACTTTGCGCACTGGTGTTTCTGCTTGGTTCGCACCGACCGTAGCCGCAAGCAAGGTGGCATTAGTTTCGTTTTGATCGACATGCGCTCGCCGGGCGTGGAAGCGCTGCCGATCAAGTTGATCTATGGTGGTTCGACGTTCTGCGAGGTGTTCTTCAAGGACGTGGTCGTTCCCAAGGCTAACCTCGTGGGTCCGCTCCACGGCGGATGGGCAGTGGCAAAGCGCCTGTTGCAGTTCGAGCGGGGCGGGATCGGCGATACCCGTCGCGCCCGGGGCGTCCGGCCGCTGGCCGATATCGTGCGGGAGTATGGCGCCTTCGACTCGGATGGCCGACTGGCAGATGCCGATCTACGAGCCCGCATTGCTGCACACGAGATTGATGCGCGCGCCGTCGCGCTCACCCACCAAAGAATCGCGCTTGAACACCAAGCCGGCATTGATGCTGGCGCGGCAACCTCGATCCTCAAGAACGCGACCATCGCCGCAGATCAGACGCGCATGGAGCTTATTGTCGAGTTGCTCGGCCATGACGGCCTGGGCTGGGACGGCGATGCCTATTCCCAAGAAGCCCTCGAATCGGTCCGGCTCTGGCTTCGGGGCAAGTCGGGATCGATTTACGGGGGCACCCACGAAATCCAGAACAACATTATTTCCAAGCGCATACTGGCCCTGCCAGATGCGAAGTCACAGCGCTGAGATCTGTGCTTACCCTCCGTCACCGATCAGGATTCCTGCTCGGAGCGAGGACTTTGGTCTGGTTTTATTCCGGCTTGATGCCGACTGCGTCGAGCAACTGCTTGGTCATCACGCGCCGCTTATCCAAGAACGTCTTCATCTCATCCGGCCCATAATTGAGCGCGACTGAACCTCTTTCGACGAGAAATTTCACGACCTCCGGGTCCTTGTGTGCATAGACCGCTGCCGCCGCGAGCTTGTCGATCACCGGCTTTGGCGTATCGGCCGGTACTGCCAGCAAGGCGAACGGCCCCAGCACCACGCTTTTGTAGCCCAGCTCGGCGAAGGTGGGCACGTGTGGCATGCCGTCCATACGGGTGGTGGAAGCCACCGCGATGGCGATGGCCTTGCCATTTGCCTCCAGAGGTTTGAAGCCAGACTGGTAGTCGACCATCACGTCGATCCGGCCGCCCAGGAAGTCCTGGTAACCCTGCGGTCCGCCCTTATAGGGAACCTGGGTCATCGTCACATTGGCCTCCTTCTCCAGGAGTTCCATCAGCACATGAAGTAGCGACCCCTGCCCCGTGGTGAAGTAATTGATCTTTCCGGGGTTCTTTCGTGCGAAGTCGATCAACTGAGGCAGCGTCTTATAGGGGGCATCGCTACGGATCGCGATCATGAACGGTGACACCGATAAGCCGTGCACAGGCACGAACGCCTTGTCCGGTAAATAGAGCGGGCTCTTGGTCACGAACGGGTAGGAGACCATAGCAGTATCCGACCCATAGAACATCGTGTAGCCATCCGGCTTGGCGTTGGCAACGAGGCTCCCACCAAGAATCCCGTTGGCGCCGGGCTTATTGTCGATCACCACTGGTTTACCCAGCATGGCGGACATCGACTTGCCGATGACGCGGGCGCCCTGATCGGCTATGCCGCCGGCTGGCCAGGGAACGACGAGTGTGATCGGTCGGTTAGGGAAATCTTGTGCCGAAACTGTACCGGCCAGCGCGAGCGCGACTGCCAGTGATGCCATGGAAAAGAACTTCATAAGGTCTCCGTGCACCGGCAAGGGCCGGCAAGTCGTGGTGAATTGGGGCTGCGAGCTGGGTTAGATGGCCTGAGACCGTGGGCAACAAAAATGTAAACGATTGCAGATCCATCAGTTAATTCTGACTGATCCGATCTGCCAGGTCAACAGGGAGCCTTGTCTAACGAGGTTTGAGCCTGAAGGGGGCGCGTATTTCCAACGAGAAATGAGCCTGAGCGGCGAATCGGAGGGCGGGAGGGAGTGGGTTGATCATCGCAAGGATGGTGATTAACATGGACGAATCAAGGCTGTCAACGATTGAGCAGATCGATGCATTCCTGGGCGCAAGCGAGCAGGTGGCGTTTACGGCGCACGAAGGCGACACCGAGCGCTACGCGCACATCAGCAGGGTTCTGCGTCGCTTCGACTATCCCCGGCGCAACAAACGCGAGCGAGGCGTGCTGCTGGCCTACCTGCGCCACACCAGCGGCTACAGCCGCTCCCAGCTCACCCGGCTGGTGCGGCAATGGGAGGGCAACAGGCTGGCCCCGGCACCGCTGGCCAAGCGCTACAGGGCGCCGGTGGCCCCGTTTGCCCGCAAGTACACACCCGGCGATGTCGCGCTGCTCGTGGAGATGGGCCGTGCCCATGAGGACGTGTGCGGCCCAGCCATCGTGCACCTGCTGCATCGCGCCTACAGCGTGTATGGCGACGCCCGCTATGAGCGCCTGGCCAAGTTGTCCGTCTCGCACCTGTACAACCTGCGCAAGAGCACCGGCTACCAGGCCCGACGTATGCGCTTCACCAAGACCCGTCCCGTGTGCAATCCCATCGGCGTGCGCCGCGCACCACGGCCCCAGGGGCGCGCGGGCTTCGTGCGCATCGACACGGTCCACCAGGGCGATCTCGATGGCAGCAAAGGGTTCTACCACATCACCTGCGTGGATGCGGTGAGCCAGTGGCAGGTGCAGGCCTGCGTGCAGGGTATCAGCGAGGCATTTCTGCTGCCCGTGTTGCTGCTGGTGATTTCCCAGCTTCCGTTTGAGGTCGAAGGCTTCCACTCCGACAATGGCTCTGAGTACATCAACGGTCGGGTTGCCGTGATGCTGGAGAAACTGCGCATCGAGCAGACCAAATCGCGCTCGCGCCACAGCAACGATAACGCCCTGGCCGAGAGCAAGAACGCCAGCGTGGTGAGGAAGCACATGGGCTACAGCCACATCCCGCAGCAGTACGCCCAGCCCATCAACGCGTTCTACCAAAACACCTTCAACCCGTGGCTCAATCTGCACCGGCCGTGTCTGTTCGCCACCGAGATCGTCAGCCCCAAGGGCAAGGTCATCAAGCGCTATCGCAACCAGGACGTGAAGACGCCTCTGGCGTGCCTGGCACAACTCAACGAAAAGGGTTTGGTGCGCTTCAAGACCGGCACCACGCTGCACGATCTGCAGGCGCGAGCCAACGCCCAAACCGACCTGGCTGCAGCTCAGTCGATGCAGCAGGCCAAAACCGATTTGTTCACGCTGTTCAACAAGCCAAAAACGCCGCGGCGGGCCTGACCCAAACTGGCCCCGGCCAGCCCCGCTTCCGGGGACAGGATCACGCATGAGTACATGTGCGTGATCGGGGTCGCCTCCGGCGGCCTGGCAGGGGCCTTCTGTTGAAACAATTCGAAGAAAACCCACCCCCGTACACTGCCACTTTCAACCCGATCAGCCCACTCTCCGAATCACGTCACCCGAGTCCTCCTTCAGGCTCATACCTGAATTGGAAAATACTCAGGGAGCCGAACTTTCCTAGGCGCAAACTTTTCCTGGGTGATCCCTTCGAACGAACAGAACATTGCTTCGGTCTGGTAATCGCGTACATTGTTGGCAATGCGAATACATGAAGTGGGGTTGCCGACGATCGAAGACGTCGCGGCCCGTGCCGACGTCTCGACAGCCACCGTGTCGCGCGTTTTGAACCGGCCGGATGCGGTGCGCGAAGTGCTGCGTGGACGCGTGCTTGAAGCCGTGATGCATCTGGGTTATGTGCCCAATTCAGGCGCTAGAGCGCTGAAGCTGCAACGAAGCGGCACGGTAGGTGCGGTGTTTCCCACTATTGATAACGCGATCTTCGCGAAAGCTATCGACGCACTGCAACAGAGACTCGCCGATTCAGGTCGGCAGTTGCTGATCGCGACCAGCAATTACGACCCGCAGGTTGAAATGCGTCAAGCGATCAATCTGGCCCGAAGCGGCGCGGATGCCTTGGCGCTCTGCGGCAATAGCCAAAGTCCGGAGTTGTTACAGTTCCTGCGCCAACGGGAGCTAAAGACCGTGCACGCCATGACGATTAGCGCGGAGCCGGATCGGGTCTGTGTCGGCTACGACAACGCTTCTGCCATCGGGAAGGCGGTGCGTTACCTGCTGGACCTTGGGCACCGTCGTTTCGGGATGTTGGCGGGCGTCACCCTGCACAATGACCGTGCCGCGGGCCGGGTGGCCGGTGTGCGCGAGGCACTGGCTCTGGCGGGTCTGCAGTTGGATCCCGGTTGTGTGATCGAAATGCCCTACTCCCTGGAACGAGCGCGTGAAGGCTTTCGTAGGCTGATGCAAGCGCCCCAGCCACCGACCGCCGTGCTGTGCGCCATCGACGTGCTGGCTATTGGTGCGCTGTTGGAGGCCGCGACTCTGGGAATCGAGGTTCCCCGGCAGGTTTCGGTGACCGGTTTCGACGACCTGGAAATGGCGCGCCATATCCACCCGTCCCTGACGACCATGCATGTGCCGACTGAACGAATGTGGCATATGGTGGCGGACCGGATCATCGCCAGCCTTGATCAGGTGCCCATGCCAAGAGTTGCCGAGGTCGAAGTCGAACTGATCGTGCGGTCGTCCACCGGACCAGCGCCGTCTGTCTGATCCGAAAGGGGCTCACTTTCTGGCGGCCACAAAAGCCGTTGCGGCAATCCTGACCATGCTCGGGTGCAAGGTCCCGAGCTTCGGGATCCACTTGCAGCCTTCGAACAGATGAACCAATGCAGGAAAATGTCGATCCGCGCCGACATTACACTTCCGCCGCAGCAGCGCCAGCGCGACGGTCAGGCCATCACCCCATGTTGGAACTCGACGGGCGAGCAACCATCCACATGGGGGCATACCGTACGCAGCCTCCTAAAATGACAGACCTCAACAGAAAAAAGTAGCGTCTGCCATGCACGGAGCCTCCAAACACCTTGACGACCTTGAATGGACCCGCTGGCCACTTGATCAGGTTGCCGCACGGGGCAAGGCGCAATGGAAAGAGCTGTTGGGCAGTGCTTCCGGGTGCCAGAACGACATGACGATGGGCGTGGTTCGTCTCAGAAAAGATGAGTCGCTCGAGCCTCATCGCCATTCACAACCTGAAACTTATTTCACCCTGTCAGGACGCGGCACAGTAACCATTGACGATGTGGTGCATAGCGTCGAACCCGGAAGAATGTTGTTCATACCGGGTAACGCCCGACACCAGATCAACAACGTGGATGAAGAAGACCTGACGATTCTTTATGCCTTCGCTATCAGCGATTTCAGCAAGGTTCAGTACCACTTCTGAGTGAGCCATGTCGATCCTTTGGACAAGCCAGGGTCAATCCGCACCTACATGGCACTCGCGCCGCAGCAGCGCCAGCGCGTCGGCCAGGGTGTAGTCGTGATCGCTGGTCAGGGTGGCCAGGGCTTCCTCTAAAAAGCTGGCCCACAGCGCCAGGTAGGCCTGCTGGTGCTGTTGCGGGGCGTGCTCGGCGATGTAGCGGCTGGCCAGTGGCGGCTGCAGGCCGCTCTTACGGATTTTGCGCAGGAGTGTGGTGGCGCTTTTTTCGGTCAGCACGGTCTTGGGGCTGGCCCCGGCGGCCACGCACAAAAACAGCGTCAGCAGCGAGCCGTCGTCTTGGTGGCCGTCGGTGGCCTTGTGCCAGGCGGCCGAGACCGCGCGGTCAAAGTGGTCCACCTCGCTCAGAGCCCCTTCTTGCCAAAAGTAGCGGCCCAGAAAGCTGGGGGTCTGGTCAAACAGCTTGCGCGGGCTTAAGGTGGCATCCAGAATTTTGGGCAGATCAGCCTGCACCGACTGGCGCAGGCCGGCCACCACCGGCAAAAACTGCGCAGGCAGGTGGGCGGGTAGTGCGATTTCCAGCGGCCGGGCCTTGGCCGTGCCATGGGCCTTGCGCAGGGCGCTGATCAGGGCGGCAAACCCTGTCCAGTCGGGCATCTCCGTGCGCTTGGCGGTGGCCAGCAGCAGTGCGGTGCGAATCACGGCCTCGGCGTCGGTGCCGGCGTCTTCGAGTTCGCTGGCGTCCAGGCCCAGCTCGCCCGCCAGCCAGATGGCAGCATCCAGCACCAGCGCCGCCCGGCTGCGCTGCGCCAGCTCAGTCTGGTAATCGGTCAGTGGGCGCAGCGACCATTTGGCCAGCAGCGGAATGTGCTCTTTGCTAAAGCCGCCGCGCTCGTTCATGCCAAAGTGGCTGTTCTGCGGCATCGCAATCAGGGCCTTGAGCATCTCCGAGCCGCCCTTGGAGCGCGACAGCAACGAGTAGTCGCGCAGTGCCTCGGCCGCCAGTTGCAGGTCACCGCCACTGCTGTGCTCCAGGTACAGGCTGACCAAGTTGACCAGACGTGCGCGGGCCTGTTCCAGCTCGGGGCGCAAGAACTCGCTGCCAAAGTAGCGCGCAATCTGCACCATGCCCTTGGGCGCCTCGGCGCACAGGGCCTCCAGCCGCTCAGGTGCCAGCAGGCCGTGCGCCACGCCATGGGCCAGCGCCTTCTCAAAGAAGGGGCGAGCGTCAAACAGCGAAACGGTGGACATGGGACGGCTGAGGTCGGCTTAGATGGCCGACTCTTCGTCAGACTCACGTGCGGCCGGCGTGGCGTTGCCGCGGTCGGTCTCGCTGGTGTCGACCTTGCCGTCATCGGCCTCGGCCTCCTCGTCAAAACTCAGGCCGGCGTCAAAGGCGCGGGCCTTGGCGCGCAGCACCAGCAGCATCTCTATGAACAGGTCTGGGCACTCGTAGCGCAGGATCCAGGCCAGCTCCATCCAGTCTTGGTCGGCCACCTCATCCTGCTCGACCCGGGGTTTGGCATAGGCAGAGGCCAGCAAGGCGGTTTCGGACATCACCTCACCGTCGTCTTCCACGGTATCAAAAGTGCCGCTGCGGGCAAAAGCCTCAATGCGGCTGTGCTTCTCGGCAAAGTAGTCGGCCAGCGCCTCGGCGCCACCGTCGAGATCACCCATGGCGTTCATAAAGGCCAGCGGGTCAGCCCCGTCACGGAAGATGATCGAATTGAGCATGCCGCGCAGGTGGCTGTGGGTCAGGTCTTTGTACTGCTTCTCCAGCACCACGGCGCGGGCGAACTGCTCGGGCGTGACCAGCAGGTTGATGACCGACTCTTTGGAGTTGTCGTACTCGCGGATCACCGCCAGAATGTCTTTGGGCGGCAGCTGCGCCAGCACCACCATCAGGGCCTGGTCGCCCTCGGCGTCTGCCAGCGCCACCAGGGCAGACTCAGCGCCCACGATGTCGCCCGAGGCAATCAGGCTTTGGGTCTTGGTGATCAGGGCCAGGTGGTTCATGGGTGCTTTCAGTACATCAAAGGGTGTGGGCTCAGTCCTTGCGGTCAAAGCCCTGTTCGGCCAGCCAGTCTTCACCAGCTTCGTGGCGCCCATCTCCGTCATGGCCGTCATCGCTGTCACCGTCACCATCCGCGTCGCCGTTGTCTGAGTGCTCGCGGTCTGTGTCGTCATCCGAATCCTGATCGTCGCTGTCTGAATCAGACACTGGGGCCTTAGCAGGCTTGCCGTACAGGTACTCCAGCCCGGCCGCCACGGTCATAAACCAATCGCCCATAGGTTCTTTCAGTATCTCCAGGCTCAGCGGCCGAGCCCAGGGCTGCAGGGTGACGGCATCCGTCAGGGTAGCCCAGGCCGGCAGCTTTTCCGAAGCCTGGCTGACCAGCTGCTCCATGCGCTGCGGCTGCTTGAATTGGAAGCCCTGGTGAAACACCACCGCCACCATCTCCGGGCTCAGCTCAATCATCTGGCGCAGAAACCCGAGCTCGCGGCGTTTGTCAGCCAGGCGCTGGCGCAGCACATCGCGGCCCTCGGAGTCTGAGCTCAAGTCATCCAGCTCGGCCTGATAAGCCGAAGCAAGGTTGTGGAAAAAAGGCGAGGTGCTCACGTGTCTGTGTCCATTCAAATTAAGTTCAAAGTATGGTTTTGAAGTAGTTCTGCCAAATCTCGCTGGCGGTTTGCAGCGGATCGTCCAGCAGGTTGCGGCGGCGGTTGTCGTCGTAGGCTTGGCGCCGGTCGGGGTCCGACAGCACCTCATAAGCCGCCTGTACGGCCCGAAAACGGGCCGGCGCTTCGGGCGCACTGTTGCGGTCGGGGTGGTGCAGGGCGGCCTGCTGGCGAAAGGCTTTTTTGATGTCGGCCAGCACCGCGTCGCTGGCCAGCCCCAACACGGCATAGTGGTCTGTCATGGGAACCGGAAGAACATCAATAAAGCCGGGGGCAAATCTCTCAAACGCATGCCTGCGAGTATCGCACCGTGAGTTGGCCGCCCCGCCTCAGGCCTTAACGTCTGACCAATCGGCGCCGGTCAGCCGCTGCAACTGGGCAGGACTCAGGGGGAACACCGAGTAGGGCGTGCCCGCTGCTGCCCAAACCGCAGAGAAGCGCTGCAGCTCTTCATCCAGCAGAACCCGGCAGGGCTGAGCGTGGCCAAAGGGGGCAACACCGCCAATGACGTAGCCGGTTGCAGCCCGGACAAAGTCTGCATCCGCGCGGCCCAGACCTTCACCCACCAAAGCCGCCACTTTGGCCTCGCTGACCCGGTTGTCGCCGCTGGCCACCACCATCACCGCCAAGCCGCTGGTCTGGCCCCGAAACACGATGGATTTGGCGATCTCGGCCACCGAACAGCCAATGGCAGCAGCCGCCTCGGCGCTGGTGCGAACCGGCTGCTCGAACTCAACCACGTCGGTCAGGATGTCGGCCAGTCGAAGCAATTGCGCGTTGCGTAGGGCGGTGGGGTGTTGGGCCGGCCTCATGACACCAGCGCCACCGCCTGATCGACAAACCGATAGACCTCGCTCGGCGTGACCCCATTGGGACCCTTGTCCTTCTTGTTGCGGAACTGCCCCAGACGCACCACCACGAGCTGCTTGGAGGGCACCACAATCACATACTGGCCCTGGTGCCCCTGCATGAAATAGAACGGGTGCTTGTACTGCCAGTCCATCCAGAGCGAGTGGCCGTAATAAAGTTTAAGGTCAGGCTGGCGCATGCGCTCAACAAAAGCCTTGTCCAACAGCGGCTTGCCCTGCCACTGGCCGTCCTGCAAAAGCAGTTGGCCAAACTTGGCAAAGTCGCGCACCGTGGCGAAGATGCAGCAGTAGGTGCGCTCGATGCCGCCTTCGCCCCCGGCCCGGTCCAAGGTGTAAATGCCTTCGCGTTCCATGCCCAGGGGCTGCCACAAGCTGCGGGACAGGTGCTGGCTGATGGTCAGACCTTTTTCTTTGGCGCCCAGCGCACGCTCCAGGTAAACACCCAGCAACTGGGTGGTGCCACTGCTGTACTCGTAGGCGCTGCCCGGCTCACGTTCAAAGCCCTGGCGCAGTACAAGCTGGCGCGCGTCTTGGCCAAAGTAGAGGTCGGTGGTGACGTTCAGCGGCAGGTAGTAGTCCTCGGTCCAGTCGTGGCCGGCCTTCATGCTGGAGAGCTGGGCCAGCGTGGCTTTGCTGCCACGGGAATCGTTGGCGTATTCGGGGAGCTGCCCGGTGATGGGTGTATCAAAGTTGGGGATAAAGCCCTGCTGAATGGCCAGCCCAACCTGCATGGTGGTGATGGTCTTGGCGACTGAAAACGAGTTAGTCCGGCTGTTCTGGTCGTAGGGCGCAAAGTACTGCTCGTGCACCACGGCGCCGTTTTGCGCGACCAAAAAGCCGGCCGTGCCATATTGCTTGAGATAAGCCTGCATCGCAGGGTCCAACAGCCGCTGGTTATAGCGTGCATCTTTGGGCCAGTCTTGCGGCGTGCCGGCAGGGATGGTGCGCTGCGCAAAATTGGCGGCATCGTCAATATGGGCCGTGGTGTGGCCCTGCAGATACGTACCGGCCAGGGCGCGCCAAAAATAACCGTGCCCGCTAAGCTGAATCGCTAGCGCCGCCAGCAGCAGTGCCAGGCCCAGCCATCGCAAGATTTTGAAAGTGAGGCGCATGGGTTACCTTTCTCTGGGTGCAAATTGCCGCTGCACAGGTGCAAGGCCAAGATCTCCAGCGAGCTTAAAGCATTTTGTGTGCTGCCAACTTGCGGGGCCACAGGCAAATCACCTAGGATCCTGACATGAGAACATTCAAGGTCTTTGTGGCCCACGATCCAGCCGCACTGGAGAATTACTACGGTGCGCGGGCCCTTCAGGCGCTGCAAGCCATTGTGCATGTACGGGTCAGTCATCACTACGAGCCGTGGACGCCCGAATCTTTGGCAGCGGCTGCAAAGGGCTACGACATCATCCTGAGTGACCGCCGCGCTGAAGGCGGTGCTGAACTGCTTGAGCGGCTGCCTGAACTGCTGACTTTTTGCCGCTGCGCCGTCGACATTCGCAATGTCGATGTGCAAACTGCAAGCCGCCTTGGGGTGCTGGTCACTCAGGCGAGCGCCGGGTTCATGACCTCAGTGGCCGAATGGACGATGGGTGTGATGATTGACCTCAGCCGCGGTATAAGCGCAGCGGTGACCGATTACCGCCGCGGCGTATTGCCAGTTCCGGTGATGGGTCGCGAGTTACGCAACTCAACCCTTGGCATTATTGGCTACGGCCAGATAGGGCGGGCGCTGGCAGACTTGGCGCTCGCCTTTGGCATGCGGGTGGTGGTGAGCGATCCCTTTGTGCACGTTGGCCACGATGCCATTGTCCAAGTGCCGCTGGATAAATTGCTGGGGCACTGCGACTACGTGGTCTGCCTGGCCACTGCCACGCCCCAATCAGAGCGGCTGATGAATGCCGCCGCTTTCGCGGCGATGCGACCATCAGCCTACTTCATTAACCCGTCTCGAGGCAACTTGGTCGACGACGCCGCACTGCTGCACGCGCTCGACACCGGTCAAATTGCGGGATGCGCACTGGATGCCGGGCGAGACCCCGACCAGATGCCAAGCACAGCGCTGTCGCGCCACCCCCGCGTCATCGCAACACCACACATCGGTGGCCTGACCCCACAGGCGATCGAGCACCAGTCCATGGAAACGGTGCAGCAGATCACCGACTTGCTGCAGGGGCGACAGCCCAACGGTGCGGTGAACTGGGCGCAGGCGAGCCGCCTGCAGGCTGCCCTGGCGAAAGCTTGACTGCAGCGCCACCACCACTATTTAGAGAACACCATGGCCACACCCAACCTTGGACCCTTACCCACCCACGGCCGATTCGACTATGTCGGTATTGGGCAGCGCCCCGACTACTGTTGGCCCGATGGCGCGCGACTGGCCGTGTATCTGGGCTTCAACGTTGAGCATTTTGCATTTGGCGAAGGGCTCGGGGCGGCCATTGGGCCAGCATCACCGCAGCCCGACGTCCTGAACTACAGCTGGCGTGAGTACGGCAACCGGGTGGGTGCCTGGCGTTGCCTGGAACTGTTTGACCAACTCGGCCTGCCCACAGGCGCGCTGATCAACACGGCACTGTACGACCACTGCCCTGAATTGGTGGCCGCGCTGGTAGCGCGTGGCGACGAGCTGATCGGGCATGGCCACAGCAACGCCGAGCGCCAGGGCGGGCTGAATGAGGCCGGCGAGCGAGCGCTGCTGGCCCATTGCCGCCAACGCATGTTGGCTGAGGGCCACCCGGCGCCACAGGGCTGGCTCTCGCCCTGGATTTCCGAGAGCCCGCTCACGCCAGACCTGATGGCAGAGACCGGCTACAGCTACACCCTGAACTGGTGCCATGACGACCAACCGGTCGCCATGCGCACGCGCAGCGGCCAGCAGCTTTGGGCCATTCCCTACCCTCAGGAGCTGAACGACATCCCCATGATCATCGCCAGGCAGATGGACGCCCAAGATTTCTGCCAAATGATCATCGACAACTTTGACGAAATGCTGATGCAAGCGCGCCAACTACCGCTGGTGATGGGCATTGCGCTGCACCCTTACCTGATGGGTCAACCCTACCGGCTGCGGCATTTGCGACGGGCGCTCGAACACCTTTGCCGGGTACGGGACCATGGTGAGGTCTGGTTCACCACCCCCGGTGCCATTTGCCGGCATGTGCAGTCGCTGAACCGCTGACGGTCATCGGGCTCAACTGCCCCTGTAATGCGACAACACTCTCGTGCACACTCTCGTGCATAGCCTATTTCGCATATAGTATGTTGGTCGTTACACTCCCCACTGTCAACCGCCCGCGCCAGAGGTTTTTATGAAGATCTACGATGCCATTGTTTGGACCGAAAAAGCCATTCTGGTGCTGATCGCCGGTTTCACGGTCTACGCCGTGGGTCTCGAGATGCTCAATATCGTCGTAATGCGCTCGGTCAAGCTGACTGACCTGCTGCTCTTGTTCATCTACGCCGAGGTCTTGGGCATGGTGGCCGGTTTCTACAAGAACCGACGCATTCCCATTACGATTCCTATCTTCATCGCGATCACCGCGCTGTGCCGCTTGATCATCCTCCAGGGCAAAGAAGTCAATGCCATCAACATCATTTATGAAAGCGGTGCCGTACTGTTGCTGGCAATGGCCGCCCTGGTCATCCGCTGGAATCTGATCAAATTACAGCGCCCACCGCAGTCGGCTTCAACTGATGATGAAGACCTGTAACCGGTTTACCCCAGAAAATCCCTTTTTGCCTGAAAGTACCTGTCCATGTCCTCGGTGAAGTCTTGTATTGAAAAAAAGTCCGCTGTTGTTTTTTCGCTGCCCTCCACTGCGCCCGTGCAGCAAGCCTTGGAATTGATGCGCAACAACCGCATCCGTTCGGTGATGGTGATCGATGACGGCGTCCTGGCCGGCATCGTGACGCAGGGCGACTGCGCCATCAAGGTGCTGCTGCCCGGCCTGAGCGCCACGCAAACCCTGGTGGCAGACATCATGACCCGCTCGCCCCTGACCGTGACCATGAACGAGACGCTTCAGCAGTGCATGGCCATCATGACCTCGCGAAACTTCCGCCACCTGCCGGTGGTGGACAAGGGCCGGGTGGTGGGCATGGTGTCCATTGGCGACATTGTCAAAGACATCATGAGCCTGCAGGGCGACCAGATCATGTTCCTGGAAACCTACATCAAGGGGCACGGCGCCGCCTAAGATGCTCAGGGGATAATGCCGGCCACATGGCACTTATCACCCTCCTTGACGCACAGCTGGCTTTTGGGCACGTTGCCCTGCTCGATCACGCTGATTTTTCTCTTGAATCGCAGGAACGCGTTGGCCTGATCGGCCGCAACGGCGCCGGCAAGTCCTCACTACTCAAAATTCTGGCCGGCATGGAAAGACCGGACGACGGCACCGTGCAGGTGCAGGGCAACACCCGTATTGCCTACGTAGCGCAGGAGCCTGTGCTGGATGCAGATGCTACTGTTTTTGTAGCTGTAAGTGCAGGCCTGGCAAGGGTTGTGGCCTTAATTGATGAATATTCGCAGGGCCACGGCGACCTGGACGCGATGCAAAGCGAGATCGAGGCGCTAGACGGCTGGAACTGGGAGCAGCGGGTGACCGAAACCCTGCATCGGCTGCACCTGGACCCCGAGGCCACCGTGCGCACCCTATCGGGCGGCACCAAAAAGCGAGTGGCGCTGGCGCAGGCGCTGGTGGCGCAGCCCGACGTGCTGCTGCTGGACGAGCCCACCAACCACCTGGACCTGGACTCGATTGAGTGGCTTGAGGGCCTGCTGGTCGAGTTCAAGGGCAGCATCATCACCATCACCCACGACCGAGCCTTTTTGGACCGGGTGGCCACCCGCATTGTGGAACTGGACCGCGGCCGGCTCTTGTCGTACCCTGGTAATTTTGCGGCCTACTTGACGCAAAAAGAAGAGCAATTGGCGCAAGAAGCGGTTATCAACGCGCGTTTTGACAAATTGCTGGCGCAAGAAGAGGTGTGGATCCGCAAAGGCGTGGAAGCCCGACGCACCCGCGCCCAGGGCCGCATCACCCGCCTGGACCGGCTGCGCGCCAGCCGCGAAGCCCGCCGCGAGACCCTGGGCAGCGTCAACATGGACGTGGCCAGCGGCGCGGCCAGCGGCAAACTGGTGGCCGAACTGACGCACATCTCCAAGTCATTTGGTGAGAGGGTCATCGTGCGCGACTTCAGCGCCACCATCCTGCGCGGCGACAAGGTTGGCCTGCTCGGGCCCAATGGCGCTGGCAAAACCACGCTGCTCAAACTGATTTTGGGCGAACTAGCACCCGATCCGGCACCCGCAAACGCACCGGCACCCGAGCCCGGCCACAGCCGCTGGGGCACGGTGCGCCAGGGCGCCAATGTGCAGGTGGCCTACTTTGACCAGATGCGCAACGCGCTGGACCTGGACGCCACGCTGGAAGACTTCATCAGCCCAGGCAGTGAGTGGATCGAGATCGGCCGTGAGCGCAAACACGTCAAGAGCTACCTGGGCGACTTTTTGTTCTCGCCGGCGCGGGCCAACTCGCCGGTGCGCTCGCTCAGCGGCGGTGAGCGCAACCGCCTGCTGCTGGCCCGCCTGTTCGCCCGGCCGGCCAATGTGCTGGTGCTGGACGAGCCCACCAACGACCTCGACATCGACACCCTGGAGCTGCTTGAAGACCTGCTGCAAAGCTACGACGGCACCGTGTTTCTAGTCAGCCACGACCGCACATTTCTTGACAACGTGGTCACCAGCACCATTGCCTGTGAGGGCGAGGGCCGCTGGCGCGAGTACGAAGGTGGCGTCACCGACTGGCTGACGCAAAGCGCACGCGCGACAGAGTTGGCCAAAAGCAAGGGTCAAAAAGGCGCTCAGCCCTTTAATTACGGGCGTGAACAGCTATTAAAACAGGAGCAAACTAAGCTATCCGCGCTACCCAGCATGCCGCCCGCTGCCCCACCGCCCAAAGCACGCAAACTCAGCTTCAAGGAGCAGCGCGAGCTTGATGGCCTGCCCGAGCGGATCGCCTCGCTGGAAACCGAGCAGCAAAACATCGCCGCGTTGCTGGCTGACGGCACGCTGTACGCCAGCGACAACGCCCGCGCACTGGGCCTAGCGGCGCGCAGCGCCAAGATTGACGACGAACTGCTGGCTGCGCTGGAACGATGGGAAGCTTTGGGCGCGCCGGCTTAATTAGCCGCAGGAATGAAACTGCTAACAGTTTCATATTGCTTCTAATGTGAGCCTCTCTGCCAGACACTGGCCGTCTCAACCACAGCCAGAGGACAGCAAGATGCGCATCGGACTCCCCAAGGAAATCAAGAACCACGAGTACCGCGTCGGCCTGACGCCAGCCAGTGTGCGAGAGTTGTGCGCCCACGGCCACAGCGTGCTGGTGCAGAGCGGCGCTGGTGCCGCCATCGGCTTGAGTGACGCGCTGTACCAAAGCGCTGGCGCCACCCTGGCCGCCGACGCGGCCGAGGTATTTGCCTGGGCCGAGATGATCGTCAAGGTCAAGGAACCGCAGCCGCAGGAATGCGCCATGCTGCGCCCGGGCCAGATTCTGTACACCTACCTGCACCTGGCACCAGACCCGGAACAAACCCGGGCCCTGATCAAATCGGGCGCAGTCTGCATTGCCTACGAGACCATCACCGGCCCCAGCGGCGGCCTGCCGCTGTTGGCGCCCATGAGCGAGGTGGCCGGGCGCATGGCGGTGCAAGCCGGCGCTGCCCACCTGGAGAAATCAAAGGGCGGCATGGGTGTGCTGCTCGGTGGCGTGCCGGGGGTGCCGGCCGGCCATGTGGTCATTTTGGGCGCCGGCGTGGTCGGCACCCATGCGCTGCAAATGGCGGTGGGCCTGGGCGCGCGCGTCACGGTGCTGGACAAGAGCGTGGACCGCCTGCGCCAGCTCGACCTGGTGTTTGGCAACCGCATCAGCACGGTGTTCTCCAACGCGCAAAGCGTGGAAGACGCGGTGCTGGACGCCGAGCTGGTGATCGGCGGGGTGCTGATCCCCGGTGCGGCCGCGCCCAAACTGGTCACCCGCCAGATGATCGCCCGCATGAAGGCAGGGGCGGTGGTGGTGGACGTGGCCATTGACCAGGGTGGCTGCTTTGAGACCTCCCACGCCACCACCCATGCCGACCCCACCTTTGTGGTGGACGGCGTGGTGCACTACTGCGTGGCCAACATGCCCGGCGCCGTGGCGCGTACCTCCACCTTCGCCCTCAACAACGCCACCTTGGGCCATGCCGTGGCGCTGGCGGACAAGGGCTGGCAACAGGCCATTAGCGACAACCCGCACCTGAAAGCCGGTCTGAACGTGGCACTGGGCCAGGTCACGCATGAGGCAGTGGCGCAGGGGCTGGGCTATGCCTATGTGCCGGCGGAGCGGGTGCTGGGCTGACACGCCGCGGCACCCACCGGGCGCCACCGCTCAATGAAAGTGCACCGTCAACACGCTGCGGTCATCGCTGAACTGCGATGACGTTGAGCCCTTGACACCGGCAAAGGCGCCGCACTTGTGAAAGTCTTCGGCCTCCACCCGAAAAAACTCGGCCTCCCAGTCCTGCACGCTGGTGCCGGCGGGGCAGGACATATAGCCATCGGTGAACAGCTCGATGCTGTGCACCTCGCTTTTGCGGCGTGACAGGCTCAGCACATCCGGGCCCTGCGTGTGCGTGCCGTCCAGCACGGCATAGCCCAGCGAATGGTCAGTGCGGTTGCAGTAGCCGTACTGCCCGCCAGCAATGCCAGCCAGCAAGAGCGGCGGCACCTGCGCGATGGCATCGGGCTGCAGGCGCGGCGCGCAGGCGGCCTGCGCCAGCGCCAGCAGTTGGGCCACCTCCGACGCAGCCAGCAAGGCTGGATCCGCCTGCGCCAGACCCTTGAAAACCAGCTGCCGGGTCTGCTGCTCCAGCGCATCGCCGGCCCAGCCGCGCGCTTGCAGCAGGCGAAACACCGCGCCCCGGCCGGCGGAGTAAATCAGGTCAACGTCCTTGTGCATCCGCAACAACTCACCGCCGTTGATGCGGATGCCGGAGTCACCCACGATCAGGAAGTGCAGTTGATCGCCCGCGTCTTCCACCATGGCAACCGTGGTGCCAGCCCGCACTGGACCGGCCACAGCTACCGCCAGCCCTCGGGCAATCGACTGGTTCATGGCCTGCATCAGTGCCTGCGCTGGGGCCGGTACGTGGCCGGGCGCGCTCGCATAGCGCACCATGGCCAGCGCCGCCTGTCGCGCCGCCAACCGCCCGGGTGATTCACCCTGCACTGACACGCCAGCCGTGTCGGTAGCACCGTCAAACACCGCATAGAGACACTGTGGCAGCACCACCAGGACGTCATCACCCGGCTGCGACAGGTCGCGGTACTTTGAGGCTGAAAACGACTCGATGTTCATGGCGGGCACTCAGACAAACGCCGCCTCTTTTGACTGCGAAAAACGCAGCACCACAAACACGCACAAACCCGAACTGAGCAGCAAAATCGTGGCCAGTGCAGCCGCAATGCCAAACTCACCATCCAGCACGGCGCTGTAAATACGCACCGGCATGGTGGCCGTGCGCGCCGTGTACAACAGCAGGGTGGAGGACAGTTCGTTGATGGCGGTGATGAAACTCATCATGGCGCCGGCAATCACGCCCGGCATCATCAGGGGCACCGTCACCCGGGCGAAGGCCTTGAGCGGCGAGGCCCCCAGGCTGACGGCCGCCTCTTCGATCGACGGCTTGATCTGCCGCAGCACCGCACTGGTGGCACGCACGCCGTAGGGCAGGCGGCGGATGAACAGCATCAGCACCAGGATGGTGCTGGTGCCCATCAGGTCAAACACACCAGTATTGAATGTGAGCAGAAAGCCGATGGCCATCACCACGCCAGGCACGACATAAGGCACCATCAACAACGCATCAAGCAAACTGGCCAGGGGGGTTTCGCGTCGCACGACCACGTAGGCCATCAACGCGCCGGCCAGAGTGATCAACACCGTGGCCATCAACGAAAACTTGAAGGTGTTGGCGATCACGTCGGGCACCTCCTTGATCACCCGGGCGTAGCTGTTGAGGCCAAAGCCTCCGGTGAAGACTGGGCCGCTGGTTTGCAGGAACGAGGTGTACACCACGACCGCCATGGGCAGGGTGGCCAGCGCCACGATCGAGTAGCACAGCAGGTGCACCAGCGCGCCGGACAAACCGCGGCAGGGCTGGGGGACGCTCGGGTTGGTGAGTGCCCCGGCAAAACGCCGCTTGCCCATGAGGTAACGCTGCAGCAGCACCGCCAGCATGGAGATCACGATCATCAGCATCGAAATGCTGACCGCCAGTGTGGGCGGTCCGCCCATTTCGGAGCCGTACTGGTTGTAGGCCAGCGTAGACAGGGTCTGGAAATCCCGGCCGATGATGGAGGGGGTACCGAAGTCGGCGATGGACAGCACAAAGCACAGCATGGCACCCGCACTGACTGCCGGAAACACCAGCGGCAGGGTGATCTTGAAGAACCGCTCAAAGGCACCGCAGCCCAGGTTCTCTGCAGCTTCTTCATATGAGCGGTTGATGTTGCGCAGCGCACTGTCCGTCATCAAGTAGACGAAAGGGAAAAACTTCAGGCTGAACACCAGGATGATGCCGTGCACGCCGTAGATCGTTGGCATGGCTATACCCAGCGTCTTGAGCTGCTGGGTCAGCCAGCCGTTATTGCCGGCGATCACCACCCAGGAGTAGGCACCAATGAACGGCGGCGAGACCAGCGCCAGCACAGCCAGCGTGGCGATGACACTGCGACCCCGGATCACATAGCGTGCCGTGCAGTAGGCCAGCGGCACCCCCAGCAGGCAGGCGCCGACCATGCCGCCAACGCCCACCACAACGGTATTCCAGAGTGCACCGAGGTAATAGGGATGCGTGAGGATCTTGGCGTAATTGCCGAGCGTGAAGGCCTGCGTCTGGGCATCAAAAAAGCCCAGTATCAAGACCTGCCCGATCGGCCAGACAAGCAGCACTCCGATGAGCACCAGGGCCGCGGCCATCACCAGCGACCAGGCGTCCAGCCTGATCGCGCCGCGCAGCCGGGCGGGCCGGGTGCGCACGTGCTGCCTCATGAAATGCGAGCCCCGGTGTCGCCCTCGGCAAAGTACTGAATGTCGGTCGCTTGCACGGCCAGTGTCACCGGGTCACCAGGCTGCAGTGCCACCATGGCGTCGTCCGGCGCGGTCAGCGCCTCCAGCACACCATGTCCGGCCACCTCGACGAAGAGTTGCAGTTCCCGCCCGGTGAACATGGCCTGGCGCAACACGCCCGCCGCGTGCAGCCCTGGCCCGGTTGCCGGGTGATTTACCCGCCATTTTTCAGGGCGCACGGCGGCCGTGACGGCTTGCTGCCCCTGCACCGCCTGGGGCACTTCGATCGGTTGTCCGAGCAACTGCGCCAGCGGCCCGGCTTGCTGGCGAAGCGGCAAGAAGTTGTTGCTGCCGACAAAGCCGGCCACAAACCGGTTCGAGGGCTGGCGGTAAATCGCCCAGGGGCTGCCCACCTGCTGCACCACGCCATCGAACATCACGCACACCTGATCTGAAATGGACAGCGCCTCCTCCTGGTCGTGGGTGACATAAATGGTGGTGATGCCCAATTGCTGCTGCAGCAGCCGGATGTCGCGCCGCAAATCGATTCGCAACTTGGCATCAAGATTGGACAAGGGCTCGTCCATCAGCAGCACTTTCGGGCGGATCACCAGTGCCCGGGCCAGGCCGACCCGTTGTTGCTGGCCGCCGCTGAGCTGGTGCGGCATGCGGTCGGCGAGCTGACCCAGTTGCACCATGTCCAAAATCGCCTGCACGCGCGTCTGGATGTCAGGCTTGGCAACTTTCTGCTGCACCAGGCCAAAGGCCACGTTGTCGAACACGTTCAGGTGCGGGAATACCGCATAGTCCTGGAACACCATGCCCACCTGGCGTTTATTGGCGCTCAGCGCCCCAATCGATTGCCCGGCCAGCAGGATCTCACCCGCGTCCTGCATATGGAAGCCCGCAATCGCACGCAGCAGGGTGGTCTTGCCGCATCCACTGGGCCCAAGCAGGGTAAAAAATGAGCCGGAATCGATGTCGAGGTTAATGCCTTTCAGCGCCGCATGGCTGCCGTAGGACTTGTGGATATTGGTGAGGCAAACCCGGGTCATGGACCGCTTTCAGACCATCGTCACACGATCACTTCTTATTGATCACCAAATCGTTCCATTTGGCAATGATGCGGTTACGGTTGGCACCGGCCCAGTCCACGTCGTATTTGACGAGCTTGATCTTGCTCAGCGGGGTGAGCGGGTTCTTGGTCACCACGTCAGTGCGGACCGAGCGCCGCCCGACCGCATCTACGATCTCCTGAGCTTCCTTGGACAGCATGAAATTGATGAAGGCCTTGCCACCTTCCGGGTTGAGCGGCGTGGCCACAAGGGCCATCACATCCGGGCTGGCCGAGGTGCCATCAGCAGGGTAAAGGATCTCGACCGGGCCGCCGCCCAGCTTGAACTTGAGCAGTGTGTCTTCATTGGACAGGCCCACCGCAGCTTCGCCGTCGTTCACAAACTTGGAGATCGCCCCCGAGCTGTTCGACAGGACCATGTTGTCCAGAATCTTGGCGAACAGGTCCCAGCCTTTGTCTTCACCATAAATCTGCAACACCGTGGCGAGTTGGATGTAGGACGAGCCTGACTTGTCAACCCGTGCCGCTGAGATCTTGCCCTTGTAAATCGGCTTGGCCAGGTCGGCCCAACTTTGCGGGTACTGCGCCGGCGTCAGCAATTTGGTGTTGACCCCGATCGAGGTGGCCACCGCGGTGAAAGGCACGGCTGCATCGTTGACCTTGAAAGCCTCGGCCATGAACCTGGCGTTGTCTGGCGTGAACTTGGTGAAAAGTGCAGCGTTGGCCTCGATCACATCAGTGGAGACGCTGAACAGCACATCGGCCGTCTGCCGGCCCTTTTCGGCTTTCAGACGGTTGATCAGGTCACCCGAGCCACCCTTGATCAGCTCCACCTTCACATTGGCGCTTTTCTCAAAGGCAGGAATCACCCGGTCCACCAGATCCTGCGGCGCCGCCGTGTAGATCGTGACCTTGTTTTGGGCCAGCACCGGGGCGGCCAAAAACACACTCAGGGCCAGACCGGCCAAAATTCCATGGGTCGTTTTCATCGCATCACTCCTGAAGGTTAAGACTAGCAGCCGGCTTCTCTGCGACCGGGACCGGACTGCGCCAAAGTTTCACATGGTACCAAGCAAAAATGACTCTTTTACTGCTGCTGGTCAGGCCCATAACCTTGCCGGATAAACGCCGGCCAGCACCAGCTGCCGAATGGACTCTACACACAGCGCCTTGTCTTGCGGAAAGGTGACGCCAAACCAGCGCCCATCGGTCTCCAGAATCCGGCAGTCCGCCGCCTGCGCCTGGATCAGCTGGTCCACCACACTGGGGATGTAGCATTCGGCGTTGGCACTGGCACCACCGTCAGCCAGAAAGCGGGCAAATCCTGCCACCAGCTGCGGCAAGATGGCCGGGGTAAAACCCCAGCAGTTCATGGACGCCAGGGCATCCGGCGCAATCACCACCGGCGTGCCGTCCAGCCGGCGGCCGCGGCAGCACCCTTCGGTATCCAGAGCAATGTCGGTATGTTCCTCTACCGACAGCAGCCAGCCTGCAGCACTGCGGCACATACCGCGGTTGACGCCGCCATGCGCGGACAGGGTGCGCCCAATGCGGTAACCCGCCATACAGTGCTGCGCCCTGACCGACCCGGCCGGTGCCGCTTGACGCAGGTGGGCGCCGACTTTCTGGTAGGCGTCCCGGCCATAAAAATCATCGGCGTTGACCACGGCAAACGGGCCACTCAGCAGACTGCGGGCCGCCAGCACCGCATGGGCGGTGCCCCAGGGCCGGGTGCGGCCAGGCGGCACAGTGAAGCCGGGCGGCACATCATGCAGGTCCTGCAGGGCATAAGCGACTGGCACCCGGTCTGCATAGCGGCTACCGATACGCGCCTTGAACAAGGGCGCAAAGTCCTCTCGAATGACGAACACCACGCGGGTAAAGCCGGCCTGCATGGCATCGAACACGGCGTAATCCATGACAGTTTCCCCATGAGGGCCAACCGCCTCAATTTGCTTAAGTCCGCCAAAGCGGGTACCCGAGCCGGCGGCCAACACGAGCAGGGTCAGCGGCGCGGTCATGCGGCCAGATCGCGGCCGGACGCGGTGGTGAGCTTGCGAAAGTCTTCTGCCTCAACCCGGGGCGCTACTTCTTGCCGCCAAAGTGGTTCAATTTCAGATTCTGACAGCGCGTCTAGGCTGGACATAAGCTGCACGGCCAATTCGGCCTGTTCTTGCACCGCCAGCGACAGCGCTTCGCTCGTAATGGTTGCAGTAGTCACGAGTAAATCCTAGCACCATACTGCAAAGGCTTTAACGCGCAGGCGGTCTGCGCCTGGGCCAGCAACTTCGCCGCGTCTGGCGCCGATAAACGGTGGTCGCTTAGAACACGGCAGTGGCAAACTCACAATTGCACCCAAGGGCTGCTTTCGGCTCACACTTTGGGCCATCTTCTGACATTGGCGAATGGCCGGATCAGCACAATTTGAGGTCTGCCAAGGTAATCATCAACAGATTAGAGTCCAAGGGGGATGGCTCAAAGCCCATGTGTTCGTAAATGACCCTGGCATCATCGGACAAGGCTTGCACCGTCGTGCCTCGAATGCCGATCACGTCGGCAGCCTGGAGGATGCGCAGAGCGGCATCGCGCACTAGCGATCGGCGCAAACCCTGCCCATGGAGACTGCTGTCGACACCCAGTCGGCCTAGAACCACGACTGGAGCGGAGATGGCGCAAGCAAGGCCATTGATCAACGCTCCCATGGGGCTGGGGTTTGCATCGTTTTGCGCAGGCGCTCGTTAGGTTTTGGCGGCATGTCAAGCCTCGCCAAGAACTCCGAGTAGGCCTCAGGGCTTACCGAAATGATGACCTGGTCTAGCAATGCATCTTCTGCAGCCCGCCGAGCCGCTTCCAAAATGAAATCCGTGCGGTTTTTGCCGCGCGTCTTGGCTGCGCGATCAATCAGGTTGCGCTCTTCGGGCTTGATGCGGATGTTGAGGGTTTCGTCCTGTTGTACCGCCTGTCAATTGGAATGATATTAGTTAAAAAACGACATAATCACTATTTGTTAAGTGATTAAACGTCATTTTCAAGAGTGGGGGTTTGATTTCTAAGTGCTTTTCAGCCAAACTGCTTGGCGACAGGCGAGCGCGATCAGATTTAAAACTTAGTCGATAAACGACAAAACAGCCTGTTAATTAGTTAAAAAGCGACGCTCCCGCCCAACTTCTTAGTAGTCCACCGACAAAATGCTCATATCCAAGCTATCCCCGCCTACAGAGGAAGTCATCTTCAGTGCAGCTCTCTCGGCCGCAGAGGCTCGAAAGCTCCAACGGCAAGCAGCGAACGAGCAGCTCTCGCGTGTCTACAGCGGGGTTTACGCGGCAAAACAATCTGAGGACGAGCTCAAAGCACTTGTCCGAAGAAACTGGCAGCGCGTCGTGGGGGTGGTTGTTCCAGGCGGCGTCGTGTCGCACATCAGCGCGATGCGAGGAGGCTTGCTGGAGGCAGGTGAGGTGATCCTCTCACACCCGACATCGTTTAATCGCAAGCTTCTTTTACCAGGGGTGACTGTCAGGGTTGTCAGGGGGCCAGGTCCACTTCCGGGTGACTTGAGCATCGGAACAACAGGTATTCAATTTGCCAGCCGAGCTCGAATGCTTCTGGAGAACATTGGCCGAAAGGGCGACCTCCGGGCATCCGAAGCGGAAGTTGAGGAGATGCTTGTCGCCATCTTGAACTCGTCAGGGGAAAAAGCTCTGAACGAAGTCCGGGGCCAAGCTGCTGCCTTGGCCTCGCCGCTTGGGGCTGAAAAATCCCTTGGGCGCCTGACAACCATCATAGGCACCCTACTGGGGACGTACTCTAAGGGCAAACTCACAACTAAGGCTGGGCGGGCAGTTGCTCGAGGTACGCCTGTCGACCGGGAGCGTCTTGAGCGCTTCGAGGTACTGGCCGCGCACTTGCGCACAGTTGCGCTGCCGCATATTGAACGCACCTTGCAGGGTGTTGCGAGGCAAAACGCCGCCTTCCTTGAGTCCTATTTTTCGAACTACGTGGAGGGCACAAAGTTCGATATTCAACAGGCGTGCGACATCGTCATGAACAACAAGGTCATGACGAGCCGCCCGAAAGACTCCCACGACATCCTTGGCGTGTTTCGGCTTGCTATCACGTCTCCGTACCGCGATAGCCCACCATTGGCAGGTGAAGAATTCCTAATTGGGCTGGAAAGCTGGCACGCGGAGATGCTGAAGATGAGACCCGAAGCGCATCCAGGCAAACTCAAGCTCGAAGTCAATTACGCCGGGACGACGCAGTTCGTTGACCCAGCTTTGGTTCGAGGGACTTTCGCCGAAGGCTCCGCGTTAGCGCGTTCAGTGCCGGAGGGCCTGGCACGCGGTGCGTACTACGCCTTCTTGGTTTCGGAGGTGCATCCGTTTGATGATGGTAATGGCAGGCTGTCGCGGCTTGTCATGAACGCTGAGCTCACGCGTTCAGGGGCTTCTCGAATCATCATCCCCACGCTGTATCACTTGCAGTACGTAGACTGCGCCCGGGCACTGACTCGAAAAAATGAGCCGCATGGCTTCGTACAAACCCTCGCAAAAATGGCACGCTGGTCGAACCAGTTCAACTACGAGGGCCTCGATCTGTTAATTGACGAAGTGCGCAAGACAAACGCGCTGGAAGAATCGCCAGTTGAATTCCAACTACTCAACTTGGACGGAAGCCGGGCAGCGTAGGCCATTGTGGTCGAGTCCTGGCGCCGCTTTGGGTCGTTTCCAGCCCCAGCTCGCAAATAACCGGTCCTTCTACCGACCTGCCAATATCAACCCCGCCGCCTTCCAAGCCAGCATGACAGTCGGCGCCTGCGTATTGGCCGAGGAGATGTTTGGAAACACCGACGCATCCACCACCCGCAGGCCCTGCACCCCATGCACGCGCAAAGCGGTGTCGACCACGCCGCCCTGGGCCTCTGGCGCCATGCGGCAGCTGCCGCAGGGGTGGTAGACGGTGCCGCTTCGGGCGCAAAAGTCGGCCAGCAGCGCCTCGTCCGTCAGCGCGGACGGGTCGACTGCCGGTGGGCCCAGGGTCAGGCCGCGCAGGGCCGGGGTTTGCTGCAGGCGGCCGATCAGGCGGGCGCCGGCCAGCACGCCGGCCACATCGGCCGCGGTGGCCAGGTAATTGGGCTGGATGCGCGGTGGTTGCGCCGGGTCGGGCGAGGCGATGTCGATGCGGCCGGTGCTGGTGGGGCGGCAGGGGTTAAAGCCCAAAATAAAGCCGGGCCAGGGGTCGGGCCGCAGCAGCGGCCGCCGGCCCACGTAGTCGGTGGAATAACTCAAGGGGCTGAAATACAGCTGGGTGTCGGGCCGCTCCAGGCCCGGGACAGAGCGCACCAGCCCGCCCATCTGGTTGACGCTCAGGCTCAAGGGGCCGGCGCGCTCCAGCACAAAGCGCAGCCCTGCCGCCAGCCGGCCGCGCCAGCTGCCCAGCGTGCCGTTCAGGGTGGGCTCGGTAGCGCGGTACAGGTAGTTGATGCCCAGGTGATCTTGCAGGCCGCCGCCCACCGCCGGGTTGTGCTGCAGCACCGTCAGCCCCAAGCCCTGCAACAGCGGCCCCGGCCCGATGCCGGACAACTGCAGCAGCTGCGGCGAGTTCACCGCGCCACCGGCCAGCAGCACTTCGGCCGTGGCTGTGGCGCGACGCAGCTGGCCTTGCTGCAGGTAGGCCACGCCGACCGCGCGGTGGCCCTCAAACAGGATGCGCTGGGCCAGCGCCCCGGTGCGCAGCGTCAGGTTGGGGCGGCCCAGGGCGGGGCGCAAAAAGGCATCGGCCGCCGAGCAACGCAGGCCGCGCCGGGTGGTGATGGCGTAGGCGCCCACGCCCTCGGGCTGCGGACCGTTGAAGTCTGCCGTGGCCGGCAGCCCCAGCTGGTGCGCCGCCGCCAAAAAATACCGCTTGACCGGGTGGTACTCGGGCTCGCGCTCCGACACCCACAGCGGGCCGTCGCCCTGCACCGTGCCGTCGGCGCCCACGCGGCGCTCCAGCTGCTGGTACGCCGGCGCCACATCGGCCCAGCCCCAGCCCGGGTTGCCGGCGGCGCGCCAGTCGTCAAAGTCACCCGGCAGGCCCCGGCAATAGACCATGGCGTTGATGGCACTGGAGCCGCCCAGCACCTTGCCGCGCGGCCAGTAGCTGCGCCGCCCGCCCAGGCCGGCGTCGGGCTCGGTGTTGTATTTCCAGTTCACCGACTCGTCGTAAAAGGTTTTGCCGTAACCGATGGGGGTGCGGATCCAGAAGCGGCGGTCTGAGCCGCCGGCTTCCAGCAGCAGCACGCGCTTTTGGCCGTCGGCGCTGAGCCGGTCGGCCAGCACGCAGCCGGCGGTGCCGGCGCCGATGATGATGTAGTCAAAGCTGTCCATCAATACGCCCATCAGCCCGCTCGTCAAAGCTTACCGCTCACAGGTAGCGCACGCCCTGGCGCGCCAGCTCGGCCTGCAGCTGGGGCATGGCCACCTGGTCCACATCGCAACCGGCTTTGATGGACAGCGCGGCGGCAATGCCGGCGCCCTGGCCGGCCACGGCGCAGCAGGCCATGTTGCGCGTGGCGGCGTGGGAGATGCGGTCGCCGCCAATGGCACGCCCACACACCAGCAGGTGCTTGACGCCCTTAGGCAGCATGGCGCGGTAGGGCACGTGCATGTAGCGGCCGGTGGTGGGCAAGATCAAAATGCCGTAGCCGTCGATGAACTCGGGGTAGATGCCCACTGAGTCGTCAAAGCGCGCCTGGTGCCGCACATCCTGCTCGGTCATGTTGTAGACGGCGTCGATCTTGCGCGTGTCGCGGATGCCGATGGTCATGCCAAAGTTGCGCAGCCGCACCCCGGTGCAGCCCGGCGTGTAGCGGCGCAGCGCCTCAATGGCCAGCATGGCCTGCTGGCGCCCTTCGATCTCAAAGTGGGTCAGGCTGTCGGGGTTGGTGCCGTCGCAGCCGGCCAGGTGCACCAGGTTCATGTAGGTCAGCTCGCCGGTGTCGTGCACCGCGCCCCAGGTGCCGGCAATGGTGTTCAGGTGCGGCGGGATCACGCCGTCGCGGATGGCCTGGGCAAAAGGCTTGGCCAGAAAGGGCGAGAACATGGTGTCTTCTTTGCCCGAGGTCTCGATCTCCCACTCACCCGTGGCCCAGTCGCGGTAGGTCTGCGGGTCGGCGCGCACGCCGGCCATGAAGGCCTGCTTGTCCACCCCCGCCAGGTGAAACATCACTGACGCCGCCTGCATGTGCTCCACCGGCGTCTTGACGGTGGGCGCACCAGCACGGTGGGCAATGTCAGCGTCGCCCGTGGCGTCGATCACGCGCTCGGCAAAAATGGCCTCGCGCCCGGCTTTGGATTCAACAATGATGCCGGCGATGGTGTCGCCCTGCATGATGGGAGCCACAAACAGCCGGTGCAGCATGGGGTGGATGCCGGCCTCTTGCACCAGCCGGTCGGCCACCAGCTTGAAGCCCTCTGAATCAATCTCGTACGACAGCGACTGGCTCTCGGGCACCGCAGCCCCCATGGCCTTGGCACGCTCCTCAAACTCGCGGCCGATGCCATTGGCCTCTACCGTCTGCTCATGCCGGTACCAGGCAAAGCCCTCCACGCCCACCACCGTCAGGTTGCCGCCAAAGCAGCCAAAGCGCTCCACCAGCGTCACCGGCACCCCCGTGCGCGCAGCGGCCAGCGCCGCCGCCAGACCGCCGGGGCCAGAGCCCACCACCAGCACGCCGGTGCGGTGCACCACATCGATCTCGCGGGCGGGTTCCAAAAATTTGTTGGTTTGATTCGTCATTGTTTTTGCTCGTTCAAATGTCGCCTACGGTCATACGTTGTCAATGACTGCGCCTGGCTTCTGTTCATAACTGGCGCTTACGCCGAAGCCGACATCCTTTCAATACGTGGCCGCTTGACCTTCCCTGCCTGGTGCAGGTCGTATTGCAGTTGCATGCCAGCCCACAATTCAGCGCTGGTACCGAAAGCTGAGGCCAAGCGGTAGGCCATGTCAGCGGAGATGCCGGATGCGCCGGTCACGATACGGTTAAGCGTCACACGATTGACGCCCAGGCTGACGGCAGCAGCCGTGACGGTCGTTTCACCTAAATATTCCCGTAGAACTTCGCCGGGGTGTGGCGGATTGTGCATTCGAGTCATTTCAAATCCTCAGTGGTAATCCAGGTAGTCAACCAACACGGCATCCGCACCTTCAAAAGTAAAGACCATGCGCCAGTTACCGTTCACCGTGACCGCCCAATGGCCCTTTAAGCCACCTTTGAGCGGGTGCCGACGCTACACGATGCGAGCAATCACCACCGACCTGCGCTATGTGCAAGACAGACATGACGCACTCAAGCTGCAGCGCCAGACCGCCCCTGTACGAGCCAGCCGGTCCGGTGTAAGCTAAATTCACGGGGTCCACCCCACCAGTTTGCCAGCGAGCCGCCATCATGCCCCAAGTTACCCCCACCGTCACCACCACGCCCAGCCACGCCGGCCAGCGCGTGCTGATCACCGCCGCGGCCAGCGGCATTGGCCTGGTGACCGCGCAGGCCTTTGCAGCTGCCGGTGCCCGCGTGTACATCTGCGACATTGATGCTGCCGCGCTGGCCACTACCTTGGCGCAGCAGCCACAGCTGGCCGGGCAGGTGTGCGATGTGGCCGACGAGGCGCAGGTGGCGGCGCTGTTCCAGGCTGCGCTGAATCACCTGGGCGGGCTGGACATTCTGGTCAACAACGCTGGCGTGGCCGGCCCCACCGCGCTGCTGGAGGACATGCAGTTTGCTGACTGGCAGCGCTGCCTGGCGGTGAATCTGGACAGCTGCTTTTTGTGCGCCCGGGAGGCCGCACCCATCCTGCGCCGGCAGGGCAGCGGCTCCATCGTCAACATGTCGTCCACCGGCGGCCAATACGGCTTTGCCCGGCGCGCGCCCTATGCAGCGGCCAAGTGGGCCATCCGCGGCCTGACGCGCACGCTGGCGCAAGAGCTGGGCCCGGCGAATGTCCGGGTGAACTGCATCTGCCCGGGCTCGGTCAGTGGCGAGCGAATTGACCGCGTGATTGCCGCCGAGGCGGCCAAGACCGGCCAGAGCGAGGCCGCAGTGCGTGAGGGGCTGACCGCCATCTCGTCGCTGCGCACACTGATCTCGCCAGAGGACATTGCCAAAACCATTTTGTTTTTGACCTCTGCTGCCGGGGCGCGGATATCGGGCCAGGACATCACGGTGGATGGCCACACCGAGACCCTGTAGCGCGGCCACCAGCGTTCCGGTGACGCCCTCAGCCAAGGTGGCCTCGTAGTAGGGCGAGGGCCGCAGACGGGCGGATGGAGTGATTCCGAACATGGTGGGTAAAGTTATTGGTTAAATTGGCCTCTAGCCCCTACTGGCTATGGTGTTATCGCTATTTAAATAATAGCAAATTTGGGCGCCTGGCGACCTGCACCTTAAACCCCTGAGAGATGTAGAGTTAGGGCACGCTGGGCGCTCGCACCGCATAATCAGGCCCATTTCGACAAGCTTGGAGCTCATTGATGCGTTGCCCCTCATTCATCCACTGGCTGGCAAGCGCCGCCTCTGCGGCCTGCCTCACGATGCCGGCTCAGGCGCAAGTGGCCGCAGGTCTGCCCCTGTGGGAGCTGGGCGCCGTGGGCGTGGGGGTGTCTCAGCCCGCTTACCCCGGCGCGGCAGAGCGAACCCAGCAGGCGCTGGTGCTGCCTTATTTGGTCTACCGCGGAGAGTTCTTGCGGGTGGACCGGGGCAGTGCAGGTATCCGGGCCATGAAGACGCCCGCCTTTGAGGTGGACATTGGTTTTTCGGGCTCACTGGGCTCCAAGGCCAATGACACCGAGGTGCGCCGTGGCATGGCAGACCTGGGTACGCTGGTGGAATTCGGGCCGCGCCTGAAGTGGAACCTCACCCAGGATGCAGGTCCGAGCCGCTGGCAGGCTGAGCTGCCCCTGCGTGGCGCGGTTGACCTCAGCAACAACCTGGCTCAGCGGGGCTTTACCCTCGAGCCAGAAATTAGCTTTTCGCACCGCGAACCTCAGGGCTGGTCTTACAGCACCAGCATCAGTGCATTGTTTGGGGATCAACGCCTGGCTGACACCTTTTACGGGGTCAGTGCCAGCGAGGCCACGGCCAGTCGGCCCACTTATGCCGCACAGGGTGGGCTGATTGCCTGGCGCTTATCGGGCACGGTGTCACGCCGGCTTGGGCCAGATGTGCGGCTGATTGCCTTCAGCCGCGCCGACAGCCTGGCTGGGGCCGCCAACCAAAACAGCCCACTGGTTCAGCGCAACAGCGGCGTGAGTGTGGGCTTGGTGCTGGCCTACACCTGGAAACAATCCGAAAGCCGGGCCGCCGACTAAGCACTCGCCAAGAGCAGCGGGGGATGGTCCCACTGTCGGCACGTGATCAACCCAACGCTTCCCCTGCTGTATTCGTTCCGGCGTTGCCCCTACGCGATCCGAGCGCGGGTGGCGCTGCACCATGCCGGCGTGGCAGTGAGGCTGCGGGAGGTGGCCTTGCGCGACAAGCCGGCAGACTTGCTGGCCATTTCACCTGCCGCCACCGTGCCAGTGCTGCAGTTGCCTGGCGGGCAGGTTCTGCTGCACAGCCTGGACATCATGCTTTGGGCCCTGGCGCAACAAGACCCCGACGACTGGCTGGGCCGGCATGACCGTCAGGGCAAGCTGTGGGTGCAGCGCAATGACGACGACTTCAAGCCCCTGTTAGACCGCTACAAGTACGCACAACGCCACCCCATGCTGTCGCAGGAGGCACACCGCGCCCAAGCGGTGGCCGCCTTGATTGAGCCTCTGGAGCAGACGCTGAGCCACCAGCCCTGGCTGGCGGGTACGCGCCCGGGCCTGGCCGACGCGGCGCTGCTGCCCTTTGTGCGGCAATTTGCCCTGGTGCAGCCCGAGTGGTTTCAAGCTGAGCCTGTGCCAGCCTTGCAGCGTTGGCTGCAGACCCAGCTCAGCAGCCCGACGTTTGTGGCGGTGATGGCCAAGCCTGCGCCGGCTGCATCAACCCCGGCCTGATGCCTCAGGCTCCCGCGGCAATCTGGCGCAATGCCTGCTCAAACACAGCCACCGGCTGGCCGCCCGAGATCAGATGCTGCCGGTTGATGATGATGGCAGGCACCGACCGAATGCCAGCCCGGGAAAACATTTGCTCGCGCTCGCGCACCTCGTCGGCATATTCATCGCCGGCCAGCACGGCCTGGGCGCGGCGCGCATCCAGCCCCACCCCAACCGCCGCTGAGACCAGCACGGCATGCGCCTCCGGGCTCTGGCCGTTGGTGAAATAGGCTTGCAGCAAGGCTTTTTTCAGCGCCAACTGCTGGCCAGGCTCACCCTCCAGCTCGGCCCAATGCAGCAGCCGGTGCGCATCAAAGGTGTTGTAAATGCGGTCACGCCCCTGCTGGGCAAAGGTAAAGCCCACCTCGGCCCCGCGCTGGCGAATGGTGTCCCGAATCGCCGTCTGCTGCTCCCCTGTTGAGCCATATTTTTGCGTGAGGTGCTCGGTAATGTCCTGGCCGCCGGCCGGCATGTCCGGGTTCAGCTCAAAGGGCTGCACGTGCAACTCGGCGCTCAGCTCAGGGCTGAGCCGGTCCAAGGCCTGCTCAAGCGCGCTCAAGCCAATGGCGCACCAGGGGCAGGAGATGTCAGACACAAAATCGATGGTGAGGTGGGCAGACATGGCAGGCACGGTGAAAGTGGGCAAGGGCAGCACGGTAGCACAAGCGGTTTGAGCCCGGCAGTAGCGCCGGCGACTGCTGTACAGGTCAAACTCGGGTAAATTCAGGGCATGTATTTGCCAGATGCCAGCCTTAAGGCCCGCGAACCCAACTTTTCCAAAGCCGACTTCCGGGCAGCGCTGGGCATGTTTGCCACCGGCGTCACCATTGTCACGGCGCGCGGCAGCACGGGCGAACTGGTGGGCCTCACCGCCAACTCGTTTAACTCGGTGTCAATGGCGCCGCCACTGGTGCTGTGGAGCCTGGGGCGCTCAGCCACGTCCATGCATGCCTTCAGCACCGGCTCGCATTACGCCATCAACATCCTGGGTGCCGACCAACAGGCCTTGGCCCTGCGTTTTGCCAGCCGAGACGCCGACCGGTTTGCTGGTGTGGACTTTGTTGACGGCGTGGCCGGCGCGCCGCTGCTGGCCGGCGCGGCGGCCACTTTTGAGTGCTTTAACCGCAGCCGATACGAAGAGGGTGACCACGTGATCTTTGTGGGCGAGGTCGAGCGCTGCACCCAGCGTGCGGGCACCTCGCCGCTGCTGTTTCATGGTGGCAAGTTCTACACCGAACACCCGCTTTGAGCCAGCCTGGGGCCATGCCTGAGCGCAAGACCCGCCTGGACGGCTTGGCCCTGAGCCTGCTGCTGGCATGTTGCGTGTTCTGGGGCTTTCAGCAAGTGCTGGTCAAGGCCACCATCCCCGAGCTGCCACCGATTTTTCAGGCCAGCCTGCGCTTTGTCGGCGCCACTGGTCTTTTGTGGCTGTGGTGCCGCTGGCGCGGCATTGCACTGTTCACACGCGACGGCACATTGGCGGCCGGCCTGCTGGCTGGTGTGCTTTTTTCGCTTGAATTTGCCAGCATCTTTGCCAGCCTGCTCTACACCAGTGCCTCGCGCGCGACCATCTTTGCCTACACCGCGCCCTTTTGGGTCTCGCTGCTGCTGCCGCTGCGCGTCAAGAGCGAGCACCTCAACCGCAGCCAATGGCTGGGGCTGATGCTGGCTTTTGCGGCGGTGCTGCTGGCCTTCAGCGACGGCCTGGGTGGCAACAGTCCGCCCCGGCAATGGCAGGGTGACCTGCTGGCCTTGGCCGGCGGCATGTTTTGGGGCCTGACCACGGTGATGATCCGCAGCTCCCGGCTGACGAACATATCGGCCGAGCGCCTGTTGTTTTACCAGGTCAGCGTGAGCGCGCTGATGTTGCCGCTGCTCTCGCTGGCGCTGGGCGAGGCCTGGGTCTGGTCCTGGAGCGGCTTTGTCTGGCTGTCCGTGACTGTACAAACCGCCATCGGTGCGTTTGCCAGCTACCTGGCCTGGATGTGGATGCTGGGCCATTACCCGGCCACCCGCATCTCGTCGTTCGTCTTTTTGACGCCTCTGTTTGCCCTGCTGTTCGGTGCCTGGTGGCTGGGTGAACCCGTCACGCTGAATCTGTTGGCAGCGCTGGCGATGGTGGCCGGCGGCATTCTGCTGGTGAACCGGCGTCCCAGCGCCTAGCGCTCGGGGGTCGTCACCCGCCAGGGCTTGGCCACAAAGCGGAAGACCTGCGGGTCGCGGGCATCCACCGTGCCCTGCACCCAGCCAAAAAACGGCCAGCCAAAGGTCTCGACCCGGGTGAAGTTGCTTAAGCGCTCACCGCTGGCCGGGTCTGTCAGCGGCTGGTCGATGTGCTGGCGGTGGGTGTCGCCGTGCACCAGCACCACCGGTTTGGCAAACAGCCGGGTTTCTTGACGCAATTGGGCCAAAAACGCGTCATAGCCAGGCTGAGGCCGGCCAGCACGGGCCGCCTCGAAGCCCGGGTTGGCCTGAATCACGATCAGCACGCCTGCCAGTCGCTTGTCCCGCGCGTAGGCAAAGGCCTTGGCCAGCCAGGCCTGGTTGGCCGCGCTGCGCGCTACAAACTCAGGCACCGGGCCGGTCTGTCCGGGCACGCCATAAAAATTGTTGTCGCTGCCGGGCAGGTTGAGGGTCACGAAGAGCGCGCCACCGGCCTCCCAGCGGACGTTCTCGCGGTAGCGCCCAAACGCTGGATCGGCGCTTTGGCGCAGCAATGGCATAGGCTTTTGACCCAGCGAGTACTCACTAACAAAAAACAACTCGCGCAAACGGTCAAGCCGTTCCAGCGGGTCATAGGCGCCATTGCTGCGGCGGTGGCAATCGGTCCAGTCGTTGTCGCCGGGCACGTACACCAGCGGCACACGGGAGGCCTGGAACAAGGCCAGCCGATCCTGGAACAGAGCGTCACTGCAAGCGTCTGCCCCGCTTTTGAAATCACCAGAATGCACCACAAAGGCCGGGTCTGCCGACGCCATGTCGGCCATCAACCCGGGCAGTTGTGCCCGCTCCCAGGCGCTGTAGGGCGTATCGCCGAACAGGCCAAAAGGCAGGGGCTGCGCCAATGCCAGGCGGCAGCACAGCGCCAGCAGCAGGGACGGCCATAGCAGCGCACGCGCTCTGGGCCACGGGGCTCTGAAGAGACGGTGCGAGGGCTTGGGCTTATGCTTGTTCAACATGGTTTCGAGGGTACTCCGTCTACCCTACACTTTAGCTGCCGAAAAACTCAACTTAAGGGGCGAACATGGCAGCAGGCTGGATGTCGGTACTGAAAATGGTGCCCTGGAGCGATGTGATCAGCAGCGCGCCCAAGGTGGCTGATGGCGCCAAGAAGTTGTGGAGCACTGTGGCCAAAAAGGCTGGTGTGGTTGGAGAGTCGGCGCCTGAAGAACCAACGGCTGAGCCGCAAGATTTACCTGCTACAGAGCTGCTGGCGCTGCTGCAGGGGCAGCTTGCTCGCCAAGAGGCCGGCCTCGCGGACCTGCGCCAGCAATTGCTCAGCTCCACGGCACTGGTCCAGACCCTGGCCGAGCAAAACGCCCAGCTGGTCCAGCGGGTCGAGGCCAACCGGGTACGGGTGCGCTGGCTAACCCTGGCCGTGCTTATGCTCGGGATGGGCCTGGCTGCGGTGTGGGCGCTGGGGCGCTGATACACACTGACACGGCTGGCGGCTGACACAGCTGCATTTACTGCCATAATCGTTTTCAGTTGCACTCCAAGTGCAATCCGCTAGGGGTGCCGTGTCCGGTCTTATACCGGGCCCAGCTGAGAAAGTCCCTTTGAACCTGATTGAGGTAATCCTCGCGCAGGGAAGCCGGCTCAAGACCGCTGTGGGGAACTCCGCCACCGCTTAGCGTCTCGGGCCACGCCGAACTGCCATTTTTGCTGGAAACACGCAATGGCACACCATGACAATTTTTCCGCCCTGACCCCGGTCAGCCCTGATGCACGGGTGTTTGACGCCAGTGCCCACCGCTCACTCTGGTTCAGCCTCGGCGTTGGCCTGCTGGTGATGCAGGTTGGCGCCTACCTGGTCCCCGCGGTGGGGACGCAAGACGCCCTGCTGGCCATTGTGCTCGGCTCTATTTTGGGAGCGGGCTTGCTGGCCTGGGCGGCCAAGCTGGGCTGCGACAGTGGCCTGTCAAGCGCCGGGCTGATGCACCGGGTTTTTGGCAGCGCGTTTGCCCGTCTTCCGGTGCTGCTCAACATCATCCAACTGCTGGGCTGGACAACTTTCGAGTTGGTGATCATGCGCGAGGGCACCCAGGCCATCGTCGCCCAAGCATTGGGCTGGCCGCCCAGCCAGGCTGGCCTGGTTTGGGCCACGCTACTGTGGGGCGGCGTGCTGACGCTGCTGATGATGGGCTCCATGCTGACCCTGGTGCGCAAATTTGTCCGCCGCTTTGGCCTGCCACTGGTGGTGCTGTCGCTGATGTGGCTCACCTGGCAGTTCGGCAGCCTCGCGCTGGCCAAAGGTTTTGCACCTTTCTGGCAGCGCCAGGGCACCGGCGGCATGGGGTTTTGGGCCGCTATTGACCTGGTGATCGCCATGCCCGTGTCATGGCTGCCGCTGGTGGCCGACTACGCCCGCCACGGCATCAATGGCCGCAGCACGCTGCGCGGTACCTGGCTGGGTTATGCCTTGGCCAACACCTGGTGCTACGCGCTGGGGGTGCTGGTGGTCAGCGTCTCGGCGCCGGATGCGAGTTTGGTGACTGCACTGCTGGTGGCACAGGGTGGCCTGCTGGCGCTGGGCCTGATCTTGCTGGACGAGCTGGACAACGCCTACGGCGACGTGTATTCGGCAGCGGTCTCTGGCAACAGCTTGCTGTCGCGCGTCTCCGTGCGGGCCTGGGGCCTGACCATCGCACTGGTCTGCACCGGCCTGGCGCTGGTGCTGCCCATGCATGAGCTGGAGCCCTTTCTGCTCAAGCTCAGCTCAATCTTCGTGCCCCTTTACGGCGTGATCCTGGGCCGCTTGGCGCTGGGTGGGCTGGCTAGACCGGCCAGCGAACGGCGGGTGGATTGGGCAGCAGCGGCCATCTGGGTGCTGGGCATAGCCATGTTTCAGGCACTTCACGCCTGGGCGCCGCAATGGGGTGCCAGCCTGCCGGTCCTGGCCGTCACCTTTGCACTCGCCCGGCTTACCCAGGCCAAGGCATGATCACAGCGGCAACCTATGCGCCGCCAGCGGCGCATGGCCATGGTTGAGCGGCCCATGCCCCCGGCCCGTCTGAACGGCAGCGCCCTCGGAAATAGCGGCGCGGATGAAGTGACGCGCCGCCTGCACCGCGTCAACCAGCCCCAGCCCCAGCGCCAGGTGAGCGGCGATGGCCGACGACAGGGTGCAACCGGTGCCGTGCACATTGCGGCTAGGGATGCGGGTGCTGGTCAGGCGCAACATGGGCTGGCCCGGCTGCAACAGCACATCCACCAGCGCATCCCCCGGCAAATGGCCGCCCTTGAGCAACACCGCCTGCGCGCCCATAGCCAGCAAGGCCTCAGTGGCGGCGTCCAGTCCCTCGGCATCGGCGATGGGCTGCTGCAACAGCAGGGCCGCCTCGTCCAGGTTGGGGGTGATCAGGGCGGCACGGGGAAACAGCTCGCGGACCAGCACCTGCACCGTGTCGCTGGCGATCAAACGGTCGCCGCTGGTGGCCACCATCACCGGGTCCAGCACCACGTTCATCAACCGGTAATGGTCGATTGCCCAGGCCACCACCTCGACGATTTCCGGGGCATGCAGCATGCCGATTTTGACTGCGTCGACGCCAATATCGTCAATCACCGACTGCAGTTGCGCCTTCAAAAAGGCGGCCGGCACCGGGTGAATGCCCTGCACGCCCACCGTGTTTTGCGCTGTCAGCGCGGTGATGGCGGTCATGCCGTAGCAGCCCAATGCGGCGAAGGTTTTGAGGTCCGCCTGAATGCCGGCGCCACCGCCGCTGTCAGAGCCGGCAATGCTCAGGACGCGGGCATAGCGGGTGGCCGGCGTGGTTCGGCGGGTAAGGCTGGTCTGGCTGGTGTCAGTGATCTCATTCATGGCCGGGATTATGCGCAGGCGCTGGGCTGCTGTGCTGCTGGGGTGGGGATAAACCCGCAGAGGGGTTTGCCATGCACGCGGTGATTCTGGGCGCCGGCTTGATGGGCCGCCTGCTGGCGCATGCGCTGGCACAGCAAGGGCACCGGGTTGAGGTGCACGAGGCTCAGGGGCCAGACGCCACAGGTTCCGCCGCCCGGGTAGCCGCCGCCATGCTGGCACCGCTGGCCGAGTCGGCCATCACCGAATTACCGGTGGTGCGCATGGGCCAGTATGGTCTGGGCCGCTGGCCCGAGCTTTTGGCCACGCTGACGCAGCCGGTGTTTTTTCAGCAGAACGGCACGCTGGTGGTCTGGCACCGCCAAGACGCGGCCGAAGCCCGACGCTTGGGCCAGCAGCTGAAACAGAACCAGCAACAGCTGCCCACGCTGGCAGCGCCGCTACCCCTGGACGCCGCTGGCATGGGTGCGCAAGAGGCCGGTCTGGCGGGCCGGTTCAGCCAGGGCCTGCTCTTGCCCGGCGAAGGCCAGCTCGACAACCGCCAACTCTTGCAGGCCCTGCTCGACAGTCTGCAGGCCCAGGGCGTGGCGCTGCACTGGCACAGCCACCGCACGCCGGCTGATTTTGAGCCCGGGCGGGCGGGCCAGCCCGACTGGCTGATCGACTGCCGTGGCTTGGGCGCGCGGCCGCAATGGGCCGGCTTGCGTGGGGTGCGGGGCGAAGTGCTGCGCTTGCACGCGCCGGATGTGACCTTGACCCGACCGGTCCGGCTCGTCCACCCCCGCTACCCGATCTACATTGCGCCCAAGCCAGACCATGTGTTTGTGGTGGGCGCCACCGAGATCGAGACCGATGACCTGTCGCCAGCCAGCGTGCGCTCTACCCTGGAGTTGCTGAGTGCGGCCTACTCCGTGCATCCGGGCTTTGGTGAGGCGCGCCTGCTGGAGGTGGGCGTTCAGGCCCGCCCGACTCTGCCCGACAACCTACCAGCCCTGCGCCAGCGGGGGCCGAGGACGCTCCAGGTCAACGGCCTGTACCGCCATGGTTTCTTGATCGCCCCGGCCCTGCTGGACGCCACGCTGGCGCTGCTGCACGGCGAGCCGGCGCAACTGGCCCAGGGCTGGGGCCTGCCCATCCACACCGATTGATCCGCATGACCCCCTTGAACCTGCTCATTAACCAAAAGCCCTACCAGCTACCGGCCGGGGCCACCCTGGCCGACGCCGTGGCGGTGGCAGGGGTGCGAGCGCCGTTTGCTGCAGCCGTTAACCTGCAGTTTGTGCCCCGCCACCACTATGCGCAGCACCTGCTGCACGAGCAGGACCGGATTGAACTGATTTCACCTTTGACTGGAGGCTGAGCCCATGACCCCCGACAACGACGACCTGATGCTTTACGGCGAGCGCTTCGCCAGCCGGCTGCTGCTGGGCACCTCGCGCTACCCCTCGCCCAAGGTCATGGCCGACGCCGTGGCCGGTGCCCGCCCCGCCATGGTCACCGCCTCGCTGCGTCGGCAGACGGCCCAGGGCCAGGCGTCGCAAGATTTCTGGCAGCTGCTCAAGGCCATGGCCGTGCCGGTACTGCCCAACACCGCCGGCTGCCACAGCATCCAGGAAGCTGTGACCACCGCCGAGATGGCGCGTGAGGTGTTTGAGACCGACTGGATCAAGCTCGAGCTGATCGGCGACGACTACACGCTGCAGCCCGACACGCTCAACCTGCCCACGGCAGCCAGTCTGCTGATCCAGGCCGGCTTCAAGGTGCTGCCCTATTGCACCGACGATCTGGTGCTGTGCCAAAAACTGGTCGATGTGGGCTGCCAGGCCGTGATGCCCTGGGCCGCGCCAATCGGCACCGGCCGGGGTCCCATCAACCCCTATGCCCTGCGCAGCTTGCGCGACCGGCTGCAGGTGCCGCTGATCGTGGACGCGGGTCTGGGCCTGCCCTCACATGCCTGCCAGGTGCTGGAGTGGGGCTACGATGCGGTGCTGCTCAACACCGCCGTGGCGCTGGCGCAGGACCCGGTGGCCATGGCGCTGGCCTTTGCCCAGGCTGTGAGCGCCGGCCGCCTGGCCTGGCGCGCCGGCGCCATGCAGGCGCAAGAATCAGCCCAGGCCAGCACACCAGTGCTGGGTACCCCTTTTTGGCACCAGACATGATGACGACCCCCAACCACCTCCCCGACGCAGCGGCCACGCTGGCCATCGACATCGCTCAGCAGCACGCCACCCTGCAGCTGGGTGAACCCGCAGCCTGGACCAGCACGGTACTGCCGGCAGACGCTGCGCTGGATGCACACACCCAGGCGGTCTTGAGCGCCTGCCGGCGCCTGGGCTTTGTCGAGCACGATGCCCAGGCCGTGGCGCAGGCCTGGGCCGCGCAAAGCCGCAGACTGGGCCGGATGGACCCGGCCGCCTGGCCCGCCGAGCCAGCCGATTTCGGCCTGGCGCCGTTCCCACGCGCCCAGTGCTTTCCGCCCTGCCCGCAGCGCCTGGGCCTCTATGCGGTGCTGCCCGACGCCCAGTGGGTCGCGCGCATGGCCCGGGCCGGTGTGCCCACGCTGCAGCTGCGATTCAAGTCAGCTGACCCGGCGGCGATCAAACGAGAAGTGGCGGCGGCCGTGCAGGCCGTGCGGGGCACGCAGGCGCTGCTGTTCATCAATGACCACTGGCAAATTGCCGCCGACTGTGGCGCCTACGGGGCTCACCTGGGGCAAGAAGACCTGGAGGCTACCCGCCTGAGCGACATTCAGGCCACTGGCCTGCGCTTGGGCCTGAGCACCCATGGCTATGCGGAAATGCTGCGCGCCGAGGCGGCCAGCCCCAGTTACATCGCCATGGGCGCGGTTTATGCCACCACCCTCAAGCGCATGGCCACCGCACCCCAAGGGCCAGGCCGGCTGGCGGCCTATGCACGGCTGCTGCGCGACTACCCGCTGGTGGCCATTGGCGGCATCGACGCGAGCCGACTGCCCGAGGTGCTGGGCAGTGGCGTGGGCTCAGTGGCGGTGGTGCGGGCCATCACGGCGGCGGTCGACCCGGAAGCTGCGGCGAGCGACCTCATACGGCGGATTGAGCGGCCTGCCGCCCATTAGGCGGCCTTCATTCACAGCACCAGCACTCCGCCTCGACCCACTTGTGTGCAAAAATCGTAATCAATTAAATTGAGTCGAGGCAACATGAATCAACATCGACCGGTTCGAGCCGTGCTGAGAACCTTGGTAACTCTTGCTGCGGCAGCGTTGTCTTTTGCAGCCCTTGCTCAGCGGGCGCCATTTACCGTGGCGGTGGTGCCGCAGTTCCGCGCCGAAGAAATCCACCGCGTCTGGGCGCCCTTGCTGGAGCGGCTAGGCAAAGAAACCGGCTTCACTTTTGTCTTGAGCGTGTCGCCCAGCATCCCCGCCTTTGAGGAGGGCATGCTCGCCGGGCGGCCTGATTTCGCCTACATGAACCCTTACCACCAGGTGATGGGCATGCGCGCTCAGGCCTATGTGCCGCTGTTGCGTGACAGCAAGCCGCTGAGCGGTATCCTGGTGGTGCGCAAGGATGATCCGATCAAGTCGGTGAAAGAGCTCGACGGCAAGCAGATCGCCTTTCCGGCACCCAACGCCTTCGGCGCTTCATTGTGGATTCGCGCCCTGCTGGAAAAGCGTGAAGGCATCAAGATCAAACCGATCTATGTGAAAACCCATTCCAATGCCTACCGGCATGCCGCAACCGGCCTGTCGGCGGCGGCTGGAGGCATCGAGAGTACCCTGGGCGAAGAGCCCGCAGAGATGCAATCGGCGCTGCGCGTGCTGCTGGAGACCCCCGGTGTCCCGCCCCATCCACTCAGCGCCCACCCGCGCGTGCCTGCCGCCACACAGCGCGCTGTGGCCGATGCCTTGTTACGAATGGCTGCCGACCCGAGCCTGAAAGCGCTGCTGGGCGACATTCCCTGGACCAGCATTGTGCGTGCCGACTACAACCGAGACTACAAACCGCTTGAGAAGTTTGGCCTTGATGACTACGTGGTGCGAGCGCCGCCGTGATGAGGGGACTTGGTCCGCAGCGGATGCTGCCGCAGCTGATGCTGATCACGGCCTTCGCCCTGTTGCTGGCTATCGTTGCGCACGCGACCTTTGTACTGCAAGAGCAGACGGCCGTGGCCAAAGCCAGCGTGGAGCGTCAGGCCGCGGCGCTGGCGCGTAACTTGGCCATCGGCAGTGCCGGGCCGCTGGTGCTGGGCAGCCTTGACGCGATTGATGACCTGTTGGTGCGTTCGGCCGACTTTCCTGATGTAAGGCAACTGCGCATCTGCAACCCGCAAGGGCTGGTGCTGGCCCAAGTGGTCCACGACCCGGAGAAGCCACCCCGGCAGGTTTTCGCGGCGAACCAGCCACGCCTGACACCACCGGCGCAGATCAGCGCGTCGCTGACGCCGTCTGGCGCCGGCCAAGACGCCAGGTTGGTCGCCTGGCACCCGATTGAAGCCGGCGCCCTGTTGGGGTGGGTGCGGGTGGACTACGCCACCGATGCCATCGACGAGCTCCGCCGCCGCATCTGGACCACCACCGCGATCGCCGTGGTGCTGGCGGTGGGCGGCACTGGGCTGCTGCTGTACATGTTTTTGCTGCGCACCATGCGCGCGCTGAACCACGCGCGTCGTTTTGCCATGGCGCTCGACAGCTCAGAAGGTCGGACGCTGCCCCTGGAGGCTGCACCGTTGGAGATTCAAGACCTGCAACGCGCCCTGAGCGCAGCCTCACTCAGGCTGCACAGCCAGCGTGAGCAACTGGCCATAACCATTGGCAACGAACTGCGGCTGGAACAAGAAAAGAGCGTGGCTGAGCAGGCGACCCGGGCCAAGTCTGACTTCCTGGCCCACATGAGCCACGAGATCCGCACCCCGATGAACGCCATCATCGGCATGTCTCAACTGGCGCTGCAAACCAACCTGGACGCACGGCAGCGCAACTACGTTGAAAAGGCTCACCGATCGGCGCACGGGCTGCTGGGCTTGATCAACGACATTCTGGATTTCTCAAAAATCGAGGCCGGCAAGCTCGACCTCGAGCAGACTGATTTTCGGCTTGAGGACGTGCTGGAGGCGGTGGTCAACATCCTGTCCGTCAAGGTCGAGGACCAAGGCCTGGAGCTGCTGATTGACATGGCGTCCGACGTGCCCACGGCGCTGACAGGTGACCCGCTGCGGCTGCAGCAGGTGCTTCTTAACCTGGGCAGCAACGCCTGCAAGTTCACCGAAGCCGGCGAGGTGATGATGCGCATCCGCTGCGTGGCCCGGGACGACGCTGGTGTTGAGCTGCATGTGCAAGTGCGTGATACCGGCATCGGCATGAGCCCGGTCCAGCAGGAGCGACTGTTTCAAAGCTTTAGCCAGGTCGACAGCTCGACCACGCGCCGCTATGGCGGGACCGGCCTGGGCCTGGCAATTTGCAAGAACCTGGTCACGATGATGGGCGGCCGGATCTGGGTGGACTCAAGCCCGGGTGTCGGGTCGACCTTCCAATTCACTGTCCGGCTGGGCGTACAAGCTGAACCGATGGGCCGGCGCCTGGTTGTGGCCTACGAACTGGCCGGCCTGCGCGTGCTGGTGATAGACGACAGTGCCAACGCGCGCGACATCATTGGCGCCATGGCAACGGGCTTTGGCATGAGCCTGGAACTGGCCAACAACGGCGCTGCGGGTCTGCAGGCGGCAGAGGCAGCTACAGTGCTCGGACACCCCTTTGATGTGGTGCTGACCGACTGGAAAATGCCGGGGATGGACGGCATTGAAACCATCCGACGATTGCTCGAGCTTTCACCCAGGCGTCCCGCCATCATCATGGTCACGGCCTATGGCCGCGACAACGTGCTGGCGTCAGCGCGAGAGCTTGGCGTCCAGCTGCCAACGGTATTGAGCAAACCAGTCACGGCCGATGGCCTGTTGGCCGCCATCGGTCAGGCGCTGGGGCATAGCCCGCTGGTCGAGCCAGCTCAGGGCCGGCGACAGAACCAGTCGGCAGAGGCCCGCAGCAAGCTTGCAGGCGCGCGCCTGCTGCTGGTCGAGGACAACGCTGTCAACCAGGAGCTCGCCCAAGAAATTCTGGCGCAGGCTGGCATCGAGGTGGTGCTGGCGGCCGACGGTCAGCAAGCCCTTGACCGGCTGGCCAACGAGGGACCGTTTGATGGCGTGCTGATGGACTGCGAAATGCCGGTGATGGATGGTTATGAGGCCACCGCCCGCATTCGCGCCAACCCGGACTGGGCAAAGCTGCCAGTGCTGGCCATGACGGCGAACGCCATGGTGGGTGACCGCGAGCGCGTGATTGCGGTTGGCATGAACGACCACATCGCCAAGCCACTGGACATCGACGAAATGTTCAACGTGATCGGACGATGGGTATCGCCGGCCGCAGGCCGGCGCCCCGCGGCCGCACCCCCCGCACCCCCCGAAGCACCGGTTGAACTGATTAGTCCAGACAAGTGGCCCGAGCTGTCCGAATTACCGGGGATCGAAACAGCCGCCGGGCGGGCCCGGGCACTCGGTCGGCCAGAGCTCTACCTTCGGTTGCTGCGTTTGTTTCTACAAAACGGGCAGCAGTTTGAGACGCAGTTTAGAGGCGCCCTGGCTGCGGGCTACACCAACACAGCGCAGCGGCTGGCCCACTCGCTCAAAGGTGCTTCGGCCAACATCGAGGCCCCCGCCATTCGGCATGCCGCCGGCCTGCTGGAGCAGGCTTGTCAAACCGACCCCGAAGCGGTTGATCGGCTGCTGACGGCCACACTTCAAACTTTGGAGCCGGTCCTGGCAGGTTTGGTCGCCGCGCTGGCGGCGGTTGACGCACGCTCGCACGGGGCCCTGGTCGCGAGTGAAGACACCATGGCACTGGGCCCGACTGCAGCCGATTCACGCGTGCCGCGCTTACTGCGCAAACTTCAGGTTGAGCTAGAGGCGGGCGAGGGCGAGGCGCAGCAAACGCTGGCGCAGATCCTTCCGCTTTTCGCCGGGTCTCCCCATGCACCGCGGCTGGAGCCCATCACGGCTGCCATCAGCAACTTTGACTTTGAACAGGCGGCGCAGCTGGTGGGCGCCCTATTTCAAGAGCTCACCAGCCGGTCTTAAGCGCCCGGCCCTACGCGCCGGCCAATCGGCACCCATCGCAAAAGGGCAGCGAACAAGGCCTGCGGCAGGACTGGTTTGGCAATGTGGGCATTCATGCCGGCTTGGGCGGCCCGGGCGCGTTCCTCAGGCAACACACTGGCGCTCATGGCCAGCACCGGCAACGCCCCCCAGGCCGGGTTGGCGCGGATGTGGGCCGTGGCCGTGTAGCCGTCCATCACCGGCATTTCCAGGTCCATCAGCACGCAGTCAAACGGGCCCTGCGCCAGCAGAGCCAGCGCCTCTTGGCCGTTGTTCGCCACCGTTACCTCGACCTGGGCGTGCTTCAGCAACTCAACCGCCATCAGCTGGTTGACCGCGTTGTCTTCTACCAGCAGGATACGGGCGCCCTTGATCGCTGCCAGCGCGCTGTCGTCCTGCACAGGCCACACGCGGCGGGCAGGGTCGTCAGACCGCGTTGGCACTTTGGCGACCCTGGCATCTTGGGTGAACGGCAGCTCAAAGCGGAAGGTGCTGCCCTGGCCAGGTTCACTGTGCGCCCAGATGCGCCCGCCCATCAGCTCGACCAGTTCCCGGCTGATGGCCAGGCCCAGGCCGGTTCCGCCAAATTTGCGCGCAATCGACGCGTCGGCCTGCGCATAGGGCTTGAACAGGCCTTCGACTTGCGCCGCAGACATCCCCAGGCCGGTGTCCTGCACGGTAAAACGCAGCACCAGCGGCTCTTGCGGTGCCGAGGCCATGGCCACGCTGACCACTATGTCACCCTGTTCGGTGAACTTGCGGGCATTGCTGATGAGATTGGTCAGCACCTGGCGCAGGCGCGTCGGGTCCCCCATCAGGTACCTGGGCACCTCGGGCGGGCAGCTCAAGTGCAAATTTAGCCCCTTCTGCGCCACCAACTCGGCCAGCACCGCCTCAGTGCCTTTAAGAACTTCCTTGAGGTCAAACGGGATTGCCTCCAGCTGAGCCTTTCCAGAGTCGATCTTGCTGAGATCCAGCACGTCGTCGAGCAGCCCCATCAGCGTGTGGCCCGCCATTTCTACCTTGCCCAGGTAATTTTGCTGCTGCGGCGTCAATTCGGTGCGCAGGGTCAAGGCCGTCAGGCCGATGATGGCGTTCATCGGGGTGCGGATCTCATGGCTCATGCGGGCCAGGAAGTTGCTTCTGGCCTCGCCTTTGAGGATGTCGGTGATGTCGATGCTGAAGGCGTAATAGTGCTGGCCATGCTCTCTGGGCGGCGCGGCCACGCGATTGACCCGTACGGTGACAGCCGGTCGGTCGCCACGGGCGGGGTGCTCAACGATGTCGCTGATGACCTCGCCCGCCCGAAGCCGGGGGTACTCAGCGAACAACAGGGCTGCCCGCTCGGGGCCCCGCATCTCCAACATGGTTCGGCCAACGACCTCGGCCGCCGGCAGCCCGAACAGGTCGGCCTGGGCTTGATTCACATAGACATAGCGGCCATCTTGATCCACCACCGCGATGAGTCCAGGAAAGCTCGCCAGCAAAGCCTCGTTTTCAGCACGCCGCTTCTGGCTGTCGACCAGAGCGGCGTCAAGCTCACGCTGGGTCTGCTTCAGGGGCGTGAGATCGGTCCACATACCGACCGAGCCCAGCTTGTTGCCGGCGACGTCAAAAATTGGGGTGGCGTTGTTAAAGCACTCAACGCGCGTGCCATCAGGGCGTAGCAGGCCGATCTCATAGCCCGTCTTATGCCCCAGTTTGCGCCGCTCGAGCTGCTCATTGAGGATGACAAGGTCCGGGCCCGAGAAGAACTCGAGCACGCTGCGCCCCATGACATCACTGCGCTCACGCCCGAGCAGGCGGCACATGGCCGGGTTGACAAAAACTGTCATCCCGGTGGTGTCGAGATACCAGATACCTTGCTCGGTGTTTTCCAGCAGGCGCTCGCGCTGCCACAACTGCGCTTTGGCCTGCGCCAACTCGGCCTGAACTTGCTCCAGCTCAGTCATACCCAGGCGCCGCGGTAAGCCGCGTGAGCCTGGTTAGCCCATTGCTCAATGTGTTGTTTTTAAAAATGGAAACTCTCGCTTAAGTGCTTTATAAACCCACGCAACGACTGTAGTGCGCACTTTCGGCTAGCACGAATTCTGCACCATGAGCGGTGTAGGGTCAAACAGGGGAAACCCGTGCCCGCTCCCGTCAGGGCCCTACCTCCCGTCAGGGTGCAACCAGAGCCAGCCGAGGGAAGTAGCTGCGGTAGCGGGCCGCATCTCGGGTGAGCAACTGCAAACCACCCACCAGGGCGTGGGCGCCAATATAGAAGTCAGGCATGGGTGAGGTTTTGAGCCCCTGGGTTTGGCGATAAATTTTGAACGCTTGGCCGGCCAAAAAAGCGGCGTCCCAGGGCAGCGGCTGTCGCTGCAGCGGCAACTGGGCCAGCGCGGCCTCCAAGTCAGCGGCCCGCTCAAACCGCGGGCTCAGCTCCGCCAGGATCAGCGGGTTGATGATGAGTGGCCCGCGGCTGCCACAGCGGTCCAGTTGCGCAAGCGACCAATCGGCCCAGGTGGGGTCATCGGCCAGCACGTCGATCAGCACACCGCTGTCTACCAGCGTGCCCTGCAGCTGCGCCGGTTGCAAATAACGCGCATCCGGCTCGCGGGCGGCCAAGTCGTTCACGGTGGGGAGCTTTCAGGCGCGCAAAAAGGCCATGAATTCGTCGGTGCCCATGCCCTTGAACTGACTGGCGTTGGCACTGCCGCGCACCCGCTCAAAGGCCGCACGAACACTGGCGGCCGGCGCAGCCACTGGGCGAATGACGACGTCGCCATTGGCGAGCACCTCAAACTCAACCTCGCTGTGCGGGTGCAAGCCCGCCTGCTCGCGCACAGCCTGTGGGATGGTGACCTGGCCTTTGCTGGTGATTTTCATGACGCGCTCCTGATTCTTACTTTTAATGGTAAGAATCTTACCCGATACCATGCTGAGCCCAAAACCAGGCCGGCGTTACGATGGCGTAGTGCGGCGCCAGCACCAGCAGGTCCTTGTCGCCGGTCACTAGGTAGTCGGCGCCCGAGGCAAGCAGGGTGCCAAGCACAGGGCCGTCCGCAGCGTCGCGCAAAGTTGGCCCCGCCATGTGCGCGGCATCAGCAGAAGGTTCGACCAGATCGGCCAACAGGGCCAGCGTGTCAACCATGTCCAGCATGTCCTCCTCGCGCCACTGCAGGCGGTGGTTGAGGCGGGGCAGGACGCGCAGCAACTCAGCCAAGATAATCCGGGACAGCACGACGTCTAGGCGGCCGCTGCGCCATGCACTCACAATACGACCCGGCACACTGCTGGGGTAGGCAAGGCCAGACACCAGCACGTTGGTGTCGAGAACGATGCGCAGCCCCGCCATCAGCCGGCGTCGCGCGGTGTCACGGCCTGACGCTCTGCAAGCACAGCGGCGTCAATTTCTGCCAGCCCCTCGTCAGTTGGCACCGCGCTGTAAGCCTGGGCCAGGCGCTGCGACAACGCATCAAAGCGCTCTTGCATCTGACGGATGCGGCCGAACAGGCGGGCATCGACCAAGGCCGCCACCGGCTTGCCGTCTTTTTTAATCAGGATGGTGTCGTTGCGGTACTGCACCAGGTTGAGCATTTCGCCCAGGTTTTGCCGGAACGCCACAGCGCTGGTTTCAGTGATCATGCTTAACTCCATATCGATTGATATGGTCATTATGATCGCATGGACCACTCTGTCAACCGGCCAAGGCGGCGCGACTAGATGGATGCACGCTTGCGCACTGTGCGTTTTGCTTGGCTGGCAGACGTGCTTTGGGCTTCAACGTAAGAATCCAGCAGCCGGCGGATCATGCGCTGGTACTGAGTCTGATGCTTGGATGCCTCAGACTTGAAAAAATCAACACTGCTCTTGCTGAGGGCTAGCGTCACTTTGACGCCGTCTTCCTTGAATGCCAACTCTGCAGGTGACGGCAGAAAATCCGCGACCACCTCAACGTCGCCCATGGGCTCATCCGTGTAAACGATCTTCTTTTTCATAAATTGCCTTTCCTTTGCGCCAATACGGCGGCCATTGAAAGCATCGACGCAGACGCCTGTGTCGACATTTCGGTCAGAAGCCGCTAACCCACCACCCCCTGCGACCGCAACCCAGCCACCACATCCGCCGCCAGACCGAGCCCGGCCAGCACCTCGTCGGTGTGTTCGCCCAGCATGGGCGGGGCCCGGTGCAGTACCGGTGGTGTGGCGCTCAGCCGCAGCGGGCTGGCCACGCTTGCTATGGATTCTATAGCTGTAGTATCAATAGTGGCGGGGGCTAGGGCCTGATTTAGCTTCAAACCCCGAGCCTGCACCTGAGCGTCAGCGAAGGCCTGGCCGATGTCATTGATGGCGCCGCAGGGCACGGCCTTGTCTTCCAATAGTGCAATCCAGTCCGCGGTGCTGCGGGTGCGGGTGACGGTCTCCATGGCCGGGATCAACACACTGCGGTGTTGCACGCGCAGGGTGTTGCTGGCGTACCGAGCGTCGGCCGCCCACTCAGGGTGGCCGGCGGCCTGGCAGAAACGGGCAAACTGGCCGTCGTTGCCAATCGCCAGCAGCATGGCGCCGTCGGCGGTGGGAAAGTCTTGATAGGGCGCCAGGCTGGGGTGGCTGTTGCCCATGCGCTGCGGCACGGCGCCGGTGTTCAAAAAGCCGGCGGCCTGGTTGGCCAGGATGGCCATGCCCACATCCAGCAGCGCCATGTCGATGTGCTGGCCCTCGCCGGTGCGGTGCCGCACCTCGATGGCGGCCAGGATGGCGCTGCAGGCGTACACGCCGGTGAACAGGTCGGTCAGCGCCACGCCCACCCGAAGCGGGCCGCCGCCGGGCGCCTCGTCGGCACGCCCGGTGATGCTCATCATGCCGCTCATGGCCTGGATCATCAGGTCGTAACCGGCGCGCGGCGCGTAGGGGCCGTCTTGCCCAAAGCCGGTGACCGAGCAGTAGATCAGACGCGGGTTCAGCGCCTTCAGGCTGGCGTAGTCCAGCCCGTACTGCGCCAGGCCGCCGACCTTGAAGTTCTCCACCAGCACATCGCTTTGCAGCGCCATCTGGCGGATCAACGCCTGGCCTTCGGGCTGCGCCATGTCGATCGCCACTGAGCGTTTGTTGCGGTTGCAGGCGGTGAAGTAAGTGGCCTGGCTGGTGTCTTGCCCCTGGGCATCCTGCAAAAACGGGGGGCCCCAGTGCCGGGTGTCGTCCCCCGCACCAGGCCGCTCGACCTTGACCACATCCGCACCGAGGTCGGCCAGCATCTGGGTGCACCAGGGGCCGGCGAGCACGCGGGACAGATCCAACACCTTGATGTGGGGCAGCGCCCCGGCTTGCGTTGTCATGGGCTTACCTCAATGGGCCAGCAGGCGCTGGCCGGGTTCAGTTGGCAAATCAGTTAGCGAATGCAGCAATCCCCGTCTGGGCCCGGCCCAGAATCAGCGCGTGAATGTCGTGCGTGCCCTCGTAGGTGTTGACCACCTCCAGGTTCACCAGATGGCGCGCCACGCCGTACGAGTCAGAAATGCCGTTGCCGCCCATCATGTCGCGCGCCATGCGGGCAATGTCGAGCGCTTTGCCGCAGCTGTTGCGCTTGAGGATGGAGGTGATCTCTACCGCGGCCGTACCCTCGTCCTTCATGCGGCCCAGGCGCAGGCAGCCCTGCAGGCCCAGCGCGATTTCGGTCTGCATATCGGCCAGTTTTTTCTGGATCAGTTGGTTGGCGGCCAAGGGCCGACCGAACTGCTTGCGGTCCAGCGTGTACTGGCGCGAACGCAGCCAGCAGTCTTCAGCCGCGCCAAGCGCGCCCCAGGCGATGCCGTAGCGTGCTGAATTAAGACAAGTGAACGGTCCCTTAAGGCCCTGCACCTCGGGGAAGGCGTTTTCTTCGGGGCAGAACACGCCCTCCATCACAATCTCGCCGGTGATGCTGGCGCGCAGGCCTACCTTGCCGTGGATGGCCGGGGCTGACAGGCCGGCCATGCCTTTTTCCAGCACAAAGCCGCGAATCGGACCGACGTGACCGCCCTCGGACACCTCTTTGGCCCAGACCACAAACACGTCGGCGATGGGGCTGTTAGAGATCCACATCTTGCTGCCCGAGAGCTTGTAGCCGCCGGGCACCTTGTGGGCGCGGGTGGCCATGGAGTTGGGGTCAGAGCCGTGGTCGGGCTCGGTCAGGCCAAAGCAGCCGATCCACTCGCCGGCGGCCAGCTTGGGCAGGAATTTCTGGCGCTGGCCCTCGGTGCCGAACTCAAAAATCGGCAACATCACCAGCGAACTCTGCACGCTCATCATCGAGCGGTAGCCGGAATCGACCCGCTCCACCTCGCGCGCAATCAGGCCATAGGCCACGTAGTTCAGGCCCGGGCCTCCATAGGCCTCGGGGATGGTGGGGCCAAGCAGGCCAAGCTCGCCCATCTCGCGGAAGATGGTCACGTCGGTCTTTTCGGCGCGAAAGGCCTCGGTCACGCGCGGCAGCAGCTTGTCTTGGCAGTAGGCGGCAGCGGCATCGCGCAGCATGCGCTCCTCATCGCTGAGCTGGCTCTCGAGCAGAAAAGGGTCTTGCCAATTGAAAGTAGCGTGGGCCATAGGGTTCTCCAGATAATGCAAGGGGGTAGGACATGCCCAAAAGGACAGATACCCTATGGTAGTGGCGGATTGGTCAGCCAGGCAAACGAGTTATTGGCATCTAGATATGATTTTTTTACATTTCTTGGTGCTGTCGATCTCCACAGTAATCCGACCAAACCGCAGGCCAAATCAGCCCTTTAGTCCCGTGTTTATTGGTGGTTTAGCTATAAAATCAGGAGTGATTAGCCGTGCAACTCGTTTTAATGTTATGTGGAATAAGCACCTTATGACCCCATCCCTGCACCGACTGCTGTGCGCAGCCCTGCTGTTGACCGGACTGAACGCCATGGCCATTGAAGAACCCAAGTACACCGTGCTGGCCAAAGAGGGCGCGATCGAGCTGCGCCAGTACGCGCCGTTTCTGATCGCTGAAACCGTGGTGGAGGGCGATATGGACGAGGCCTCGAACCGGGGGTTTCGGCTGATCGCCGACTTCATTTTTGGCAACAACCAGGCAGTCGACAACCCTGGCAGCTCAGCCAAGATTGCCATGACGGCGCCGGTCACTGTGGTACCAGACGCGCCGTCGCAAAAGATTGCCATGACCGCCCCGGTGACCATCGCCCCGGCAGACCTGGCCGCCAGCCCGATGGCCGGCAACCGCTGGCGCGTGCACTTTGTGATGCCCGGCGCCTACACCCTGGCCACCCTGCCAAAACCCAAAAACACCGCCGTAACGGTGCGGGAAGTGCCGGCCAAACACTTTGCGGTGTTGGGTTACTCCGGGTTCAACACCGAGTCGCGGATTCAGCAGCGCACAGCCGAACTGCTGGCCTGGGTCAAGGCCAAAAACCTGAGCCCCATCGGCGCGCCACAGCTCTCCCGCTATGACCCGCCCTGGACGCTGCCGATGTGGCGGCGCAACGAGATCATGGTGGAACTGCCAGCCCCCTGACCCGACGAACGACCACCGAACACCCACCACCATGACCCAACAAGCCCTGAATGTCCTGGGCACCGCGCTGGTGCCCTGCTCTTTTGACCCGCTGACCGGCTTTTACCGCGACGGCTGCTGCAACACCGACCTGGAAGACCATGGCACCCATGTGGTGTGCGCTGTGGTTACTGACGAGTTTTTGCAGTTCTCCAAACTTCGCGGGAACGACCTCTCCAGGCCGCGCCCCGAGTACCGCTTTGCCGGCCTGAAAGACGGCGACCGCTGGTGCCTGTGCGCACTTCGCTGGAAAGAAGCTTTTTCTGCCGGGCTGGCGCCCGAGGTGGTGCTGGCCAGCACCCATGCCAAGGCACTAGAGGTGGTCACCATTGAGCAGCTGCGGGAGTACGCCGCAGCTTGAGCTGCCCCCGCCATGCGCCGCAAAATCCCCAGCCTGCAGGCCCTGGCCTGTTTTGATGCCGCCGCCCGGCACCAGAGCTACACCCGCGCCGCACAAGAGCTGGCGCTGACACAGGGGGCGGTGTCGCGCCAGATCGGCGCACTGGAGGCCTTTGTCGGTGTGGCCCTGTTCCAGCGCACCCGCCATGGTGTGGCCCTGACCGAGCGGGGCGCCGAGTACGCGCTGCAGGTGGCGGGCAGGCTCCAGGGGCTGGAGCAAGACACGCTGGAGGTGATGGCTGGCTCGGGGCCCGGCGGCAGCCTGCAGCTGGCCGCCGTACCCACCTTTGCCACGCGCTGGCTGATCCCCCGTTTGCCGGCCCTGGCCGCCGTCCACCCTGAGCTCACCGTTCACATCGAAACCCGCACCCGGCCCTTTTTGTTTGCCGACACCGCCTTTGACGCGGCGCTCTATGCCGGCACCGCCGAGCAGGTGGCCAACTGGGCCGGCACCCGGGCCGTGCGCCTGCTGACCGAAGACATGGTGCCGGTGTGCAGCCCAGCATTGACCGCCGGCCTGGGGCAAACCGCGCCACTCACCCCCCAGGCACTTGCCGGGCTGCCGCTGCTGCAGCAAAGCACCCGCCCCACCGCCTGGCGCCAGTGGTTTGACGCCGCCGGCGTGGCCGCCCCCATGGCCCTGAGCGGGCCCCGCTACGAACTGTTTTCCATGACCGCTGCCGCCGCCGCCCAGGGCCTGGGGGTGGCGCTGGTGCCGCGCCTGTTGGTCGAGCCCGAACTGGCCCGCAGTGAACTGGTGGTGGCCTGCGACCAGGTGCTACCGGGCGACCGGGCCTATTACTTGGTGCAACCGGAGCGAGCGGAGGAGCGGCCGGCGCTGAGCGGGTTCAAGGCCTGGTTGCTTCAGGCTAGCGCATCCCGGGGCAAGACGTAGCTTTCTAGGGTTACCAGCAGGTCAGCCCCAGTGGCCGTTGACTTTGGCGTATGGGCGTAGATGTGCGCCGGGCGCTCTTTCCGATCGAACCAGATTGACCCCACCACCTGCTGCTGCGGCCGAGCGTCGGCCAGCCAAACGATGGTGTCGGCCCCTTGGTAGTGCTGGCGTAGCACCGACTTCAGCGTGGCGCGAAAGCGCGGCATGGAGCGTCCGACGGCGGCTGTGTCGACCCAGCCAGGGTGCATGGTGTAGAAAGACTTGCCAGTTCCGGCGTATTTCTGGCTCCAACAGCTGGTCAGCATGACCTGTGCTCGCTTGGACAAGCCATAAGCACGCACACCCAGGTAACCTTGACCAGTGATGTTCAGGTCTTTCACCACCATGGCGTGGTTGTACATGCCGCCAGAAGACACCTCGATCACCATAGCCTTGTCGGTCAATATGTTTCGCGCAAGCAGCTCGCGTGTCAACAAATAGTGCCCCAGAATATTGGTGGCAAACGAGGTCTCCAAGCCCTCCGCCGTCAGGATCTGGTCGCGCTTCTGGATGCCCACGTTGTTAATCAGCACGTCAATCCGCGTGCCACCGGCTTCCAGACGATCCAGCAAGGCCCAGATGTCACTTTGCAATGACAGGTCTGCCACTTCCATGAGCAGCTTGCCCGGCCCCTGCACCGACGCCGCAAAGGCCTTGAGTTTGCCGCCGTCGCGCGCCACCGAGATCACGGTTGCGCCGCCAGCTATTGCTGAGCGAGCGGTCGACCCGCCAATACCTTCAGAGCCCCCAGTCACGAGCCAAGTTTGCCCTTTGAAATCCCCCTTGATGCGCTTCCAGAATAGTCTGCGCGCATGGAAGCCGATCGCGCTGTAGCTGGGGGTAAAGCGGCAGTAGAAGCTGATGATTTTCTTGAGCGACGCGTTGGTCGGCTTGGTGGGAGCAGTAGCCATGCTGGTTCTGCGACTCAGTCTACTTTTTCGCCACGGGCGCGCAATAGCTGCTTACGGTCGTAGTATTCTCGCCAGACCGAAATGAAAGGGCCGTCGAACTCCATGATACCGACCACCGGTAGCGTGCGGCTAACACCGTCAACAATGATTTCATCCGTGCGTTCTGCGAACACGGCGCCATTGATGACGCCGATACGGTGAATGTGCATCCGAACCTGCTTGTTCGGCTTTTCCAAACTGACCATCCGCTCATAGAAGACCTCGCGCCCGACCACCGGCTCCAACATCATCGATTGCAGCACGCCATCAGGGGCCATCATGTCGGCGCAGCGGCGCCATTGCTTGGCCTGCCAAGCGTCTTCCATCGCCCGGAATGTGGCGATCTTCTTTTCGTCGGTCAATTCAATGGTCATGGGTGAAATTGTTGGCATACCGCCAATTACGTTTAGAGCACGATCATAGGCAGTGGACAAACGCTTGCAAATGATTTCTCAGCCGGTTCTCAACCTATGGGAATATTTCACTCCCGCCACGCCAATGGCTGCACTTCTCGCATCAGTTCGGCCCCTAGTTCCATCCGCCGTTGTGCTGGCATACGCGAGTTGATAGCAGCAATGCTGATGCCGGCGCTGCTGTTGCTCGAAAGGCGGAATGCACAACCGACACCACTGGTTTCATGGGTACGGAAATCCTGCGTCTCGGCAAAACCGCTGGCACGTGCCGCCTTCACCATCTGCGTTAGGCGTGGCAGATGCAGCCCCATTGCTGCGTACTCTACGACATGCCGACCGTAGTTGCTTGCTGTCTGCGCATCAGGCAAGCTGGCCAAAAACGCCACCCCGACAGAGCTGAATCCAAGCAGGCGCCTTGTGCCTGGCTCAACCACAAAGGCTTTGATCGGGAAAGATCCCTCCTCTCGATGCAGGCAAAGGGCGTGGTCACCGCTGCGCACGACCAGAAAAACAGTGTCACCCGTACTGCGCGCGAGACGTTTCATCACCGGCCGAAAGCGCTCAACCATGGGAGCAAGACCATCTGCGCCCAGGCCCAGCTGCATGGCCTCCATATCCAGGCGGTACACCTTGCCGATCGACGAACGCTCCACAAAACCTTCTTCGACCAGGCAGGCCAACAGGCGGTGCGCTGTGGATCGGTCCTGCCCGCTTTCGGCAATGACTTCCTTGAGCCGGACCCCATGCGGGTGGCGAGCGCCGACGATCTTCAATAGCTTAAGCACCTTGCCGGCGCTTTGGGCGCCAGTGATCGGGCCATTTTTCTTATCCATTGGGAAAAAGCTCAGATTTGGTTTGAATCGGCACGCACATCAGATTCTAATGACCGCAATAAGTCGCTTGGGGACAGGGCTTGACGCATCACCCTCGGTATATTTTTCCGTACGTTTAAGGATTAAATCGCATGAACATCACCAGACGAAAAACCCTGTTTGTCCCTCTGTGCTTTGCCGCCTGTGCCGCCCTTGTGAGCGGCTCAGTGCTTGCTCAGGCCTACCCGAACAAGCCGATCCGCATGATCGTGCCCACCAGTGCCGGCGGCGGCAACGACTACATCACCCGCACGGTCGCCAAAAAACTTGAAGAGCTACTGAACTGGCAAATCGTGGTGGAGAACAAAGTCGGCGCTAGCGGCATCATCGCCACGGACTATGTGGCCAAGGCAGCGCCTGATGGTTACACCATCTTGTTCAACGGCCCTCTCTTGGTACAAGCTGCGGGCTTGTACAACAAGCTGCCCTATGACCCCTTGAAGGACTTCACCCCGTTAACCGACATCATCCGCACGCCATTGTGGTTTGCTGTCGGCACCGCTCGGGTACAAGCCAAGTCCCTGAAAGAATTCTCGGAACTGACAAAAGCCAAGACCCGGGACGACAGCTACGGCTCGATCGGCCCGGGTTCCTCGCACCATTTGTACGCCAACAACCTGAATGAAGCCGCCGCCCTGAATATGATCCATGTGCCCTACAAAGGTGGGGCGCCCGCCGTACTGGCTCTGGTGAGCGGGGAGATCTCGGCGGTCATGCTCGACCTGGTCAGCCTTCTGGCGTCTACCGGCACCAAGCGGTCCGCGTTGACGCCAGAGGTCCCCACGCTGTCTGAGCTCGGCTACCCCGGGTTCGAGTCCTATGGCTGGGGTGCCATGTTCCTGCCTAGCAAGACGCCAGCCGAAATAGTCCAGCGACTGGAATCAGAAATTGGCAAGGTGCTGCAACAGCCCGACGTGATCGCCAAATTCAAGGACATGGGCTTCGAAATCGGCGGCACACCACAGGCCCAGTTTGCCACCCAGGTGGTGGGTGATCACGACCGTTGGACCCGCTTGATCAAAAAAGCTGGCGTCACGCTTGATTGAGTTCTTATCCGCGAATAAACCATCCCAGGAGCCAGAAACATGACATTGACTACGCGCAGAACGGCCATCGCGCAAGGCCTTTTAGCCCTGAGCGGCGCCACTTTGCCGAGCGGGTTTGCGCTGGCACAGGACTACCCAAGCAAGACCATCAAACTGATCGTCCCATTCGGCCCTGGTGGGCCAAGCGACCTGATCTCTCGCATGCTTGCCATCAAGCTTGCAGATGCCATGAAGCAGCCGGTCATTATTGAGAACAAGCCCGGTGCGAGCGGCATTGTTGGCGCCGATCTGGTCGCCAAAGCAGCACCAGATGGCTACACCCTGCTGGTCATTAACCAACTGTTGGTGCAGGTATCTGCTCTGTATGCAGCGGTGCCATTCAACCCCCTGCGCGACTTCATCCCCATCACCGACATTTTTTCATCACCTCTGTGGCTGGCCGTCAATACGTCCAAAACATCGGCCAAGACCATGACCGAGTTCGTGGCACAGGTCAAGGCGCAACCGAAGACCCACAGCTATGCGTCTGTCGGCAATGGCTCCATCGGCAGCTTGTACGGCTATAAGCTCAACGAGGTGGCCAGTCTGGACATGGTCCATGTGCCCTACAAGGGCGCCGGCCCGGTAGTGCAAGCATTGCTCAGCGGGGAAGTATCGGCAACTTTTGTTGACTACGCCACGTTGAAAGCACATATCCCCAGCGGAAAGGTGCGTGCACTGGCAGTCTCTGCACCAATTCGCTCGGTCTGGACGCCGGACATCCCCACCTTCACCGAGCAAGGCTTTCCGGGGTTTGAGGCGTTCAGCTGGGTCGGTGTTTTCGTCACGGCAAAAACGCCGCCCGATGTGGTTAGCAAACTCACAGCAGAGATCATCAAGGCGCTGAAGCAGCCAGACATGGCATCAAGGCTCAGCGACTTGGCGCTCGACCCCGGCGCCATGCCTCGCGAGAGATTTGCGGCCATGGTCACCGCCGATCATGCCCGCTGGGAGGCAGTGATCAAAGCCTCGGGCATGCGGCTGGAGTAAGGTTCCCTCGCCAAGTGCTGGCTGATTCCACGGCTGCGGGCCTCGGCCACCGTCCACACGGACCTTGACTGGCTTGCTGTCGAAGATTGTCATGGATCATTTTTAACGCCTATTTATGCTGTCAAAACCAGGTTAAACAGCCTTAAAATGCGTTTTAATGAAGGCCCTCACCCCACCGCCACTGCCTGTTTCGCGTAGCCTGAACCGCCTTGGCCAGGCGGTTTCGCTGGCGCGCCGGCGCCGGCGCCTGACTCAGCAGGACCTGGCCGAACGCATTGGAGCGTCTGCCAACACCGTACGGCGCATGGAATCGGGCTTCCCGGGGACCGCACTGGTCCATGTCGCAAGGGCGCTGCAGGTCTTTGGTGAGCTCGACAAACTCGACCAATTGCTGGAGACCCCACAGGACACCATTGGTTTGACTCTGATGGACGAGCAGTTGCCGCAGCGGGTTCGCAAACCGCGCAAGACACCGGAATCGGGGGCATTTTGATGGCCAACAAGCCCGCCTTCAAATCAACCTCACTGCGAACCCCTTTGGAAGTCTTTCTTGGCAAGGCAGAAAAGCCCTTGGGGCGCCTCATCTTTGTCAAAGACGGGCAGCGGGAGTTTTCTCAGTTTGCCTACAACGAAGCCTGGCTGACAAGCGCCCCATACTTTGATGTCTCGCCCGACCTGAGCCGCCGTACTGGCTATCAGCTGCGCAAGCCACCAACGAAAAATGACAGCCGTTTTTTTTTGGCGCTGGCCGACACTGAACCAGACGCTTGGGGTCGGCGTGTCATCGCACGGGCACATGCCAAGGCCCGCGCCAAAAATGCTGCCCTCGGGCCACTGACCGAGCTGGATTACCTGGTGGCGGTGGACGACTTTAGCCGGGTGGGCGCCCTTCGCTTACGCGATGACACCGGGCAATACCTTCGCCGTGTGGCTGAGGGCGCGCGCGCGACACCCGCATTTCTGGAGCTTGAAACCATCATGCGCGCATCTCGCGCGGTAGAACTCAGCCAAGAGACGGCCGAGGACCTGGCGTACCTGCAAGGCAAAGGCACATCGCTGGGTGGCATGCGCCCCAAGTGCACCATTCTCGATACCCATGGCGCACTTTCTTTAGGCAAGTTTCCCAGTGTGGGCGACCAACGCGCCGTCACGCGGGGCGAGGTGCTGGCGCTGCGCCTGGCTCGACTGGCCGGCATTGACAGCGCCGATGCGCGCATCGTGATGGCACAGGACCAGCCGGTTGCCCTGATTCGGCGCTTTGACCGGACACCGGAACAAAGTCGCGTCCCGTTCATGTCGGGCGCAACCGCGTTGCAAGCCAATCGCGACGACGAGCACTCGTACACCGAGATCATCGACGTGATGCGATCCTGGTGCGAAGACTTTGTCAGCGACGCCAGACAGCTGTGGCGACGGCTCGTGTTCAACCACCTCATCACCAATGTGGATGATCACCTGCAGAACATCGGGTTTTTGTATGTCGGGAACCAGCAATGGCGGCTATCGCCAGCATTTGATCTGAACCCCTTTCCGGATAAAGATCCGGAATCCAAAACCTGGCTGAGCGAGGACACGGGGCCGATCACTTCGGTGGCACAACTGCTGGGACAGGCCTTCCGCTTTGAGCTGTCACCTGTTCAGGCCCAAGCCATTCTGGCCGAGGTGCTTGCGGCAGTGAAACACTGGAAAGAAGTAGCCATGACACCGGAGGTCGGCCTTCAAGCCTATGACATCGCTGAATTTGCGCCAGCGTTTGAGCGATAAGGTGTCGCCAACCCAGCAAAGGGTTTGTACGGATGTCCAATTAGTTTGTACGCTCGTACAGTGGCCGAACCATGAGCAGTATCCAGGCCCAGATCCCCGCACCGGTCAAAGCCAGCGCTTCCAAAGCCGCCACCGAGCGGCCGGACCGGCGCGAGGCTATTCTGCTGGCGGCCGAGCGCCTGTTCTCGCAGCAGGGTTACCACGCCGTGAGCCTGCGACAAATTGCCTTATCAGCTGACGTGCCGCTGGCCCTGGTGGGCTATTACTTTGGCCCCAAGCAGGCCCTTTTCCACGCAATTTTTGAACACTGGCAAGCAACGATCGCGCGCCGGTTACAGGGTCTGCAGGCAGCCGGCCAGGCCGGCGACAGCGAACAGACGCTGACGGCTATCGTCGAGGCCTTTGTCGGCCCGGTGCTGGAGATGCGCGCCAGCGCCGAAGGCGAGTACTACGCGCTGCTGGTGGCGCGCGAGCTGGCCTTTCGCACGCCCGAGGCGCAGTCGGTCCTGGAGGACTACTTTGACCCACTGGCGCATGCCTTCATTGACGCACTGGCCCAGCTGTTTGTCGGTAACGACCGCGCCCGCGCCGCCTGGGCCTACCAGTTTGCGCTGGGTGCCTTGATTCACCACATCAGCGACGACCGGGTGGCGAGGCTCTCACTGGGCCAGAACCAGGCCAACGCACCCGACGCTGGGGCCTGGTTGGTGCGGTTCATCAACGCCGGTATTCGTGCCGTGATGCTGGCGCCCCCGCCCCCACGGTCATCCCCCTTACCCCATTGAACCCTTTACAACCACCGGAGATCCCCCATGAAAAGACGCACCCTGAATGCCCTGCTTGTCGCCACGGCCGCCAGCCTGGCCGGGCCAGCCCTGGCGCAGCAGACCATCAAGCTCACCGCTGGCGCGGGGCACCCGCCGGTGTTTCTGTGGATCAAGACCATGGACGAGGTGTTCATCCCTGAGGTGGACAAGCGCCTGACTGCTGCCGGCAACAAATACAAGATCGAGTGGACCAAAGCCTGGGGCGGCACCCTGATGAAGCTGGGTACCGAGTCCAAGGGCGTGGCCGACGGCATTGCCGATGTCGGGCTGGTCAGCACCGTTTTTGAAGCGCCCAAGTTTCCGATGCAAAACATCAGCTACTTCACGCCTTTCGGCACCGACGACATCAACCTGATGAGTCGCACCGTCGCAGACCTGCAAAAAAACATCCCCGCCATGGGCGACGCATGGACCAAGAACGGCCTGACCTACCTGAACGGAATGGCGCTTGACACTTACCATATCTTCACCAAGTTCCCGCTGACGCGGATCGAGGACCTGCAAGGCAAAAAAATCGGCGCGCCCGGCCCGGCTGCGAACTGGGTCAAGGGCACCGGCGCCGTGGCGGTGGCCGGCTCGCTCAACACCTACTACGAGGACATCAAATCAGGTGTGTCAGATGGCGTGGTGGTGTTCTCCACAGGCGCCTGGGCGGCCAAATTGCACGAGGTAGCGCCCTACGTCACCAAAGTGAATTTCGGCTCCATGTATTCGGGCGGCGTGGTGGTGAACAAGTCGCGCTTTGACAAGCTGCCACCCGAGGTGCAGCAGGCGCTGCGCGAAGCAAGCGACGTCTGGTCGGCCAGTTATGCGAGGGCCCAAACCGCCGCCACCGGCGACGCCCTTCAAAACATGAGCAAGGCCGGCGCCAAGGTCAGCGAGCTGTCGGACGCCGAGCGCAAGCGCTGGGCCGATGCCCTGCCGCAGGTCGCCAAAATCTGGGCCGACGACGTCAAGGCCAAGGGCATGCCCGGCTACGACATCCTCACGGCCTACGATGCCGCCCTGCTCAAGGGTGGTGCCAAGCTGCCGCGCGACTGGAACAAATAAATGGGACCGGTTGCGGCTGGGCCGACCCTGGCCAGCATGGACTCTTACCAAAGAACCATGCCGCTGGGCCTGCATCGCCTGATGCAGGCCATGAATGCCCTGGGCACGCTCTGGATCCTGGCGCTGATGGTGTTGATCAACAGCGACGTGATCGGCCGCAACTTGTTCAATGCGCCGATTCTGGGCGTGCCGGAGATGACCTCGCTGTCGATTGTGGGCATCGTGTTCCTGCAGTTGGCAGACACGCTGCGCTGCGGCCGCTTCACCCGGGCCGATATCCTTCTGGACAGCCTCAAGCAGCGGCGGCCGGCAGCGGCCGACCTGCTGCAAGCCTTTTTTCATGCCGTCGGCGCGCTGCTGATGGCGGCCATCCTGTGGGCCGCCTGGGCGCCGCTGGTCGACTCCGTGCGCATTTTTGAGTATGTCGGCGCAGTCGGCTCGTTCCAGATTCCGGTCTGGCCGATCCGGCTGATCACGTTGCTGGGACTAGCCACCACCCTGATCTGCTTTGTGCTGCTGGCGAGCGCTGACCTGCAACGCCTGTTTCGACGCCGCCACCATGAGTAACACCACCATTGCCCTGAGTTCATTGTTGTTGATGCTGCTGTGCATCTATGCCGGCATGCATGTCGCCATCACGCTGGGCGTGGTGAGCTTCATTGGCGTCTGGCTGATCCGCGGTGACGTTGAGATCGCGGCCAATTTGCTGGCGCAGGCTGCCAGTGATGCCATTGCCAGCCATATTTTTGGTGTGGTGCCGCTGTTTGTGCTGACCGGCTTTTTGGTGGCCTATGCCGACATTGGCAAGGACGCATTTGATGTGGCCAACCAGCTGTTCCGGCGCATCCGGGGCGGCCTGGGCGTGGCCACGGTCGCGGCCAATGCGGTGTTTGCCGCCATCACCGGCATCTCGATCGCCTCGGCCGCGGTCTTCACCCGGGTGGCCGTACCGCAGATGCTGCGCTTTGGCTACCAGCCCAAGTTTGCTGTTGGCGTGGTGGCGGGCTCATCGGTGCTGGGCATGCTGATCCCGCCCAGCCTGCTGATGATTCTGTACGCCTTTTTGTCCAATCAATCGGTAGGTGACATGTTCACCGCCGGCATCGTGCCCGGGCTTCTGTTGGCGGTGGCGTTCTCGGTTGGGATAATGGCCATGTGCTGGCTCAAGCCCGAGCTGGTTTACCTGAACGGCCAGCACCAGGATATTCCGGCCGACACGCTGATGTCCTGGTCGGAGATGGGCCTCAAGATCGTTCCGCTGGCCTTGCTGATCGGCTTGGTGCTGGGCGGCATCTATGCCGGCTGGTTCACCGCCACCGAAGCCGGCGCCGTGGGGGTGCTGCTGGCGCTGCTGATCGCGCTGGTTCGGCGCAAGCTCACGCTCAAGGGTTTTTGGGGGGTGCTGACCGAGACCGGCCATGTGACGGTGTCGGTCAGCTTCCTGATCATCTGCGCCAATGTTTACACCCGCATGCTGGCCATGAGCGGCACGCCGCAGGCTTTGGTGGAGTGGATGTCGATGGCCGGCTTTGGCGTGGCGATGTTCATGTTTTTGTATGTGCTGATCATCCTGCTGCTGGGCACCATCATCGACTCGTCATCCATCATGCTGATCGTGCTGCCGCTGATGCTGCCGATCGCGCAGCAGTTTGGGCTGAACCTGGTCTGGTTTGGCGTGGTGACCGTGGTCGCGGTGGAGATCGGGCTGCTGACGCCGCCATTCGGCCTGAGCGTCTTTGTGGTCAAAAGCTCGCTTGATGGCACTGTGCCGCTGAGCATTGGCGACGTGTTTCGTGGCACCGCGCCCTTCACTCTGATGATGACCGGTGTGCTGGTGATCCTGCTGGCTTTCCCGTCACTCAGCCTGGTGCTGCTGAAATGAGCGCGCCCAACCCGCTGGCCGGCTTTGCGGTAGACCGCGAACAGCTGCGCTACATTGGGCAAGACCTGCAGCGCCCCGAATGCATCCTGGCCGAGCGCGACGGCACGCTGTGGGCGGCCGACGCGCGCGGCGGTGTGACACGGATCGACACCGACGGCAGCCAGACCTTCATTGGCCAGCGCGCCTCCAGCGCCTTTGCCAGCGCCAGCACCGCCAGTGCCGAGGCGTTTGAGGCCAAATACACCCAGGGCACCCTGCCCAACGGCATGGCCTTTGCCGCCGACGGCCAATTGCTGATTGCCAACTTTGGCACTGATGTGCTGGAGATCATGGACCGCCAGGGCCGCACCCGCACGCTGTACGACCAGATCGACGGCCAACCCATCGGCAAGGTCAACTTTGTGCTGCGCGACCGGCGCAACCGCATCTGGCTGACCATCTCCACCCGCGTGAACCCGTGGACCCAGGCCGCCAGCAGCCGTGTGCGCGACGGCTATCTGGCGGTGGTGGATGAACGCGGGCTGCGCGTGGTGGCCGACAACTTTTACTTCACTAACGAGATCCGGCTGGACGCTGCCGAAGAGTGGCTGTACATCGTCGAGACCACCGGGCCGCACATCACCCGCATGCGACTGCAAGAATCGGCGCAGGGCGTGGCCCTGACCGATCGCGAGGTATTTGGCCCCAGCCACCTGGGGGGCTACCCGGACGGCATTGCCTTTGACAATTTTGGCAACCTGTGGTGCACCCTGGTCATGGTGGACCAGCTGATTGCGCTAACCCCCCAGGGCGACCCGCTGCTGCTGCTCGATGATGGCGACCCAGCAGCCAGCCGCGCGCTGCTGGCACGCATGGCCAGTGGCCAGGTCAGCGCCGAGGACATGAGTCGGGCCCGCGGCACCGTAGCGCCCTGGATGGCCAGCGTGACCTTTGGCGGGCCAGACCTGCGCACGGTCTACATTGGCAGCCTGCTCGGCACCCGCATTCCGTACTTTCAGTCGCCCGTGCCCGGCCTGCCCATGGTGCACTGGGCCTGAGCCCCCAACCCCAAGCCCCAAGGAGTCTTTCCATGCCCCGTCGCTTTGTAGACCTCTCCATCTTTCTCGAAAACGATGTGATGAGTGACCCGCCGGCCTTTGCGCCCAAGATCCAGTACTTCAACCACGAGAACACGTTTGCGCAGATCGAGCCGTTTTTCCCTGGCCTGCAAAAGCAGGACCTGCCTGACGGCGAAGGCTGGGCGGTGGAGATGGTGCAGCTGTCCACCCACAACGGCACCCACCTGGACGCGCCCTACCACTTTCACTCCACCATGGACAAGGCGCTGGGCGACAAGAAGCCAGCCATCGCCATCCACGAGGTGCCGCTGGCGTGGTGCTTTCAACCCGGCGTCAAGCTGGATTTCACGCACCTGGCCGACGGCTACGTGGTCACTGCGGCCGACGTGGAGCAAGAGCTTGCGCGCATCGGCCACACCCTGAGCCCGCTGGAGATCGTGGTCATCAACACCCGGGCCGGCTCGCGCTACGGCGCCAGCGACTATGTGGCCAGCGGCTGCGGCATGGGCTACGAGGCCACCATGTACCTGCTGGAACGCGGCGTGCGCCTGACCGGCACCGATGCCTGGAGCTGGGACGCACCCTTTGTGCACACCGCCAAAAAGTACGGCGAGAGCGGCGACGCTGGCCTGATCTGGGAAGGCCACAAGGCCGGCCGCGACATCGGCTACTGCCACCTGGAGAAGCTGCACAACCTGGAGGTGCTGCCACCCAGCGGCTTCTACATCAGCTGCTTTCCACACAAAATCCGTGGCGCCTCGGCCGGCTGGACCCGGGCCGTGGCGATTTTTGACGATGCCCTGATGGCCTCCGACCGGTCCTAAGGGTGAGTGCCATGCTGCTCGACGAAACCCATGCGCCAGCGGCCCGTGCCTGGCTGGGCAGTGCCAACCAGGGCGGCGACTTCCCGCTGCAAAACCTGCCCTATGGCGCCTGCCGCCGCAAGGGCAGCGCCGAGCGATTCTGGGTTGGTGTGGCGATTGGCGACAGCGCACTGAACCTGGGCGCTTTAAGCCATCTGCCGGTTTGGGGCGCGCTGGGGCCCGGCCTGGACGCCGCCCTGGCGCAGCGCGCTGCCCAGGCAGCCGCAGCCGACAGCCTTAACGCCCTGATGGCGCTCGGGCCCGACGCCTGGCAGGCGCTGCGACTGGCCCTGTTCCGGCTGCTGCACGCCGATGCCGCACCGGCCGTGCAGCGCCAGCTGCAGGGCTGCCTGACACCATTGGACGACCTGGAGCTCCAGACCGCAGTGCGGGTGGGCGAGTACACCGACTTTTACACCTCGCTGCACCACGCCCGTAACGTGGGCCAGGCCATTGGCAACGGCGGCCTGGTGCCACCCAATTTTTTCTGGATGCCGGTGGCCTACCATGGCCGCGCCTCCAGCCTGGGTGTGAACCAGCAGGTGCGCCGGCCGGTCGGCCAGGTGATGGCGCCCGGTGCGGCCAGCCCGGTGGTGGGCCCCAGCCAGCGGCTGGATTACGAGCTGGAAATGGCGATTTACGTCGGCCAGGGCAACGCCCAAGGCACGCCCGTGCCGATGGCGCAGGCCGAATCCCATATCTTTGGCCTGGGCCTGCTCAACGACTGGTCCGCGCGCGACATCCAGTTTTGGGAAATGGCACCGCTTGGGCCATTCCAGGGAAAAAACTTTGCTACCACCCTGTCACCCTGGGTGGTGACGCTGGCGGCGCTGGCGCCATTCCGGCTGCCGTTTGAGCGCGCGCCGGAGTTTCCGCCGCCGCTGCCCTACCTGGACAGCCCGGCGCTGCGCGACAGCGGTGCGCTGGACATCTCGCTCAGCGTCACGCTGCAGAGCGCCGCCATGCGCGCCGCCGGTCAGGCTGGCGAGACCCTGAGCCGCAGCAACTTTCGCCACCAGCACTGGTGCATCGCGCAGATGCTGGCACACCACACCCTGGGCGGCTGCAACCTGCGCCTGGGCGACCTGCTGGGCAGCGGCACCGTGTCAGGCCCCACCCCGGCCGAGGCCGGTGCCCTGATCGAGCTGAGCCAGGCCGGCCAGCGCCCGGTGGCCCTGAGCAACGGCGAATACCGTGCCTTTTTGCAAGACGGCGACGCCATCGCGCTGAATGCCTGGTGCGAGCGGCCTGGCGCGGTGCGCATCGGCTTTGGCTCGGCGCAGGGCGAAGTGCTGCCGGCGCTGGGCTAGTTTGCGCGCAAACTGGAGACCGTGTGCCAGGTCGTGCTGCTGGAGATGCCCTGGTCGGGCCGGCGCGCTTACGACCAACCCTATACGATGGCACTCAATGAGATCAGCGCCCAGGTGCAGACGCTGCGCGGCAAAGGCTACCGGCAGGTGCTGGTGGGCGGGCAGGGCGCACAAACGCTGACAATCAACGACATGAACCAGGGCCGCCGGCGCAACATGACCATGAGCGCCGAGACCCTGCTGAGCTATTTTGACCCGGACGGCCTGGGCCACATGCCCAAGACCAGCGCCAACTTCAAAAAACCCGTGCCAGTGCTGTGGGTGATTGGCACCCAAGACCCGCTGTACCCGGCCGGCGAGGCCTATGCCTTCGCCAAACTGCCGGCCCACGCCAAGAGCCGCTACCTGGTGGTGGACGCCGGCCACGGCAACACGCCTGAGGTGGCGGCAGCCGCCGTGATTGAGTGGCTCAAGGGCTTGGAGTAAGGGCACCGGCGAGGGATCCCTACTGAGCGCGTGCCGCTGAGGCGATCAAGCCGCCTTCAAGTACATGTCAATGTGCATTGACGAATAGGGGCAAAGTACGCCACCGCTGGCTGTACGCTCCAGTAAGCCCAGATCAGCCAGAATAACCACGTCTTCGTGCACGCGCTTGACATCGCGTTTGACAGCGCGGGCGAGTTCACGAACAGACAGTTCGCCTTTGCCCTGGGTCGCGCGAACAATTTCCCAACGCTTTTCAGAAAGCTGGCCAAAGAAATGCGCAGGGCTCTCAAAATTGAGTACTTCGCCCTGGTAATTGTCGGCCTGGGCTGTTTTGGCCATGGCGCGCAAAGCGCCTTTCCAGTCGGGCTGCAGGGTGATGGTCAGATAGCGCTCAATCATGGTGTTCTCCTGGCAGCAACGGCTGCAATAAAGTCATCAATCAGTTGGTCCACGCCGGTGAAGGCGTAGCGCCATCCAGGTGACAGTGATCACCCTTGCCGCGCTCGTTGTCAAAACCGACCGTACGCACGCCGTCCACCACATACACGGCGCTGTACTTGTTGCCGTGATCGGTGGGCGGTACGGGCTTGGGCACCTTCCAAATTACCACTTCAAGTATTGCGCCATCGGCCGTGACGTCTTTGAAGCGGGTAATTAGCTGGGCGGACACGTTGGCAATTGTGACAACTGCTCGTACGTTGTCAATTTTGCCAACAGACGGGTCCGGCCAAAGTGAACCCAACACAGCCGCCTCGGCTGGAATAGCAACCTGCCAGAGCCTGCGGGCACGACGCCCTGGGTGACAATGCCTGCCACACGCTGGAGCCCCCGCCATGAAATGGAAGATGTCCGAGAAATCGCTGTTTGCGCTGCTGCTGCGCTCCCCCTGGTGGATCAGCATCGCGGTGTTTGCGGGCTTTGCCCTGCTGGCGCGCGCCCTGCTGCCACCCGCTTATGTATGGGCTGGGCTGTTTGGCGGCCTGCCGTTTCTGGTGATTGGGGTGATTGCGGCGCGGCGGCAGTGGCTGGCGCCCAAACCCGCACAGCTGGCGCAGCAGCTGGAGCGAATCAGCGCCATGGCCTGGCGCGACTTTGCACAGGCCCTAACCGAGGCCTACACCCGGCAAGGCTATGTGGTGACCGCCTTTGAGGGCTCGGCCGCCGACCTGCAGTTGGTCAAGGCTGGCCGCACCACGCTAGTCAGCTGCAAGCGCTGGAAAGCCGCCAAGCTGGGCGTCGAGCCCCTGCGCGAGCTGGTGGCCGCACGGCAGCGCCAGGACGCGTCGATCTGCGCCTGCATCACGCTGGGCCAGCTCTCCGACACCGCACAGGGCTTTGCCAAAGCCGAAGGCGTACAGGTGGTCGACGCCGAAGCGCTTGCCACATTAATGCTCAAATAGGCTGCAGGCCACGTCTTTATTGACGGTATAGCTACTAAATAAATAGCAAATTGAAATCCATCGGGACGCCTTCACCGTTGCGGTCTTTTTTCTGGAGCGGTGAGACCCTGCGCAGCCGCGATGTCAGCGCCGTGGTGCTGTCGGGCAGGGTGGAGGTGCCGGCGCTCCCGGCCAGACTGGTCGCCGATTGCGAGCGGGAGATCGCCGGGCAGTTGGACCTGGCGCCCGGTGAGGTGGAGGCGCTGGCCTTGGCGCGGGCACGGGCGCGCTGGCCAGCTTACCGGCAGTGCCTGCAGATGCTGTCTGACTGGCTGCACACGCGCAGCCTGCCCACTGTGCTAGCCGCCACTGACCCCGCCCTGATGGCCTGCCGCAGCGTGCGGTACCACCATGACGGCACCCACTATGGCGGTGCGGCTTTTTGCAACCTGTTCCTCAGTGAGGACTGCGGGCTGGACCTGCATTTTCCGGGCGCCGACTGTCGGGTGCCACTGAGCCGCGGTACCGTGGTGATCTTCGACACCGGGCAGGCGCACGCCTTGGTTGAGCGCAGCAGTGGCAAGCTTTACCGCGCCGGTGGTCACCCGACCCCAGCCCAAACCCAGCTGTTCCTGAGCTGGGAGTTGCCGATCGAGCATGCTGAGGTCCAGCGTGCGATGCAACTTGCCTTCGATGTCGATCCATTGACAGCGTCGCGGCTGGATCAGGCACAGGTCTGGCTCAACGGCGCGCCAGCCCGGGTTTGTCCGGAATCTGGGCGGTGGCTAACTGGCTGCACCTGATGCTTGGCAAGCCACGCTTTATGATGCCAGCTCTGTTTTGTTAGCAACCGCCCAATGAACGCATCCCCCCCTCCTGACCAACCCACCACGCGGGCCAGCGTGCGCAGCGCCCAAGTGCTGGTGGCCTGTAGCGAACTGGCGCCCACCCTGGCTTTTTTTCAGCAGCTGGGTTTTGCCGTTGATGCGATTTTTCCAGCCGACAGCCCGACCACAGCCATGGTCAGCGCCTATGGCCTGAGCCTGCGCCTGGTACAGGGTGCGACGGGTGGCGCGACCGACATTGACCTGCTGTGCGACGACCCCGCGGCGGCCGGTGTGGCGCTGCTGAGCTCACCCGATGGCCTGCGGGTGCATTTTGTGGCAGCCGATCCACCGATGCGGGTGCCGCCGACGGCCCAGCGTCTGGTGCTCAGCCGGGGCGCGGGTACAGATGCCTGGGGCGTCGGCCGTGCCGGTATGCATTACCGCGACCTGGTGCCCGACCGCCTGGGCGGCGCCTTCATCGCCTCGCACATTCGCATCCTGGAAGGCGGGCCGGTCGCTGACTATGTGCACTTCCACAAGATCCGTTTCCAGACCATTTTTTGCCGCAAGGGCTGGGTGCGGGTGGCTTACGAGGGCCAGGGCGAACCGCTGCTGATGCAGGCGGGCGACTGCCTGTTGCAACCACCCTTGATCCGACACCGCGTGATGGAAAGCTCGGCGGGTGCCGAAGTGGTGGAGATCTGCGCACCGGCACAGCACATCACCATCGCCGACCGCAGCATGGCGCTGCCCAATGGCGACCTGCAGCCGGGGCGCGATTTCGACGGGCAACAGTTCGTGTTCCACGTGGCCGCCCACGCCGCCTGGGCGCCGTGGCGTGTGCCGGGCTACGAGGTGCAAGATACCGGCATCGGCACGGCCACGGCCGGCCTAGCCGGTGTGCGGGTGGTGCGTCCTGTTGCTGAGGGGGCGCCCGTCCACCAGGCCCATGCCAGCGAGTTCTGCTTCTACTTCGTGCTGTCGGGCTCCGTCAGTCTGAGCGCACAGGGCCAGACTTACCGGCTGGCGAGCGACGACAGCATCAACCTACCCGATGGCCTGCCCTACACCCTGAGCGAGCCCAGTGGCGATCTGACCTTGCTGGAGGTGACACTGCCAGCCGAGTTGCACCTGAGCTAAGCTGAGCTGACGGTCGTCAACCCAGACCCAACAAGCCCCAGCGCTGGGTAAGTTGCGGGAGCAACAACTTTAGTTCCCATGACAGGGGGGTCTGACTGGCCAGGGGGCCAAGCCAGCCTGTCGCAGCAGCTGCGACAAACGTATTGGCCCGCACCATACCGCAGTGATCCGCCGGGTCCTGGTTGCCATCTTTGGCCGTCAGGGTCGCCTGGGCGGTTCGGTTGAATGCAGGAAGCCTGGCTCCTGCATCCATCCTGAGAGCTGCCGCAGGAAGACACAGGGATCGCCGTCGGGCCCACAACACGTGTTGGGTGCCGGACGGTATCGCGCACGGCGGGCGCGAAGTGATGTGTACAACGGCGCCCTGGCCGGCATCTGGAGTGGCAAACCGGCCCGCGTGGCCTCCGCGTCGTTCGCCAGCGTGCTTGCAAGCGGGACTGGTAGCAGGTGCACCCCACCTTCGAACACCGTGCCAGCCACGCGGACGTCTTTCAGGCGTTCCACGCCAAGGTCAAAGGGATCGTCTTCCAGAATCGTGAAGTCGGCCTTCTTGCCGGCGACGATGGACCCGATCTCATGGTCCATATTCAGGCCGAAGGCAGCGTCGATGGTGATGCCGCGCAAGGCCTGTTCCAGTGTCAGCCGCTCCGCCGGCGCCACCTTACGCCCGGACTTGGTGGTGCGCGTGGCAGCGCACCAGGCAAGCATCAGAGGCTCCATCGGCGCCATCATGAAGTCCGAATGCAAGGACACCCTCAGCCCGTTGCGCACCAGCGAGCCGGCGCGCACGATCTGGTCTGCGCGCTCTTGCCCCAGGCCGAGTTTCGCGTAACCATCCGCCAGTGCGTGGATGAAGTAGGGGTTGACCGACGCATGCGCGCCGAGTGCAGCCATGCGCAGCGACTGCGCGTTGGTGTGAAAACCGACATGATGCATCATGAACCGGTGGTCGAAACGTGGCTTGCGTTCCTGCGCACTGGCCAGCGCGGCCAGCACCGAGTCCATACCTGCGTCGCCGTTCACATGCACGTGGATCTGGTACCCAGCATCCCAGAATACCTCCACGCCCTTGGCCAAAACCGGCGGCGCCATCAGCCATTCCCCGTGGTGCCCATCGATGTAGCCCGGCGGGTTCATCTGCATCAGCTGCGAGAACATGGCGCCGTCGGCATACAGCTTGATGGCCTTGGAAAAAACCACGCGCCGGCTGCCACGTGCACGCATCACCTCTATCGCCTTGAGGCCTTCGGCGAACGGCGGACACTCGTCCGGCGGGCCCATCACCTTGCGCCCAACGGCTCGGTTCGAGAAACCCCGAGCCTCCAGGATGTTCACGATGCGCAGCGGGCGCTGCGGCTGTTCGATGCAGGCTGCCAACGCGGCAAGTTCGAACTCCGGGTCCGCCGAGCCAAACAACATATCACCCGCTGTCGTGATGCCGCCCTGGTGCATCAGGCCAGCCGTGATATTCAGTCCGCGGTGGTACCAGTCGGGGCGCAACAGGTAGGGCAGCAGGCGCGCCATCATGACCTTGTTGCCAGTCTCGAAGAAGTGGCCAGAGGCAAAGTCGATCTGCGGGTGTCCGCTGACCAGGGCTTCGGTTATGCCGAGCTTGCCGATGGCCACGCTGTTGAGGTAGCTCTCATGGAAAGAGCGGTGCCACAACACCACCGGGCGGTCTGGGCACAACACATCGAGCTCGGCGCGCGTCCAGCGGCCGTGTTCGGAAGGCTGATAACCAAAACTGATGAACCAGTCGGTCTTGTCGGTGCGCGCTGCGAGGCGTTCGGTCAGCAACTCGCGGTAGCGTTCTGGCGAGTTGGCCGCGGGTGCGATGCGCCCGCCCTCCATGCGCCAAGCCTCGGGCGCAATAATTTCGGTTGGTGTCATCAGCCCGCCGAGGAAGGGGTGCACATGGTTGTCGACGAACCCGGGCAGGAGGATCTTGTCCTTGAGCCGTTCGTCGACGACCACGTCGCGTCCTTCGCGCCACGGCGTCATCGACGCCATGTCGCCCACCGCAACGATGCGGTCGTCGATCACGCCCACAGCCGTGGCCAGCGGCAGCGACTCGTCCATGGTGTGGATACGCCGCGCGGTGAAGATGCGCAGGGTGCCAGGCCGGCTGGCGTTTTGGGCCGATGTGGTCGTGTTCATGGATCTGTTCCTCAAGTTTTAGGGCGTTCGCTCTTCGGGTCGTACCAGGCCGCCAGTTGCGCCTGCGCTGGAACGCGGCGGTCGCCCACGCCGATCTCGAACCGGGTCTGCTGGATCAGGTCAGGCGTGATCGGCTGCAGCAGTTTGACGTACCCCATGCCCAGGGACGCAGCAACGCGGTGGCCGTACATGCCGGACGTCACCACGCCAACGGCACGTCCGTCGGCAAAGATCGGCTCTTCGTGTACCAACAATTCGTTGGGGTCGGCGAGCTTGAACTGCAACAGTCGTTTGCACGGTATGCCGTGCTCCTTTTGTGCGAGAGCCGCTTCGCGCCCGATAAACCCCCCGGGTTTGTCCCAGGCGCAGGTAAATGCCAGGCCGGCCTCGACCGGAGTGTCCTCGATGCCGACGTCGTGGCCCCAATGCCGATAACCCTTCTCTGTGCGGCAGGCGTTGAGTGCATGAAAACCAGCCAGCTTGAGCCCATGTTTGGCCCCGGCCTGCATCAGGCGGTCGAATACGTGCAAGGCGAACTCGGCCGGAATGTAGAGCTCCCAACCCAGCTCGCCCACATAGGTGATGCGACTGGCGCGGACCACAGCGTAACCGATCTCGATCTCCTGCGAGGTGCCGAATGGGAATGCGCTGTTGCCAAGGTCGGCGCCGCTAACGGCCGCCAGCAAGGCGCGTGAATTCGGCCCCATCAGGCCCAGCATCGGCAGGCCCGAGGTGATGTCGGTCACTGTGCAAAAAGCATCTGGCGGGATGTGCTCCTGCAGGTAGGTGAGGTCTCGAATTTGGGACGCTGCCGACGTCACTATCAGATAGCGGTCGGGGGCGATGCGGGTCAGCGTGAGGTCGGCCTCGATGCCACCCCGCGTGTTGAGCCACTGGGTGTACACGATGCGTCCCGGCGCTACATCGACATCGGCGGTACAGACGCGATTCAGCACCTTGCAGGCGTCGCGCCCATGCACCATGAATTTCGGCATCGAAGACTGGTCGAACAGGGCGACCGAGTCACGCACAGCCCAGCACTCTTCGGCGGTGTTGCTGAACCAGCTCTGGTGTCCAAAACTGTACGCGTAGCGCGGTTGTGACCCGGGTGCGCCATACCAGTTGGGGCGCTCCCAGCCGCTGAGCTCACCCATACATGCACCAAGCGCTAGCAATCGTTCGTGAAACGCGCTGCGCCGCGCGCCCCGCGCGGTCTCGACCTGGCGAAATGGCCAGTGCATGGCATACAGCAACCCTAGGCTCTCAGTGGTGCGGTCGGCCAGGTAGGCACGGGTACCCTGGCAGGGGTGCATGCGCCGAACTTCCATGCCGGGCAGGTCGATCGGCACATGGCGGTCGCGAATCCATTGGGCCAGCACCTTGCCGGCTCCGCCTGAACTCTGGATGCCGATGGAGTTGAAGCCGCAGGCCACGAACAGGTCGCGCACCTCGGCGGTTTCACCCAGCAGATAGCGATCATCCGGCGTGAAGCTTTCGGGCCCGTTGAACCAGGTGGCGATGCCGGTGGTCTGCAGAATCGGCACGCGCTCCATCGCCCTGCTGAGCACCGGTTCGAAATGGTCAAAGTCCTGGGGCAACTCGTCAAAGCAGAAGTCCTTGGGGATACCCTGCAAGGCCCAGGGTTTCGCAGCGGGCTCGAACGCGCCCACTAGCAGCTTGCCAGCATCTTCCTTGTAATACGCCCATTCATCCGGCACGCGCAACACCGGCAGGTTGGTGGGCACACCCGCCATCGCCTCGGTGACGATGTAGAAGTGTTCTGCCGCCTGCAGGGCCAGCCGGACTCCATGCCTACGCGCAATCCAGTGGCTCCACATGCCCGCTGCCAGCACCACCGTGGGGGCGCGGACTTCGCCTTCCACGCCGTCGTACAACACACGCACACCGACCGCGCGACCGTTCTCCACCACGATATCGCTGACTTCGGTGTTCTCGAATATGCTGGCGCCACCCTGCCGTGCACCTTTGGCATACGCCATGGTGGTGTCGACCGGGTTGGTCTGCCCGTCGTTGGGCGTCCACAGCCCGCCGACCACGCCCTTGGCCGACAGCAGCGGGTATTTGTAGAGCACGTCCGAGCGCGTGAGGAACTCCACCTCCACGCCAAAGGCGCGGCCCATGGCGCCGGTGCGCTTGAATTCCTCAAAACGCGCCTCGTTCAGCGCCACTGCCACCGAACCGTTCTGCTTGAATCCGGTGGCCTGGCCGGTTTCGGCTTCCAGCGTCTTGAGCAGCTCCGACGTGTACTTGGCGAGTTCCGTCAATGTCCGCGTAGCGCGCAACTGCGGCACCAGGCCGGCGGCGTGCCAGGTGGTGCCGCAGGTCAGTTGCCGGCGCTCCAGCAGCAGCACATCCTTGATGCCGAGTTTTGTAAGGTGGTAGGCGATCGAGCAACCGATGATGCCACCACCGATGATGACGACGTCTGCGCGGGATGGAATGACTGGCATGGTGGGTTGCCCCCGGTCAGTCGAGCTTGATAGCGGCTTCGCGGATGACCCGACCCCACCGTTCATAGTCGGAACGCACCTTGGTCGTGAAGTCGGAGGGCACCATGCCCCCGTAATCCAACCCGCTCTCGAAAATGAACTTACGGAAGTCTGGCGTATTGACGATGCGTGCGATTTCCTTGTGCAGTGTCGCCACGATCTCCGGCTTCATGCCGCCAGGCCCGAAAAAGGCGATCCAACCATCGATGCCGAAATCGAGTCCCGCCTCATGGAAGGTCTGCAGGTCCGGCAGGGACGGGATGCGCTTTTCGGTGGCGGCCGCAATCAATTTTGTCCGCCCACTCTTGGAACTGGCACTGGCGGTGGTGGGGCCGTCGAAGAACATGTCGATACGCCCGGCATAAAGGTCCTGATTCGCCTGCGCCGGGCCCGGATAGGGGATGTGGGTGACGTCGATGCCGGCGACCCGTTTTAGGAACTCGATGTTCAGATGCCCCGTTGTGCCGATGCCATAGGATGCAACATTTAGTTTGCCTGGGTTGCGCTTGGCGTAGTCGACCATCTCGCGCACGGTGGAAAACGGCGCATCCTGACGCGCCACAAGCACGGTGCCGCCCAATGAGCCTGGCGTGATGGGCGTGAAGTCCTTGAAAAGATCGTAGGGTGGTGTCGCATACAGATGTGGCATCTGCGTCATAGCGGCGACCGTGTACAGCAGCGTCGAACCATCAGGCGCCGCCTTTGCCACTTCACGCGTGCCCAACAGCGTGCCGGCGCCTGGTTTGTTGTCGACGATAACCGGCACGCCCAGTGCCTCGGCCAATGCGACTGCGATGCGCCGCGCCTGCAGGTCGGTGCCGCCGCCAGGCGTGAACGGAACAACGATGCGAATGGGCTTACTTGGTTTCCACTGGGCGCTGGCCGGCGCAGTAAACGCAAGCGCCATGGCTAGCGCGGTGAATAGGCTCTTCAATAATGAGGGCATGGACGGATCCTTGGTTGGCATCGCGCGACCGACGGGCCACGGCAGGAGCTCGCAATGTACGGTGTCCGAGTTGATTGTTATTGACCATGCGTGCCAAGGAATTGCCAGATTGCGCCATAGGCCGCAACTGTCAGCGTACCCGGTCCCGCAACAAGGGTTTGCCCTGGGCGTCATAGCGGCGGTTTACGCCAGGCGCCTGTCCGTACTGCTGCCGGTAGGCCCGGCAGAAATGCGCCAATGACTCGAAGCCGATGGCTACGGCAGTCTCCGTCACGGAGATGGCGGTGTAACGCAGCAGGCTGCGCGCATGTTCGAGCCGCAGCCGGCGGTGGTACTGGCCCGGCCCTTCGCCGATGATTTGCGCGAACAGTCGCTGCAGTTGGCGCGTCGACAACCCGGCATAGCTGGCGAGCTCCGGTATGCCCACCGCCCGGTCGAGTGTTCCGTCGAGGAACTCCATGGCCTTGGCCAGCGCCGGATGGTGGATGCGCTTGCGTGCCGTGGGCAACATGCGTTGCGCCAGGTCGCCAGGGCGCATATGGTCGTGCAGGCAGTGTTCGGCGACGCGGTTGGCCAGACCCTGCCCATGGTCGGCGGCGATGGCGTGCAACATCATGTCGATGGCGGCGGTACCCCCCGCGCAGGTCAGGCGTCGCGCGCCGACTTCGAACAGGGTTTGCGCCACCACGATTTTTGGAAACCGTTCGCGGAAGGCATCGACCACTTCCCAGTGCATCGTGACACGGTGGCCGTCCAGCAGCCCGGCACGCGCGAGCAGAAAGCAGCCAGTGTCGAGGGCCCCCAGTGATGAGCCGCCGGTGTTCATGCTTTGCAGCCAGGTGCGAAGCGCGCGAGCGTAGTAGCGGTCGGGCTGGATATCAGCGCACAGGATGACGGTGCCCAGCGCCTGTTCGTCGTAAAGGCAGCCGTGGGGCTGGATCAGAATGCCGTTGTCGTCTGCCACCGCCTGGCCGTCCAGCGACAGCAGCTTCCAGGTATAGGGTGTCTGCAGGTAGCGGTTGGCGATGCGCAGCGGTTCGATCGCCGACGCTAGTGCGATCACGGCGAACTGCGGGATCAGCACAAACCCGATCGGGCCGGGCAGCAACGGGGTCGTTGCTTGTGGTCTTGCACTGCCAATGGACATGCGGGATTGTGCGATGGATGGCTGTTATCGTCAATTTACTGGCGCAAACTGAACGTACCCCGCCCGAAACCGACCGCAAAATCGCATCGTCCCGCCCCCTCAGGGCGTGGCAGCCATTGATCCCAACCGGAATTCGACATGTCAAAACATTCTCTTGCCTCGACCATGGCGCGTGGCCTGCTGGCTGCCCTGATGGCTGCCTGTGCCCTCGGTGCTGCGGCGCAGACCGCGCCCAGCACAATCGTGATCGGCATGGGGCCAGTGCCTCGCCATCTGAACTCGGCGGTGCAGTCCGGAATCGCCACCGGTATTCCCGCGACCCAGATTTTTGCCAGCCCGCTGCGGTTCGACAAGGACTGGACCCCACAGCCCTACCTGGCTGAAAGCTGGGTGTTCCAGGACGACGGCAAGTCGCTGTTGCTCAAGCTGGTGCCGGGTGCGACGTTCCACGATGGCAAACCCATCACCTCGGAGGACGTTGCGTTTTCTATCATGGCGATCAAGGCCAACCATCCGTTCCAGTCGATGTTCGAACCGGTCGAGCGGGTCGACACACCAACGCCTCAGATCGCCATCATCCGGCTCAAGCAGCCGCATCCGGCCATTTTGTTGGCGCTGTCGCCGGCCTTCTGCCCGATCATTCCCAAACACATTTTTGACGACGGCCAAAACTTGCAGACACATCCGCGCAACGTCAATCCGGTCGGGTCCGGGCCGTTCAAAGTGGTCGCATTCAATCCGCGCGAGGCTATCGTGCTGGAGCGTTACGCCGGGTTCTTCATCAAGGACCGCCCCAAGGTGGACCGCCTGATCATCCGGATCATTCCCGACACCTCGGCCCAGGCGCTGGCGCTGGAGCGCGGCGAGATCGACCTGCTGCCGGGTTCGCTGACCCTGAGCCAGCTGACGCAACTCGCGAAGTCGCCTGAGGTCGTGGTGTCACGCAAGGGCGGTGAAGCGATCGGCCCGCTGGGCTGGCTCGCTTTCAACCTGAAGAAGAAACCGTTCGACGACGTGCGCGTGCGCCAGGCGATCGGGTTCGCGATGGACAAGGAGTTCATCGTGCGCCAGCTGCACCAGGGCAAGACACTGGTGGCCACCGGGCCGATTGCACAGGGTTCACCGTTTTATACCGACAAGGTCGAACCCTACAAGATCAACCTGGACAAGGCGGCCAAGTTGCTCGACGCAGCGGGGCTAAAAGCGGGCGCAAATGGCAAGCGATTTGCGATGGCCATCGACTTTCTGCCCAACTCGCCCGACAACTCGCAGACCATCGCCGAGTACTTGCGTCCGCAGCTGGCCAAGATAGGGATTGAGGTGTCGGTGCGCAGTTCACCCGACTTTCCCACCTGGGCGCGCCGCGTCTCGACCTACGATTTCGACGCCACGGTGGACGGTGCCTTCAACTACGGCGACCCGGTGATCGGCGTACATCGCACCTACCTGTCCTCCAACATCAAGCAGGGCGTGATCTGGTCCAACACCCAGAACTATGCGAACCCGAAGGTGGACGAGTTGCTCGCGCAGGCCACGGTGGAAAGGGACATCGAGAAACGCAAGAAGCTGTACGCCGAGTTCCAGCGCCAGGTGGTGTCGGATGCGCCGGTGCTGTTCACCCACGTGTGGGCGCAGGGCTACGCGGCGCGTAAGGACCTGGTCGACATTCCGCAGTCGATCTGGGCACCTTTGGCACCTTATGACACGATGTACCGAAAACGCTGATCGGCAAAGGGCCCGGGCTTTAGACTCTGCCGCCATAAGGAAAAAGCGATATGGCCAATTCTGCGCGAGCCTTACCGACAGCCCTGACAAATCCCATCCCCAGCCGACGCAGTACCCCTGTTATGCCCTAACCCAGACCCAACAAGCCCCAACGCTGGGTAAGCTGCGTGCCCTGTGGATCGGCCAGCGCAGCCGTCCGCAGTGCCGCCAGATCCGCGGCAGCAGCCGGCCGCCCCTTGAGTAGTTCCGCCGCGCGCAGCAGTTTGTCAAACTTGGACTGGCCGCGGGCGTGGGTGTCGCTATAGCCTTTGACCAGCCGCCGGCAGCGAACCAGCTCCAGCGCCAGGGCGTAATCGTTGACCATCAGGTCCTTGACCGTGTTCAGCCACTCTGCGATGTGGGCCATCTCCACGCCATGGCGCTGGCTGCGGCGGCGCCAGCGGCGCAGCGCCGCCAGCCCCTGCAACATCAGTTGGTCGCGCACCGTGTGGGGCCTTAGGCGCTGGCCATTGCCAATGCGCTTGACCAGAAAGGCCCGCAGCAGCGGCTTGGCGTCGATCCAATCGGCCAGGCCTTTGGGCATCAGACTGTAAATTTCCTCGATGCGCGGATGAAAGAACTCGACCGTGCCCACCACGTCGTCAGCGCCAGCACCCACTTCCTCACGCACCCGCTGGGCGCGTTCGGTGCGGGTCTTGAGTTCGGCCACGCGGATCACATCGTCGTAGGCCATGGCCACGGCCACCCAGCGCGCCGCCTCCACCGTGGCGGCGTGGCCGTGGGCAGCGCCACCACAACGCAGCGCATGGGCGTGCAGGTCGGCCAGGTGGTGCAGGTATTCCGTGCCATAGGCCAGGTCTTGGTACTCCAGCACGCGTTGCAGGCCAGCGCCCAGCATGGCATGGGCCTCAGGCGAAAACTCGCGCTCTATCCGCGCGCGCAACGGCTCCACCTGGGGCGCTGCCGCTTTGGTCGGCAACGGGCGCGGCGCCGTGGCCATGGGGTCGGCCGGTGCCTCGCGCAGCAACGGGCGGCGCACCGCCTCCAGGCCGGCACGCCAGGCGCGCAGACTGGCCGCAACGCCGACGCCGCCACGCTTCACCGTGGCCTCGAAGGCCGCCTCGTCAAAAGGCAGTTCACCGCTACCGGCCAAGGCGCCGAACAGCGTCGCCGACAAGGCACTGCCGTGTTGCCGGGCCAAGGCCTGCAAGTCGTCGTGCAGAAACCGCTGCGCATGCGTGTAGCCTACCTCCAGCACGGCCGCGGCATCAGCCAAGCCATTGCCGGGCACCACCTTTTCAAGCGTGGCGTAATCTCGGTGGGAAGAGGCAATCAGCGTGGTCCGCTCGGGTGTGACCAGGCCACGCTGCATGGCACGGCCGGCCTCCATCAGCTCCGAGGCGATGACGATGTCCACCTCGCCCGGCACTGCCATCTGGGCCAGCACGGGTAAGCCACCCTGGGCTGGTACATGGCGCTTGGCCAACAGCTCGATGTAATAGATGGTGGCCCCAGTACGCTGTGCGACACCGGCCACCGAGGTAGCCTGCGCCAGGTAGCCGTTGCTCTGGGCCAGGTCAACAATCCAGTCGACCAACACCCCGCCGCCCTGGCCACCCAGCGCCAGGATGGCAATGGTGATGGGGCGCTTTGGGTCAGCGCCCAACACCCGCGGCGGCGATGAATGGGCTGTCATTCGACCTCCGCATAAAGGGCGCGGGCTCGCAGGCTACGTTGTTGGCGCCCCTGCAACCAGCCCACCACCTTGCGGCGCCAGCCGTCCAGGCGCTGTTCCCAACGGCCTGGGTTGCGCACCCAATCCACCCGGTAAAACGAGGGGCACAGCACGGCAGCGTCGGCCACCTCGCCACAATGGCCACAGGCCACGCAGCCCTCGTCCACATGGGCCACCGGGTCAGGCTTGAGCGGGTCACCGCTATTCTTCAGCGTCAGCGAGGGGCAACCCGAGATGCGCATACAGGCATGGTCGCCACTGCACACGGCGGAGTCCACGCCAAATTTTTCCTTAACCACCCGCACGCCGCGCTGCACCGCAGCCGCCACCTGCGGCTTGACGCGGCGCTGCTTGTTGAGCATGCATTCGCTTTGTGCAATCACCACCTTGGAGCCTTTGAAGTCGGTGCTCAAGGCTTCTTTAAGTGCTGATTGCATGGCCTTGACATCGTAGGTGTGGTCAACCGTGCGCACCCACTGCACACCAACGCCCCGCACCGCACTCTCGATAGGGTGCTTGGTGCTCCGGTTCTGGTTGTCGGCACGGGACGACAACAGATCCTGGCCGCCTGTAGCGGCAGAGTAGTTGTTGTCCACGATCACAATCACGCCGTCAGCCTTGTTGAACACCGCGTTGCCAATGCCACTGGCCAAGCCGTTGTGCCAGAAGCCGCCGTCGCCCATCATCGCGATCGAGCGCTTGCCCGCCGCTACATTGAGTGCAGCCGCACTGGACGCGCCCAGACCGTAGCCCATGGTGGTCGCACCCAGATGAAACGGCGGCATAGCGGCAAACAGATGGCAGCCGATGTCGGCAGAGATGTGGTGCATGCCCAGCTCCTCTTGCACCAGGGTCATGGCCGAGAAGATCGGGCGCTCAGGGCAACCGATACAAAACCCGGGTGGACGGGCCGGGACGACGGACGCCAGCACCGGGGCACCCAATCGCATAGAGGCGCTGGCAGCCGCAGCGGCCGCCATGGAGGTCACCGGTAGTCGCGCTGCCTGGGCCACTGCTTGAGGAGAGGTTGCAGCCACTGTAGCCGCGACGGCAACAACTACACCCGGGGCGGTGTCGGCGCTGCGCGCTGGCATCCCCAGCGACACCGGTTTGGCCAAAGACGCCGGCCGGTAACGCGCCAGAAAGGCTGCTAGCCCGCGCTTGAGCTCGACCACCGTGTACTCGCCGGCCCGCGCCAGCATGTCTTTGCCATGGATGGTGGTGCGCACGCCGGCACGGCCCAGCACCGCATGGATCGCCTGCTCGTGGTAATCGGGCTGGCCCTCCTCCACCACCAACACCGCCTTTTTGCCATTGCAAAAACGCAGCAGTTCAGAGTCGATGAGCGGGTAGGCGACATTCATTACGTACAGGGGGATGCGCGACTGGCCAAACAAATCGGCCATGTCGTGGCTCATGAGCGCGCGCTGCACGTTGTTGTACAGGCCGCCAAGCATGATGATGCCCAGTTCCTCAATGTCGCCACTGAAGAACTCATTCAGGCCACGCTCCTCAATGAAGCGCACTGCGGCCGGCCAGCGGTCGATGATTTTTTCGTGCTCGTGCAAGTAGCTCGCGGGTGGCAGCACGATGCGACTGGTATCACGCACGGGCGACTCCAGCGCTTCACGCAAGGTGTACGGTGGCGGCACGTTCGGCCGGGTGACAAAGCTGCCGTGCAGGTGGCAGGAGCGCACACGCAGCTCCAGCATCACGGGCGTGCGGCTGGCTTCTGACAGCTCAAAGCCATCATGCACCGCCTGGACGATGCTGGGCAGATTGGGCCGCGGGTCAAGCAGCCAGACCTGCGACTTCATGGCAAAGGCATGGCTGCGCTCCTGCATGATGGAGGAGCCCTCGCCGTAGTCCTCGCCGATGATGATCAACGCACCGCCGGTGACGCCACCCGAGGCCAGGTTGGCCAATGCATCAGAGGCCACATTGGTGCCGACGGTCGATTTCCAGGTGACCGCGCCGCGGATCGGGTACATGACCGAGGCCGACAGGGTCGCTGCTGCCGTGGCCTCGCTGGCACTGGCCTCGAAATGAACCCCGAGTTCCTGCAGGATGGGCTGGGCATCGGCCAGCACATCCATCAGGTGGGAGATGGGCGAGCCTTGGTAACCCGCCACATACCCGACGCCACATTCCAGCAGTGCTTTGGTGACGGCCAGAATGCCCTCGCCGTGAAACACCGAACCAGGCTCGGCCCGCAGCTGCTCGACTTCTGCCGCGAAAGAGCGCTCTGCCATGGTGTGCGGTCTGGCTCAGGTTGGCATGAGCGCCAGACCGGCACTCACGGCCACGGCGGGGACCGGCTTGGCCAGCGAATTGGGTACCTTACACATCAGAAGCTCCTGGCAATAAAGACGGCTGGGACAATTGATGCCCACTTATAGTCTAGCCTTGCCTGCTTGCGATTGGCTATCCGATCGCCGCCAACGCCTATCCGATAAGCGCTGCGCGGCGGGGTAGATCAATTTGAAGCGCGGTACAACCAGTCTCCCCGGTTGTCGCTTTATTTCCAGACCGCGCGCAAGACTCGCATCACGTTGCCCCCTAGCACCTTGCCAATATCGTCGTCGCTGTAGCCGTGGGCGACCAACCAGCGCAGCAGATTCTTGGAGCTCTCCCGTGGATTCTCCACGCCCTTCACGTGGTCGACGCGAGGAAAGTCGTCGGTGTTGCGGGTCTCTGCGTTAGACAGGAACTTAGAGAACTGCTTGTGCAGTCCCACGTGATCGCCCCAGTTGGTGTCAGTTCCAAAACAGACGTGGTCGATGCCGATTAGATTCGCGACATATTCGAAGTGCTCCATGACCGAATCGATGTCATGAGTGCGACGGTTGTAGGTGATAGTCGTATGCGGCGCAGCCTCGATCCCCACCACCCCACCACCAGCGGCTACCGCTTTGATGGCGTCGTCGGTGGCCAGTCGTTTAGAGTTCCACAAGGTGCGCGCTCCCGTGTGCGACATGCAGATCGGCACCGAGGACATTTCCGCTGCATCGATCGCCGTCAACGTGCTGCCATGCGACACGTCAATCAACATGCCTACTTTGTTCATGCGCTGGACCGCCCTGCGCCCGAAAGCAGTCAGGCCGGCATCGCGGGTTTCCTTTAGTCCCGAGCCAAGTGAGTTGGACTCGGAATAAGTCAGCCCGAGCAGTCGCACGCCCAGTCCGTACATGATGTCGATACGATCGACCTCGTTTTCGATCGGCATAGCGCCTTCGATACAGGCCACCCAGGCGATCTTGCCTTGGGCACGCGCCTGCTCAATCTCGTCGACAGTACGCACATGAACTAAGAAATCCTGGTGCGCGACATCGCACAGGCGCATGCCCAGATCGTGCACGATGTCGGTCCACTTCCAACCGTTGTGGGAAGTGATGCAACATGATCCGTTCATCAGGTTGTCAAAGGTCACGTCAAGGTAAGACTCAGCTAGACCTTCATAGGCACAGAACGAGCGGCCGCGTTGTCGTTGCAGTCCGTACTGGTTAAGGTCGAGCGGGTTGTAGACCGGGTGCTCATGCATCGAGATCATGATCTTCTCCTCTACCAGGCGCAGCGAACGCTGCTCTTGATCGGGGGTCAGAGGTACCAGCCACTCCGGGATCCGGTCTTTCGAAGTCAGGGCGAACTCCATGTAGTCTTCGCCCGGCGTGAGGTAGTCGTAGGCCTTGTAGCCCTTGTATGCTTTCTTGATTCCCATGATGCATTGTCCTTTACTTGCGAGGTTTGAGGTTGAGTAATGAGGCCATGCTGATGGCTCCGTTATTGGAAGATGGGTACGACAGATATCCTTCAAACTTGGTGCTTGCGACGAAAATCAAGTTCGGAACCCAGACCGCCAGTGTCGGAATCTGGCTGACGACCACTTTTTGCGCCTCCTCCATGGGCTTGATGCTCTCGGCGACTGTTGCCGATTCCTTGGCATCCTTTGCCCACTTCTCAAGGTCCGGGTCTTGAAAGCCGGAGTAATTAAGGAAGGCCTCCTTTCCATAAAGGTTGTAGAAGGAGTCGTAGATCACGACGATCGCGCCCCACTGCACGAACAACATTTCGTACTCTTTGGTCTTCGATTGGCGATCCATATAGACCTGACGGTCGATAGGCTCGAGGATCAGCTCGATGCCGGCCTGGCGTGCGTCCTCTTTGATGATCCGCACGGACTTGTCATAGTCGGTACGCGAAGCCTCGTACATCATCTTCATCGACAGCTTCTTGCCATTCTTCTCGACAATACCGTCCCCATCACTGTCCACGTAGCCGGCCTCGCGCAGGACCTTCTTCGCGGCGTCCAGGCTGAAGGCCGGGTACTCGATCTTGGACTTCACGAAGTCCTTGTAGATCGGCGACACAGACCCCGGCATTGGCACGCCGCTGCCCTCGAGCGCCAGCTTGATAATCTTCGGCCGGTCGATACAGTGAGCCACTGCCCGGCGCACCGCCAAGTCGGCCGCGAATTCGCTCTTTTTACCGTTGAACCCGATGTAGGCATACCCGGGTGAAGGAGGCTCAAAGATCCGGTAGGCCGGCTTGTTGCGGAACTGCGCGGCCATGGAGGGCAGGAACTGCCGGCTCGTGGTGTGGATCTCACCCGTACGCAGCGCAAGTACAAGGGCATTGTCGTCCTTGTAGATCCGATAGACGATACGGTTGATAGCCGGTGTCCCCAGCGCGGAAGGCCAGTTCGGATTGCGGTCGACGATGTAATACTGACCCTTCTTCCATTCGGTCAGCTTAAACGGGCCCAGTCCGGTCAGGCCGCCGGCATCATCGTTGAGCGTCATGGGCTCCGTGATTTTCTCCCAGCGGTGCTTGGGCATCGGAGCAACCCAGAACATCATCACGTCCGCAAAACCGACCTGCGGCACCTTCAGCTTGTATTCGACTGTCATGTCGTCGATCTTGCGCACCGAAGCCACATTGCTGAACCGCGTGTTCTGGAACAGCTTATGCTTGACTAAGTACTCGCTGGTGAACAGAACATCGTCGGCCGTGAATGGCACACCGTCATGCCATTTGATACCAGGCATCAGGTGCATCACGAAGGTCTGGGCGTTGTCCTTGACCTCGACCAGCCGCATCAGGTGGGACTTGACGTTCCCGCTTGCGTCCATATAGCCGTAACGCGGCATGATCGCTTCCTGCAGAACTGCAGAATTCACGTCGTTGCTGGACCAGAAATTCAGCGTCTGGATGTCGCCGAGCAGGCCTATGGTTAATACAGGACCGCGCGCAGACTGCGCCACCGTGTTGCCGGCAGCGGCGGTAGCCGTGAGGGCAACTCCCATTTCCATGAATGATCGTCTCGTCGTCATTGCACTACTCCTTCTCATAGGTTGTGAAAAAAACTACAGTTCGGGTAAACGCCCCCGGCCGGCTTGGGTTCCGTGCATTCACTCGCGCTTTGGATTCAGGGTCTCGTTGATGCCAAGACCCAGCAGATTGAAAGAAACTACGAAAAACATGATGGCAAGGGAGGGGAACACGATCAACCACCAGGCTTCGAAATGATGACCGCCGCGGAAGGCGGTCTGCAGAATGCCCCCCCATGACCAGGCATTCGGGTCACCGAGTCCAAGATAACTTAGACCGGCCTCCGTCAGTACCGCAGTGGCCATGACGATGGTCAGGTCCACCAGGGCGGGGCCGGCTGCATTGAGCAGGATATGCTTGAACATGATCGTGCGCCGCGGTATGCCGAGCACGATCGCTGCCTCGATGAAAGGAAGTCTGGCCAGCTTCAAGGTGGAGTTACGCACGATGCGCGCCAATGTCGGCCAAGAAAAAACACCGATGACCACCGCGACCGTCCCAACACTGGGGCCGGTGATCGCGGATATCAGGATCATCAGCGGCAGTGTAGGAATGGTCATGGCGATTTCGATCACACTGTCGATAAGCGCGCCGATACGCCCCTGAAAGTAACCAGACACCAGCCCCAGGGGTATGCCGATGACGCTGGCTACTGCGACAGCGGTCAGCGAGATGAGCAACGAGGTGCGTGCGCCCCAGACAATCTCGTCGAACAGGCTCAGCCCCAGTGCATCGGTACCCAGCCACTGTGTGGCCGAGGGCGGGGCCAGGGGCGCGGCCTCGTTGTAGCCCACAGGGTAGGTCACCAGCATCGGGCCGATGGCGCCAACCAGCACAACCATCACAATACCGACAAAGCCGACCATGCCCAGACGGTGTTTAGAAAAAGACTGGACGAAGCTCTTATCCCTCACTGCGCATTGCCCCCATGTAACTTGATCCGCGGGTCGAGCCAGGCGACGAACAGATCGGTCACGAGCGTCATTAGGATGACGCTGAACGCAAGCACAATGAAGGCGCCCTGCAGAAGGGGAAAGTCCTGCTTCTGGACAGCATCGTAGATCATGGAGCCCAGACCGGGCCAGGAGAAGACGGTTTCCGTCAATACGGCGCCGGCGACCATCTTGCCCAGCATCAGGCCGGTCACGGTGACCGTGGGGATCATTGCGTTGCGCAGAGCATGACCCCAGGTGACGCCAAGGTCATTGACGCCCTTCGCTCGTGCAGTGCGAATGTAGTCCTCCTTCAGCACGTCAAGCAAACTGCTGCGCGTGTACAGGACTATCTGCGCCAGGTTCACGATGACCAGGGTCACAGTGGGCAAGATCATGTGCCGCAGGATGTCCAGGGTGCGCTCTGAGTCGTCGACCCCGGGCGTGAGTGCGCCCCCGACCGGGGTGAGCTCGAGCTCCAAACTGAAAACATAGATCAGCACGAAGGCCAGCAGGGGGATGAAAATCGAGATTCCCAGGACGATCAGCGTACTGACGCACTGGTCGACCCACTTGCCTTTATGCATGGCGGAATACACACCAAGAGGGATGCCTATGAGCAGCGTGATGAAAAGCGCGGTACCGACAAGCAATAGGGTCCACCCGAGCCGGGGTACGATGATGGTGCTGACCGCCTGCTTGTAAAAAAAGGACTGGCCCATTTCGAAATTCGCAAGATTGCGCAGGAACAGCGCGTACTGCTCAAACAGGGGCCGGTCCAACCCCAGCAGCGTATTCAGAGCCTGAACATCCTGGGGCGTCATGGAGTCGCTGATGAAGGCGGTGGTCGGGTCACCCGGCATCAGGCGTACGATCAGGAAGGTGACCGAAATCGCAGCCAGAAAGGTCAGGCCGCCTTTCATGACCCTGAGGAGGAGGTACTGCAACATGGGTTCCCGGCTCAGTGCTCGTTATCGTAAAGGTGGCAGCGCACGTGGTGACCAGGCGCGATTTCGCGCAGCCGCGGCTCTATCTGCCGGCACTTGTCCATAGCCCTCGGACAGCGCGTGTGAAAACGACAGCCAGATGGAGGGTTGACTGCATTCGGGATTTCTCCCTGCAGGATGACCTTGGGTTCGCGCGCAGAAGTTGATGCGATGGGTGCGGCCGAGATCAGGGCCTGCGTATATGGATGCAGTCGGCGCTGGAAGAAGGCATCGCGCGGCGCGAGTTCGACCACCTGGCCCAAATACATCACCATGACCCGATCCGACACATAACGCACGACGGCTAGGTCGTGGGTGATGAAAAGGTAGGTCAGCCCTAGGTCCTTCTTGAGCTGGTTGAACAGATTCAGGATCTGCGACTGGACCGATACATCGAGGGCCGAAACCGCCTCGTCGCAAATCAGGATCCGGGGGTTCAGGCAAAGGGCACGCGCGATGCCGATGCGCTGGCGCTGGCCGCCCGAGAAAGCAAACGGATAGGAAGACGCCATCTCGGGCCTCAGCCCTACGCGCTCCAGTAAAGCGCCGACCGCCTGTCGGGCAACGGCCGCATTCGGAGCTGTCCCGTGGACCAACATGGGCTCGGCCAGCGCGTGGCCCACGGTAAGGCGGGGGTTCAGCGACGAGTAAGGATCTTGAAAAACCATCTGGATGTGGCGGCGGAACTCTTGGACCTGCGCCCGGCGCAGCTTGGCGAGGTCGCGCCCCAGATAATGGATGCTGCCGGCCGTGGGCTCCTCCAGGCGAACGATAGCGCGCCCCAGGGTGGATTTGCCCGAGCCGGATTCACCCACCACGCTCAGCGTCTCGCCTTCGATCAGATCAACGTCGATGCCATCCAGCGCGTGCACGTACTGGCGCTCGCGCTGAAACAGAGGCTTTTTAAGGCCGAAGTATTTCTTCAGCCCGCGGATCTCTAGCAGCGGTTTCATAACTCGGCTCCCGGCCCGGTAACCCAACAGGCCACGGCATGGCCACTGCGGACTTCGGCCAGCGCAGGCACCTTGCGCGTACATACTTCGCGCCTCATGCTACAGCGTGGTGCGAACCGGCAGCCGGGTTCGAGGTTGTCCACGGTAGGGACCGAACCGGGTATCGAATACAGTTCACCGCGGTCTGCCACGAGTGACGGTAGCGAAGCCAACAGCCCCCGGGTGTAGGGATGGGCAGGTTGGTCGAAGATGTTCGCGATCGATCCTCTCTCGACAATGCGGCCAGCGTACATGATCACCACTTCATCGCAGGTCTCCGCCACGACGCCAAGGTTGTGGGTGATAAGCATGATCGAGCCTTGCGTTTGCTGCTTGAGTTCCTGCATGAGCGACAACACTTGGGCTTGGATGGTACCGTCCAACGCCGTCGTGGGTTCGTCTGCCAGCAGGATCTGCGGCCTACAGGCCACCGCGATAGCGATCATGACGCGCTGGCGCATACCGCCTGATAACTGGTGCGGAAACTGGTCGAATCGCTGTTCCGGATTGGCGATACCTACTTGGCGCAGCAGTGCGATGGCCGTGGTTCTACGCTCCTCCGCGCCCATCTGCGGTCGGTGGGTCAGGAAGACCTCGGCGATCTGGCGGCCGACCGTGTGGACTGGGTTGAGCGAGGTCATCGGCTCCTGGAACACCATCGCAATATCTCGGCCCCGGATCTTCTCCATCTCGGCTTCGGTCTTAGCAAGCAGGTTCTCGCCGTTGAACAGAATTTCACCGCCCATGACCACCGCCGCCGCAGGCAGCAGGCGCAGGACAGACAAGGCAGTCATGCTCTTGCCACAGCCCGACTCGCCCACCACGCCCAGCACGCTGCTCTGCCGAACCGAAAAGCTCAGCCCGTCGATGAGTTCGCAAAGTGTCTCGTCGACCTGCAAACCCATGCGGTAGCGCCTGAACTCCAGCACATTGCGGGTTGGCACCATATCATCGGTTTTGGTTTGCATACTTACTCTTTATGCTAGCGCGAGGGTATATGATGTGTCAAATTAATTTGAACCATACGCAAGATGGCCAAGGTTCATGATTACTGACCACTTTGACCTTAATCTGATTCGAGTGCTGCTGGCGGTTGCCAAGCATCGCAGCGTCACTGCAGCAGGACGCGAACTGGGCTTGACCCAGTCGTCCGTGAGCCACTCCCTGTCACGCCTACGCGTGCTTTGCAAGGACCCTCTTTTCGTACGCACCAGTGCGGGCATGTTGCCGACGCCTTCGGCAAATGGCATGCTCGCGCCGCTGGAGCGGGCGCTGGCGATCATGCAGACGTCGCTCCAGGGAACCACCGATTTCGACCCCATGTCGTCCGCTCGGTGTTTCAGCCTGCTGCTGTCCGATATCGGTCAACTGATCTATCTGCCGATCATCGCCGATCACCTCGCGCGAACCGCACCGCACATTAGCCTAAAGGTGCTGCACCTGCGCATCGACGCCTACCGCGAAGCCCTGGTGGCCGGCGAGGCGGATTTCGCCATCGGCCACCTGCCTGCGCTGTTGGGCGGATTCCGGCAGATTTCACTATTTCAGGATCCCTACGTCTGCATGCTGCGTGCCGACCATCCGTATATCCAGGGGAAAATCACCATGGAGCAATATCTGGAGGCGTCGCACATCGTCGTGGAGCCACCCGGCCGCGGCCCAGGCCTGTTGGAGCAGGCCTTGTCCCGCGTTCGTAGCAAACTCAAAGTGGCGCTGACCCTGCCGCACTTCTTCGCAGGTCCGCTGATCCTGCGCAATACCAATTACCTGATGTCGGCACCCAACTTCACTCGCTTCGCGCTGCGCGACCTGCAGAACATACGCACTATTCCGCTCCCCTTTCGCATCAAAAAGCTCAGCGTCAAGCTTCTCTGGCACGAACGTATGCATCGCGATCCCGGCCACCAGTGGATGCGCGCCGTTATTGCCGACCTGTTGACAGAGAACATTGGCAAGTTATCAGAATAAGCGCGCAAACGCCGGCACCCGCCACCGGCCACCTGCCGGCTTGCTAGCCATCCATCATTGCAGAGTGATCATCTCCCCTGCAAGGGCTGGCGCATGCACCGGCAGGCGCCGCGCTTGGGTCGCCTGTTCGAAGCTGTAGCCTAATGAAAGCAGCTTCTGCTCGCCGAAGGCCGCCCCCAGGAACGACAGACACACCGGCAGGCCATCGCCGGTGAACCCGGCCGGGACGATCAGGTCGGGCAGGCCCGACAGGTTTGCGATGTTCGTAGCTGAGCCGGCGGCGGGGCCGGTGGGATCAGCCGTAGGGCCTGCCACGAGTGCTGCACGGCGCAGGGCCGTCGGGTACACGATGGCGTCAAGGTCCTGCTCAGCCATCATGGCGTCGATCGTGGCGCGAACCATTGGCATGCCATGATTGCGCACCAAGGTATATCGGTGGTCATCCATTGAGCAACTCGCTGCCTCACGCTCGAGCTGAGCCCACCGCCCGGGGTTCGGTCCAGTTCCGTTGGAGCGCCTGGATGGCATACGCAGAGAGCGCTCGACCAACTGTGCGATGTTCTTGGGAAATTGGGGCCCGGTTGTCGCGAGGTAATCAGCGATCTGAGGCGCGAATTCGGGCATCCGGACGGCGTCGAAGAACGCGTCCTTGACGTCAAGCAGCCACTTCGGGCAACGCACCTCGTGAATCGTAGCGCCCGCGCGGCACATGGTATCCAGGCTGGCTCTCACCACCCAGTCCACGTCGGCATCAGCGCCCATGAAATCCCGCGCTATACCAATCCGTGCGCCCTGCAGGGCCGCAGGATCCAGATTTTTCGCGTAGTCGGTGAGGAACCTGCCTGCACTGCACTGTGTGGCGGGATCCGCCGGGTCGATACCGGTCATGACGCCTAGGGCCAGCGCGATATCGCGCACGCAACGGGCCATCGGTCCGCCGGTGTCCAGGCTCAGCGACACCGGTATGATGCCGTCGCGGCTGAGCAGCCCGTATGTCGGCTTCAAGGCCACGATGCCGTTGGCCGCCGCGGGGCCACGAATCGAGCCACCCGTGTCCGTACCCAGAGCCAGAGGCGCATAAGCCGCCGCGATGGCAACGCCGGCCCCACCGGACGATCCGGAGGTCGTGCGCATCAGGTCGTGCGGATTGCGCGAGTAACCCAGGATGGAGCTGAAGGTGCCTGCAGACGCAAATTCCGACATGTTGACCTTGGCCAGGATCACCGCACCTGCGGCCCGTAAACGTTGCACCAGGTAGGCATCGTCTGGCGGTATAGAACCATCGAGCATCACCGAACCACCGGTAGTGGGCATATCGGCCGTGTCGAAATTGTCCTTCAGCAGCACGGGGATCCCATGCAAAGGGGACCGCGCACCAGTGGCCCGGCGCTCCTTGTCCAGGTTACGGGCCGTTTCGATCGCCATGGGATTCAGCACGATGACGGCATTAAGCCGAGGTCCGTGACGATCATAGGCCTGGATACGCGCCAAACACAGCAGCACCAACTGCTCCGCGTCGAGCGTGCCGGCATCGAAGGCGGCATTCAGATCGGCAATCGTTGCGGCATCCAGAGCAATAGCTCTGGATGCGTCATGGGCAGGGCTATGTGGGTTGGGCATGGACGGATTGCGGGATTGGCGGGCTTGGCCAGATCATCTTAGCGGATCACAGTGAGTTTGTTCTGGCCACGCCACGAGGCCGATGGCGGTCGCACCCAGGCGAAGCGGCGGCATAGCGGCAAACAGGTGGCAACCGATGCCCACTTATAGTCTAGCCTTGCCCGCCTGCGTTTGGCTATCCGATTGCCGCCAACGCCTATCCGATTAGCGCTGCGCGGGTCCTGCCTTGTCAAACTGAACTGGAAGGGAAGCCACGCATGCGCCTCGCTGCCGAACTGTCAAAGCCCTGCCAGCTGCTGGACGACTACCCGCTGACCCGTTCCCGTTCAGCTACCGAAGCCAGTGACCTGGTTGGGCGGGCACTCTCGCCGCACCACCTGCATCTGCGCAGAGGGGCGGATCATTTTGAAGCGCGGCACAACCAAATTCACCTTGGCCAGGTGTCTCTGAATGTGCTCAGCTATGGCGCAGAGGTCGAGATTGACCCTGGGGAGCGCGGCGACTACTACCTGTTGCAGTTGCCACTGCATGGCCGAGCGCGCGTGCGCTGCAATGGGCAGGAGGCCTGGGTCGGCCCTGACATGATGAGCGTGCTGCAACCGCGCGCCCAAACCCGGATGGTGTGGACGAGCGACTGCGCCATGATCATGCTGCAGGTTCCTAGCCAGATGCTGCGTAATGACGGCGATGCCGATGGCCCGCTGCCGGCATTCAGGCTGACCCGGTCACGCCACGACCCAGCCGTGGCAGCCTGGTGGCAAGCCGTGACCGACATGACGCGCAACCTGCACAGCCATGGCGCACAGTGGCTGCGCCACCCCGCCGCCTTTGGGGCGATGGAAGCTTTTTTGCTGAGCGGGCTCGATCTGCTGCGCCCGTCCGGCCTGGCGTCACACGCCCCCAGCATCCTAAGCAGCCAGGGCGATACCAGCCGTCTGCAGCGCGCGGTAGACCACATTCACGCCCATGTGCACCAGGCCCTCAGCCTGACGACCATTGCGGCGGCCGCCTGCATGAGCCCCCGCGCCCTGGAGGCAGCCTTTCGCCGCCGCTTCGATCTGTCACCGCTTGCCTACGCCCGCGCTGTGCGACTCGAAGCGGTGCACCAGGTCTTGCAAATGGCGGCTCTCGATGGGCACCCGACTCTGCTGTCGGACGTGGCGCTGCACCATGGTTTTATTCATATGGGCCGGTTCGCGGCCTACTACAAACAGCATTTTGGGTGCTCCCCCTCGGTCACGCTTCGCGGCCACGCGCAGCACTGAGCCGATCTAGCGACCGGGTCGATTTACCAGCCATTTGGCGCACTGGAAGCGTTGACGGGGGTTAAGATTCCATAGGATTTGCTTGGCGGATGAACCGCCCTTAAAAAAAGCTGCCCTTGGCCCTGTCGCCGCTTATTACCATCACTAAACATCATCCCATGACAACGATGGACAGCCCCACAGCTTGGGCAACCCTCGGGCGACCCCTGCGGCTGGGCGTGATCGGCGGCGGGCCGGGCTCGTTCATCGGGCCCATCCACATGAGCGCGGCGGTGCTGGACCGGCGCTTTGTGATCGTTGCCGGCGTGCTGTCCTCAGACCCGCTGCGCGCCGTCAGCCATGGCGCCGCTTTGGGCCTGGACGCTGCGCGCGCCTACGTGTCGGTCGAGCAGATGATTGCGGCCGAATCAGCCAGGCCTTCCGAGGACCGAATCGAGGCCGTCGCGGTCATGACGCCCAACGACCGTCATTACGCTGACTGTGTGTTGGCGCTGCGGGCCGGTCTGCACGTCATCTGCGACAAGCCGATGGTCAACTCGCTCAGCCAGGCCCGGCACCTGGTAGAACTGGTGGAACGAACCCGGCTGGCGTTTTGCCTGACACACAATTACAGCGGCTACCCCATGGTGCGGCAAGCGCGGGCCATGGTCGAGGCCGGCGTGCTGGGCGACATCCGCATCGTGCAGGCCGAGTATTTGCAAGGCGGCATGGCGCTGCCAGTGGAGAGCGGCCTGCTGACTGACAAACTGCGTTGGAAATTGAACCCCGAACGCAGCGGGCCGTCACTGGTATTGGGCGACATTGGCATCCATGCCCACCATCTGGCCAGCTACGTGAGCGGCAGCCGCGTGGCCCGGGTCTCGGCTGACGTAGGGGCCGTGGTACCGGACCGCGTGTTTGACGACTACGCGGCTATTCTGTGGCGCTTTGAGAATGGTGCGCGCGGCACCTGCCTGGTCAGCCAAGCAGCCGCTGGTGCCGAAAACAATGTGCGCATTCGAATTCACGGCGCCAAAGGCATGTTAGCTTGGGAGCACCTAAACCCGAACTACCTGCACCATGCGCCGCTTGGCGACTCGGTGCGGATTCTGGGCCGTGGCGACGCCCAACTGCACCCGGCTGCGCAACGCGCCACCCGAATTGCCCGCGGCCACCCGGAAGGTTTCCGCGAATCCTTTGCCAACTTGTATGCCGACTTTGCCGAGGCCATTGCGTCCCGCATCACCGGGCAACCAGCCGACCCGCTATGCAGCGGGTCGCCAGGGGTGCGCGACGGCCTGTGGGGCCAGGAATTTGTCGAAGCCGCACTGGCATCAAGCCGTGCGGGTGGCGCCTGGACGGCCTGCCACTCGGCGGGTTGACACCGATTAAGACTGCAGGGCATGGCACAAACTACAGAATTGCACCCTGAGCCCCGATAACGAGGCCATAACGTGGGCGGCCAGCCTCAGGGCTGGCGCACGATGACCGGCTGAATCTGAAACACGTTGGCCGAGTTGACATCCACGGTCACGCGCGCCCAGTGCAATGACGGGCTGCCAAAAGTTTGGAGACGGGTGAAGTTAGGCAGCAGCTTGTTCGGGCTGTAGAGCGGCTTATCGACCTTGAAATAATGCGTGTCGCCATGCACAAACAGCACTTGTCCAGCGAATTTTTCGGTCTGGGCTGTCAGAGCCGTCATAAAGTTACGGTAGCCCAGAGACTCGGGCAGCGTGCTCTCGTCGGCGTCTCCGGTCTCGGGCAAATCAAAGCCCGGGTCACCCTGCACAACCACCAGCAGGCCCCGTGCCTTGTCTTTGGCAGCTTGCTCAAAGGCCGCCTTCATCCACTCGACGTTGGCCGCGTCACGCTCCAGGTACTCGGCATTGGCGGCATCGCACTGGGGCGCTTTACGGGCGCTATTGGCCGTGCAGTCTTTGGCGCTAAGGACCAAATTGTTGTTGCTGCCGGGCATGTTGATGCCGACAAACACCACGCCACCATGCTGAAAACGTGTGTTTTCAGCATATTTTTCGCCGGGTTTGCCCTGGCGCTGCAACGGCAGGCGGGTCTGGCCCAGGCTGTCGTTGTTCGGGAACATCACCTTGCGCAAGTGGGCCAAACGCTCCAGCGTGTCGTAGCCACCATTGTTCACGCGGTGACAATCGGTCCATTCGTTGTCACCGGGCACGTACACCACCGGTTTGACCATCTTGCCGAACATCGCCAATGCGCCCGTGTAGACATCATCGGTGCACTTGGAGCTGCCGTCCTTGATGTCACCATCGTAGATTGAGAACGCAATGTCCGATTGGTTGATGCTTTGCAGCACCGCCGGCAACTTGCTGTCGTCGCCAGCTTTTTTGTAGGGCATGTCGCCCCAGAGGCCGAAGCTAAAGGTGGCCGCCCCATTGGCCGAAGTGCCAGGGGACGTCACGGCACAGCCGATCAGGCTAAAGAGCACAACACTGGTGGCCAGGCTTTTGAACAACATAGTCGATTCCCAAGAAATTGAAAGAATCAAACCATAGGTCCGGCTTGTGTCAAAACAATGACATTCGCACGGCCCCGGATAAACCCTGATGACACGGTGGCACATGGATTGCTAGTATCTCGTCAATTACTTGACTAAACGGTCAGATTTTGACAGGAGCTGCTCCAGTGACCCTCCCATATGCCCCCGACATCCGCGCCGGCCGCCTGAGCGCGGCCGACTACGCCCGCAACTTTGCCGACGCCAGCCCGCCTTTGACACAGGCCCAAGCGCTGCTGGAGGCCGAGCGCTGCCTGTACTGCTATGACGCGCCCTGCGCCATCGCCTGCCCCACCAGCATCGATGTGCCGTCGTTCATCAAGCGCATTGCCGACGGCAACCTGCGCGGCTCCGCTCGCACCATTTTGGAGGCCAACCCGCTCGGCGGCATGTGCGCCCGGGTCTGCCCGACCGAAAGCCTGTGCGAGGCCGTGTGCGTGCGCAACACCCAGGAAGGCAAGCCCGTGCAGATTGGCCGGCTGCAACGCCACGCGGTGGACGCCCTGATGGAGAGCGCCCAGCCCCAGCTGTTCAGCCGCGCTGCAGCCACCGGCAAGACGGTGGCCGTGGTGGGCGCCGGCCCGGCGGGGCTAGCCTGTGCCCACACCCTGGCGCGACTCGGGCACGCGGTGGTGGTGTACGACGCACAACCTAAGGCCGGCGGCCTGAACGAATACGGGCTGGCCAGCTACAAAACCCCGAATGACTTTGCCCAAAAAGAGATCGCCTGGCTGCTAGATATTGGCGGCATTACGCTGCTCCAGGGCTGGAAACTGGAGACAGCGGCCCAGCTGAACGCCCTGCGTCAGGACCACGATGCGCTGTTTCTGGGCATGGGCCTGCAGCAAACGCACCGGCTTGGGGTGCCTGGCGAACACCTGGACGGCGTGCAGGATGCCGTGGACTTCATCGCCACCCTGCGCCAGACGCCCAAGGTCGACACCCTGCCGGTCGGTCGCCGGGTCGTGGTCATTGGCGGTGGCATGACGGCGGTGGACGCCGCGGTCCAAAGCAAACTGCTGGGCGCGCAAGAGGTGCACATCGTTTACCGGCGCGGCCCGGAGGGCATGTCCGCCTCTGGCGCAGAGCAGGAATGGGCACAAACCCATGGCGTCACCCTCCACCACTGGCTGGCGCCAGAGGAAATTGTGGGCGCCGATGGCCAGGCCCGCGCGGTGCGCTTTGCGCGCCAAGCCCTGGTAGACGGCAAGCTACAGGCCACCGGCGAGACCGACACCCTGCCCGCCGACATGGTGCTCAAAGCCATTGGCCAGCGGCTGGGCAACCCAGTGCTGACGCAGGCCGGACTGCGATTACAAGACGGGCGCATTGCCACCGACGGCGTCGGCCAGACCAGCCTCCCCGGCGTCTGGGCCGGTGGCGATTGCCGCGCCGGCGGGCTGGACCTGACGGTGGAGGCGGTGGAGCACGGCAAACAGTCGGCGCGCGCCATCCACCAGCACCTGTCGGCCTGAGGCCTAGCAACCCTGTTCACGATTCGGAGACCCGCATGGCCAACTTGCACACTAACTTTGCCGGCATCACCAGCCCCAACCCCTTTTGGCTGGCCTCGGCGCCGCCCACCGACAAGGCCTACAACGTCAACCGTGCTTTTGAAGCCGGCTGGGGCGGCGTGGTCTGGAAAACCCTGGGCGAAGCCGGGCCGCCCATCGTCAACGTGAGCGGGCCGCGCTATGGCGCTTTGCTGACGCCCGACCGGCGCATGCTGGGCTTCAACAACATCGAGCTCATCACCGACCGCGATCTGCAACTGAACCTGGACGAGATCGCCCAGGTCAAGCGCGACTGGCCAGACCGGGCCATGGTGGTGTCGCTGATGGTGCCTTGCGAGGAGCAATCCTGGAAAGACATCCTGCCGCGGGTGGCCGACACTGGCGCGGACGGCATCGAGCTCAATTTTGGCTGCCCGCACGGCATGAGCGAGCGCGGCATGGGTGCGGCCGTGGGTCAGGTGCCAGAGTACATCGAGATGGTCACCGCCTGGTGCAAGCAGTACTCCAAGCTGCCGGTGATCGTCAAGCTCACGCCCAACATCACCGACATCCGCCAGCCAGCGCGCGCTGCCAAGAAGGGTGGTGCCGATGCGGTGTCGCTGATCAACACCATCAGCTCCATCATGGGCGTGGATCCCAAAACCCTGACCATGAGCCCGTCCACCGGCGGCCACGGCTCGCACGGCGGCTACTGCGGCCCGGCGGTGAAGCCCATCGCGCTGAACATGGTGGCCCAGATCGGCCAGGACCCGCTCACCGCCGGGCTGCCCATCTCGGGCATCGGTGGCGTGGGCAACTGGCGCGATGCACTGGATTACATCGCACTCGGTGCCGGAACGGTGCAGGTGTGCACGGCGGCCATGGTGTACGGCTTCAAGATCGTGCAGGAAATGAGCGATGGCCTGTCCAATTACATGGACGAAATGGGTTTTGCGTCGATCGACGACTTCCGCGGCCGGGCCTTGCCCACCGTGACTGAGTGGCGCCACCTCAACCTGAACCACATCAGCAAGGCGGTGATCAACCAGGACAGCTGCATCCAGTGCGGGCGCTGCCACATTGCCTGCGAAGACACCTCGCACCAGGCCATCACCTCCCTGAAAGACGGCAAGCGCTTCTTTGAGGTGAAAGAGGACGAGTGCGTGGGCTGCAACCTGTGCGTCGTCGTCTGCCCGGTACCCGAATGCATCACGCTGCGCGACCTGCGCCCGGGCGAGGTCGACCAGCGCACCGGCCGCACGGTGAGCGCCAACCATGGCGACTGGACCACCCACACCAACAACCCGGGCCGTGTGGCAGCCTGAGCATTCGGCGTAACATATTTAACCGTCTTACCCCTTTCAGGAGATCTCGTCATGAGCGCAGTTTTGATTCGTGGTGGCACCGTGGTCAACGCCGACCGTGCTTTTCGTGCCGATGTGCTGTGCCAGGACGGCCGCATTGTGGCCGTGGGCGAGGGCCTGAGCGCGCCGGCCAGTGCCACGGTGGTGGACGCGAGCGGCCAGTATGTGATGCCGGGCGGCATTGACCCGCACACCCACATGCAGCTGCCCTTCATGGGCACGGTCACCATGGACGACTTTTTCACCGGCACAGCAGCCGGACTGGCAGGCGGCACCACGTCCATCATCGACTTTGTCATTCCCGACCCGCAAGAAAACATTCTGGACGCCTACAAAAAGTGGCGTGACTGGGCCGAGAAGTCAGCGTCGGATTACTCCTTCCACGTCGCCATCACCTGGTGGAGCGAGCAAGTGCGCAAAGACATGGGCACGCTGGTGCAGCAGGAAGGCATCAACAGTTTCAAGCACTTCATGGCCTACAAAAATGCCATCATGTGCGACGACGAAACGCTGGTGAACAGTTTCAAGTGCGCACTGGAACTGGGTGCCATGCCCACCGTGCACGCAGAGAACGGCGAGCTGGTGTATTTGCTGCAGAAAACTGTGTCCGAGATGGGTATCAAAGGCCCTGAAGGCCACCCCTTGTCGCGCCCGCCCATGGTGGAGGCTGAAGCCGCCAACCGAGCCATCGCCATTGCCGATGTGCTGGGCGTACCGATCTATGTGGTGCATGTGTCCTGCGTCGAGTCGGCTGAAGCCATTGCCCGTGCCCGGGCGCGCGGCCAGCGGGTCTATGGCGAGGTGCTGGCCGGCCACCTGGTGCTGGACGACAGCGTCTACCGCCACCCCGACTTTGCCACCGCCGCCGCCCATGTCATGAGCCCACCCTTCCGCCCCAAAGGCAATAGCGAGTTCCTGTGGCGCGGCCTGCAAAGCGGCAACCTGCACACCACCGCGACCGACCACTGCACCTTCTGCGCCGCGCAAAAGGCAGCCGGCAAGGACGACTTCAGCAAGATCCCCAACGGCTGCGGCGGCGTAGAAGAGCGCCTGGCCGTCATCTGGGACGAAGGTGTGAACACCGGCCGTCTCACGCCCAGTGAGTTTGTCGCTGTGACGTCTGCCAACACGGCCAAGCTGTTCAACATCTACCCGCAAAAGGGCAGTGTGAGCGTAGGCGCCGATGCCGACCTGGTGGTCTGGGACCCCGCAGGCACCAAAACCCTGTCGGTCAAGACCCAGTACAGCAAAGGCGACTTCAACATCTTTGAGGGCCGCACCGTGCGCGGCATCCCCAGCCACACCGTGAGCCAGGGTGAACTGGTCTATGTCCAAGGCGACCTGCGTGCCGTGCAGGGCAAGGGCCGCTACATCAAGCGTCCGGCCTTTGGTCCGGACTTTGGCGCGGCGCAGCAACGGGCGCAGACGCAAAAGCCAACAGCCGTGGCGCGGTAGGCGCGCAACCCTCTTTTTGGAGAAAACCCCATGACCACAGCCACCACAGTTGACATCAGCACCCTGCGCATCAACGGCGAGCGCCTCTGGGCCTCGCTGATGGAATTGGCGCAGATTGGCGCCACGCCCAAGGGCGGCGTCTGCCGCCTGACCCTGACCGACCTGGACAAACAGGGCCGCGACCTGGTGACACGCTGGGCGCGCGAGGCCGGCATGAGCGTCACCATCGACAAGATCGGCAACGGCTTCATGCGCCGGCCCGGGCGCAACAACAGCCTGCCGCCCATCATGACCGGCAGCCATATCGACACCCAGCCCACCGGTGGCAAGTTCGACGGCAACTACGGCGTGCTGGCCGGCATCGAGGTGGTGCGCACCTTGAACGACCTGGGGATTGAGACCGAGGCGCCGATTGAGGTGGCGTTCTGGACCAATGAAGAGGGCTCGCGCTTCGTGCCGGTGATGATGGGCTCAGGCGTGTTCGCCAAGGCCTTTACCCTGGAGCATGCTTACGCCGCCCGCGACACCGAAGGCAAAAGCGTTCGCGACGAGCTGGCCCGTATCGGCTACATCGGCAGCGAGGAGCCGGGCCAGCACCCGATTGGCGCCTATTTTGAGACCCACATCGAGCAGGGCCCGGTGCTGGAAGACAACGACATCACCATTGGCGTGGTGCAGGGCGTGCTCGGCATCCGCTGGTTCGACTGCACCGTGACAGGCATGGAAGCGCACGCCGGCCCGACACCCATGGCGCTGCGCAAGGACGCGATGCAGGTGGCAGCACCCATCATGCAGGAGGTGGTGGCCACTGCCCTGCGCCACGCGCCGCACGGGCGCGGCACCGTCGGCATGGTGCAGGTGCACCCGAACAGCCGCAATGTGATTCCAGGCCGGGTCAAGTTCTCGATCGACCTGCGCAACAGCACCGACGCCGTGGTGGACCAGATGGCCGACGAGGTCAAGGCCTTTGCCGCCCGGCTCAGCCAGCAAAGCGGCTTGGACGTGAAGATCGAGCTGGTGTCCAGCTACCCGGCGCAGGGCTTTCACAGCAACTGCATCGACGCCGTGGCACGTGCCGCGCAAAAGCTGGGCTACTCCAACATGCCGGTGGTGTCCGGCGCCGGGCACGACGCGGTCTACATGGCCAAGCTCGCGCCCAGCGGCATGATCTTCATCCCCTGCAAAAACGGCATCAGCCACAATGAGATCGAAGACGCCAAGGCCGAGCACATCACCGCCGGCTGCAACGTGCTGCTGCATGCGATGCTGGAACGGGCGGGAACCTGAACGGCAGCCTGCAAGAGATAATCATCAGCATGCAAGTCGCACCCGCTCAGCTTTCGCGCATCGCAGACATCTGCCGGCGTTACCACGTGCGGCGACTGCAAATGTTCGGGTCCGCCGCTGTGGGTCAGGAGCGGCCTGATAGCGATGTTGATTTACTGGTCGAGTTCATCCCGGGCGAGGCCCCGGGTGGATTTGGGCTGGTGGACATGCAGGACGAGCTTTCTCGTACTTTTGATGGACGCAAGATTGACCTGGCATTTCCGTCCGTGCTTGCCAACCCGTATCGCCGGCGCGCGATCGAACCGCAATTGCGATCCCTGTACCAATGAACCCGGATCGCCAAGCTGCGCACCTTGCCGATATGCTCTCGTTCGTCCGCGAGCTCCGAGCGCTTGTCGATGGCCTGAGCGCAGAGGAGTTTGCAGCCAACCGAATATTGTGTTTGGCAGTCGAGAAGCTGTTCATCAATCTCGGAGAGGCGGCTTATCGACTTGGCGACGAGACCGCCAAAGCCGCGCCCGGTATCCCTTGGCGGCAAATCATCGGGCTGCGGAACATTTTAGCCCACGGTTACGAGCAGGTTGCCCACGAGGTACTGTTCAACACGGTCATCCATGACTTACCCTCGGTAGATTCCACGCTGCGACAACTGGTGAACCCCAACCCGAGCAACTGAGTCGCCGCCTATCCTTTATTTTGTTTGCGTATTGAACCTTTTTAACCCCACCGGAGAACCCATGTCAGTCCAACCCCTGAATCGCCGCCATGCCATCGTGCTGGCCGCCGCCCTGGCCGCTGCTGCCCCGACCCTGAGCCTGGCGCAGGCCAAGCCGAAAGTTGCCGGCATTTACACCGTGCCGTTTGAACAGCAGTGGGCCGGGCGCCTGCACACCGCGCTCAAAGCGGCAGAAGTCCGGGGTGAGATCGAGTACAAGGCCAGCGAAAACGTGTCCAACGCCGACTACGAGCGCGTGATGCGCGAGTACGCCACCGCCGGCAACACCCTGATCGTGGGCGAAGCCTTTGCCGTGGAAGCCGCGGCGCGCAAGGTGGCCAAGGATTTCCCCAAGGTCTCGTTCCTGATGGGTTCATCGGGCAAGCCGCAGGCACCCAACTTCAGCGTGTTTGACAACTACATCCAGGAGCCGGCGTACCTGACCGGCATGATTGCCGGCGGCATGAGCAAGAGCAACAAGATCGGCATGGTGGGTGGCTTCCCGATCCCCGAAGTCAACCGCCTGATGAACGCCTTCATGGCCGGCGCCAAAGAGATCAACCCCAAGGTGGAGTTCAGCGTGAGCTTCATCAACAGCTGGTTTGACCCACCCAAGGCCAAGGAAGCCGCCTTTGCCATGATCGACAAGGGCGCCGACGTGATGTATGCCGAGCGCTTTGGCGTGAGCGATGCCGCCAAGGAGAAGGGCAAGCTGGCCATTGGCAACGTGATCAACACCCAGGCCCAGTACCCCGACACCGTGGTGGCCTCAGCCATGTGGCATTTCGAGCCCTCGGCCGACCGTGCCATCAAAATGGTGAAAGACGGCAAGTTCACCGCCGAAGACTACGGCCCCTATTCGATGATGAAGCATAAGGGCTCGTCACTGGCTCCGCTGGGCACGTTTGAGAAGAAGATCCCGGCCGAGCTGGTGGCCAAGGTGCGTGCCAAGGAAAAAGCCATCCAGGACGGCAAGTTCAGCGTCAAGGTGGACGATAAGCAACCCAAGTCCACGGCCAAGTAAGCACTGTTGCGCTGACCACAAGACACCCCGGCAGCGGGGTGTCTTTGTTTTGGCCCCGCCATGTCCGACCCCGTCCTGCAACTCAGCCACATCAGCAAGCGCTTTGGCGCGCTGCTGGCCAATGACGACATCTCGCTGACGCTGGGTGCGGGCGAGGTGCTGGCCTTGCTGGGGGAGAACGGCGCCGGCAAGTCGACCCTGGTGTCTATTCTGTTCGGGCATTACACGGCAGACGTCGGCAGCATCACGGTGTTTGGCCGGCCACTGCCGCCGGGCGACCCGAAAGCCGCGCTGGCCGCCGGCATTGGCATGGTGCACCAGCATTTCACGCTGGCCGACAACCTGAGCGTGCTCGACAACGTGATGCTGGGCTCGGAGCCGCTCTGGCAGCCGTTCACTCGGCGCAGCACGGCGCACGCACGGCTGCAGGCGGTGGCGCAGCGCTTTGGACTGGGCGTGGACCCCGAGGCGCTGGTGGGCCGGCTCTCAGTAGGGGAACGCCAGCGTGTAGAGATTCTCAAGGCTCTGTACCGGGGGGCGCACATCTTGATCCTGGACGAGCCCACCGCTGTGCTGACGCCGCAAGAGAGCGAGGCCCTGTTTGCGGTGCTGGGCCAGATGGTGGCGCAGGGCCTGTCGATCATTTTCATCAGCCACAAGCTTGGAGAGGTGCTTCGCGTATCGCAGCGCATCGCCGTGCTGCGCGCTGGCCGGCTGGTGGCCGAGGCCCAGGCCGCCGACACGAGCCAGGCCCAGCTCGCGCTGTGGATGGTGGGCCACGCGGTGGCTGCGCCGCAGCGCCGGCCGGCCCAGACGGTGGGCGGCGCCGTATGCGTGCTGGACGACGTGAGCACGGCGCCAGCTCGCGAGCGCCTGCTGCACGCCAGCCTGAGCCTGCACGCCGGCGAGATCGTGGCGATTGCCGGTGTCTCGGGCAACGGCCAGGTGGCATTGGCCGAACTGCTGTGCGGCACCCGCTCGGCCAGCGAGGGCCGGGTGCAACTGCTGGGCCAGCCACTGCCGCCACACCCGGCGCAACTGGTGCCGCTGGGCGTGGCCCGTATCCCGGAAGACCGCCACGCGGTGGGTGTGGTGGGGGATTTGCCGGTGTGGGAGAACGCCGTGTCCGAGCGGCTGCGCAGCCCGGCGTTTTCTCGCTGGGGCTGGGTGCGCCGGACAGCGGCACGGGCCTATGCCGACCGCATCCTGCGCGCCTTTGACGTGCGTGGCGGCGGCCCCACGGTGCCGGCGCGGGCCCTGTCGGGCGGCAATATGCAGAAGCTTATTCTGGGCCGGGCCCTGACCCAGCCTAGCGATAAAGCTATAAAAACAATAGCAAATGACGCTGTCGCAGTGCCACGCCTGATCGTGGCGCACCAGCCGACCTGGGGCCTGGACATCGGCGCCGTGGCCTATGTGCAGGCGCAGTTGATCGCCGCCCGCGACGCTGGCGCCGCGGTGCTGCTGATCTCGGACGACCTGGACGAGGTGCTGACCCTGGGCGACCGGGTGGCCGTGATCCATGCTGGCCGGCTGGGGCCGGCGCGGCCGGCGAGCGACTGGGGGCGTGAAGCGATCGGGCTGGCCATGGCCGGCATCACCGGCATCGCCGACGCTACGGCGGAGGCCCACGCATGAGGCTGGAAAAGCGCAGCCAGAGCTCGCGACTGGCGCTGTTGTTGGCGCCGGTGGGCGCCGTCGTGTTCACGCTGCTGGTCAGCGCGTTGCTGGTGTGGTGGGCCGGCGCCGACGTAGCGCAAACCTACGGCCTGTTGCTGCGCGGCGGCTTTGGCTCGGTGTTTGCGTTGAGCGAGACCTTCACCCGCGCCATTCCACTGATGCTGACCGGGCTCGCGGCGGCGGTGGCGTTTCGGGCCCGATTGTTCAACATCGGCGCCGAGGGCCAGCTCTATGTGGGCGCCTTGGCGGCGGTGGCGGTGGGTGGCCTGCATGGCGGCACCGGCTTTGACCTGCCCGTGCCGCTGCTGTTTGGACTGATGCTGCTGGCCGCCGCCCTGGCTGGCGCGCTGCTGCTGCTGGGGCCGGCGCTGCTCAAAGCCCGGCTGGGGGTGGACGAAGTGGTGACCACCCTGCTGCTGAACTTCATTGTGCTGCTGCTGGTGTCGCTGATGCTGGACGGCCCGATGAAAGACCCGACCGCCATGGGCTGGCCGCAAAGCGTGGCGCTGATGGGCGAGCTGGAGCTGTCCAAACTGGTCGAGCAGACCCGGGTGCACAGCGGCTTGCTGATCGCCGCCGCGCTGGCCGTGGCGGTTTGGATGCTGATGAAGTACACCGTGCTCGGTTTTGATATTCGCGCCGTGGGCGCCAATGCCCGCGCCGCCGCCTTTGCCGGGGTGCCGGTCACGCGCACCGTGGTGCTGGTGGCGCTGCTGTCGGGAGCGCTGGCCGGGCTGGCTGGCGCCATTGAGGTGGCCGGGCGCACCAGCTACCTGACGCTGGACATGTCGCCGGGTTACGGCTACTCGGGCATCGTCATCGCCATGCTGGCCGGCCTGCACCCGCTGGGCGTGGTCGCCGCCAGCGTATTTGTGGCCGGGGTGCTGGTCGGCGCCGACAGCATGAGCCGGGCCATCGGCGTGCCCACCTACATCGCCGACGTGATCGTCGCCGCGTCGCTGATCTCGGTGCTGGTGGCCACCCTGCTGACGCAATACCGGGTGCGCTGGAAATGAAGCCGCGCCCGTCATTCCCGCGCAGGCGGGAATCCATGTCTTATACGGCGGGGGCTGCCTGTGACTGAGTTTTTCGACATCCTGGCCAACCCCTCGTTCTGGGTGGCGGTGCTGCGCATCGCCACACCGTTGATCCTGGGTACGCTGGGGGTGCTGCTGTGCGAGCGGGCCGGGGTGCTGAACCTGGGCATCGAAGGCATCATGGTGGCTGGCGCCTTTACTGGCTGGCTAGCGGTGTACAGCGGCGCGCCGCTGTGGGGCGGGGTGGCGGTGGCCGCACTCACCGGCGCCCTGCTGGGCGGGCTGCATGCGCTGCTGACCGTGACGCTGGCGCTGTCGCAGCACGTCTCGGGCTTGGGGCTAACGCTACTCGCCACGGCCTTGAGCTACTACGGCTACCGCGTGAGCTTTCCCAAAGTCAACACCCCGCCCACTGTTCAACCGTTCCAGGAGATGAGCTGGCTCGGCATCCCCGTGCTGGCGCAGCAGACACCGCTGACGCTGCTGGCGCTGGGGCTGGTGCCACTAATTGCTTACCTGCTGTACCGCACCCCGGTCGGGCTGGCGGTGCGCATGGTGGGTGAGAACCCGCAGGCCGCCGAAGGCCAAGGCGTGTCGGTGGCGGCGGTGCGCAGCGGTGCCATCGTGGCCGGCTCGGCGCTGATGGGGGTGGCGGGCGCCTTTCTCACCCTGTCGACCTTCAATGCCTTCTTCTTCAACATGGTCAACGGCCGTGGTTGGATTTGTGTGGCGCTGGTGGTGTTTGCCTCCTGGCGGCCAGGCAAGGCGCTGCTGGGCGCGCTGCTGTTCGCTTTTTTTGACGCGCTGCAACTGCGCCTGCAACAGGCCGGCGACGCGCTGCTGCCCTACCAGATGTACCTGATGCTGCCCTATGTGCTGTCGATCGTGGCGCTGGTGCTGGTGGCACGCAAAGCCAGCTACCCGCAGGCCCTGATGAAACCTTACCGCAAGGGAGAACGCTGAATGCTGGACCTGCTGATTCACAACGCCACGCTGCCCGATGGCCGCACCCACATATCGGTCGCCGTGCAGAACGGCCGCATCGTCGAAGTCGCCCCCGGTCTGCAAGCCCCGGCCGCCGAGACACTGGACGCCCAGGGCCTGCTGCTGAGCCCACCCTTTGTCGATGCCCACTTTCACATGGACGCCACGCTGAGCTATGGCCTGCCCCGTGTCAACCAGTCGGGCACGCTGCTGGAGGGCATTGCGCTGTGGGGCGAGCTCAAACCGCTACTGACCCAGGACGCCCTGATCGAGCGCGCGCTGGCCTATTGCGACTGGGCGGTAGCCAAAGGCCTACTGGCAATCCGCAGCCACGTCGACATCTGCGACCCCCGCCTGCTGGCGGTAGAGGCGCTGCTGGAGGTCAAGCGCCAGGTGGCGCCTTACCTCGACCTGCAACTGGTGGCCTTTCCGCAGGACGGCGTGCTGCGCAGCCCGGGCGCCATGGCGCAGCTGGTGCGCGCGCTCGACCTGGGGGTGGACGTTGTGGGCGGCATTCCGCACTTTGAGCGCACGATGGCCGACGGCGCGGAGAGCGTGCGGCTGCTGATGGAGATTGCCGCCGCACGCGGCCTGCGCGTGGACATGCACTGCGACGAAACCGACGACCCGCTGTCGCGCCATGTCGAAACCCTGGCCTACCACGCCCAGCGCCTGGGCCTGCAGGGCCGGGTCAATGGCTCGCACCTGACCTCCATGCACAGCATGGACAACTACTACGTCAGCAAGCTGCTGCCGCTGATGGCCGAGGCCGGCCTGTCGGCGGTGGCCAACCCGCTGATCAACATCACCATTCAGGGCCGGCACGACAGCTACCCCAAACGGCGCGGCATGACACGGGTGCCCGAGCTGCTGGCGGCCGGCATCAACGTGGGCTTTGGCCAGGATTGCGTGATGGACCCCTGGTACTCGCTGGGCAGCGGCGACATGCTCGAAGTCGCCCACATGGGCCTGCATGTGGCGCAAATGACCAGCCAGTCCGCCATGCGCCAGTGCTTTGAGGCGGTGACCGTCAACCCGGCGCGCATCCTGGGCCTGGACGGCTACGGCCTGCAAGCCGGCTGCCACGCCGACTTCGTGCTGCTGCAGGCGCGCGACCCGGTGGAGGCACTGCGCCTGCGCGCCACCCGGCTCAAGGTGTTCCGGCGCGGCCGGCTGATTGCCGAGACCCCCGCCGCCACCAGTGCACTGCAGCTCGCCGGTCGCCCGGCACACACCAGCTGGATGACACCATGAACGCACCCACCCTCTTGGTCAGCGGCAGCACCAGCCCCCGCTTTGACGCCGTGCGCGAGGCCTTTGCCCGCAGTTTTGCCGACGGCCTGGAGCTGGGCGCCGCGCTGGCGGTGGTGGTGGACGGCGAGACCGTGGTCGACCTGTGGGGTGGTCACCGCACGCTGGACCGCAGCGCGGCCTGGGAGGCCGACACCCTGGTCAACGTCTGGTCAGTGGGCAAGGGCGTGATGGCGCTGGCGATGGCCATGCTGGCCGATCGGGGCCAACTCGATTACAGCGCGCCCGTGGCCACCTACTGGCCGGAGTTTGCGGCTAAGGGCAAAGGCGCCATCACGGTAAACCAGGTGATGTCGCACCAGGCCGGGCTGGACGGCCTGAACGTGCCCATGGCCGATGACGACATCTTCGACTGGCAGCGCGTGGTCGATGCGCTGGCCGCCATGGCGCCACTCTGGCCACCCGGCAGCCGCTGTGTCTACCACCCGCTCACCTATGGCTTCCTGGCCGGCGAACTGATCCGGCGCATCGACGGCCGCTCGCCGGGCCGCTTCATTGCCGACGAGATTGCCAAACCACTCCAGCTAGACCTGCACATAGGCCTGACCGCCGCGGATGACCCACGGGCGGCGCAGATGTCGGTCGGCGCCAAGGCCTACGACTGGGTGCGCCAAGGCGAGAAAAGCGCCTACCCCCATGCCTTCCGCAACCCCAGCCTGGACGCGACTGCACCCAACCAGCGGGCCTGGCGCGCGGCAGAGGTTCCTGGCGGCAATGCCCACTCAGACGCCCGTTCGCTGGCCCGGCTTTACGGCGCCCTGGCGCGCGGCGGTGCACTCGACGGCGTGCGCCTGGTCTCACCACAAGGGCTGGCAAACGCCGTGGCCGTGCGTTTTGACGGCGTCGACGCCTGCTTTTTGGCCCCCACGGTATTTGGCGCCGGCTTTCGCCGCGACGCAGTTGGTTTCGGGCCGCATGTCAGCCCCGGCAATTTCGGCCACACCGGCTGGGGCGGCTCAGTCGCTTTTGCCGACCCGGCGCGCGGCCTGGGCTTTGCCTTTGTCACCAACCACCTGCTTGGCTTTGAAGACGGGGTGGACCCGCGGCGCCAGCGGGTGTTGGATGCGGTTTATCAGGCGCTGTCGTAGATCACCTTGTCCCTGAAAGCCTACCCCATGGCTGATGGCACCGTTCGGGCGTTGGTGCTTTTCAGTGGCGCTGTGATGTCGTAGGTCTGAACCTTCAGCGTCAATACCCAGCCCAGGCGCTGCGTTTTCAGTAAAACGGCAAAATCGGCACCTGTTTCTGACATGCCAAAAGCCGCCATGCGATCTCCTTCCACCCGTTCTACCAAGGCCCCTGAGGCGTTATGCGAATCGAGCATCTCTCGCATTGTGGAAATGGCCTGGGAGGACCGCACCACCTTCGAAGCGATTGAGGCCCAGTTTGGTTTGACTGAGTCTGCGGTAATCGATTTGATGCGGCGGCACATGAAACCATCGTCTTTTCGGATGTGGCGCAAGCGCATGGCGGGTCGCCGGACCAAACATGCGGTTCTGCGCGGGGCGGTTTTTCTGCGCCACCGCGCCAGCCACACCAGGCAGTAGCAGGTTGCCCGGTTGACAATGCAGCGCGCACTGGTCTGGTTCAAACGAGACTTGCGGGTTCACGACCATGCGCCGCTGGCCGCTGCACTGGCGCATGCCGACGCGCTGGCCCTGTTTATTGTTGAGCCCGAATGGCTGCAAAGTCCCGAGTGCGATGGCAGCCACGTCGATTTTGCATTGGCCTGCTTGACTGAGCTGCGCGGCGCTCTGGCTGCGCGCGGCCTGCCGCTGTTGGTGCGCGTCGGCTCTGCCGTGCCCGTGCTGGCGCAGTTGCACGCTGAGTTGGCCTTCACCCACCTGCTCAGTCACGAAGAAACCGGCCCAGGTTGGTCATATGCGCGCGATCTGCAGCTTGCATCCTGGTGCAAAGGTAAGCGCATCCTGTGGCAGGAGTTCACCCAGACCGGGGTCGTGCGTCGCCTGCGCAGCCGCACCGGCTGGGCGCAGCGTTGGCAGGCGCGCATGGATGCGCCTTTGCAGTTGCTGAACGGCAGATTTACCCCCGCTGTGCCCCTAGATCAACCTGAGTTACCTACACTGGCCGGCTTGGGGTTAGCACCACACGGCAAAGCCCTGCAAGCGGCCGGCGAGAAAGCTGCGCGTCACACGCTGAAGAGTTTTTTGCAAGTGCGTGGCTACGACTACCGCCATGCACTCTCGAGCCCCTTGAGTGCCGAAGAAGGCTGTAGCCGCCTGAGCCCTCACCTGGCCTTTGGCAGCTTGTCGATGCGCACCTTGCACCAGGCCACCGAAGTGGCCATTGGCAATACACCCGACCGCACACTGGCCTATGCGTTACGCGGCTTTGCAGGGCGGCTGCGCTGGCACTGCCATTTCATGCAAAAGCTTGAAGACGAGCCCGGCATTGAGTTTCGCAACTTTGCTCGAGTGTGCGACGGCCTGCGCGAGAACGACTTCAACGACGCCGCCTTCACCGCCTGGTGCGAGGGTCGTACTGGCTACCCCATGGTGGACGCTTGCATGCGATCGCTGGTTGCGACCGGCTGGCTCAACTTCCGCATGCGGGCCATGCTCGTGAGCTTTGCCAGCTACCACCTGTGGCTGCATTGGCGGCAAACAGGCTTGTTTCTGGCGCGTCAGTTTCTGGACTACGAGCCCGGCATCCACTGGAGCCAGATGCAAATGCAAAGCGGCACCACCGGCATCAACACGCTGCGCATGTATTCGCCCACCAAACAGGCGCAAGACCAGGATCCTGAGGGCCTGTTTATTCGCCGCTGGGTACCCGAGCTCTCTAAAGTACCGCTGCCATACCTTGCGACACCGTGGAAGATGGACGAGTCTGTGCAGCGCGTAGCAGCTTGCAAGATCGGCGTGGACTACCCGCAGCCCATCGTCGATGACAAGGCAGCGATGAAGGCGGCCAAAGACCGGATGTATGGCCTGCGTCAAACACAACAATCGCGTGAAGAAGCCGGTGCCGTGCTCGCCCGCCATGGCTCCCGAAAAAGCGGCTTGCCACCCTCGGGTCAACGGCGGAAAGCAGCGCCCAAGCGCAAGGTGGAAGCACCACACACCCCGTCTGGGCAAGGCGACCTGTTTGCCTAAACTGCAAAACCCCAAATATGAAAAGCGACTTCAAAGGCAATAAACAATCGCTGCCCAGCAAGCTCTGCGCAGTGTGCGGGCGCACCATGACGTGGCGCAAGGCATGGGCCAAAAACTGGGACTCGGTGTTGTACTGCTCCGATGCCTGCCGAGCCAAGAAGACCAACAAAAAAGCACCATGACCAGACGCGAATCCACCCATCGTTCTGGGCGATCAGCTCGCTGCAAGTCCTCTGGGCTGCAAGACTTCGAACCTTCGCAAGAAGTGGTGTGATGCCGAAGTAATTGAAGAGCCGACGCATGTTTGGTCGACCAACCAATGCATCGCAATGTTCCTGGCGGCAATGCCCCACCAAGCACCTGCTCGGCTTTGACGACGGGGTGGACCCGCGCCGCCAGCGGGTGTTGGATGCGGTTCATCAAACGCTATTATAAGTATAGCTATAAACCCATATGGGACAGGGGCTAGAGCCGTATTTGACCTCTAGTCAGCGGGCAGGCCAATAGCCGTTTTCAAGCCATCTTGCGCATCGGCTCGGGCAATTGCACCTCATCGCCCAAGTTCAGGCAAATTTTGTCGAGCACGTGGATGAAGGTTTCGACATCCTTGGCTGGGATGTCCTTGAGCATGCGTTGCAAAAATTCCAGACGGATGCCCATGATGCGTTTGACCTGGGTATTACCTTTGGGTGACAGCTTGACCCGCACCATGCGCGCGTCAAGGGAGTCCGGCGCCCGAACGATCAGCGCCTGGCGTTCCAGTTCCTTGAGCTGGCGGGTAATCGAGCCGGGGTCGACCCGAATCATCTGGATCAGGCTTTTCTGGCCTATGCCGGGCTGCAGGTGGATCAGAAATAACAGACGCCAGGCCGGCGCGCGCATCCCGGTGAGGGTCTCAAACTCCTGGATGCTGGCGTTATAGGCCTTGCCCAGCCGCAGAAATACCGAGGTGTGCTGGAGCGAGTCGTCAAGAAAAGGCTGATTCATGGTCGCCCGACTGTAACTGCAGCCCCCCACCCTTCGGCCTGCGTCAGTTCAGTACCGGCGTTCGGTGCTCCCCTTGCAGCCGGTCGCCCTCAATCCAACAAGCATGGGTGCCCACCCCCATGCGTTCGGGCAGGATGATGCGCGCCACAGGGCCTGCGGCGATGTCGTCGGCGCGCAGCACCATGATTTCGGACGTGTTGGCGTTCATGTCGGCCATCATGGTGATGACATAGCCGTCGTCTTCCGCGCGCGCGTTGATAGCGCGTGCCACCTGCGGTTCGCTGCCGTAGCGGCCCGCGCCGTATTCGTAACGGGCGGTCTTGCCGCTGAGCAGGTCAAAGCGCTTGAGCCCAGAGAACAGCCAATCCCCTTTTTTGTACAGCACGTTGTAGCTGTAGCGGTAGGGCCGGCCCACGTAGTCGTTGCTGCACACCGGGAACTCGCTGATTTCGTCGTCCAAGCGTTCCTCGACGGTGCGGCCGGTCTTGAGATTGAAACGCCAGCGGTGCATCAGCGTCGGGTTGTTGTGCTTGTCCAGATTGGCGCGAATACGCTCGTAGATGTTGCCCGCAGCGTTGACCGGCACCGTCTGGTACTTCGGCATGATGCAGCCATCCATGATCACCTCATCGCCAGCTTCATGGCAGTTGGTGATGTGCAGGATGTAGCAGGGTGAGGCCTCAAACCAGCGCACGGAAGCGTTGTTGCCATGGCGCGGCAGCACCCCAAAGCGAGCCGGCTGGTCGCGGTTGAAGATCAGTTTGTGTTCGCCGCGTTTGAGCCCCTCGGGCTCGAAATACAGCGGCAGGTCGTGCAGCACCGTGAAGTTCTGCGTGATGCCGAGGTCATGTGGCCAGCGGGAGCCCGGCAGTTCAATGGGCTCGTAGTGCACCAGTTTGTTGTGGCGATCGATGATGCCGTAGTTCATGTAGGGCGGCTTTTCAGGGTAATTGAAAAACATCATTTCGCCGGTGAAATTGTCGACCTTGTAGTGCGAGGCCACGCCCTCGGGCACGCTACGCGCCCAGGCCGGGTCGGGCCCCAGCGTCTCCAGCGTGATTGGGTCCAGGCGCCAGGGCTCACTGCCTTGCGACATGCTGGCAAGCAGCTTGCCGGCGTGGCACTTGATGTCCGTGCCGGCGTTGTCTTTCATCGCGCCCATGGCGCCCCAGCCCCGTCGCGCCGCCAGGTCGGGCCGCAGCATGCCCGGCCACAACGAGCGGCCGGCGGCCTGCTCCGCTAAAAAGCCAGTGGTGCGAACAAAGCGGTTGCGATAGGTCGCCTTGCCGTTCTCGAACAGCATCGCGTGCAGCATGCCATCGCCGTCAAACGGGTGGTAGACACCCAGCGGCTCGTGGACCTGGTTGTGGTGATTGCGCACAAACATGCCATGCAGGTCACGCGGTATCTCGCCGATCACCTGCAAACTCTCGGTGTCGGCGTTGTATTCCCGCGCGTTGGAGGCGTAGGGACCGCTCAGGTAGGGGTTGTCGTTGTCAGGGTTGATGGTGAGGCGAACCTCATTGACGATGTCGAGCATGGGTGGCGCCTTTCGGGCTTATTGCGAGTTCTTATTGGGAGTGCGTTGTTGGGTATCGAGCCGGTTTGGCACCGGTCAGCCGGCCAGCACCCAGTCGGCCAGCGTGCGGGCGAGCTCCGTCGGCTTTTCCATCGGGACCAGGTGGCCGGCGCCCTGGATCAGCACCTGCTGCACACCCGGGATGGCCTTGGCATAGGCCATGACCTCGGGTGTGAAGGCCTGGTCGTGGGAACTGCTGACGATCAGGGTGGGTCGGCGTCCATCCAGCAGGGTAGATCGATCTGGGCGTGACATCGTGGCACGAATGTGTGCGCTGAACCGCGCGGCGCCATAGCCGCGCACCATGGCCCTGCGCGCTGCCATCAGGGCTTCATTGCCGAGGCTGTCCGGATGGAACGCATTGGCCGCCTGGGCATCGATCATCTCGAAGTAGCGGCCCTGCGCCACCGCCTCCAACGCCAGCTGGCGTTTGGCCGCCGCCGCCGGGCTTTCGCCAGCGGGCGAGGTGCAAATCATGGCGATGCCCTGCACCCGTTCAGGCACGGCCGCCAACAGGGCCATCGCCACGTAACCGCCAAACGAGAAGCCGGCCAGCCAGAAGCGCTCGGGCAGCGCCGGCAGCAGGGCCTGGGCGATCTCATCCACCGAGGGCAGCGCCGGGTTATCCAGGGCCATACCCAACACATCGGGCGGTAGCTCGGAGACGACCTGGTCAAACACCGCACGGGTGTTGTTCAAGCCGGGTATCAGCACCAGAGAAGCGGTCATGGAAAAGCTTTCATTCATTGCCCCTGCGTGATCGGTCTGCACCAACAGGGTCTTTACGAGGCGCTGGCGAGTGCCCGGTCCAGAAAGTCGTGCACCACCCGGTGGTATTCCTCATGGCGTTCGCCCCAACCGTAATGGCCCACACCCTTTAGCTCATGGAACTCGCCGCGCGGCATCATCTGCGACATCTGCTTCATCACTGAAGCTGGGCAGGTCAGGTCCAGTTCGCCAGCAATGCACAGGACAGGCATGCGCAGGCGGGCAGGCACGTCGTCTTCCAGGTACTGGGCAATCGCCTGGATCGCTTTCTGGAAGGTGGCACCCTTCATCATGCGGATGTTGTAAAGCGCATGGTCGAGCGCCGGGTCAGAGGCGCCTGGGCCCATCATGGTCCGCAGCAGGGCGGGCGCATAGTCTGCAATCGATTGCCCCTGGGTCAGCGGCGCCACACGGGTTCGCAAGAAGTCCTCCTGCCATTGCTGGCCGGAGTGGTTGAAAGTGTGTGCCGTGGCGGACAGCACCAGGGCCTGAATACGCTCGGGCTGCTGGTCGGCCACCTTCTGCGCCACCATGCCGCCCATGCTGTGACCCAGCAGCACGTTGTGGCGCGTGCAGGTCGCGTCGATCAGCCGATTGACCATCTCGGCCATCCCGGGAATGGTGACTGACCCGGGCACCTCAGAAATGCCGTACCCCGGTGCGTCACAGGCGACCACCCGAAAGCCATGCGCGACAAAGCGTTCGATCGTGAACCGGAAATACTCCTTTGATCCGTAGGCGCCGTGCAACAGGTAGAGCGTGGTGTCGGATTCGCCGCTGACCATGTAGTCAGGAAGTCGGTAGGCGCGCATGGTGCTTGTCTTTTTCGTTGTTTACAGCAATGAATATTTTAAGGTCATGCCTTTCCCGCTGTCAAAGAATCTTGGGGCCGTTGAGCCATTTTTAGTGGTCGACTATTCATTTGGCTTTGCTGCCATTGAATTAACAGTTGTCAAAAGCAACGATTTACGCTAAATTGATTTGGTCAAGGGCATCCGCCCTCCCTATCTGCCTGAAACCGAAAGGACCCGCCATGTTTTTTTCGCCCTTGAAGCGACTGCTCGCCTGTGCTGCCCTGTCTGCTTTGGCGCTCAGTGCCACCCTCGCCAACGCCCAGGGATTCCCGACCAAGCCCATCCTGCTGATCAACCCGTATCCGCCGGGCGGCTTTGCGGACAACGTCGCGCGTATCGTGGCGCAGGAGGCCGGCAAAATCCTGGGGCAGAACATCGTGCTCGAAAACCGTCCGGGGGCCAGCGGCAAGATCGGGCTCGATGCTGTGCTCAATGCGCCCAAGGACGGCTACACCATCGGCTTGGGCGTGCCAGGTTCCCTGTCCCTGTTTCCGGTGACCGATCCCAAGTACGCTGATCTGCACACGCGCTTCAGCCCGATCACACTGGCAGTGCGGGGTTATCTGGCCCTGGCGATCAACCCGGCGGTGGTGCCGGCGCGCAATATCCGTGACTTCGCGGCCTGGCTCAAGGCCAATGAGGGCTCGACGTCGTTTGGTTCGGCAGGGCAGGGCACGAGCTACCACCTGTGGGCGGAGGCTTTCAACATGGCCGCGGGCGTGTCGCCAGTGCACGCGCCCTACAAGGGCGAGGCCCCGGCCTTGACGGATTTGCTGGGGGGCCAGATCAGCTACATGCTGGTGACCGGCGCGGCCAAGCCCCATGTCGACTCGGGCAAGCTCTTGGTGCTGGCCAGCACAGGTGCTGAGCGCTGGACCGCCCTCTACCCCTCGGCCCCTACCTTCAAGGAGTCGGGCTACCCGCAGGTGGAAAGCAGTGGCTGGCTGGCTTTTCTCGCGCCAGCCGGGGTGCCCGCCGACGTGATTGCCAAGCTGAACTCGGCCCTGGTGCAATCGCTCAAGACCCAGGCCGTCGAGAAGGCCCTGGCCAGCCAGGGTTACAGCGTGGTCGGGAGTTCGCCTGAGTCTTTGCTGGAAACGACCAAACGGGAAGGCGACACTTTGCGCACTGTGATCAAGTCGCGTGGCATTAATTTACAGTGATCGTCGGTGCGACCCGCCTGTCGCCGCTGGCCGTAAAGCCGTTAAAGCAGGGTCGCTCGGTGGATTTGGCTATAAAAAATATAGCTATAACCCTATAGGGGACGAGGGCTAGAGTCGTATTTGACCTATAGCCACAGCACATGCCGGGTAGCGATCGCGCCCGGTAATATGGTGGACTGAATCTGCGACGAGTCCAGTCCAAACTGGCGCTGCACGATGGGGACCATGACCGATCGCAGGTCAATTGTGGGTTTCAGGTCGCGCCCCTCAAACAATTGCCCGCCGGCCAGCCCCGGCCAGTCGGTAAGAACCGTGCCGCCCGCGACGCGGCCACCGGCAATGAAAGCAACGCCGCCCGTCCCGTGGTCAGTGCCACCTGAGCCATTGAAACGCGCCGAACGGCCAAACTCGGTCATGACCAGCACGGTGGTGTTTGACCATTGGGCTCCCAAGCCTTCGCGTAACGCCGCCAGCGTGTCATCGAGCCCAACAAGCAGGCGCCCCAGCCTGGCGTGCTGGTTGACATGGGTGTCCCAGCCGCCGGCCTCCAGCCAGGCCACGCGGGGCCCTTTGGGGTCGGCCAGGAAGGCGCCGGCCTGTCGGGCTTGGCCGGCAAATCCGGGGCCGCCGTCCGCGCCCATGGCCATATCCTCTTGAACAGCGGCCTCGCCGAATGCGGCAGACAGTTGGGCATCACCGCGGTACATCTGTGCCACCCGCGACATGAGATCCTGGTCCACCGGCCGCCGCCGGTCTGGCGTCCAGGTGCTCGCGCCGTCGGCACCGCGCAGCGCCAGCGGCATCGCGGCGGTGATGGCTATCGCTCGCTTGTCACTGGCCTGCAGAGCGCGGCCCAACCAGCCGGTACTCAGGACAAACGGCCGCTCGCCGCCACTTTCGAGCAATTGCTGAGCATCAAAATGCGAGCGCTCTCGGTACGGGCTGGCGGTGGCATGCACCACCAGCAGCTCCTTTCGGGTGTACCAGCGGTGCAGGTTAGACAGTGCTGGGTGCATGGAGAAGGTGGCGTCTAATGGCAGCGCCGCAGCGGCAGCATCTTCGTCGGTGCGCAGCGCCGCCCAGGCCGGATCGCCTTGAGCCGGGACCGCCGCCAGGCCGTCTAACGCGCCGCGCAGCATCACCACAACCAGGCGTGGGCCTTCAGCTTCTCGGGTTGACGCCGGTGCGGCAAACACCATCCGGAGCGGTAGAAAGGCACCTGCCGCGCCCAGCAAGCGCAATCCGGCGCGCCGGGTCAGCGTTGTCTGCATTCGCTTATCTCCTTTGAAACTCGGGACTCGCCAGCGCCAGTGCCAGTGCCTGTGCGCCGCTGTCTGCGTTGTCGATCTGCGAGCGTGAGCTCTGACTCAGGTCTTCACCCCAGGCCAGACGCGCCAGGCCGCGGGCATCTGCAGCATGCCGGTTGAGGTCGCCAAAACGGTCGGCCCACTGGACTCGCTTTCGCAAGGCATCAGCAGACAACCAGTCCTCAGCGCGGTCGGGCCACCCCTGAGGTGAGGGCGCCTGCGCGACCGCCTGACCCATGCTCTTTAATTCAAAAACCGCACGCTCGACCGAGCCCAACGGGATTTTGAGCATGCGATGGGCCGACAACACCAGCTCATCGGGCCGCTTGAACTTGGGCGGGTTCGATGGGCTCCAGGCCAGGTCATGGCCAAATAGCGCCGAGGCTAGCGCCATCAGATCACCACTGCTGTCGCGAAATCGACGCGCTACCCACTCCACCAGGGCGGCGGGCGGATCATCGGTGACAAAATGTTGCGCCAGCTTGGTCGCCACAAAACTGGCGCACGCCGGGTGTCGGCTAAGGTCATCGAGCAGCTGGTCGAGTGCCTGTGGCCCTTCGGCGTACCGTTTGCCAAGAATGGTCTTAGGGCCCGGCTGGTGCAGTGCCGGAACGAACCCGGCCTTCCCGGCGGTTTGCGGGTTGACCGTCCAGCCGGTCAGCAGGTGTGCCGTCTGCGTCACATCCTGCTGCGTGTAACCACTGTTGACACCCAGGGTGTGGAGCTCAAGCAGCTCGCGCGCAAGGTTCTCATTCAATCCTTTTTCGCGCAATTTGCCGGCGCGCGATTGCGGGCCGATCGATTGCGCATTGTCCAGATAAAGCAACATGGCGGGATGCACAACGGCGGCGCGCAAGAGCTCTTTGAAACTGCCAAAGGCATTGGGACGGATCGCCTCGTATTCGTGCGGCCAGACCAGGGCGATCATGGTGCCCTTGGTCGACGCCACACAAAAATGGTTAGCCCAGAAATTCACCCAACGCTCGGCTACGGGGGTAGGCGTCGCAATGGCGTGCTGCCAGCGCCGATGCAAGCCCTTCACATTGGTCTTGCGCAGCGTCAGTCGGGATGGCGTCATTGGCCCCAAGTCATCGTCTGGTTTGCCGCCAGACTCAACCGGCTTGGCCGCCAGCGCGGTCTTGAGAACTTCGCGTGTCAACTGGAGTGCCGCCACGCTGTCAATCAGACCGCCGGTATCCATTGCTGCCGGCTGCTTGAACTGATCGAGCACCCAGCCGCGTGGGTCGGCCTGTAAGGCACTCAGGCTGGACTCTGAGTAACCGAAGCGGTGGGACGCGATGGCAGCAGGTTTCATACCGCTACAGCAGGCTCGCGCGGTCGATCGGTGTGCCGACCACGAACACGCAATCCCCCTGCTCTGTGATCGGTATCGCCTTGGTCACCACCACAAAGCCGTCAGTGGGTGACCGCAGCAGCTCGGCCGGGCGGTCGGGGCGGTCCATGAACCAGAGTCGGCCCACCGGCTGGCCAGCCACCACGGGGTCACCCGGCTCCAACATGGCCTCAAACATACCTTCTTCGGGCGACACCACGATGTTGCGCGGGTCACGCCCATCAATGATCACGGCCGGTGGCATGCCCATGCCGGCACGGGTCTGGACCTGGCCTTTCTGCACACCCACGTGGCGAAGTACATTGTTCAGGCCGTCCCAGGCCAGCCGGTGGACAGGGGCCGGGGTGCGACCGCCACCACCCAGCTCGGTGGTGATCACCAGTTTGCCCTGGTTTTCGGCTTCCACCGGCAGCAGGCCATTGCCGTTGATGTCGATGTAGAGGTAATGGTGATCGGAGCACCAGGCCTCCATGGCTTCCAACATCGCTTTGCGCTGAGCAGGGTTGTCGACCACGTGCATGTGCGAGCAGGGCAGGAAATAGGCGCTTCGGCCACCCGAGTGCATGTCAATCACCACGTCGGCCATCGGAAACAGCACGCGGGTCAGGTAGTCAGCCAGCTGCTCATGCGGTGGGCCGTCGGGACGGCCTGGGAAAGAACGGTTGAAGTTGGCGCCAGAGGGCCAATTGCGGGTGTTGCCCTTAGACGCACTCGGCGACAACACCGGGATGACGATCACCCTGCCCGTCACCTGGTCTGGCTGCAGCTCCTGCAGCAGGCGCATGGCGGCGACCTGGCCTTCGTACTCGTCGCCATGGTTGCCCGCCAGCACCAGCACGGTGGGCCCGTCGCCCTGCGCAATGCAGCCGATGTGGATGAAGGTACTGGCCCAACCGGCGGTGTTGGTGATCTTGTTGATGCGCAGGTGGCCGATCTGCTTGCCCGGGGCGTGCAGGTCAATGCTGCAGGAAACGGTGGAGGGGCTCATGGGGTTGACTCCAATGGGTGCGCCGGCAACCAGTGGGGCAGATCCATGACATTGTTTGACATTGGCTTATTCAAGGTATTTCTCATTTTACACAGACTGGTTGGACATTGAGAACACCACTCATGCCGGCGCGCCGTGTCCGGCCCTCGGAATCACCGGCAACATGATGTGGGACGGGTGCGCGGCGTCGGAATACACCCTCTGCTCGGCTGGGACCGTGTGGGTGTGGCGCCCCATGGGTTCGCCCGTGTTGGGGTTGAGGTCAAGTCGCGGCCAGTTCGACGAAGAAATGTCGATCCGGATACGGTGGCCCCGGTCAAAGAGATTACTGGTCGGTGGCAGCACGATGGTCACCGGCACCACCTCACCCGGGCTGAGGAACACCTCTTTGTCATAGCCCTCACGGTAACGGCAACGGATGATGGAGTCATTGATCAGCATGTCAAAACCCGCCGAGTAGTCTTCGTTGGCAGGGTGCACATCGATCAGCTTGGCGGTGAAGTCCGTGTCGAGTGCGCTCGACGAGATCCAAAGGTGCACCGTCATCGGTCCTGTCACCTCCACCGCTTCTGTGAGTCGCGGCGTCTGGAACACCAGCACATCGGCGCGGTCGGCCAGGCGCGGGTAGGGCGCCTCTGAGCCAAAAAACTCGGGCGCCTCCTTTTGGTCTACCGGACCGGGGGACAGCAGGTCGCGCAGGCGCAGCACCGGGCTGAGCAACCGAGCCCAGGCCTGCTCCATGCCAGCGCCGCCGGACGGCAACTCACCGATGGCGCAGTACAAGCCGCCCAATGTGGGAACCGGGTGCGCCGGGTCATAGGTAAATTGGCGTGCCGCTTCATCCGGTGCCGGCCCCTGCGTGGACAGGCCACCGTCGCCACGCAGGAAATAGGGGGTCGGCACAGCACGGTCTAAGGGCCAGGCCGGTTCATCACGCCAGCAGCCGCCGTGGTCAAGCTTGCCCTGGGGCGTCTTGCGGCCCGAGCCGCCACCCATCACGAAAATCCGAACCGGCGCCTCATCGGCCGGCTGGCCGGTGGCATCGTCGGGCAACCAGCGCGAAAAGTACGCCAATTGCTCTTCAAAGTACCGATTCACGCCCCATACACTCTGCGGCCCGAAGTCGACCTGGTGGCAATAGCTGGCCTCGCCTCGCATGCCAACATGGCTCCAGGGGCCGACGATCAGGCGCATCGGTGACTTTTTCAGGCGTGTCATGGCCGTGAAGTATTCGGTGTCGGCAGCCGGAAACGGGTCATACCAACCCGTCGACATCGTGACCGGAATATCGGCGTGCTGCTCCCAAAATTTGGTGTAGTTGTGCTCGACCCGATCCCAGTAGCTGTCGTAACCGCCCCGCGTGTAGTAGTCCAGCAGCGAGGCCTCCAATTCCGGCGTATGGCGCAGCGCCGTCTGACCGGCTTTCCAAGGGGTAGCCCGAAACATTTGGCGCAGGTTGCGCAGGTTGTCCCACACCTCAGCTGACTTCGCCGGATCGCACCGAACCCGCTGGTCATCCTGCGCGTGGATGAACAAGGCCCAGAACATGTGCTGCTGCATGGCGCCGCCCTCACGGCACTGGTTCTGGAAACTGTTGGTCGGCACCACATCGGGCCAGATGGCGGTCAGATTTTTCGGCGCCTCAATGGCCGTGCGCACCTGCGTGATAGCCGCATAGGAACTGCCCACCGTACCGATACGGCCGTTGCTCCAGGGCTGGGCACCGATCCAGTCGCAAATATCCGCCCCATCGCGCCCGGTATGGGGCGTGGCCGCGTGGTAGTACACCCCTGAGGCATCCGACCGGTAACGGTCGCGCAGGTCGATCAGCACCACGTTGTAGCCCTTGGGCACAAAATAGTCTGCGATCTCACTGTAGCGCCGGTCCGTCTTGTCATAAGGCGTATGCAGCATGATCGTTGGGAAACGACCCTCGACGAAAGCGCCGTGTCTTGCGGGGCGATAGATGTCAAACGCGAGCCGGACGCCATCCCGCATCGGGACCATGACATCCTTGGAAAGATTGACGCCGTAGGTACTCATGAGTCCCCTTAATGCATTGAATTCAGATGGCGATCGTCATGCCACCGTCGATCACCATCACCTGCCCGGTCATGAAAGCCGAGGCCTCGCTGGCCAGAAAAACAGCGGCGCCCATCAGGTCCTCCGGTGCACCCCAGCGCTTCATGGGCGTGCGGTTGCTTATCCAGTCGTACTTGCCTGGCTGCGCCCGGAACGCGGTATTGATGTCAGTGGCCATGTAGCCCGGCGCTATGCAGTTGACCGTGACACCCTGAGTCGCCAATTCGGAGGCCATGCCACGGGCGAGTCCTTCCAAGCCGGCTTTGGCCGTGATGTAGGGCGTGTTGGTGCCGCGGCCAATGCGGGCATTGACAGAAGAGATCATCACAATGCGGCCCCAGCCCTGCGCCGCCATACCGACTGCCGCCTTGCGCGACAGGCGAAAACATGAATCGAGCGCCACGTTCATTGACACTCGCCAGTCATCGTCAGAAATATCGAAAAAATCACGCGGCACACCAAAGGCAGCATTGTTGATCAAGATGTCGAGCTTGCCGTAACGGGCGACGATGTCGTCGATAGCTGCATCAGCGGTTGGCCGGTCGCACACATCGAATGCGGCGATGGCGGCTCGGCCCCCTGCCGCCTCGATCTCGGCGCACCGGGCCGCCAGTATGGTGGCATCGCGGCCGTTCAGAACGACCAAAGCCCCGGCGTCCGCCAGGGCTCGGGCCATGGCAAAGCCCAGGCCGCGTGAGGCGCCAGTCACCAGCGCAACGCGCCCCTTCAGAGAAAAAAGCGAACTCATCCGACGCCACCTCCGGTTTTGGTCAAGGGCCTTGTTCAGTGTCCTGTTCAGGCTGCAAAAAATGGTGCGGCATCTGGCGTGTAGCGGGCCACGCCGGCCGGATCAAGTTCGATCCCCAGCCCGGGCTTGTCGGGAATGGGCAGCATGCCATCGGCGTCAAGTACAAAGGGTTCGCGCAGAATGCCGTCAACGTAGGCACTGCCTCCGATGAACTCCACCAGGTCTACGCCTGGGAACGCGGTGGCCAATTGCAGGTCGGCAGCGACGCCCAGGGCGGTGTTCCAGCCGTGGCCAACATAACGCACGCCATGGTCCTGTGCCATCCAGACAATGCGGCGCTGCTCGCTGATGCCGCCGACCTTGGTGACATCCGGTTGCACGATGTCAAAGGCGCCGCGCTCTAACCAGGGCTGAAAGGACTGACGTCGTGTCAGCACCTCGCCGCCCGCAATCGGCACCGGGCTGGCGCGACGGAGGATGCAAAAATCTTCCAGTGCGTCGGGCTTGAGGGCTTCTTCGAACCAGCCCACTTGGTAGTCTGCCAGCATCTCGGCCGAGCGCAGTGCCCATTTCAGACCCTGCGGCCAGTGAGCGTCGCTGGCGCCGGGATCAACAAACAGCTGCACATCCGGGCCCAGGGCGTCCCGGGTAGCGGCAATGATGGCGCGGTCCAGGCCCGCGTCATTCGTCCTGCCGAACGGACCCCAACCCACCTTGAAGGCCTTGAAGCCCCGGGACTTGTAGGGCGCCACGATGTCGTGCATGCGATCGGGCATCTCCATCAAGAGCGAGCAATAGGGGCGAACTCGCTCAATGTATCGGCCGCCCAGCAAGCTACCCACCGACAAGCCCGTCGCCTTGCCAAGAATGTCCCAAAGTGCGATGTCGATGCCGCTGATGGTGTGCGTCAAGGTGCCGCCACGCCCCATCCAGAAGGTATTCTGGTGCAGTTTTTCCGTCACCCGCTCCGGTTGCAGTGCGTTTTCACCTAAAAACAAGGGCTCCAGCACTTTCAATGCGGCCTGCACCAGCCGGCCGTCGGTAAAGACACTGCCATAGCCCGTGATGCCGGCGTCCGTGTGGACCGCGATGAGCGCGTGGATGGAGTCCTCCGGTCTGATTTCGGCGGACCAACCCCCTTTGGGGCTCTCGCCAAACAGGGGCGCCGCCACGATCGATCGAATCCGCACTGGCGGCAGAGTGGTTGATGGGGTTTGGCTCGATGGCAGCATGGGGCTTCCTTATCCTATGTGGGGGTTTTTTCCCAGCGCCTCGGACCGGCGACGGGCGATGATGTTCTCCAGGTCGACCTTGTGGATTTCGACGTCAATATGGTCACTGATGGCCTGGGCCATGTCGGCCACATGGCCCGACTGGAAAACCGTGATCAGGGTGTTGTGTTCTTCGACAATGTCGAGCATGGGCTTGCCCAAGGCCGACAAACCGAAAATAATGGTCATCTGACGGGACAGCATTTCCCACATGTCACTCAGCACCGCGTTGCCGGCAAAATTGGTCAGAACCCGATGGAATTGGGTGTCGGCAGTGGCAAATCCGTAGACATCATTGGCAGCGGCACGCGCCTTCATGTCGTCCACAATGGACTGCAAGGCGTCGATGCTGGCCCTGTCATTTCGCCCGAGGCGGATGGACCGGGTCAGCGCAGCCGTCTCCAGCGCCACCCGAACCTCGATCAACTGGTCGATGCGCTCTGCCGTCACTGGCGTCAGCCGTATGCCCTTGTAGGGCTCATTGACGACAATGCCCTGACTTTCAAGTACTCGCAGCGCCTCACGAACAGGCACCCTGCTGACACCCAGCCTCTGCGCCAACTCGGTCTCGATAATCCGGTCTCCAGGAAGGATCAAGCCCTCGGCGGCAGCGCCGACCAGCGCCTCAATCACTTGCTGCGCCAAGGTACGCGGCTGCAACTTGGTCAGCGCCGACTTCTGAACGTCCTGCGAGCCAGAAGGGGTAAGAGATGGATGCTCCGGGACGAGATGTGCCATATTGGATATTGTATACTATTATAAAGTATGCGATGAAAGCAGTGGGGGAGGGTAGAAGTCGGAAACGATTGTCGGGCATCGTTGCCCCACAACCAGTCGCCAAAGCCGGCGACGGTTACCCCGCCCTCACCACCCCAAGCGCGGGGCCCAGGTCGACCAGGTCTTATTCCAGTACGGCTGTCCATTGACCGTGATGCTGGTTTCTATGCTGTGGTGCATCCCTGTCGCATCGCTGCGCGTGGTGCACTGCGCGTAGACCCGGCACATCCAGTCGGGTCGGCTCATGTCATAACTAAAGTCGCTGTTGACACTGGCCTGAGCCGGGTGATGCAAGTCGACGGTATAGCGCGACCGATTGACACCCACACCCGAATTGGTCCGGTAGCTGCAAGTCAATGTACCGGCAATCAGGTCTCGGGTGACTGCATACTCGGGCGCCGGAATCTGATCCTGGGGCAGGGGTTCGAACTGACTGGGCAAAAACTCAGGGGGCGGTAGCGCCGCGGGCTGAACCACCGGTAGCTCCAGCCGCGACGGTTGCGTGTTTCCACGGTGAATATGAGCCACGTAATGTTGCGGTGTGGGCCAGGCATTGAGTACATCGGCGCAACTCACCATCAGGCAGATACGGTGCCCCGAGGCAAACCGATAGGCGGCAGCCTGCAGTGGCACGTCCAACGGGTAGACCCGGCCCGGAATCAAAGCCTCGGGCTCGCTGTGTGAGTTCAGATGTGTGAGGTTGAGCACCGCTTTAGTGACCAGGACGCTGGTGCCATCGGGTGCCACGTCACACAGCTTCAGGCTCAAAAATGCGCTCGCCGCGCCGGCCTGGTAGTACAACACCGCGCTTGGAACACCGACCACTTCCAGGGCACCGGACAAGGGCTCACCGATGTAGCCCAGCGACAAACCCAAGTCAATGCGCTGATCGTCTGCCATGCCCCAGCCGGGGGTAAATTGACCTATCGCGTAGCGGCCCGCTGCGACTCCTGCGTCGGGACGGTACTGTAATTTGTCGGCGCCGGGCAGATCGGTCTCAGGCAAGCTAATGGCGTCAAGACGGCCTCCAGCACCCAGCCGAAGCGAAACCTTGCTGGCCGGCGGTGGCCATGCTGGCTCATTGCGGAAATAGCCCGGGTCTTCCCGGCGCAACGGTGCCGGCGGCACGTAATCTCGCACGAACACCGTGACCGGCGGCTCAAGGTCGACGGGTCGGGCGGGATCGGTGTCCCGTCCTTTAAGGTATTTGTCAAACCAGCGCAGGCATTCGTACCGGTCACTCATGCGCGGCAAGGGCCATGCATTCTCAGGGTAGTTGTGCGTCCAGGGGCCAACGATCACCCTTTTGGGGCAGCTCAGGCGTTCAAACGTGTGCAGCATGTCATCGCCATACCAGTCTGCCCACCCGCCAATCAGGAACGTGGCCGCTTTGACCTTGTCGTGCTCGTCCCGAAGCAGCCTGGACTGCCAAAATGGCCCGTCCAACAGGTTCTCCACATAGGCTAGGCTCCAGGGCGTCGAACGCTCAAGACGCTCGCGCCAAACAGACTCCCACCGATCTCCCAAAAGCTCTGCGGCGGGAGGGGCGTAGTTGTAGGCTGCCATTAATGGCGCAAAGTTTTCCATCGCAAAAAGGCGCAGCGTGCCGCCCGGGCAGGCCATGCCTTGGTACCAGTCGGAACACATTTGGCACAACACCACCGTCTTCAAGGCCGGCGGGGCCTGACGCGCTGCGTCAAAACAAACCCCCGCGGTGTAACTGATGCCGATCATGCCGACATTGCCATCACACCAGGGTTGTTCGGCGCACCACTGAATCACCTCCACACCATCCTGCACCTCGGACTCGCTCGTCGGCGACGTGCTAAAGCCGTCGGAATCACCTGTACCCCGTATGTCGACATTGACAAAGACATAGCCCTGCGACGCGAAAAAAGGGTAGCGGGTGGCGCGAGGACCGTAAGCGCTGTTGTTGACCTTGTGGTAAGGCGTGTACTCGATGATGGCCGGCACCCGCTGACCCGCGACTTCAGGCAGATACAGATCGGCTGCCAGAGTGATGCCATCAGGCATCGGGATGCGGGCGTTGCGGATTACTTTGACTGCGTACGTCATGTTTCCTCCATAAGGCCCAGCGCCTGCCGTCAGACCGTAGCCGTCAGCTTTTTAAGCACCAGGGCAAGAGAACGAACATTGTATACTTTTAGAAAGTATGCTATTGTCCTCGCGGCAGTGTTCGTCCGTCATTGATTCTGGAGCCCGTCTGATGCCACTTGTGAAAAGTCGAGTCCAATGCGATATCGATTTCGACCGTCCGGGACGGCAAGCGGCTTTTCTGCGGGCGCCTAACTCCACCAATACCTCGGGCTGGGGTACGGTCCAAATTCCGATTTTTGTCCTCAAGAATGGCATCGGTCCAACGCTGCTGCTCACAGGTGGGGTGCACGGCGACGAGTACGAAGGCCAGATCGCCATTTCGCGCCTGGCCCAAACGATCAAACCAGAGGACATATCTGGACGGCTGATCCTGATGCCCTCGGTGAACCAGCCAGCGGCGCTCAACCAAAACGGCTCCAGGATGTCCCCCATTGACGGGCGCGACCTCAACCGCTGCTTCCCGGGCAACCCAGCGGGCACGTTCAGCGACATGCTGGCGCACTTTATAGACAGCGCCATTCTTCCGCACGTTGACGTCGCGGTTGACATGCATACCGGCGGTCACTCGGCCGAGTTCGCTTTGTGCACCGTCATGCACGCCATCGACGACCTCGAACTGCGCCGCAAAACTCTGGCAGCCGCCACGGCGTTCGGGGCACCATTCAACGTGATATTTTCGGGGGTTGACGAAGGCTCTACCTTGACTTCGGCCATCGAGCGGCGAAAAATTCTGTGCATTGGCACCGAAATCGGCGGCTGGGGCAGGGTCAGCATGGAGGCCCTGCGCATCGGAGAGCGGGGTATACGAAACTTGATGCAGCACCTGGGCATGACAGCGGGAACGCCTGACACCACTCAAAAAAGTGGCAGCCCAGCGACCCGGCACATGGTGGTACCCAACCCAAGCTGTTACAGCTTCGCACCGAGCGGCGGCCTGTTTGAGCCGTGTCATCTGGCAGGCGACGCGGTGGAAGCAGGCCAGGTTGCCGGCTTTCTTCATTTTGTCGAGGATCTCGACCGAGCGCCGGTCGCCTTGCATTACCAAGTCAGCGGCCTGCTCTGGGCAGCCTGCGGCCCCGGACGAGTACTGCGCGGTGACTGCGTCGCGGTGGTGATGCAATCGTATGAGTAAACCAAAGCCTGAGGCAGGCAACGCCAACGTGTCCGTCACGGACTTCCATGATCCAACCCTAGGAGACTGATGTGATGAAGAAAACTTACCTAACTCTCGCAATGTCCGCATTGCTAGTACTGACAGGCGCTGGGCCAGCGCACGCCCAGAAAAAAGGAGGCGATGTGGTGATCGGGATGACGGCAGCGCCGCCCTCTCTGGACCCCCACGCCACCTCGGCGCAAGTGGCGCGCAATGTCAATTTGCACATTTTCGAAACCCTGTATGCGCGGGACGAGGGTGCACGGCCCGTGCCTGACTTGGCAGAAGGGGTCACCATTTCTGCCGATGGCCTGACCTATTTGTTCAAGCTGCGCACTGGCGTCAAGTTTCACAATGGCAAAGACATGACTTCGGCCGACGTCGTGGCCTCGTTGGAGCGCTATCGCAAGTCGGGCGCCTCGGCCAGTCTGATCGGCGCCATCGAATCGGTCAGCGCCAGCGGCCCGAATCAGGTCACCATCAAGCTGAAAACCGTGCAGTCCACCTTCCTTGGCAATTTGTCGAGCCCACGGGCACCGATTGCCGTCATGCCTGCCGAAGAAGCCGCCAAGGACATGGGTAAAGCCAGCTCCATTGGCACCGGGCCCTACAAGTTTGTTGAGTACAAACCTGATAGCCACATCAAGATCACTCGATTTGACGGGTACAAGCCTAATCCGGCCTACAAAGAGCGTGACGGCTTTGCTGGCGCCAAGATTGCCTACATCGACAACGTGACCTTCCGCTTCATGCCCGAGACCAGTGCGCGTGATGCGGCTGTCGAGACCGGTCAAATTCAGCTGAACGAGACAACCGATGGTCCAACCGCCAAGCGCCTGAAAGGAAACACCAACTTCCAGGTGATTCCCGTGTTGCCCTTTGCGGCCATGATCCTCAAGTTCAACATGGCGCAGGGCGCTGGCACTGACCTGAACTTCCGCCGTGCGGTGGCGCAGGCCCTTGACCTTGAAGAAATCATGGCAGTGGCTTACCCCGACATTTACCGCATAGACACCAGCTGGGTCTATGGGGGTTCAGCCTACCACTCAGCCCGAAAGACCCCCAAGCAAGACCTTGCCGCTGCCAAGGCGACATTGGCCAAGTCTGGCTACAAGGGTGAGAAGCTCACCTTTATCGTGCACAACGACCGCCCGACGGTCGACACGGCAACCGTCATTCAGCAACAGGTATCGCAAATTGGCGTCAACCTGGAGGTGAAGGTAGCCGACTGGCCCACCACATCCAACCTGGGCCTCAAGAGCGACACCGGTTGGAACCTCTGGACCCATGGCTTCGGGATTGAGCCCTACGAGGGACCTGCCTCTGCCATGGCACATTGGGTGAAAGGACAAGGCCAGCGCAAGGCAGATCCGGTCATCGACGGCCTGTTCGACAAGTTCAATAGCGAAATGAACGTTGACGTTCAGAAGAAATTGTTTGTTGATTTCGAGAACCAGATGAACGACCAAGCCATCGCCGTGAATATGGGGAACTATGGCCTGTTCCAGGTAGCCACCTCCAAGCTGAAAAACTTTAAGGCCTACCGTATCCCACGTATGTGGGGTGTTTGGCTGGATTGATCTTCAAGTCAAACCGATATGGGACGCTTCATCATCCGCCGCCTGCTGGCGTCGATTCCGGTGCTGTTTTTGGTGTCCCTGATCACGTTCGGCTTGTTGTGGCTGGTGCCGGGTGACCCGGCATCCATCTTTCTAGACGCCAGCGCCACAGCGGAAGCGCTGGACCGTGTTCGTCGCGAGCTTGGACTGGACCGGCCCTTTCTGGTGCGCATGGGTGAGTGGTACATCCGGTTGTTGCAGGGTGATCTGGGGACCTCTCTGCTGCTTAACCGCAGCGTCACGGAGGCCATCTTGGAGCGGCTGCCCATCACACTGTCGCTGACCGCCATGGCCTTTGTGGTATCGGTGTTGCTCGGTGTGACGGCAGGGGTGATGGCGGCCGTGCGCCATGGGCGCGCCGCTGACCAGAGCTTGATGAGCCTGGCGCTGCTGGGCCTGTCGATCCCCGAGTTCTGGCTGGGTCTGGTGCTGGTCTGGCTGGTGGCTGTGCTGGTGCCTATTTTTCCTGCGGGCGACTATGTCGCCTTTGCCAAAGACCCCTTGCAATGGGCCCGCCACCTGGCTCTACCCACCTTCACACTGGCCTGCATTCAGATGGGATTTGTAGCCCGCATGACGCGCTCCAGCATGCTCGAAGTGTTAAGCCAAGACTTCGTGCGCACTGCCCGGGCCAAAGGCCTTCCGGAGCCTTATGTCGTGCTTCGGCACGGCTTAGTCAACGCCATGGTGCCGATCGTGACCGTGATGGGCATCATGGTCGGCGCGCTCCTTGGCGGTGCCGTGGTCACCGAGCAGGTTTTCTCCATTCCCGGCCTGGGGCGTCTGATCATTGGCGCCGTGTTGTCGCGCGATTTCCCGGTGATTCAGGGGGGGTTGTTGTTCCTCGCACTGATTTACCTCAGTGTCAATCTGGCGGTTGATCTCCTGTACGCGGTGATAGACCCGCGGGTCAGACTGGGCTAAGCCATGACTCAGCGAGCCAGTTTTTTGCGTCGACTGCTGTCCAACCGCTCATTCACCATCGGAGCGTCCCTGGTTGGGCTGGTGCTGCTGCTGGCCCTGTTGGCCGGTGTCATCGCCCCGTTTGACCCACTCAAGGGCAACTTCCGGGCCCGCATGATGGCCCCTAGTCTGGAGCATTGGATGGGTACCGATCAATTCGGCCGCGACATCCTGTCGCGGGTGCTGCATGGCGCACGCATTTCTTTGCAGATCGGGTTCATGGTGGCCATCATCACGGCATTGGCCGGCGTGCTGATCGGCGCAAGTTCGGGTTACTTCCGGCGCCTGGACGGCCCCATCATGCGGCTGATGGACGCTTTTATGGCTTTCCCCTCCATCATTCTGGCGATCGCAGTGAGTTCTGTTCTGGGAGCATCGGTGATCAATGTGATTTTTGCGCTGGCCATCGCGGCAACTCCGCATACGGCGCGTATCGTCCGCGCATCGGTGATGGTGGTGCGCGAAATGGAATTCGTCGAGGCCGCTCGCGCCCTGGGCGCCGGACATGCGCGCATCTTGTTTCGCCACATCATGGCCAACGCCATGGCGCCGCTGATGGTGCGCATCACCTATGTGTTTGCGGTTGCCATTCTGAACGAAGCTGTGCTTTCGTTCATCGGTGTCGGCCCGCCGCCACCGGCACCCACATTTGGCGCCATCATCGCCAACGGAAGAGACTTTATCGTGGCGGCACCCTGGATCACGGTGGCGCCCGGGCTTGCAATTCTGGTCAGTGTGTTGGGCCTGAATTTGCTGGGCGACGGCTTGCGTGACGTCCTTGACCCGCGCATGTCTGTGAACACCCGATGAGTCACGCTACACCCATGCTACAGGTGCAGCAGGTCACCACCACGCTGGGGACTGGCGGCCCAGAAATCCTCAGCGCCGTAGACATCAGCCTCAACAGCGGCGAGGTGCTCGGTGTCGTCGGTGAGTCAGGGTCCGGCAAGAGCATGCTGGCGCTGTCGATCATGGGGCTGCTGTCCCGGCCAATCACCGTAAGCGGCGGCGAAATCCTGCTCCAAGGCCGCAACCTGCTGCAATTGCCGGCGCAAGAATTGCGCGCCCTGCGCGGCAAGGACATGGCCATGATTTTTCAGGAGCCCATGACCTCGCTCAACCCGGTCATGCGGGTCGGTCAACAGATCGGCGAGGTGCTGCGCTGGCATCGGTCAATGCAAGGGGACGATGCGCGCCAAGAGGGCATTGCCCTGCTACAGCGGGTGGAGATGCCAGACCCGCAACGCCAGATAGACGCGTACCCCCACGAACTATCGGGCGGCATGCGGCAACGGGTGATGATTGCCATTGCCCTTGCCGGTCGGCCCAGGCTGTTGATCGCCGACGAGCCCACCACCGCCTTGGATGTGACGATTCAAGCCCAGATCCTGGAGCTGATACGCAACATTCAGCGCGCTGATGGTATGTCTGTGCTGTTGATCACGCATGACCTGGGGGTCATTGCCGAGATGTGCGACCGGGTCGCCGTCATGTACGCGGGACGGGTCGTCGAGCAGGGTGCGGTACTGGACATTTTTGACCGTCCCGCACACCCCTATACCCGAGGTCTGCTGGCCTCGCGCCCCAAGATTTCCGCTGGCGCCAACTGGCTCAGCACCATCGAGGGCACGGTGCCTGCGGTTGGGCAAATGGGCGCCGGTTGCAGCTTTGCACCGCGCTGTCCACTGGCCGGGCCGGCTTGCGACCAACGGCCACCGTTGCATGAGGTCGGCCCGGCGCACCAAGCAGCGTGCGTTCGCCCCTTCGAAGGCGGGCATGACCTCAAGGCACAGACACCATGAACAGCGTTACACCCCTGATCGAGGCACGCGGGCTGCGCAAGTATTTTGAGCGACCCCGGCGCTTTTTAACCCCAGCAGAAGCGCCTTTACGGGCAGTGGACGGTGTCGACCTCAGCATCGCGCCGGGCGAAACGCTGGGCCTTGTCGGTGAATCGGGTTGCGGCAAATCCACGACGGGCCGCTTGCTGCTGAGGTTGATAGAGCCCAGCGGCGGCACCATCCTGCACCATGGTGAGGACATCACACGGCTTGACGCCGCCGGCATGCGCAGCAAGCGGCGCGCGATGCAGATCGTGTTTCAGGACCCCTATGGTTCGTTGAACCCGCGCATGCGGGTGTCTGAGCTCATCGCCGAGCCACTGGTGATCCATGGCGTGGGCGACAACGCCGGCCGGGTCGCCCGGGTGCAACGCCTGCTGGACCTGGTGAGCCTGCCCGCCAGCGCGCTGCAGCGCTATCCGCATGAATTCTCTGGCGGCCAGCGGCAGCGGATTGGTATCGCACGGGCCTTGGCACTGGAGCCTGAGTTCATCATCGCGGATGAAGCCGTCTCGGCACTCGACGTGTCGGTGCAAGCCCAGGTCATTAACCTGCTGCGTGAGCTGCAGCGCGACCTGAAGCTCACCTACCTGTTCATCTCGCACAACCTGGCCGTGGTACGCAACATCAGCGACCGCGTCGCGGTGATGTACCTGGGCCGCATCGTTGAAGTGGCGCCGGCCGACGCGCTGTTTGCGCGCCCACAGCACCCCTACACCCAAGCCCTGTTGGCGGCCTTGCCGACCGATCATCCTTCGCAACGCCGCACCCATGCCGTCATCAAAGGTGACCTGCCCAAGCCCGACGCCACCAGCTTGGGTTGCAGATTTGCCAACCGCTGCCCGCATGCCCAATCCCAGTGTTTGACCCAAGACCCCGCTTTCCACGAGACTGCACCAAGCCACCAGGTGGCCTGTTTGCGGATCGCTGATGGCAGCCTGAAGCTTTGAAAGGTGACCCTATGACCACACGCCCCCGCATCCTGATTGCCGAGTGCATGCAGGAGATTTCCTCTTTCAATCCGCTCGTCGGCGACTACGACAATTTCCATATCGAACGCGGCGACGACATGCTGGCGCAGGACGGTATCAACTCATCTCTGGGCGGTGCTCTCGCCGTGTTTCGCGAAACTGGCATGGATCCCGTGCTGACCATCAGCGCTCGCTCCGGCTCGGCCGGGATTCTGATGGCGCGGGCTTGGCAACGTCTGGCGGGGGAGGTGCTGTCGTCAATCGCAGCCCAAGCCGACAGTGGCATTGACGGCGTCTATTTCTCGCTTCATGGCGCCATGGCGGCTGAGGGTGAGCTCGACCCGGAAGGGCACCTGCTGGCTGAAACACGTAAATTGCTTGGGCCGAACGTTCCCATCGTCATCTCGCTCGACCTGCACGGCATCCTGACTGACCGCATGCTCAAGCAGATCAACGGTGTCACGATCTACCACACCTACCCACATGTGGACTTTGCCTCCACCGGCCAACGGGCGGCCCGCGTGCTGCACAAAATTGTCACGGAAAAGACCCGGCCAACCATTGCACGTGTGGTGATCCCGGCGCTGGTGCGGGGTGACGAACTGATCACCAAGTCCGGCTGCTATGGCGAGTTGATCCGCGAGGCACGTCGGCTGGAGCTTGAGGGTGTGGCCATGTCCGCGGGCATCATGATCGGCAACCCGTTTACCGACGTGCCCGAGCTGTGCTGCCAGGTGGTGGTGGCCACCGCAGGTGATGCTGCCGTGGCGGAACAGGAGGCGCTCAGACTGGCTCGCGAATTCTGGCCACTACGTCACCGCATGCAGGGTAAGCTGATCTCGCTGGACCGTGCCATTGCCCAGGCCATCAGCATTGCGGGCCCAGTTATTTTCACCGACGCCGCAGACGCCACCTCCTCCGGTGCCACAGGCGATTCCAACCTGATCATCAGGGGCTTGCGCGATGCTGGTTACCGCAAAAAGGTGCTGGCCCAGATTGTTGACCCGATGGCCGCTGCGGCCGCGCATCGGGCCGGTGTCGGCGCACAAATCGACGTCAGCCTGGGCGGCGCCATAGACGCAAAGCGCTTTGCGCCGATGCGGGTCTCAGCCCGGGTGCGCCTTCTGTCAGATGGCAAGGCGCAACTGGAAACCATGAAGCTCGGTTTGGATGCCGGACCCACCGCCGTGCTGGAGTTTGACAACTTTACCGTGGTGGTGTTCAGCCGGACGCTGACCTTGCTGGACCGCGCCATGTATTACGCCAATGGTCTTGACCCGACAGACTTTGACCTGACAGTGGTGAAGTCACCCCATACCGAACACCACATGTACGACGGCTGGGTGGACAACAACTTCAATGTGGACGTGCCGGGCGCCACTTCCGCTAACCTGAAAACCTTGGGCCACACCATTTGTGCCCGGCCCATGTACCCGCTTGACCCAGAGGCCGGCTTTGAGCCCCGGGCCGTTATCTACCGCAGCTGAGCCGATGCGGGTCATCCTTTGGTGGGATCAGGGCGGCGGAGCATTCGGCTCCGCGGCTGTCCCCCGCCCTGCGGGCTCCTCCTTGATGCCGCTGCGCCGAACGCACCACCACCCTGATCTGGCGAGGTGCCTGACTGGGCGTGCGCCCACCAACTCAACGGCTGCGTGGGCTAATTGGATGTCGCAGCGAGGTCAAGGAGGAGCCCGCAGGGCGGGGGACACGAGCAGCGGCATCCAGTTAGCTCACGCAGCTCGCCAACGAAAGGCTAACTCAACATGAAGATTGATTCCGTAGATTTCTTTTACCTGTCCATGCCCGAGGTCACCACCGAGGCCGATGGCAGCCAGGATGCTTTGTTGGTGCGCGTCACCGCAGGGGGGCTAACTGGCTTCGGCGAGTGCGAGGCAGCACCGCTGCCCTCGATCGCAGCCTTTGTCTGCCCCATGTCGCACGGCGCCTGCCAGCCGGTCAGTGCCTCGGTGCTGGGTCGCGCCCTGAACGGGCCGCAAGACATCGCCGCCATCGCAGCCGACGTGGCCTACAACAGCATGGACGTGCTGCAAGCTGCGCACACCTGGTCGGGCATTGAGATGGCGCTGTGGGACCTATTGGGCAAGGCGCGTGGCGAGCCAGTTTGGAAGCTGCTGGGCTACCCGTCTGCGCACCCCAAAACACCCTATGCCTCTCTGCTGTTTGGTGACACTGCACAAGAGACACTGGCCCGCGGGCAAGATGCTATACGCCGCGGCTTCAAGGCGGCCAAATTTGGCTGGGGACCGATCGGCCGTGGCTCGGCAGATCAAGACGCCGACCACTTCTTTGCGGCACGCGAAGCTTTGGGGACCAACGGCATCCTGCTGGTCGACGTAGGTCAGATCTTTGGGGAAGACGTGGCCCGTGCCTCGGCCCGCCTGGACGCCTTGGAACAGGCCCGGGCCTTATGGCTAGAGGAGCCCTTCCACGCCAATGCGCTGCAACAGTACGGCGAACTGGCCAAGCGCTGCACCAGTGTCAAACTGGCCGGCGGCGAGGGCGCCCACAACGCCGCCATGGCGCAGCACTTGATCGATTACGGCGGCATTGGCTATGTTCAGATCGACTGCGGCCGAATCGGCGGCATCGGGCCGGCCAAACAGGTGGCCGACTACGCTGCTGCGCGAGGTGTAACCTATGTGAACCACACCTTCACCTCGCACCTGGCCTTGAGTGCATCACTCCAGCCCTATGCCGGCTTAGCCGGGCACACCATTTGCGAGTACCCGGCAGCGCCCAAGGCCCTGGCGGTGGCGATGACGCAGAACCACCTGACACCCGACGCAATGGGGCAGATCAGCGCGCCAAACGCGCCTGGCCTGGGTATGGCGATCGACGCCAAGGCGGTGCAACACTACCAGCTTGACGTCGAGATCCGCGTCGCGGGTCGCACGCTGTATGCTTCCCCCCATTTTTGAGGATCACAACCATGAACCAACTCGACATGAAAGGCCGCCACGCGGTCATCACTGGCGGCGCCACCGGCCTGGGCTACGCCATTGCCCAGCGCATGTTGGCCTCGGGTGCCAGCGTCACGCTGTGGGACCGCGACGCTCAGGCACTGACCAAGGCCTGCGCCGAGTTGGGCAGTCAGGCCCATGGCGTCACAGTGGATGTGGCCGAGCACGCCTCGGTAGTGGCCGCAGTGGGCCAGACCCTGACACAGTCGCCTGCCATCGATGCCCTGGTTAATTGTGCCGGTATCACCGGCCCTAATACCAAGGTCTGGAGCTATCCGGTGGCGGACTGGCAGCAGGTGATGCAGGTGAACCTGAACGGCCTGTTTTATTGCTGCCGCGAGATCACGCCGCACATGCGTGAGCGCAACTACGGGCGCATTGTCAATATTGCCTCGGTGGCCGGCAAAGACGGCAACCCCAACGCCAGCGCCTACAGCGCCAGCAAAGCCGCGGTGATGGCACTCACCAAGTCGCTGGGCAAGGAGCTGGCAGACACCGGCATCCGCGTCAACTGCGTCACGCCAGCGGCTGTCAAGACCGCCATCTTCGACCAGATGACACCAGAGCACATCGCCTTCATGTTGTCCAAGATCCCAATGGGGCGCTTTGGCACGCCAGAGGAAGTGGCAGCCATGGTAAGCTGGTTGTGCACCGAAGACTGCTCGTTTTCGACTGGCGCGGTGTTTGATCTCTCGGGTGGCAGATCCACCTACTGACAATAAAAACCCACTTATTTTGCTGAAAGGCGACTCATGAAACTGGTACGTTATGGCAACCCCGGCAAGGAAAAACCCGGCCTGATTGACGCGGGCGGCAAGCTGCGCGACCTCAGCGCCATCGTGCCTGATATCGGCCCCACCCAACTTGACGCGGCCGTATTGGCCAAACTGGCCAAGCTTGACACTGCCAAGCTGCCCGCCGTACGTGGCACACCACGCATGGGCTGCCCGGTGGCTGGCGTTGGCAAGTTCGTCGCCATCGGCCTGAATTACGCCGACCATGCCGCTGAGTCGGGTGCGCCAATCCCCAAAGAGCCGATCGTGTTCATGAAGGCCACCACCTGCATTCAGGGTCCGAACGACCCGGTCATGCTGCCCAAGGGCTCGGTCAAGTCCGACTGGGAAGTGGAGCTGGGCATTGTCATCGGCACGCGGGCGCGCTACGTGACGCAAAAAGCCGCACTGGACCATGTGGCCGGCTACTGCACCATCAACGACGTGAGTGAACGCGAATACCAGATCGAACGCGGCCCACAGTGGGACAAGGGCAAGGGTTGCGACACCTTCGGCCCGATCGGCCCCTGGCTGGTCACGCGCGACGAGATTGCCAATGTGCAAAAGCTGTCCATGTGGCTGGACCTAAACGGCAAGCGCATGCAAACCGGCAACACCAAAACCATGATTTTTGGCGTGGCCAAGTTGGTGAGCTATGTCAGCCAGTTCATGACCCTGATGCCGGGCGATGTCATCACCACAGGCACCCCCCCCGGCGTAGGTCTGGGCATGAAACCGCCGCTCTACCTCAAAAAGGGCGACGTCATGACCCTGGGCATTGAAGGCCTGGGCGAGCAACGACAGGTGGTGGTGCCCTTCAAGCTATAGGCAGCAGCAGGGCCGGCGGCACCGAGCATGCGACTGATCGATTTTTTCGACCGGGGTGCGCGCCTTAATCCGCAAGGCCCCTGCCTAAGTGACGCCACGCGTAGCCTGACCTACGCCGACACCCGGGCCCTGACCTGCCGCATTGGCCAGGGCCTGATGGGTCAGGGCTTGCAGCCGCGCATGGCGACTGCCGTGCTCAGCCATAACGATGTGGACGCCTTTGCCTGCATCTTGGGCATCCTGCGCGCAGGTCTGGTGTGGATGCCGCTCAATGCGCGTAACTCGTTGGACGACAACCTCTACATCCTCGACAGCAATGCCTGTACTTGGCTGTTCTATCACAGCGCCTTCACGCGCGAGGTCGAAGCGATTCGCCAGGGCGTACCCGCTATCAGGGGATTCGTGTGCGTGGACCAGGCCAACGGCCCAGACCCCTGGCTTTACGACTGGCTGGCAGCTTGGCCGTCTGATGATCCAGATATACCCGCCGGCCCGCATGACCTAGCCGCAATTTGGCCATCTGGCGGCACGACCGGTCGCTCCAAAGGCGTGATGCTGACGAACCTGAACTTCACGACCATGATCGCGAACTTCTGTTCCAGCATGCATTACGAGACGCCACCGGTACATCTGGTGGCTGCACCCATGACCCATGCCGCCGGATGCATCGCCCTGCCCACGCTGGCATTGGGCGGTAGCCAGATCATGATCCCGAAAGTCGATCCCCTGGAGATCATGCGGCACATTGAGTTACACCGGATCACCACGCTGTTCCTACCGCCGACGGCCATTTACGCCATGCTGGCCCATCCGCGGGTCCGCGAATTCGATTACTCCTCACTCCGCCATTTCATTTACGCCGCAGCGCCAATGTCAAGCGAGAAGCTCAAGGAGGCCATTGAGGTGTTCGGGCCGGTCATGGCTCAGACCTACGGACAGGCCGAGTCGCCCATGCTGTGCACCTTCATGTCACCGCAGGAACACCAGGTAGACGGCAACCCAGTGCACGAACAAAGATTGGCCAGTTGCGGTCGCGCTACCCTTTTGACACAAGTCGCCATCATGGACGACGACGGCCGCTTGCTAGACGCCGGCGATCGGGGCGAAATCGTCATCCGCGGCAACCTGGTGATGAAGGGCTACGTCAACAACCCGGCGGCTACAGAAGAAGCCTCTCGCTTCGGCTGGCATCACACCGGCGACATTGGTCTGATGGATAACGATGGCTATGTCTACATCGTCGACCGCAAGCGGGACATGATCATCTCCGGCGGATTCAACATCTACCCGTCGGAGATTGAGCAGGTTCTTTGGGCGCACCCAGACGTCCAGGACTGCGCAGTGATCGGTGTGCCTGACGACAAATGGGGGGAAGCAGTCAAGGCCGTGGTCGAGCTCAAACCCGGGGCAACCACCGCGCCGCAAGACCTGTTGGATTTCTGCCGCGCCCGGCTGGGCGGCATGAAAACCCCGAAGAGCGCCGAAATCTGGCCCGAACTGCCGCGAAGCCCAGTGGGCAAGGTGCTCAAGCGCGACATCCGGGAACGGTTCTGGGCCGGCCAAGCACGTCGCGTCTGATCAATAGGAGACCCGCACATGACCCAACGTCTCAAAGACAAGGCTGCACTGGTGCTGGGTGCTGGCTCGATTGGCCCCGGTTGGGGCAACGGCAAAGCTACCGCCGTGGCCTATGCGCGAGAAGGCGCAAGGGTGCTCGCGGTGGACCTGAGCCTGCCCGCTGCCGAAGAAACCGCTGCCATCATCCGCGCAGAAGGCGGTGTTTGCGAGGCCATGCAGGCCGACGTCACGGTGGACGCTGATATTGCGCGGGTGGTGGCGCATTGCATGGCCTGGCAAGGTCGCATCGACATCCTGCACAACAACGTGGGCATGGCCTACCTGGGTGGCCCGGTAGAGATGAGCGAAGAAACCTGGGACCACTCTTTAAAGCTCAACGTAGGTAGCCTGTTCTTGAGTTGCCGGCACGTGTTGCCGCTGATGGAGGCCCAAGGCTCAGGCGCCATTGTCAATGTCTCGTCCATCGCCAGTATCCGCTGGCTGGGCACCGCCTACATCGGCTACGCCGCCTCCAAAGCGGCAGTTAACCAGTTCACCCAGGCGATTGCCATGCAGTACGCGGGCAAAGGGATTAGAGCCAATGCCATCCTGCCCGGCATGATGAACACCCCGACCGCGCGGGCCTCGCTGGGCAGTACCTTTGCCGACGAAGCAGACTTGGTGGCAAAGCGTAACGCGGCCTGTCCGACCGGTGCCATGGGCGACGCCTGGGACATCGCCTGGGCTTCTGTCTTTCTGGCCTCTGACCAAGCGAAATACATCACCGGTGTGCTGCTGCCCGTGGACGGCGGCATGACCTGCAAGGTGGTCTGAGACCACCACCCATCACCTTACCAAGGAGATTTCATGAGTGCTTGCATCGTCGGCTGGGCCCACACACCCTTTGGCAAACTCGAGGGCGAAGATATCGAGTCGCTGATCACCCGCGTCACGCGTGAAGCGATCGCCGACGCCGGCATCTCGCCAGGCGACATCGACGAGATCTACCTCGGCCATTTCGGAGAAGGCTTCGTGCGCGAGCGCTTCCTGTCGTCACTGCCGCTGCAGGTGGCTGACGCCATGCGCTTCACCCCCTCGACCAGGGTTGAAAACGCCTGTGCCACGGGATCCGCCGCGATGTACCAAGGCATCAACTGCATTGCTGCGCACAAGGGACGAATCGTGCTGGTCATCGGCGCTGAAAAAATGACCGAGGTCCGCGGCCCGCAGGTGGCCGACATCCTGACCGGCGCCGCCTACATCAAAGAAGAAGGCGAAGTACCGGGGGGCTTTGCCGGCATCTTCGCTGACATCGCCAACCAGTACTTCAACCGCTATGGTGACCAGAGTGACGCACTGGCGCGCATCGCCACCAAGAACCACCGGAATGGCGTGAACAACCCCTATGCCCAGTTTCGAAAAGACCTGGGCTACGACTTCTGTCGAGAGGTTTCCGACCGCAACCCGTGGGTGGCACCCCCACTCAAGCGCAGTGATTGCTCGGCCGTATCCGACGGCGCTGCGGCCGTGATATTGACCGACGCCGACACAGCACGGGGCATGGGCAAGGCCATCCGACTGCGAGGCACCGCCCATGTCAATGACTTCAAGCCGATGAGCCGACGCGATCTGAGCGCCTTTGACGGCTGCGCCGAAGCCTGGAAGCAGGCGCTGACCTCCGCTGGTGCAACGTTGGATGACCTTAGCCTGGTCGAGACGCATGACTGCTTCACCGTGGCCGAACTGATGGAGTACGAGGCCATGGGCCTGACCGCACCCGGACAGGGTGCGCGCGCGATCATGGAGGGTTGGACTGAAATGAGCGGGCGCTTGCCGGTCAACCCCTCTGGCGGCCTGAAGGCCAAGGGGCACCCGATAGGCGCCACCGGCGTGTCCATGCACGTGCTGGCTTGCATGCAGCTCCACGGCAGCGCCGGCGGCATACAAGTCCCCGGGGCTGAACTGGTGGGCGTTTTCAACATGGGTGGCGCCGCCGTGACGCACTACGTGAGCTTGCTGGAGCGGCTGCACTGAACCTGCTGCTTAGGATACAGTGCAGCCTCCACGGCAGCCTGCCGCTTGACCACTCTAGATCTGCCATGAGCCTGCTCTTTTCCCCCCTACACCTACCCTCTCCTCGCGGCGGCCTGACCCTACCCAACCGCATCGTGGTAGCCCCCATGTGCCAATACGCAGCTCAAGATGGCGCAGCGACCGACTGGCACCTGATGCACTGGGGCAACCTGCTCAACAGCGGCGCCGGTCTGTTCACCATTGAGGCCACGGCGGTGCTGCCTGAAGGCCGCATCACGCCAGCCTGCCTGGGGCTTTGGGATGAGCGCACCGAGGCCGCGCTGGCAGACACCCTGCAGCGGGC
>JBBAPO010000008.1:0-143835 GCA_040400795.1 Rhodoferax sp.
CTCGTAAGAGGGCAGATTTACAGTCTGCTGCCATTAACCACTCGGCCACCTCTCCTCGGTGAACCGCAGATTATGCCATGAAACCCAGAACCGGAAGCCAGCTGTCATTCGCTCGCATCTTGCCAGCGGATTGGTACCAGTCCACGCTGTTTCAAGAAAGCATTCGCCTTGCCGAAATGACCGCACCCAATGAAAGGCAAAGGCGGCCGCAAGGCCGACAGTGGCGATGGGTGGTTGGCAGTCAGCACCAGGTGCTGTGCGGCGTTAGGGCTGCCGTCAATCAGCGGACGCTTCGCCTGAGCGTGCGCTCCCCACAAAAAGAACACCATAGGCGCTTTCTGCGCTGCGAGGTTTCGAACAATGGTGTCAGTCAGGACCTGCCAGCCCCGCTTGGCATGGCTGGCCGGCGCGCCCGCCTCCACCGTCAGACAGGTGTTCAGCAGCAGCACGCCTTGGCGGGCCCAGCGGACGAGCGAAGCGTCCGGCATTCGCACGACCGAGGAGGCAGGGGGGACCAACCCCGGATCCCTGGCAATTTCCTTAAAGATATTGCCCAGCGAGGGCGGTGGACGAACACCCGAAGGCACAGAAAAAGCCAAGCCCTCAGCCTGCCCAGGTCCGTGATAAGGGTCTTGCCCCAAGATAACCACCTTGACAGTGTGCAAGGGCGTCAGGGCGAGAGCCCGAAATGGCTGGGGCGGATACACCACGGCACCACCAGCCAGGCGTTCCGACAAAAATCTGCCCAGATTCAAGTCGGTACTGCTGGCCAGGTATTGATCTACCAGCGGGCGCCAGTCTGGCGCCAGCAACGCAACCTCTGGCGGCCAAGCGGTCAGCACAGGTAATTGGTGTTGTGCCTCAGGCGGGCGTAAACAGTGCGGCCAAGGCTTGGCCGGGGTCTGCGGCGCGCATGAAGGCTTCACCGACCAAGTAGGCGTTGACGCCGGCAGCCCCCAGACGCAGCACATCATCCCGCGTGGCTATGCCACTTTCTGTGACCAGCAAACGGTCTGCCGGCACCTCGCGCAGCAGGTCGATGGTGGTCTGGAGCGACACTTCAAAGGTCTTGAGGTTGCGATTATTGACACCGATCAGCGGCGTCTTGAGCCGCAAGGCCCGCGCCAGCTCGGCAGCGTCATGCACTTCCACCAGCACCGCCATGTCCAGGCTGCTGGCGATGGCTTCGAAATCACGCAATTGGGCATCGTCGAGGCAGGCAGCGATCAGCAGCACAGCGTCGGCCCCCATCACACGCGACTCATACACCTGGTAGGCATCAACCACAAAATCTTTTCTCAGGACCGGCAGGTGGCATGACGCGCGGGCCTGCTTCAAGTAATCAACCTTTCCCTGGAAAAACTGCTGGTCGGTCAGCACCGACAGACAGGCGGCACCGTGCTCGGCATAGGTCTGGGCAATATCAGCCGGCTCAAAATCAGCCCGCAACACACCTTTGGATGGACTGGCTTTTTTGATTTCGGCGATCACCGCCGGTCGCCCGGCGGCAATTCGGGCCCGCATAGCGCCCAGGAAATCTCGGGTCAGAACGCGGGATTCGGCATCGGCGCGGACCTCGGGCAGCGGTTTGCGACTGCGGGCGGCAGCCACTTCTTCGTGTTTGACGGCAACGATCTGGGTCAGGATATCGGACATAGGCGCTCACTTGGAAGCCTGGCAACCGAACAGGGTATTCGGACCGGCCAAAAGGATTTTCGCAGAACGGCGAGCCAGGCACGGTTAATATAAGTGGCCGAGCACTAGCGATAGCCGCTGCTGCCCCCGACGCCCTACAGGACGCCCATGTCAAATACCCTAGCCACCCCCCAAGGCCTAGCTGATGAGCCCAGTCGCGCCGCTTACCGGGACTACACCCAGCCCGGCATTGAGCGGGTGCGTGAGTTCTACCGCAACAACCACACCAACCAAACCCTGGACTTTGTGTTGGCCAAGAAAAACAAGTGGCTGCAATTCCAGCAACGGCAAATGACCCCCTGGGAGGGTCTGGATTACCTGAACACGCTGGTGGATGAGTCGGACCCTGACATCAACCTGCCGCAAATCAGCCATCTGCTGCAAACCGCAGAGGCGATCCGCGCGGACGGCCACCCCGACTGGTTTGTGCTGACCGGCTTTGTGCACGATCTGGGTAAAGTGCTGTGCCTGTTTGGCGAGCCGCAATGGGCCGTGGTGGGTGACACATTTCCGGTCGGCTGCCGCCATTCGCAGCAGATTGTCTATCCCGAGTTCTTTGCCGCAAACCCGGACAGCCAGGACACGCGTTACAACAGCGAACTCGGCATTTACAGTGCCAACTGCGGGCTGTACCAGGTCCACATGTCTTGGGGCCACGACGAATACCTGTACCACCTGCTCAAAAACTATTTGCCCGAGCCGGCGCAGTACATGATCCGTTACCACTCGTTCTACGCTTGGCACAAAGAGGGCCAGTACCGGCACCTGACCGATGCCCGCGACGACGCGAACCTGGCCTGGGTGCAGAAGTTCAACCCCTACGACCTGTATTCTAAAAACCCTAACCCGCCGGTAATGGCCGAGCTCAAGCCCTATTACGAGGACCTGCTGGCCAAATACCTGCCGGCCACGCTCAAGCTCTGACGCCAAACCCGCCCGTATCCCATATATCCCATGACAACAACCCTGTTACCCGCTCACCTGGCCGCCCGGCTGGACTTTGCCATCACGCTGGCGCGCCAGTGTGGTGCACTCGCCGTGAAAGAGGCGACCCAGTTGCAGATCAGCGCCAAAGGTGCGCACGATGTGCTGACGCAGGCCGACCTGGCGGTGGAACAACTTATCCGCGCAGTAGTAGCCCGAGCCTTTGCCGGCGATCTGGTCGTGGGCGAAGAAATGGGCGGGCAGGACGCGGTGGACAGCGCCGGCAACTTCTGGCTGGTTGACCCGATTGACGGCACCGCCAACTACGCCACCGATGTGCCACGCTGGTGCATCTCGATCGGCTACCTGGAAGCAGGAAAACCGGTACTGGGCGTGCTGTTTGACCCGCTGATGGACCGGCTGTACAGCGCCGGCATGGCCGCCGGCGCCTGGCTTAACGGCCGGCCGATCCGGGCACGCAACACCGACGCGCTCAATGGCGCCACAGTGGAACTCGGCTGGTCGCCGCGCGCCCAACCGGCCGCCTACCTGGGCAAGGCAGCGGCGCTGCTGGCCGCCGGCTGCGCCTTCACACGCCGCGGCTCGGGCGCCCTGGGGCTGGCTGATGTGGCGGCGGGCCGGGTGGATGGCTACGCAGAGCTGCACATCAACGCCTGGGACTGCGCGGCCGGTATTCTGCTGGTGACGGAAGCGGGCGGGCGGGCCAACGATTTTTTCACGCCGGAGGGCATCCGCAGCGGCGGTTTGCTGGTGGCCTGCGCCCCAGAGCTGTACCCAGCCCTGCTTGCGCTGATGGCCAATTAGGGCCTCTGTCAGGTAGCTAGGTCACCTTTGGCCGCCCGCCGGTCTGGTTTGTACGTATTGACCACTATTGACCCATTGCTGATCGTGATATAGATTAGCTGGCTGGCCTGTACTTGGCCAATTGCATGCACTTATAGGAGTTATTGAATGCGCCTTTCTCTTTTATCTAGCCTTTTGGCACTGACTTTCGGGCTTTTGGCGGTACCCGCCCAGGCCCAAGGCAAGCTGACGCTGTACTGCAGCTCCGACGAGGCCTGGTGCCAACAGGCCAAGACTGAGTTCGAGAAGAAGACGGGCATTGGCGTCGACATGACGCGCAAGAGTTCAGGTGAGACCTATGCCCAGATCAAGGCCGAGTCAGCCAACCCCAAGGGCGACATCTGGTGGGGCGGCACCGGTGACCCACACTTGCAGGCCGCCGAAGAAGGCCTGACCCAGGCCTATGTGTCAGAAAGCCGGACCCAACTGCACGACTGGGCCAACCGGCAGGCGGTGGCCTCCAAGGTGCGCACGGTCGGCATCTATTCCGGCGCGCTCGGCTATGGCTACAACGAAGAACTGCTGAAAAAACAGAACCTGCCGGTGCCAGCCTGCTGGAAAGACCTGATCAAGCCGGTCTACAAGGGCAAAGTTCAGGTGGCCAATCCCAACTCTTCTGGCACCGCGTACACCATGCTGGCCACACTGGTGCAGATGATGGGAGAAAAAGAGGCTTTTGATTACATGAAGGCGCTGCACAAGAACATCAACCAGTACACCAAATCGGGCTCGGCGCCGATCAAGGCGGCTGGCTCGGGCGAGACCGTGATCGGCATTGTGTTTGTGCATGACGCTGTTGCCGTGGCTGAGGCCGGCTTCCCGATCAAATCGGTGGTGCCTTGCGAGGGCACAGGCTACGAAATTGGCTCGATGAGCATCGTCAAGGGCTCGCGCAACCTGGACAACGCCAAAAAGTTTTATGAGTTTGCCCTGACGGCCGACTTCCAGAACAAGGCCAAAGACGTCAAATCCTTCCAGGTCATGTCAAACAAGTCTGCCATCAGTTCGCCCAAGGCGCCCGACCTGGCCAAGATCAAGCTCATTGACTACGACTTCGTCAAGTATGGCTCGGCGGCGGAACGCCGGCGCCTGCTGAAAAAATGGGATGACGAGATTGGCGCCTTGCCACGCTGAGTTGCCTGACGGTTTGAGCCGCCGACCATCGCCTTTGTGAGCGCGCAGCCACACCGCCTGGACACCCAGGCCTTGGGGACGGCTGCGGCGGCTCTGATCGGGGTCGCCCTGCTGCCTTGGTACGCCATCGAGGATGGCTTTTGGGCCCTGAAGTGGCTGCTGCACGGCTACCCTTTGGCCGCTGAGAGCGCGCCAGCCTTGTTCCTGTGGTTCAAAGGGGCCAACCTGTGGCTAATGCCCGTGGCCGGCATCGCGCTGGCGGCGCTGGCGGCGGTGCTCCTGCGACCCTCGGCGGGCTTGCTGGGCCGGCTGCTGGTATTCCTCGGTACCCTGGGCATCGCCTACCTGCTGGCGCAGGGTTTTCTGTTTGGCCTGAAGGGCTGGAACGCCGCTTGGCTCAATGATTGGCTCGGCGAGTCCGAGCAACGCCAGTTTGGCATGGGCTACGGCGCGCTGCTGACCGGCGCCAGTTTTTTATTTTTACTGACGCGCGGGCTGGCACTGCGTGGCGTGGTCGGCGGCGACGCCTTTGTCACGGGCTCGCTCGGCCTAGTGATTGCGCTGACGCTGCTGTTCATCGGCCTGCCGGTGCTGCAGATGCTGGTGATCCCGTTCCGGGCGGAAGACGGTGCTTGGTCGCTGGCGCCCTTTGTCGACCGCCTGCTCGACCCGAAAATCTGGCGCCTGACTTGCCTGAGCACCGGCGCCGGCTGCGGCGTGGCCTGGAACACCCTGGTGTTGGCGATCACGGTCGGGCTCTTATCCACCCTGCTCGGGCTGGCCTTTGCCCTGGTGCTGACGCGCACTGGCGTGCGCTTTCGCGGGTTGTTCAAATCGCTGTCGCTGCTGCCCATCATCACGCCGCCGTTCGTGATTGGCCTCTCGCTGATCCTGCTGTTCGGCCTGTCGGGCAATGTGACACAGTTTGTCGCTGAGCAACTCGGCCTGGAGCCGACGCGCTGGGTCTACGGCTTCAGCGGGGTGCTGATCGCGCAGCTGCTGTCGTTCACGCCGATTGCCTTCCTGGTGTTGATCGGGGTGGTGGAGGCGATCAGCCCGTCGCTGGAAGAGGCGGCACAGACCCTGAACGCCAACGCCTGGCAGACCTTTCGCACCGTGTCGTGGCCACTGATGCGCCCCGGGCTGGCCAATGCCTTTTTGCTGGGCTTTATTGAGAGCATGGCCGATTTCGGCAACCCGCTGGTGCTGGGCGGCAATTTCAACGTGCTGTCGACCGAAATTTTCTTTGCGGTGGTGGGCTCGCAAAACGACCAGGGCCAGGCCGCCGTGCTGGCCATCATCCTGCTGGTCTTCACCATTGGCGCCTTCTACCTGCAGCAGCGCTGGCTGGGTCGGCGCAGCTACACATCGGTCAGCGGCAAGGGCGACGGCGGCATGCACCCGCTGTTGCCCAAGCGCATTGCGATCCCGGCCCTGGTCATCACCACCGCCTGGGCCCTGTTCACGGTGGTGGTGTACTTGATGATTGTTTACGGCAGCTTTGTGCAGCTGTGGGGCCGCGACAGCACCCTGACGTTGAAACACTACATGGGTGCTTTTTCCATCGCCTTTGGTGAATTTGGCCTGCACTGGCAGGGCTCGGCCTGGAACAGCTTCTGGACCACGCTGCAAATTGCCACCATCTCGGCCCCTTTGACTGCTGCCATCGGCCTGATCACCGCGTGGCTGCTGACGCGCCAGGACTTTCGTGGCAAGCGGCTGTTTGAGTTCGGCACCATGCTCAGTTTTGCCATTCCTGGCACGGTGATTGGTGTGAGCTACATCATCGCCTTCAATGTGCCGCCGATCGAGCTCACCGGCACCGCCGCCATTCTGGTGATCTGTTTTGTGTTCCGCAACATGCCGGTGGGCGTGCGCTCGGGCATTGCCTCGCTGTCGCAGATCGACAAAAGCCTGGACGAAGCCTCGCTGACACTGGGCGCCAGTTCCTGGACCACCTTTCGCCGCATCACGCTGCCGCTGATCCGGCCGGCCATCCTGTCGGCGCTGGTGTACAGCTTTGTGCGCAGCATGACGGCCATCAGCGCGGTGATTTTTCTGGTTAGCGCCAAGCACGACCTGGCTACCAGCTACATCATCGGGCGGGTGGAGAACAATGAATACGGCGTGGCGATTGCCTACGCCACGGTGCTGATTGTGGTGATGCTGGCCGCCATCGGCCTGTTTCAGTGGCTGGTTGGCAGCCGACGCCTGGGGCGCCGGGGCATGCAGCAGGATTCCACCATGCTTGCGGGAGGCGCATGACTATTTCAACTCGCAAAGGGCCGGCCCGCGTGGTCTTTGACCAAGTGAGCAAGCGGTACGGCAACAAGGTCACCGCTGTGGACACCATCTCGCTGGAGTTCCCAGCGGGCACCCTGGTCACGCTGCTGGGCCCGTCGGGCTGCGGCAAGACCACCATCCTGCGCATGATCGCCGGGCTGGAGATGGCCAGCAGCGGACGCATACTGATTGGTGACGACGATGTGACCCGCCTGCCAGCCACCGCCCGCGATGTCTCGATGGTGTTCCAGTCTTACGCGCTGTTTCCGCACATGACGGTGCTGCAGAACGTGAGCTACGGCCTGCAAATGTCGGGCTTTGCCAAAGATGTAGTAGCGGCCAAGGCCCAGGATGTCCTCAAGCAATTGGGCTTGGGCGTGCTCAGTGCCCGTTACCCGAACGAGCTCTCGGGCGGGCAGCAACAGCGGGTAGCTGTGGCACGCGCCATCGTGCTGGAGCCGCGGGTGCTGCTGTTCGACGAGCCCCTGTCCAACCTGGACGCCAAGCTGCGCCGCTATGTACGCCAGGAGATCCGCGACCTGCAGCAGTCGCTCGGCCTGACCGTGGTCTATGTCACGCACGACCAGGAAGAGGCGCTGGCGGTGTCAGACACCGTGGTGGTGATGAACAACGCCACCATTGCCCAGCAGGGCAGTCCGCGCGAGTTGCATGACCGGCCCAACACCCGCTTTGTGGCCGATTTCATCGGCGGCGCCAACGTGCTGCCCTGCGAGGTGGCAGCCGTTAACGGCGACCTGGCCACGGTACGGCTGGGTGCGCTGTCGCTGCAAACCCGCCACTGCGCCGGCACCGCGCCGCAACGCCATGTGGCGGTGCGCCCGAACACCGTGACCCTGCTACCAGCCGGCAGCCCGGACACGCTTGACGGCGTGGTGAGCAAGGCGATTTATGTGGGCGAGCAAATGGAATACTTGGTGCAGACCGCGCTGGGCGAGCTGTTCGTCACCTCGGCCGACACCGAGCACCCGTTTGCTCCTGACACTCCGGTGGCGGTGGCATTGCGTCAGAGTGATGTGGTGTTGTTGAGCGACTGAGCTGATCTATTTGGTGTCTGCCGGTCACGGTGATACCGGGGTTCAGCGACTGCTCGCGTGTTTGGCGCTCCGGTCAAGGCGGCGCCGGGCTGAGCGGCTCCGCGGCTGTCCCCCGCCCTGCGGGCTCCTCCTTGATGCCGCTGCGCCGCTCAACCCGTCACCACCTTGACGACCCTCGCACGCCAGCATTGGGACCCCGCATTCAGGTATTACGTCTAACACGACCAGGGAGGGGATGGCGTGCCTGCTGCAGCGAGGTCAAGGGGGAGCCCGCAGGGCGGAGGACACGAGCGGAAGCAGGCACGCCAGCCCCGCCAACGCCAACGCCAACGCCAAAAGGAACCACCAACGCCAAAAACAAAAGCAAAAGGCAAAAAGCGCCAATCACCGATCCGACGGCGGCTCCCGCTCATCCAGCGGCACAAACGGCCCCTGCATGCGCTGCTTGAGGTAGCGCTCGCCCTGCTCGGACCGCGCCAGCCAGATCCACAGCCACAGGCCCAGCAGCGGGGCGCCGATCACCGCCAGAATCGTCAGGACCAAGGTCATGCGGCTGGCTTCAGGGCTTGCGTCAGTGCCACCAGTTGGTCCAGTCGGGCGCGGGCCGCACCAGAGTCCAGGGCGGCGCGGGCCTGCAACACGCCGGCCTGCATGCTCGGGGCGACGTTGGCGGCGTAGAGCGCGGCACCCGCATTGAGCACCACAATATCGCGGGCTGGGCCCGGCTCGTTGTCCAGCACGCCCAGCAGCATGGCCTTGGACTGCTCGGGCGTGTCCACGCGCAGGCCGCGGTTGCTGGCCATGACCATGCCGAAGTCTTCTGGGTGAATCTCGTACTCGGTGATTTCGCCATCTTTCAACTCCCCCACCAGCGTGGCCGCACCCAGGCTGACCTCGTCCATGCCGTCTTTGCCGTAAACCACCAGCGCATGCTCGGCGCCCAGGCGCTGCAGCGCCCGCACCTGGATGCCGACCAGGTCGGAGTGAAACACGCCCATAAGAATATTGGGCGCACTGGCCGGGTTGGTGAGTGGCCCGAGGATGTTGAAGATGGTACGTACCCCGAGTTCGCGCCGGATCGGCGCCACGTTTTTCATGGCCGGGTGGTGGTTGGGCGCAAACATGAAGCCGACGCCGACCTCCTCGATGCAGCGGGCAATCGCCTCTGGCGCCAGGTTGATGTAGACGCCCAGCGCTTCCATCACGTCGGCGCTACCGCTTTTGCTGCTGACGCTGCGCCCGCCATGCTTGCTGACCCGGGCGCCAGCGGCGGCGGCGACAAACATGGAACAGGTGGAGATGTTGAAGGTGTGCGAGCCGTCGCCGCCGGTGCCGACGATGTCGACAAGGTGCGTCGGGTCGGCCACGTGAACCTTGGTGGAGAACTCACGCATGACCTGGGCAGCGGCCGTGATCTCGCCAATGGTTTCCTTTTTGACACGCAGGCCGGTGATCAACGCCGCCATCATCACCGGCGACATCTCGCCGCTCATGATCAGACGCATGATGTGCAGCATCTCGTCATGAAAAATCTCGCGGTGCTCGATGGTGCGCAGCAGGGCCTCTTGGGCGGTTATCTTGTTGCTGTGGGGCATGGTGGGTCTCGTCAAGGGTTGGGGGGATCGGCAAGGGCCAGCTTCAGGCCAAAACCAATGAACAAAGCACCAGCTAGGCGCTCCAGCCAGGCCAGGCCCTGCTGCAGGGACTGCAGGCGCTGGCCGGCCCAGGCAGCCAGCAGGGCATAGCCCAGATTGATCGGCAGGGAATTCAGGTTGAACAACAGGCCCAGCAGCACAAAGGTGAGCGCCTTGTGCTCGGCCTCTGGGGCAATGAACTGAGGCAAAAACGCCAAAAAGAACAGGGCTACCTTGGGGTTGAGCGCATTGGTCCAGAAACCTTGACGAAATATTTTTATAGAGTCAAATTGGCCTCTAGCCCTTGCTGTTATTGGCTTTGTTGCTACTTTATCCATAGCAAATATCGAAGCTGACCCAGCCTCCAGCCGACGCACGCCCAACATGCCCCAACCAACATACAGCAGGTAGGCCACACCCACCCACTTCAGCAGGACGAACGCTGTCTGTGAAGTGGCCAGCAAAGCGCCCAGACCGAGCGCTGCCACAGCAATATGGACGAAGATACCGCCCGAGATGCCCAGGGCCGCGACGGCCCCAGCCCGCCAGCCGCCCTTGAGCCCCTGGGAGACGACGTACAGCACATCCGGCCCGGGCGTCAGGTTGAGCAGCAGACCGGCAGCAAGGAACAGGCCAAGGTGCTCTATGCCTGCCATGGCGCCCGACCCTCAGCGGGAGAAAATGTCGCCGATGACCGCCAGCGCGTGGTCGATACCCGCAGCGTCGACGTCCAGGTGGGTCACAAAGCGCAGCTGGTACAGGCCGGTGGCTAGCACGCCACGCCGCGCCAGTTGAGGGATCAGATCCGCAGCATGCGCCCTTGCCGGGCCCTCCAAATCAACAAACACCACGTTGGTCTGGGGTTGCGCTACCACCAGACCCGGCAGGCGGCTGAGGCCCGCCGCCAAGCGCTGCGCCAAGGCGTGATCCTCGGCCAGCCGCTGCACATGATTTGCCAGTGCATAGGAGGCCGCTGCCGCGAGCCCACCAGACTGGCGCATGCCGCCGCCCGCCATCTTGCGGATGCGGTGCGCACGCGCGATCAGCTCACGACTGCCACACAGGGCCGACCCAACCGGCGCGCCCAGCCCCTTGCTAAAGCAAACAGAGACGCTGTCAAAACAGTTGGCAATGCGACGTGCCTCCTGGTACGGATCGGTACCTAGTTCTGTGGCCTGCGCCACGGCCGCATTAAACAAGCGTGCGCCGTCCAGGTGACGGGCCAGGCCGTGCTGGCGGGCCAGGTCGGTGGCTTGCTGCACATAGTCCATGGGCAGGCGCTTGCCACCAAAGGTGTTTTCCAGCGCCAGCAGCCGGGTACGGGCAAAGTGCGCGTCGTCGGGCTTGATGGCTGCGGCAATTTCAGCCAGCGCCAGGCTGCCGTCGGGCTGGTGGTTCAATGGCTGCGGCTGCAGGCTGCCGAACACTGCGCCGCCGCCACCCTCCCACCGGTAGCAGTGCGCCATCTGGCCGACGATGTACTCGTCACCCCGTTGGCAGTGCGAAAGCAGTGCGCACAGGTTGCTTTGGGTGCCGGTCGGCACAAACAGGGCTGCCTCAAAGCCCAGCAAATCGGCAATCTGCGCTTGCAGTGCGTTGACGCTGGGGTCATCGGCAAAGACGTCATCGCCCAAGGGCGCAGCGGCCATGGCAGCGCGCATGCCAGGCGTAGGTTGGGTGACGGTGTCGCTGCGCAGGTCAACCCGCAGGAAGCCAGTGTTTGAGGTCATTTTGGGCTCCAGGCCTTGTGTTTATTGATGATCAAGCTACTTAAATGATAGCAAAATCAGGGTCGCGGGGCCAAGAAATTAGCCAGCATCGCGTGGCCGTGCTCGGTCAGGATGCTCTCGGGGTGAAACTGCACGCCCTCCACATCCAGCGTGGCATGGCGTACGCCCATGATTTCGCCGTCCTCCGTCCAGGCCGTGATCTGCAGACTGCCTGGGCAGGAGGCGCGATCAATGGCCAGCGAATGGTAGCGGTTCACGGTGAACTGCGCCGGCAGCCCGGCAAACACACCAACTTGGGTGGTACTGATGACGCTGGTCTTGCCATGCATCAGCTGCTGCGCCCGCACGATGTGGCCGCCAAAGGCCGCACCAATTGCCTGGTGGCCCAGGCAAACCCCCAAGATAGGCAACTTACCGGCAAATTGGCGAATGGCCGCCACCGAAATCCCAGCCTCAGCCGGCGAGCAGGGCCCGGGCGAGACCATCAGGCGGTCGAGCTGCCCAGTCTGTAGCCGAGCCTCGATCTCGGCCAGGGTGATCTCGTCGTTGCGCGCCACCGTCACCTCGGCCCCGAGTTCTCCCAGGTACTGCACGATGTTGTAGGTGAAAGAGTCGTAGTTGTCGATCATCAGCAGCTTCATTCCAGGCCCTCCTCAACCAGCTCCGCCGCGCGCAGCAGGGCGCGCGCCTTGGCCTCGGTCTCACGCCATTCCAGCTCGGGCACAGAATCGGCCACCACGCCGGCGGCGGCCTGCACGTACAACATCTGGTCCTTGATGATGCCAGTGCGGATGGCGATGGCCACGTCCATGTCGCCGGCATAGCTCAGGTAACCGCAGGCGCCGCCGTACAGGCCGCGCTTGCTGGGTTCAAGCTGGTCAATCAGCTCCATGGCATGCACTTTGGGGGCACCAGTCAGTGTGCCGGCCGGGAAAGTGGCACGCAGCACATCCATCGCGGTCATGCCGTCCTGCAGCGTGCCCTCGACGTTGCTGACGATGTGCATCACGTGGCTGTAGCGCTCGACGCTGAAGGCCTCGGTCACCTTGACGCTGCCTGTTTTGGCAATGCGGCCGATGTCGTTGCGCGCCAGGTCGATCAGCATCACATGCTCGGCACGTTCCTTAGGGTCGTTGATGAGTTCGACCTCAGCCGCCCGGTCCTGCGCCAGGCTGGCGCCGCGCGGCCGGGTGCCGGCCAGCGGCCGAATGGTGATTTTTTGCTCGGTCTCGGCCCCGGCGGTCACGGTTTCCTGGCGCACCAGAATCTCAGGGCTGGCGCCCACCACATGGAAATCCCCCAGATGGTAGTAATACATATAGGGGCTGGGGTTCAGAGAGCGCAGCGCCCGGTAAAGGCTCAGCGGTGACTCGGTGTAGCGCTTTTTCAGGCGCTGGCCGACCTGTACCTGCATGAAGTCACCGCCCTCGATCAGGCCCTTGGCGCGCGTCACCGCCGCCAGGTAGTCGGCTTTGGCAAACTCGCGCTCCACCGGGTAACTCTGGCTCGGTTTGACCAGCGGCGCGCTGACCGAGTACTTGAGCTGCTCTTTGAGTTCACGCAAGCGGCGCTTGGCGTTGGCGTAGGCCTCAGGCTGTGTCGGGTCGGCGTAAATAATCAGGTAAAGCTTGCCCGACAGGTTGTCGATCACGGCCAGTTCCTCGCACTGCAGCAGCACGATGTCGGGGCAGCCCAGCGTGTCGGGTGGGCAGCTGGCCACCAGCTTTTTCTCGATATGACGCACCGTGTCGTAGCCGAAATAGCCGGCCAGGCCGCCACAAAAACGCGGCAGGCCGGGTCGCAGCGCGACCTTGAAGCGCTGTTGGTAAGCGCTGATGACGTCCAGCGGGTTGCCGTTGACACGCTCCACCACCACGCCGTCGGTCACCACCTCGGTCACGGCCTCGGTACCAAAGCCGCTGGCACGCAACAGCGTGCGCGCTGGCAGGCCGATGAAGCTGTAGCGGCCGAAACGCTCGCCGCCCACCACCGATTCCAGCAAGAAACTGTATTTGCCGCCATCGCGCGAGTGCGCTAACTTGAGGTAAAGCGAGAGCGGGGTTTCGAGGTCGGCAAAGGCTTCTGCCAGCAGTGGAATGCGGTTGTAGCCTTGTGCGCTCAGGCTTTTGAATTCGAGTTCGGAAATCAAGGACAGGTCTCTTTCAGGTCAGGCCTGACGACGCGCTTGTCATGCGACAAGGCTCAACTCAGGCGGGCAGCATGTGCTGCTGCGGTTCAATCGGACAGGGTTGAATCAGGCGAATGCTGATGCGGTGGGGAGTGACCGCCAGGGCCAGGCTCCCCGGTCGCTGAGACCTGTAACGCTGATGCGATGAATGAACATAGACTTAGTGTAGCAAACCGCGAACCCGAAACAGGCCTGCGGATGGGCCGGGAATGACCTCAACTATCCGATAAGATGGTCAACCCGCGCGGCGCTACCGCCAGGGACCACGCTCACAATCGACATCAGCCAAGGGTAAGCCATGAAGTTTCGCAACCAGATTTTGTTTTTGGGCCTGTTGGGGCTGCTCATGGCCTGCTTGGTGGGTGGCATCAGCCTGTTCAACACCCAACGCCTAACGGTGGCCATCGACAACTCGCAGCGCATGGGGGAAGCTCTGGAGCACAGCCTGGAAGCCGACATGATGCATGACGCGATCCGGGGCGACGTACTGCTGGCGCTGCTGGGCGGGCTGAACAAGGATGCGGCCCAACTGGGCGAGGCCGAGAAGGGCCTAGCCGAACACACGGGCATCTTCAACAAGGCCATGGTAGAGCTGCAGCGACTGGCGGATTCAGCCGAACTCAAAAATGCCATCGCCACCTCGCTGCCACTGGTTGCCAAGTACACCGCGAGCGCGGCCGAGCTGCTAAAGCTGGCCGCCAGCGACGCCGTTGCCGCACAGGCGGCAGCTCCGGAGTTTCAAAAAGTGTTCGGTGAACTTGAGCAGCAGATGGCCGCGCAAGGCGACCTCATTGGCAAGCATGTGAAGGAAGTCAACGCCGAGGCGATCGCCGAAGCTGACGGCTCGCGTTTGCAGATTGGCGTCACCTTGCTGGCTGCCACCCTCGTGTTGCTGTTGGCCGCGATTTGGCTGGCCCGGCATCTGACTGCACCCATGAACGAAGCAGTCAACATCGCCGACCAACTGGCGCAGGGCAATCTGGCCGGCACAGTCACCCCCTCCGGCAATGAGGAAACCATCAAACTGCTGGCAGCCATGGGCCGCATGCAAAGCAGCTTTGTCGGCATCGTACGGGGTGTCAAGACCAACGCGGAAAGCGTGGCGCTGGCCAGTGCCGAGATTGCGCAGGGCAACCAAGACCTGTCGATGCGGACTGAGCAGCAGGCCAGCTCACTACAGCAAACGGCCGCCTCGATGGAAGAGCTGGGCTCCAAGGTGAGCCAAAACGCCAGCAGCGCGGCCCAAGCCAATCAGCTTGCACGCAGTGCCTCTGAAGTGGCCATCAAAGGGGGCGAGGTGGTGAGCCAGGTGGTGGACACCATGAAAGGCATTAACGAGTCGTCACGCAAAATCTCCGACATCATCCAGGTCATTGACGGCATTGCCTTCCAGACCAATATCCTGGCGCTCAATGCAGCGGTGGAGGCCGCCCGCGCCGGCGAGCAGGGGCGCGGCTTTGCAGTCGTAGCCAGTGAAGTGCGGTCCCTGGCCGGCCGCTCGGCGGAGGCCGCCAAGGAAATCAAGGCCCTGATCAATGCCAGCGTCCAGCGTGTGGCCCACGGTACCGCACTGGTGGACCAGGCGGGGGTCACCATGACCGAGGTGGTGAGCTCGATCCGGCGGGTGACTGACATCATGGGTGAGATCAGCGCCGCCAGCAAGGAGCAGAGCTTGGGCGTGGCACAGGTAGGCCAAGCCGTGATGCTGATGGACCAGGCGACCCAGCAAAACGCAGCGCTGGTAGAGGAAATGGCTGCGGCTGCCAGCAGTTTGAAATCGCAGGCGCAGGAGCTGGTTCAGATGGTGGCGGTGTTCAAGCTGAGCAGCCAGGGCAGCTACCAGAGCAGCAGTACTTTGCCCGCTTCAGTTCGGTCGACACAGCCCAAGGCAGTCAATTACAAAGGCGGAGAGCGGCGAGTCGGTGTCGCTCCGCACGGTGCAGCAGCACGATCGCCCGCGCCAGCCGCAAGCAGCGCCGCCGCCCCATCCAACTTGCCGCCAGCGCGGCCGGCCAAGGCCAAGGAAGTCGCCACAGCCAAGGGCAGCGACGACGGCGACTGGGAATCTTTTTAAACCGGCGTCATTTAACCAACTGATTGAGCTGGATGATGGGCAACAGCACCGCCAGCACGATCAGCATCACGACCACCCCCATCGCCACGATCAGTAGGGGCTCCAACAGAGTGGCCAATTGCATGGCGCGGCGCTGCACTTCGGCACTCAACTGCTTGGCTGCCCGCTGCAGCATCAGCGGCAATTGCCCGGTTTGCTCCCCCAAGCGGGCAAACATGGCCAGCAGGCCAGGGAAGCGTTTTTTTTGCGCCAATGCAGACGCCAATGGCGCCCCCTCACGCACCAGCACTAGCGCTTCCAGCGCATCGCGCCGCATGGCGCGGTTGGACAGAGTCTCCGCTGCGGCCTGCAGGGCTTTGAGAATAGGCACGCCCGCACCGGCAAGCATTGCCAGGGTATTGGCAAAGCGCGCCGCGTTGTAACCCAGCGCCAGTCGACCCAGCACCGGCAGAGTCAGCCAGAAGGCGTCAAATTTTTCACGAATGCCAGCGTTAGCCAGCGCTATTCTGGCGCCAATTGCACCTAAAAATAAGGCCAGCAGCAGGATCCAGCCGTGCTGTCTGGCCAGGTCGCTGAGGCCGATCATCAGCACGGTCAGCAGTGGCAGGGCTCGCTTGCTGCCCGCAAATACCTGGGCCACCTGCGGCACCACGTAGGTCACCAGGAACAGCACGATGAAGATGGCCACCAAGGTCACGATCGCCGGGTAAAGTGCCGCGCCGATCAGCTTGGCCTTGAGCGCCTGCTGTTCCTCGAGGTCATCCGCCAGACGCTCCAGAACCAAGCCCAGATTTCCGCTTTGCTCGCCAGCGTCGATCACGGCCACATAAATGGCGGAGAACTCGCGAGGGTGCAGCGCCAAGGCGCGGGCAAAGGTGGCGCCGCCGTTGACCTCGGCCCGCAAATTGGCCACGAGGTAGCGCTGTGCATCCTGTTCAGCCTCGTCCGCCAGCGAGGTGAGCGCCCGCTCCAAGGGCAGGCCCGACGACACCAGACCAGCAATTTGGCGGGTCCAGATCATCAAACCGAGCGGCTTGAACACCCGCCTGGCCCGAACCGACCCACGGGCGGTGCCTTGAGCCGCCGAATCGGCGCTAGACGCACCAGCCAGATCCACCTTGAGCGGCACCAGCGCCTGCGCGCGTAACTGGGCGCGTGCCGACCGCGCCGAGTCGGCTTCGATCACCCCTTTGCGGGACTGGCCGTCAGCGCTCAGCGCTTCAAATGAGTAAACCGGCATGGCGTTACTTTTTGGCGGGGGTTGACCGGCTTAGTCACGCGTCACGCGCAGCAGCTCTTCACGCGAGGTCAGTCCGGCCGTGACCAGCCGTTCGCCATCATCGCGCATCAGGCACATGCCGCCTGCCAATGCGGCGGCACGAATGTCGGCTTCAGAGGCCCGGCTGTGGATCTGGGCGCGAATAGCTTCGTCGGTGACCAGCAGCTCGAACACGCCGCTGCGCCCGGCATAGCCGGTCTGGCCGCAACTGGCGCAGCCGGTACCCTGGCAGGACCGGCACAGCTTGCGGACCAGCCTCTGCGCCAGAACCCCGAGCAGTGAGGAGCTCAACAGGAATGGCTCCACCCCCATGTCGGTCAGCCGGGTGACCGCACTGGTGGCGTCATTGGTGTGCAAGGTGGCCAGCACCAAATGGCCTGTGAGCGAGGCCTGGATGGCAATTTGAGCAGTCTCAAAATCACGAATCTCGCCAATCATGATCACATCTGGGTCTTGCCGCAGGATGGCGCGCAGGGCTTTGGCAAAAGTCAGGTCGATGCGGGCGTTAACCTGGGTTTGCCCCACCCCGGGCAGCTCGTACTCAATCGGATCTTCCACCGTCATGATGTTGCTGTGTGCCGCATCGAGCCGGCTCAGCCCGGCGTACAGGGTGGTGGTTTTGCCTGAGCCGGTCGGCCCGGTGACCAAAATAATGCCATGGGGTTGGGCTACCAGACGTGTGAAGCGTGACAGAACGTCGCCCTGCATGCCCAGCGCCTCCAGGCTCAGGCGGCCCTCAGACTTGTCCAGCAGACGCAGCACCGCGCGCTCGCCATGGGCGCTGGGCAAGGTACTGACCCGCACATCAACGGCGCGGGTTCCGATGCGCAGGGAGATGCGACCGTCCTGCGGCATGCGCCGCTCGGCAATATCAAGCTCGGCCATGATCTTCAGCCGTGAGATCAGCGCCGCGTGCAGGGCCCGGTTGGGCTGCACCACCTCGCGCAGCGTGCCGTCAACCCGAAAGCGCACGCTGGAATGGCGCTCATAGGGCTCGATGTGGATGTCGCTGGCGCCGTCGCGTGCCGCCTGGGTCAACAAAGCGTTGAGCATGCGGATGATGGGTGCATCGTCCGAGGTCTCCAGCAAGTCCTCAATGGCGGGCAGGTCTTGCATCATGCGCGACAGGTCGGCGTCGCTTTCGACCTCGCTCACCACCGCCGCCGCACTCGACTCACCCTGGGCATAGGCGGCGCTGATGCGTTGCACCAGCACTTCGGCCGCCTGCGACTCCACCTGACGCACCGGGTACTTGCGCATCACTTCACTGACACCACCGGGCAGCGAGGCCGGGTGCACGCACAGCGTGAACTCACCCGACTGCTCCTCCAGCAGCACTTGCTGGGTGCGGGCAAAGGCGTACGGCAGGGGGTAACGCATGGCAGCGGCTAGCCAGACCAGAGTCAGGGCTTGGCTGGGACAGGGGTCGCACGCGCCGGCAAGGCCGGCAATTGCACCGCGTCATTGATGGGCAGCACCGCGCTGGGTACCGGTTGTGCCTCTTTCAGGCCCGAGCGCATGACATCGTACCGGTCCAGTGACAGCCGCTCTGTAGCCGCCGCATCGCGCACCACCACCGGGCGCAGAAACACCATGAGGTTGGTTTTCTTGCGGGCTCGGGTTTCACTCTTGAACAGGTTACCGAAAAAAGACAGGTCACCCAGACCAGGCACCTTTTCCTGGTTACCCGAGTACTCGTCCTGCAGCAGGCCCCCCAGCACCACCACTGCGCCGTCTTCCACCAGCACGTTGGACTCAATCGTGCGCTTGTTGGTGGTCGGGCCATTGGTGGCGTTGACGGTGGAGGCCAGCACGCTCGACACCTCCTGGTAGATCGCCAGCTTGACGGTGCCGTTCTCGCTGATCTGCGGCTTGACCTTGAGCGTCAGCCCAACATCCTTGCGCTCAATCGTCTGGAACGGGTTCACCGTGTTGCTGTTGCCGGTGTTGGTGAACTGGCCGGTGACGAAAGGCACGTTTTGACCAATCACGATCTTGGCCTCTTCGTTGTCAAGGGTCAGCAGGTTGGGTGTGGAGAGCACATTGCCACTGCCCGACTCTTCCAGGAAGCGGCCCAGAAAGCCCAGCACATAAATGCCATTGGTCTGATTCGCCAGACCAATATTGGCGCCGCGCGCCACCCCCGGCACGCCACTGGCCGCGGCGGTCGACAGGTTGATGATGTTGCTGATGCCAGCGCCAAAGTTGGTGCCCAGCAAGCCGATATTGGGACTGCCTGCGCCGCCCAAGGCGCCTTGCCATTGAATGCCAAACTCGGCCGCACGGTCGGCGCTGACCTCGGCAATCAGGCTTTCCACAAAGACCTGGGCCCGCCGGGCATCCAAACGGTCGATCACAGCACGCAATTGGCGGTATTGGGGCTCAGGCGCGGTGATGATGAGAGAGTTGGTGGCAGTGTCGGCCTGCACCTGGCCGCCAGAGGTTACAGCCGGCGTGCTGCTGGAAGATGAGGCGCCGCCCGGCGCCGCCTGTGGTGTGGCGGCGCGCGCCTCACCACTGATGGCCGCACGCAATGTCGCCGCGAGCTTGGTGGCATCGGCATTTTTCAGGTAGACCACGCGGATATTGCCAGCCGGGTCGCCACTGGAACCGGCATCGGGCTGATCCAGCTTGCTCACCAGCGACTTGACCAAAGCCAGGCGGGCGCCGTTGGCAGCGCGCAGGATCAGCGAATTGCTGCGCGGCTCTGCGACCAGCATGGTCTTGAACGAGGTATCGGCCTGCCCGGCCGCCGCCGGTGCTCCCGTCGATTCAATCAGGCGCAGCACCAGTGGCGCCAGGTCCGATGCAATGGCATGCTTGAGCGGCAGCACCTCCACGTCGGTCGCATTGGCAACGTCCATCGTGGCGATGATGAGGGCAATGCGGCGCAGGTTGTCAGCGTAGTCGGTGATCACCAGCGAGTTGTTGCCGGGGTTGACATTGATGGTGTTGTTGGGGCTGATCAAGGGGCGCAATACCGGCACCAGATTGTTGGCTGACTCGAAGTTAAGGCGAAAAATCTGGGTAATCACTTGGTTGACCACTGCTTCGGCCGGTGCGACCTCACCCACCGCCACCGTACCACTCTGCAACTTGGCATCGGCCTCCGGCACCACGCGGTACAGGTTCCCCGACTCGACCATGGTGAAACCTTGTAAACGCAAAGCCGCCAGGAACTGGTTGGTGGCCACGGCCCGGCTGACCGGCTTCTCGGTAAACAGGGTCATGGTGCCTTTGACCCGTGGATCTACCACCAGGTTGACGCGCATGATGGTGGCCATGGTTCGCGCCACGGCCTCGATCTCGGCGTTCACAAAATTCAGCGTGATCGGCGCGACGCGGGCGACCGGCGGCTTGGCGGCTGGTTGGGCCTGAACATTTAAGGAAAAAAGACCTGTAGCCCCCGCCAGCAAAGCACTTATAGCTATTGAAAAAATAGCAAAGAGGGGTGACCGAAAAGCGGATGGTGTCATGCGGATTCAACCCAATTTGATGATAGAGCGTGCGCCATCGCGTTGGCCAAGGATGTTCAAAAGGTTTGCCAGTGCGTCGAGCCGCTCGGGGGGGGCGCTGGCCACGCCCTCAAAGCGCAACCGCTCGCCCACCCACTGACCAGTGCCAGTTAATTGTAGGCTGCCTTCCAGCGTTTCCAGGGTAAAAGCCACGCCTGACCCGCCCTGCACAGACAGCCGATAACTGCCCATCGGCTTGAGCGTAGACAGCCGCGACGACATATGCAGGGCGTCGACCTTGGCACGACCACTCAGGCTCAGCCGCCCCGCCGCCCAAACCGCAACCAGACCCTGGGTTGACAGCGCCAGCTGACCCTGCGGTTGCACCGAATTCCAGGGTGTGCCAAGGCCGCTGAGCACCTCCGCCGGCCATTGGCCGCTGCCGTCGGCAACCGCCACGCGCACGCTACCCCAGCCGGGCGACACAGTGACACGCCAGGGCTGCTGCATACAACAATCGGCCAGCAGCTCTGCATGCAGGGCCCAGCCGCTCAGGCTCAGTCTCCAAGCCAGACGACCCGGCAAACGGGCTGAGTCCTGACTGCTACCGCCTCCGGCAAGGGCCAGCTGCGCAGAGCCTTGCCAGATGCTGCCCCGCACTTCGTGAAACTGCAGTCGACCCTGCGCTGCCTGTTGCACCGCGGCCGTCAGCCAGCGTGCTGGCGCGCCCAGCAGCAGCGCCGCGAGCAGGCCTGCCAAGCCGCCCCAAAGCGCCCAGCCCCAGGGGGCAGTCGTGAGTGGCGAAGCGTGTCGGCTCAAGGTGCGCCCAGGTTCAGCACCATGGTGCCGTCCCAAGTGCCCGCAGCGTTTCGGCGCAGCCGAGCCTCGGCGGGCAGCACGCGCACGTTCAATCGAACCTGCGCCAGCCATTGCGTCAACGCATCGGCCGTCATGCCCTTCAAGGTGACGGTGGCACGGTCGCCCGCCATGGCAATTTGCAGGCTGGCCGCCAGGGGCTTGACCGATGCCTCCAACAGGCGCCGCGCTTCATCCGGCGCCAAGCGGGGTTGAGCCTGCAGCGCCTTGGCCTGAGACTGCAGGCCCTGCATCTGCTGCAATTGCGCTTCCAGGTCGCGGCGCTGAGGCTCAGCGCTGCGCAAGATGGCGAGCGCCGGCGCCACCGCCAGAAGCCACAGCATCGCCAGCATCAGCAGCGTCGCACCGCCCAGCAGAGCCAGCTGCTCGCGCCGGCTGGCCTGCTGCCAACGGGCGCGTAGGGGTGCCTGCCAGCTCATCGCTCACCGCCTGACCGCATCACTACCATGCCACTTTCAGCAGCAGCAACATAGGCCTGCGGCTTCAGACGCAAGGAAAGGGCCGACACCTCGCCAGGCGTCAGCTTGAGGCCTTTGAGCCGCAGCTCACCGGCAGCAAAATCCAGGGCATCAGGCACGGCATTGGCCGGCGCCTGGGAACCAAAGGCACTCAGCATGGCCTCCAGGTCACGTCCGGAAGCCTGGCCGCTGGCACGTTGCAGCGCCGCCAGCTCACGGCCCATTTGCAAGGGTGCATCGACCACCACCCGCACCTGCGGAAAAGTGGTGGTGAGGATGTCGCGAATATTCTGGCGCTGTGCTAGCAGCGCGGCCTGTTCACGCCAGGCCCAGGCATTCAGACCCGCCAGGTTGATCACGACCAGCGCCAGAAGTGCCAAGCGCACAGCGCGCCAGCGCGGCGCCCAGGCCAGCCGCAACGCAGCGTCTGCCACGCGCTTCCAGCTTCTGGCACCGCTTGAATTGAGTAGCTCAAACTGCGCCAGATCCCAGGCCGATTGCGCGGCCTGCACGCGGCGCAGCGCGCCCGGTTGCAAGGTAACGGCGTGCTGCAGAAACTCCTCGGCCAGCGCCACCACGGCGGGCTCGGCCACCACAGGTTGGTACTCGGGCCAATCCAGCAGCGCCAGCCCGACGGCCGACAGCGGCCACACCACCACCCCCGTGGCTTTAACAGCCACACAGTGGGCGTCGCCCGGCGTGCCCAGCACATGCAGCACGTCGCGGCTGGCGTCGGGAGCAAACTCGGGCACGATACGGCTAACCGGGCGGCCAGCCTGCTCCAGTGCCTCAACGGCAGCTTTCAGCCAGGCACGCTCGCAGACCGCCACCCAGGCCGGCGCTTCGTCACTGGCTGCCGGCTCCAGTGCGAAATGCAAATCTGCGGTGTCGTCCAGCACGCGGTCTTCCAGCACGCCCTCCAGCACCGCGCGCAGTCTCGCTGGCCCACCGTCTCGGAACATGCCCCGATCCAGGCTACCCTTGGGCAGCTGCACCTGCTGCCAGGACAGCCTGTGCACTGGCACCAGCGCCACCAACTCACCCGCTGCAGGGAGAAGGGCCAGCGCTGCCCGACCGCTGTCGCCCACGCTTTGTCCGTCTGGCGTCATGACATAGTGGTAGCCGTCAGCCGCATCAGCGGGCGCATTGGGCAGGGTCAGGATCAGGGTGCTCATGGTCAATCAATCACAGTCATTGTAGGGTGGCGACCACTGGCGAATTGCCCCGCCGGCGCCACAGGATGCGCACCTCAAGACCCTCGCGCTGCACCAGTGTTTGCTCCACCACCACGTCTTGCGCCACCTGCAGGCGGCCGAGGATTTCAAAGAATCGGGTGGCGACGCTGTGCTGAGCAGCGTCGAATCGGGCCGCCGCATTGCCACCAACCTTGGCGGCTTCGTCCAACGTGGCCAGATGGGTGACGGTACGCGCTGCGACCAACCGATGCGCATCGGCCAGCTCAAAAGCCTCAATGCAGGCGTAAACCACCTCCACCGGCGCGGTATTGAGGTTCACCGGCGTGCGGACCGGCAACACCGTAACAAAGGGTTGCAGCAGCACCAAGCTCCGCGCCGAAAGACCCAGCCAGGCCAGCTGCGCCAGGTCCTGCGGCCAGAGCGGGGCATTTGTCGCAAAGACCGGCGTATTGGCAGTCGCTGCCGAGGCGGCTATAGCGGGCCCGCGAGCCACAGCATCGCCCTGTGCCAACTTCAGGTTGCTGACCAAGTCAGACAATTCGCGGTCGGATAGGCCAAGCAGCTCAAACAGGCGGCTAAAAGCCAGCAGGGTGGGCGCGTGCACCTTACCGTCAAGCAGCAGATTGCTCACGTTGAGCCGCGATTGCAGGTCAATGATGCGGCCTGACAAAAACGCCTCTTGCGCGGCGTCGGCGGCCAGCGCGTCACTTCGGTCCGCTGCGAGAAAGGTGGACAGACGAGCCTGCTCCAGGGGCACGGCCCAGGGCTCGGCCAAATGATCGGCACCACCCTTGCGGGCGTCTTCTCGCAGGATCAGCCGGGCCCAGTCGAGAGCGCCAGTCAGCACCCAGGCCGACTGCACGCGCGTGCGCTGCGCTGCCTCGATCTCGACCCCGCGCCATTGCTGCCACAGCGCTGTGGCGGCCAGGGTCGCCACCAGCACCACCGTCAGCATGGCGGTGAGGATGGCGGCACCTGCCTGCCGCGGAAGTGCAGCCTTGCGACCGTAGCGCCTCATTTGCTGCCCCCTAGGTCGGCGCGCGTCCAATCGCGGGTCAGCGTGCCGCTGATGGCCTGCCCGGGGCTCAGCGCCAGCACCAGGCGCACGCCATCTGGCAGGGCCGGCACCGCGGCCGAACCCGCACCAGCAGCAGAACCGGCGATTGAGGCGACGGGGATGCCGCCGGTGGCACTGCCTTCGCTTGACAAGGGGTTGGTCCAGGTGTCGCCACGGTAGAAAAAGATCTGCCAGCGCGCCAGCGGCACAATTTGCACCTCGCGCTGACGATCTTCGTCACTGGGGTTCTGGGCCCAGAACGCCGCCTTTTGCCAGGCCTGCTGGAGTGCGCCGTGCGTGCTAAGGGGCGGCGACTGCCAGCGCAGCCAGACGCCGTCAGTGGCCGCGCCACGCCGGGTCCAGGCCACCACCCGCAAGCCTTGACCAGCGCCTGCCGAGTCGTGCCGCAACAAGCGCAGCGCCCGGCCGTCCCAATCCAGGCTGCTGGTGTTAGGCTGCACCGCCAGCGCGTCCAGATCGGCGCCCCACTGCACCAGCCCGGCCTGCAGTGCCAGCACATCATCAGCTTGCTGGCGCATCTGGGTTTGCGCGCGCGTCATGCCGTCTAAGCCCCGCCAGGCCAGCGCAGCCATCAGCGCCATCAGGCTGATGGCCACCAGCAGCTCAATCAGGGTAAAGCCCGACGCCGACCGGCCGCGCATCAGTTGCGCCCCACCACAGTGGACAGGCTCACGATCGGGGTGTCGCCGTCCAGCACCCGGGCGTCGACCCGTCGGAAATTGCTGTTGGGGGTGGGCCGCACCACCAGCTTGACGCGGTAGGCATGCCCGGCCTGCTCACATTCGGTCTCGGTGTCGCCCACATCGGGCATCTGTTTGCTCAGGCGAATCCTGACCAGCGCATTTTCAGCACACATCTGGCCCAATAGCGCGTCGTTTTGACGTTGCGCATTGCGCGTCAACGCAGCGGTGGCCTGCATGCCGGCGGCCAGCGCAATGGCCACAATGCCGAGCGCCACCAGCACCTCAACCAAGGTGAAACCACGGCGGCGAGCGGCTGTCATGGCGAGGTGGACTGCACCGCAAACGGGCGCAGGCCGTCTGTCGCAATGCGCACACTTTGGCCCGGACGGCTGCGCGACTGCAGCGTCAGGGCTTGCGCGCCAATGATGGGCTCCGGCCCGAGCAACAAGGTGGCCCCGAGCGACGCACTGGTGTCCGGGTCCAGCCACTGCTTGGGGAGCTGCGCTGCATCCAGACCGTCAAACCGAAAACCCGCCTCCTCCAGCCGCCACTGAACCGGTACCCCGCTCACTTGCGACCGGGCCCGCGCCGCCTCGAGCAAAACCACCAGCCTTTCTGCCTCACGTTCCAGCTGCACCTCTGTGCCATCACGCAGGGACAGGGTCACGCCAGCCGAGGCCATAGCCACAATGGCCACCACGATCAGCAACTCCAGGATGGTAAAGCCGGCGCTGCGGCGCCGCCGGAGCTCAGGGCTGCCAGCTGCCGACATCTGCGTTTTTGCCCTCGCCGCCCGACTGACCGTCGGCGCCGAAAGACATCACATCGATCTCGCCCTTGACGCCCGGGTTCATATAGATATAGGGCTTGCCCCAGGGGTCTTTGGGCAGCTGGTCCAGGTAGGGTCGCCAATTCGGGGGCACCGGGTCAACGGTGGGTTTACCCAACAAGGCCTGCAGACCCTGCTCTGCGCTGGGGTAGCGCTGGTTGTCCAGTTTGTACAGCTTGAGCGCCTGCATCAGGTTGCTGACGTCGGTCTTAGCAGCCGTGACCCGGGCGTCATCGGCACGGTCCAGCACATTGGGCACGATCAGCGCGGCCAACACACCAATGATCAGCAACACCACCATCAGCTCGATCAGGGTGAAGCCGCGTTGGATCAGGCGGCGCGGGGTGACAGGTGTTGGTGGCATGGCGGGGCTCCCTGGGAAATCAGACTCGTGAGGATAATACTCGGCGCGCCGAGCCGCTCTAAGGCAAAACGTTTAGAAAACGGCGCGCAAACCCACCGAAAACAACGAGTACTTGCTGCCAAAGCGGCTGGCAGTGCTGCTGTTGTAGGTGACCGGGATGTCATTGAAAAACAGGTTGCTGCTGAACTGCGCGCGCGAAAACACGCTGACATGGGGGTGAACACGGTAGTCCGCCTCCAGCGTGATGTTGTGGTTTTGCGTGTGAGACGCTTTGCCGCGCGAGGCCAGGATGGCATCTACCGCCTCACGCTGCACCGCATGAAACAGGTAGCCACCCTGCAGCGTCCAGGGGCCGCTGCGCCAGGCACTGTTGACGCCCAGCTGAACAAAGCTGCCGTGCCAGGCGATTTCGTTGGCGACGTCGACGCCGTAGTCACCGCTGCTGTCAAAAAACTGTTGAATGACGCCGCCGGTTGCAGCACAAGGCGGAATCAAGGTCCCAAAAATGTCATTGCCGGCGAAACTGAGCTGGTAATTACAGCCGTTTCGCGTGGTTGTAGCAGACAGTGAGCCATAGGACAGGCGGCTGGTGCCAAGACTCACCAAGGCGCTGACATCCAACGCAGGGCTCATTGTCCAGGTACCAATCAGATCTCCCTGCAACTGCTGATCAGCAGGCCCTGTCACCTTGACTGTATTGAGTATTGCGCCGGGAACAGTCACCGGGGTATTTGATTCGGTTGCAGCAGCACGATTGCCCCAACCGGACAAACGCAGGGCCAAGGCGGGTCGACGACCCGCTGCCTCCAAAAAGCGGTACTGGCCACCCAAATGCCAACTGTTGTACAGGTAGGTGTCGGCAGCGTCGCTGACATGGCGTTGCCCTAGACCGCCCGACAACCACACATTCTCGGCAGCACGCCAGGAACCGCTGACATATTGGCCCCGATAATCCCCTGCCTTGGTGCCCGCGGTCAATGGATCACTGTCACGAATTCTGAACACGTCCAGCGCATCGTTCATGTGGTCACTGCCAAGCTCCACATAACCCAAGGGCGCCAGGCGTTCCGGCAGGGCGGTCAAAAGACCGTCAAGTGGCCCTGCAGCTGCAGGAACCGCTCCCAAGACGGCGAAGACCACCCCAATAAATCGACTGCATGCGCGCCTAAGCCAGTGATCAGCGGGGTCCGGCGGTGGACCGCTTGGCGGCATAGTCAAGAAATCAGTCTGTGAGCGTGATGTAGCCTTCCAGCCCGGCGCCAACCACAGCCTTGCTTTCAGAAGTCGCCCCTGTAGAGCCCAGTTTGACAGGCACGTCGATGCCCAAGGTGGTGAACTTGGCACCACCCACCTGCCGCAGTGGCAAATCGCTGATGACCAAAGACACTTTGTACTTACCGCGCAAACTATTGATACCGGTGAAATCGTTGCTGACATTGTTGATCGTGTAGTTGATCACGTCACCCAGCAGCACCGTATTGCTGGCAGAGGTGGCCAAGGTGTTTCTGACACCGCGAACGCTAGAGCTGAAATCAATCACTGCCTTTTTCTTGCCATCTGTGGAGACACCATACACCATGGCACTGGCATTGGCAGGCACCAAGAACTCCAGGCCAGAAGCGGTTTTCATGATGCCAACCTTGTCAATATACCCTCTGACCTCGGCCTGGCCACTGCCAGTCTCGGATATCTTGAAGGCTGCACTGACGGTCTGACCGTCGGCCAAGGTGAATGTACCTGTTTCAGCGAGTGTGAGCTTGATCGCAGCGGTAGACGAAATGGGCCACTTCACGTTGATACCGTCGTTAGACGTGAACGCAGTCATGGTGTACTTGCTAGTCACATCTGAAACCAACAGGCTGATCGCGTTGTCCACCAAAGCCAGGTAATTGGTAGGGGCCGCAGTGTTACTTGCGTCCTTGACGGTGTTATTCAGACTCTCACCCAGCACGGCGGTGGCGGTTGATGGCGCTGCCCCCATATCTGTTTTTTTGGTGGCCACAAAGATTGTCACTTTGTCGTCACTCTGCTGTTTCTTTGTCTCTTCCTTGAGCTTGTCTTCACTGGCGCCCAAGATGGCTTCCGCCTGTGTCTTGAGGCTGCCCGCTGTTACCTGGGCCATGGTGTCGGCGTTCAAAGCCGCGGCTGCAGATTTAACTGTGCTACTGACAGCACTGGACTGGGCCACCCGCTCGGTAGCTGCCTTCACCATGGCGGTGACCACCGATTGGTCTAGGGTGTTGGCATTTGTATTTAGCTTACTGGTTTTGAGCGAGTTGGCAAACGCGGTAGCCACTTCGCTGTAAATCGGCTGCAAAGTGGCACTTCCAGTGCCACCTACCAAGCCAGCAAAGGCTTCTGTTGCCTTCTGCATCAATTGCTGCACTGCCAATGACTTTTTCATCGCCTCCGGGTTCACCAAAGTTCCATCGGCCTTTTTCTCAGCTGGGTCGAGCGTCTGCAAGTCCACACTGTCGTCCAGACCCAACGAAGACTTGACCTGCGCTGGGGTCATGCCGGCCACCAGCAGCGTGGTCAGTGGTGTGGCCACCGTCGAACCGGCTGGCGCCTTCAACACGCCCTTGAACTCGGCGTCAGTATCGATGTCGATACCGCCCATGACGATGACCACAGCGTTGCAGCCATTAGGGAATGTGTACTTACCTACGGCAGTGGTCGTGACACTCACTTCACCGGCCGACACCAGCCCATCGCCATTGGTGTCACAGGTAGCCGTTGCAGACTTGAGGTAGCCATCTACGGCCACGCCAATGGTCGGTGGCGCTGCCGGCGGCGTTGCTGCTGGCACGCCGCTGTTGCCGCCGCCGCAGGCAGCTAACGCTAAAGACAGACCACCTCCGACAAGCAATTTGAAACGGTAAGACAGCATCATGTTCTCCAATGCCGATTTTCACGGCAACCTGTTTTGCAATTTACGAATTCCATTGGCAAATGCACCGGGCGTGCGAAGCCAATAGCTGCTGCTACTTCATGAAATAGATGTTGTCGAAGTACATCACCTTTGTTGTTGGCTGGATAGCCGTATCCAGCTTCAGTTGGAAGATCGCACCTTTGTTGATCTTGGTAAAGCTGCTCAGGGGAATGTCCACACCCTTCCATGCACCAGCCGTCGGTACGATGTCAACCCATTCAGTATCCTGCCCCGCTGAAATGACATATGCCTTAACCGGCGTCGCATCGGCAGACCACACATCAATGTGCAAACTCGTCAGCCCCAGAGTGGTGGCATCAAGCGCGTCAAACTGGAACCCCTGGTAAGTGAACTGATCACCCTTCAACACCTTGTTGCCAGCTACCGTAACGTCGCTCAACATCTGCCCCTGCCCCCAAAAAGGGAGGTCAAATCCACCCGTCGTGGTGTAGGCTTCGCTGTACAGCGACTTCACGTTGCCTGCTAAAGCAGTCGGTGCAGTCGGTACCGTCGTCGGTGCAGAAGCAACGCTACCCCCGCTGTTGGGCTTACTGAAATAGATGTTGTCGAAGTACATCACCTTTGTTGTTGGCTGGATAGCCGTATCCAGCTTCAGTTGGAAGATCGCACCTTTGTTGATCTTGGTAAAGCTGCTCAGGGGGATATCCACGCCCTTCCATGCTCCGGCCGTCGGTACGATGTCAACTGATTCGGTATCCTGCCCAGCCGAAATGACATATGCTTTAACCGGCGTCGCATCGGCAGACCATATATCAATGTGCAAACTTGTCAGCCCCAAAGTGGTCGCATCGATGGCATCAAACTGGAAGCCTTGGTAAGTGAACTGATCACCCTTCAACACCTTGTTGCCAGCGACCGTAACATCACTCAACATCTGCCCCTGCCCCCAAAAGGGAAGGTCAAATCCACCCGTCGTGGTGTAGGCTTCGCTGTACAGTGACTTGACGTTGCCTGCCAAAGCAGTCGGTGCAGTCGGTGCCGTGGTCGGCGCAGAAGCAACGCTACCCCCACTGCTGGGCTTACTGAAATAGATGTTGTCGAAGTACATCACTTTGGTCACCGGCTGAATTGCCGTGTCGAGCTTCAATTGAAAGATCGCGCCTTTGTTGATCTTGGTAAAGCTGCTCAGCGGGATATCCACGCCCTTCCATGCTCCGGCCGTCGGTACGATGTCAACTGATTCGGTATCCTGCCCAGCCGAAATGACATATGCTTTAACCGGCGTCGCATCGGCAGACCATATATCAATGTGCAAACTTGTCAGCCCCAAAGTGGTCGCATCGATGGCATCAAACTGGAAGCCTTGGTAAGTGAACTGCTCACCCTTCAACACCTTGTTGCCAGCGACCGTAACATCGCTCAACATCTGCCCCTGCCCCCAAAAAGGGAGGTCAAATCCACCCGTCGTAGTGTAGGCTTCGCTGTACATCGACTTCACGTTGCCTGCTAAAGCAGTCGGTGCAGTCGGTACCGTCGTCGGTGCGTTTGCCAACGCAGTGCTGTAGGGCTTCTCAACCGCAGGCACAGCCGCGTTTTGGTTATTCGCCATGTCGGCGAATTTGTCTTTCGGAATCGAAAGGTTAATCGTTCCAGTGGTGTTGGCCGTTGGGGTAACAACCAAGGTATAAACCGTCGCGCTTGACTTCGTCACCGTAGCCGCCTTATCGCCGCCCGAGACGACCACATCCTCTGCGGTGAAGTCTTTGACCTCTTCGCTGAATGTGAAGGTAAACGTCACCGGCCCGGTCGCCGTGGCGTCTGACACGTTGTCAGTGATCGCCACCGTTGGCGACGTCTTGTCCAGCGGGTCAGCGCCACCACAGGCACTTAGCACCAAGGCCGCCGCCAGAGCGCCAGCCAACAAAGTAAAGGGTTTAGCAAGACGTTTCATGGGTGGCACTCCTGACTGGATCTGGATGGTGAAAGATTGATATGGTCAAAAAAGAAAGCGTTTTCATGAAAGCGCTTTCATTGCATGTTACGGGGCGATCAGTCGAAATGCAATAGTCCGTCATGAGGGCTTTCCCTAGGTCCTGTACGGGGGTTTTCCCTAGGATTGTCACAGCCATGCAGTGCCGCTTCTACTTTTGATACACCCGCACGTAGTCCACTTCCATCTGATCTGACACGAAGCCTGCAGGAATAGGGCCACCCAGGTTGCCGCCCATGGCCAGGTTGAGGATCAGGAACTGTGGCCCGCTGTAGGGCCAGTTGTTGAAATTGCCGTCCTTGGGGTTGACGTACTCAAAGTAGTTGCGGTTGTCGACACCAATCACAATTTTGTCGGCCGTCCAGGTCAGCTGGTAGTTGTGAAAGCTGGTGCAGGCGTCTGCCACGGTGGTTTCGTTGCCGACACTGCCTCCAGCGTGATGCAGATAGCCAGACACCACTTTTTTGTCTGCGGCGTTGAAACCTTTTTGCTCCATGATGTCAATTTCGCCGTACTTGGGCCATTGGCTTTCCGGGGTACCCAGCAGCCAGATGGCGGGCCAGGTGCCTAGGCCGCAGGGCAGCTTGGCGCGGACTTCAAAATAGCCGTAGGTAAATAGCTGCTTGTCGCGCGTGATCAGGCGCGCCGAGGTGTACTGCTGTCCGCCTGAATCACCCACCGCCGGCGGCGTTTCTTTGCGGGCGATGATTTTGAGCGTGCCGCCGCTCACCACCGAGTTTTGCGTGCGTGCATTTGAGTAATACTGCTGCTCGCCGTTGAACCACCACAATTTGTTGCGAGCCGTGTCGTAGCCCCATTTGGACGAGTCCGGCAGGCCATCGACGACAAACTCATCCGACCACACTAGGTTCCAGCCGGTCAGGCGATCTTCGGTCTTGAGCTTGAGTTCATCGATATAGAACGTGGTTTTGTTGGTCACGGTCTGGCCATAGTGCGGAAAGACACTGACCTTGTCGTAGGTGGTATCGAAGTTGTAGCTGGTGCCCTCTGTCGGGTTGTCAAAGTCAAAGCTGAGGGTTTCCCAGGCGCCGGCTTTGGTGGTTTTGGCTTCAGCGGTGACAAAGACCGTGTTGTTACTGGCCTTGTTTTCCAGCTTCAGCATCAGGGTCTCGCCGATGGCTGGGGCATAGACGCGCAGGGTGAGCACCTTGCTGGCACCCATCTTCACCGGACTGACGGTCAGAGTGGTTGGCGCACCCAAAGTAACACCAGCCCACGCTTCGTTGCCAAAGTTTTTATCCAGCTTTACGGCCCGGTTGCCAGCATTGGCGGGGTCGGCGGCAAAGGCCGCGGTAAGGCCACCAAAAGGCACGATGGCGGTGGTGGCGTTGGGCTCCAGGTCCAGGCAGTTCAGCATGCTGGTAGTCACGCAACTGCCGGTGTTACCCGAAGTCGCTGTGACCACCGGTGTGGTGTCGTAGTTCAGCTGCAAGTTTGCCGCGGCAATGTTCCAGTTATTGGCCAGGTCCTTGAACCGGTTGGCCGGCACATTGACTGTGGCGGAGGCTTTGGTATTCGGGGGCGGGGTCAGCACTAGGAAATAGTGGGTGGCATCCACCTTGAGCAGGGGGGCTGCCGTTCCGCCAGTGGTCAATACCGCTTCTGCTGCAAAGGTGCTGCCGACATCCTCGCTGAAGGTGAAGCTGAGGGTGATGGGCCCAGTGGAGGCCGTGCTGCCCGCATTGTGCGAGATCGTCACGGTCGGCGGGACTGTGTCAACTTTCCCATCGGTGCCACCACCGCAGGCCCCGACCACTAGGGCGAGCATGCTGGCTTTGGCCATCTTGAGGCTGTTTGCAAAAGGCTCGTTCATGCTCGCCAAGTCGTCGGTTTTGGTTGGCCTAGTTGGAGCGGCCCAAACTGTTTGGTCCGACCTGCAAAGTTTTGCCATCACTGAAGCGCACGCTCATCGGCGCTTTACCCGCGTTGTAGGCCAGGTAGGTCTTACGGCCATCGGCGCGGCGGAACACCGAGTAGAAGGTGGTGTTGGCGGTCACGCTCAGGTCGGGCGGCCCCATCTGATTCAGGCTCAGCAACCAGTGCAGGGCGTGCGAGCGGGTGTCGCCCAGCTCGAACGAACCCCAACGCTCCCATTGCTGCAGGCCCAATGCGGGGTCGGCCAGCCCCATGTATTTGGCAAATATGTCTTGCCAGATGTCGGGCGGATCAGCCCGTTTCCCTCGCGAGGCAAACACCTCTGTCTCGGGCTTGAGCGTAGCCAGACTGCGTTTCACATAGACGGCATCGAGGCCCAGGTAGGTAGATGAGGTGGTGATGGGCAGCAGGTTGATGCCCTTGATCTGGCGCGGCTCGTCAATCCACCAGGTGTTGTGCGCGTACTTGCCGCCAAACAGCATGCTGGTTTCAACGTTTTTGTACTCTGGAGGGAACACCAGGCGGTGAATGTCAAACCAGTAGTGGTTGATGGCCTCGATTTCGGTGGTGTAGAGGTACAGGCCCAATTCACGCAAGGCCTGGTTGCCAGTGATCTCGCCCCACATGATTAACCCAGCCCAGGCGTTGATGGCCTCCGACGATGACTCCTGGTTGTTGCCGAAGGGTCCCAGGCCTATGCCTGAGGCCCAGGAGTGGCCCTCATACGGGTCAAAGTTCCGCAAAAATGGAAAGTCGGCTCGGCCCCGTTCGGCGGTGGCAATGTCTGCAATCAACAAGTCCACTATGCCGCCCCACTGCGCCTTGGACGCCCAGGCCGGGTCACGCAGGGCGATGTCGGCCATGGCGCGTATCCAGTAGCCATAGTGAAAATGGTGGTCGTTCATCTGCTCGATGCTGAAATACTCTTCCGGGTAAGCCAGCACGGTGCCCAGCCCCTTGTCGTACGCGAAATAGGTTTTGCTGTCTTTGCCCGAAAACCAGGATTCAATGCGTGTCTTGAGCAGCTTGAGAAGCTGGTCACGCCCCTCCAGGTCGCCCTGCTGTTCCACCACGTCCAGCAGTTTGGTGATGCGCTGCAGGCCCTTGCCCTGCCAGTACGAGCCGTTGCCCAGCTCCAGCATCATGCGGCGGGCATTGCGCTTGTCGGTCTTCATCAGGTCCGTCAATTCCGCACTTCGCGACGACTCGGCTACAGCTGGCCAGTAGGGGACGAAGCCGTTGTAGGTACTGCCAGTTTTGAACTCACGCGCTGCAATCAGGCGGATAGGGCCACGCAAACTCTCGTAGGCTGGCCCCAACAGCTGGGCTACCGCCGGGTTGTTATGCCATTGGTGCGGGTACAGGCCCAACAGCGGGCCGTGGTCCTCACCCTCCATGGCACGGGTGACGGCCTTGAAGGTGGTCTCAACCCGGCTGGCTGCTGCGTCAAACTGCCAGGCCACACGTGTGTCTTGCACAAACGCATAAGCATGGCGGGTGAACAGGGCCAAGGTCTCGGGTTTGTCATCTGGCAACGGCGCGGCCGACAGGTAGCCTTTGCCCGCTGGCAGCCGGGCGATCCATTCAGCGGGCGACACCTGCTCCCAACCCACGCCGCTTGGGCCAAACAGAGCATAAGTTTTGCCATTTAAGCGCAGTGCCAGCACCCGGGCGTCGCTGATGGCCACGCGCTCGCTGGCCACCGGCAGCCGCAGGCGCAAATCGCCACGCGAGATCTGAAAATAGACGTAGGGGCTGCCGTGGCCGACCGTGGCCAGCAGCTGGTCCGGGCCGCGGGCCATGGCGATGTCAATCGTCCAGTCGCTGGCTTTGGCCAGTTTGGCCCGCTCAGGTTCAAACGCTACCGGCGAGATGACCAGGGGGTCCTTGTGCGGGTAGTGGATTTCGACATCCCGTCGCTCAGTGGGCACCACCTCTTTGCTGGGGAGTGAGAACTCAAAGCCCGCGCTGCCCGCCTTCACGGTCAACGGGTGAGCGAACAGCACCTCGGGCTGCGGCGCAAAAATCAGCGCTGAATACCACTGGTTGGTTGGCGCCGCCTGTGCCAGCATGGCCGGTGTGCGGTGTGGGGCCGCAGGCGCAGCCGGGTCCCGCCCTTTGGGCGAAGCCTGATAGGCGCCGGCACCAAGTTGAACCGGTTGAGCCAGGGTCATGGTGGGCCCAACTGCCAGCAAGAGCAAAACCGAGACACATTTACCAAAACAATTCATGAACATTCCAGTTTTCAGGTGTTGCTATGCAGCCCCGAATCATAATGAAAGCGCTTTCAAAACGCATCCCGGGGTTTTCCCGTATCGTCCCACGGTGTCTCAGCTAAGGGAAAACACGTACTCCGGTGCATTGACAGTCAGAGGAGCATCAATTTACAATTTTGAAAGCGCTTTCATGAATAAACCAGACGCCCACACCATGAGCCAGAACCAAGACAAACCTCAACGACCACGCCAGGCTATGTTTGCGGCCAGCAGCCTACTGCTGGCACTTTGGAACCCGCTGCCCGCCCTGGCCCTTGACTTCGGGCCCAATGGCATGTTCAGCCTGACCGGCTTTGCCGAGGTTTCTGTAGGTCTGTCGAGCAACACCTGCGACAACTGCCAACGCTTTCCAAATGAACGCAAGCAGCGCATCTGGGCGGATGAACTGGTGCAGGGCGCAGCCTTCAAAACCACCGGCAACACCTTCACCCAAGTCCAGCCCTACCTTGGCTTCAAACATGACCTGGGTCGCGGCTACAAAGTGTCAGGTTTACTCAGCCAACGCTGGCGTGACGGCAGCGTTGATGTAGAAGGTTTCTGGTACGACAAGAGCCTTGCGCTCAGCCACGAAGACTACGGCAGTGTGCGCATTGGCGCTATGACCACGCGCGCCTGGAGCGTGGCCGACTACCCCTACGGCACCTTCATCGGCATTGCCCGCTCATGGCCATCGAGCGGGGCGGGCTACGGCATGCTGGCCAATGCGGCGCGCTACACCTCACGCATGTTTGACGTGGCTGAGGGTGATCTGGTGCTGGAGGCCACTTACGACGGCGGCAATACGGCATTCAAGATCAACAAGCCAGAATTTTGGGAACTGTACGGGCAGTATCACAAGGGCGATCTGGTGGTCGACGTGATCATCCAAGAAACGAAAAACGGCACGCCAAGTGCCTGGGCCCATGGCCCCTTTACCGGCCTCACGCCATTCCCCGCCGACGATGCCATGCTGAAAAGCTCCAACCAGAGCATTGCCATGCTGATGGCGCGCTATCAGGTGGACTCAAAGCTCGAGGTGTCAGGGGGCATCCGCCGCAACCAATGGAGCGGCGCCAATGCCGTTTTGACACAGGGCAATCAGTGGAATGACATGTTCAACGTCGACTGGAATGGCACCCTCAACGGCGTGACCAACCCAGGCTATCCAGCCACTTCAGTTGACCTGTCGCTGGGTGCGCGCTACCGAATGGGCCGCTGGACTGCTTCAACCGGCCTGGTCTACCTGGGTACGGCGGAAACCGCGAACCCGAGCGAACGCGGCCAAAGCAACTCGACGCTCATCAACACGGCCGGTCTGAAATACGACTACGGCCAGGGCCTGGAGTTCAATGTGCAGGCCGGCATGGTGCACTACCGCCGGGTTGGCCTGTCGGCCATGTCCGCCGGCGACAACGCATCGCTCACCACTGTCGATTCACGTGTCACCGACCAGGGCAACTGGGTATCGGTGGGCATGGTTTACGCGTTTTAAGGCTCAAGAGCCGAGGCCATCCCCATGAAATTTACACAATTTTTCTCAGCCTCTGCGCTGCGTGCCATTTGGCTGCGCACCACAGTGACACTCTCGACTTGCGCGCTGCTCGCCGCCTGCGGCGGCGGCGGTGCAGTCGTAACGGGCGTGACACCACGGGCACTCAGCTCAGAACTGTCCACACGTAATGCAGTTAACTACGCGCCCTACCGCACCTCCCTGACCGAAGCGGCAAGGGCAGACGAAGTCATCACCGAAGCCATGATCAAACAGGACCTTGACCTGATGGTGGCTGGCAACTTCCGACTGATTCGCCTCTTTGACAGTTCAGACAAAGTAGCCAAACAGACACTGAAGGTCATCCGTGACAACAGCTTGGATATCAAGGTCATGCTCGGCGTCTGGATTGCAAGCGGTAACGACGCTTTCAACCAAGCGGAGATTGTCCGAGGCGCTGCGCTGGCCAAACAGTACAGCGACATCGTGGTCGCTGTCAGCGTGGGCAATGAGACCATGGTCAGTTGGTCCTTCAATCCACTGACTGTCGCCCAAATGGCGGCTTACATCAAAACTGTGCGCAGCCAGGTGACCCAGCCGGTCACCACTGATGACAATTGGGCGTTTTTTGCACAATCCAGCGACAAGGAGAAGAACCCGCGCGCGGTGCTCGATGCGATCGACTTCGTGGCCATGCACACCTACCCACTTGCAGAAACCATTCACCCGCCAGCCACCTGGGATTGGCAGCAATTGAGTGTGACTGCGGGCCCTCTGCGCGCCACGGCCATGATGGATGCCTCCATCGCAGCCGCCCGTCAGCAATACGCCGCAGTGCGGACCCACTTGAACACTGTCGGCTTTCCCAACATGCCGATCGTGATCGGCGAAACCGGTTGGAAGGCCGTGGCCTCCAGTGGCGAGTCCAACAGAGCACATCCGGTCAACCAAAAAATGTACTTCGACCGGCTTCAAACCTGGACGGGCGAGATGCGCGCCGGCAAGAGCGGCCCCAAATCCATTTTCTATTTTGCGGCCTTTGACGAGCAGTGGAAAGGCTCAGACGACAAATGGGGCCTTTTCAACAAGGAGCGGGAGGCGCGCTATGTTGTGCAGGCCCTCTATCCAAAGGCACAGGGCTTTGCACATGAGGCCGGCACCTTTACCCAAGCAGACGCCCTATTTGCACCTGATGTGACTGACGCAGTGGTCACAGGGAACCGTTTCACCGTGTACGCCGACAGCGTTCCGGCGGGTGCCTCGGCGGCAGTGGTAACGGGCGCCGACTGGTTTGGCTGGGACAGCCCGGCCACAGCCTTTGCCGGGGAAGAAGATTCCGGCGTGCCGGTCACTGGCGCGCCAGACGACCTTGCCCACGGCATCGTTGTCAAACCCGTTCCCAAGGTATGGGGCTGGGGTATCTTGGCGGCGCCCGGCAATGGCACTGTAACGGCTGATCTGAGCGCATTCGAAGCCACTGGCAATCTGGTTTTCAGCATCAAGACCACCTACCCCGGTAAGATTGAGGTTGGCTTCGCCACTGGCAGTGGTGCCTCGACGTACGACGTCTACTTGCCTATTGCTTCGGGGCAGTATGGCTACTTCAATGATGGCGATTGGCACACAGTGACAATACCCATTAGGGACATCAAGCCTTCTGGCAACAAGGGCTCGGGTAATGAGGTCTCGGCCTCCTCGGTGTTTGACCTTACCAAGGTTACCAACCCGTTTGTCGTTGCGGATAGATTTAGCAAGACTAACAATAACCAAGCGGGCGCCACCAACACCAAGATTTTTGTTGACAACATCTACTGGTCAAAGTGAGTTGACGCCCGGCGCTCTTGGCCCAAGGGTGCCGGGGGACAAATTTATGATCCGGCAATTCTTAAGCGCCCGCGACGCAGCAGCGCAACTGGCCGAACAGCCGCCGCTGGTACGCCAGGCCGGCGACGACTGCCTGCCCTCGGTGTTCGTCAACACCGAGCGGGTGTTTCAAACGCTGTTGGGCTTTGGTGGTGCCTTCACCGAGGCCGCAGCCGTGACCTGGCTGTCACTTGGCACGCAGCATCGGGCTCAGGTGCTAAGGGCTTACTTTGATGCGACGCAGGGACACGGCTACCAGCTGTGCCGCGTGCACATGAACAGCTGTGACTTTGCCTTGGGTAACTACGCCCATGTGCCAACCCCTGGCGATGTTGAACTGGCCGGCTTCTCCATCGAACGTGACCGCCAGGCACTGCTGCCGTTCATCAAAGCAGCGCTTCAGTTGGCTGGCGCGCCCATTCAGTTGCTGGTTTCGCCCTGGAGCCCGCCAGCCTGGATGAAGAGCAATGGTGCGATGAATGGCGGCGGCAGCCTGCTGCCAGAGTACCGGGACGCCTGGGCGCAGTGTTTTGTGCGCTTTATCCAGGCCTACGCGCAGGAGGGCGTGCCTGTTTGGGGTGTATCAGTCCAAAACGAGCCAGAAGCCACCCAGACCTGGGACAGTTGTCTTTACAGTGCTGAAGAAGAACGGGATTTTGTACGGGACAACCTGGGTCCAGCGTTGGCCCGCGCCGGGTTGGGCCACGTCAAGATCGTGGTCTGGGACCATAACCGCGACCATTTGGTTGAGCGCGCCAGCGTGGTGTATTCAGACGCGGAGGCTGCCAAGTATGTGTGGGGCGCCGGCTTTCACTGGTACGGCGAGGAGCATTTTGAGCAGGTGCAACTGACGCACGACGCCTGGCCCGGCAAACACCTGCTCTTTACCGAAGGCTGCCAGGAAGGTGGCCCGCACTTGGGCTCCTGGGCGTTGGGCGAGCGCTATGCGCACGCCATCATCAACGACCTGAACCGCTGGACAGTGGGCTGGATCGACTGGAACCTGTTGCTCGATGCCACCGGCGGGCCCAACCATGTGGGCAACCTGTGCAGCGCGCCGTTAATGGCCGATACCAGCAGCGACGAACTGTTGGTGCAAAGCTCGTACCACTACATCGGGCATTTTGCCCGCTTCATCAAGCCGGGTGCCTGCCGCGTGCTCTGTGCCGCCACCCGGCAGGACCTGGAATGCACCGCCTTTGTCAACCCCGACGCTTCAACGGTGGTGGTGGTCATGAACCGCACTGAGGCGCCCATTCGCTTTGGGTTGCGCGGTCCGGGCGCCAAAGCGGCGAGCACCTTGCCCGCCCGGTCAATCGCCACTTACCTCGTCAACGGCTAAGCAAACGCCCGTCTGCCCCAAAAGCCAGCGCCCAGCTGGCGTCTGGCGCCAGCCCAACGGTCTGGCCCGCTGCGCATTGGGCCTGGTGCGCAGTGGCCACCTTGGCGTTGAGTAACTCGCTCACGCCCTCGACCCGCAAGTACAAGATGGACACGTCGCCCAGGTGCTCGGCCAGCACCACGGTGGCCGGTATGCCCTGCCCAACCGGTGCCACCGTGAGGTGCTCGGGCCGGAGTGCAGCCCGTTGCGCCAAGGCCGGGGCTGAGGCCGTCAGCACATCCCACAAGGCCTGGTGCGCCGCAGCTGCACCTGCGGCGGGCCGCTCAATCAGGTTGATGCGCGGGGCGCCCAAAAAAGTGGCGACAAATTCATTAGCCGGCTGGTTGTACAAGGCCATCGGGGCGCCCAGCTGCTCGACCCTCCCCTGGTTGAAGACCGCGATCCGGTCACCCATGGTCATGGCCTCCACCTGGTCGTGGGTGACGTAAATCATGGTGGTGCCCAGCTCCTTGTGCAGGCGGGACAGCTCGATGCGCATGTTGACCCGCAGCGCCGCATCCAGATTGGACAAAGGCTCATCAAACAAGAACACCTTGGGCTTGCGCACAATGGCCCTACCTATGGCCACTCGCTGGCGCTGTCCGCCTGACAACTCTTTGGGAAAGCGGTCCAGCAGCTCGCTCATGCGCAGCACCTCGGCAATGCGGCCCACCTGCTGCTGCCGCTCCTGCTTGGACACACCCGCCATGCGCAGCGAAAAGCCCATGTTTTCCGCGACCGTCATGTGGGGGTACAGCGCATAACTCTGGAACACCATGGCTGCACCGCGATCTGACGGGTGCAAGTCATTGGCATGCTGACCGTCAATCAAGATCTCGCCAGCAGTCACCGACTCCAAGCCTGCAATCATGCGCAAGGTGGTCGATTTGCCGCATCCGGAGGGACCAACAAACACCAGGAACTCACCGTCGATAACCTCGAGGTCAACCCCCCGGATGACCTCTACGGCGCCATAGCTTTTTCGGATGCCACGCAGGACGACGCTGCCCATGTCAGGCTTCGACTGCTAAAGCGCCAGCGTGCACACGCTTGTGCTGCTGCAAGAATTCCTGGTACCACAGCGCGCTGTCCTTGAGCGTGCGTACCTGGCTGGCGTAGTCGACATGCACGATGCCGAAACGCTTCTCATAGCCAAAAGCCCATTCAAAATTGTCCATTAAGCTCCAGACCATGTAGCCATCCAAGCGCACGCCCTGGCGCATGGCCTCGGCCATAGCACCAATATGCCGGTGGATGTAGTCTATGCGCCCACTGTCTTGGACCCGCCCGGCTACGAGTTGATCCGGCATGGCGCAGCCATTTTCAGTCACAAACAGTGGCGGCACAGCGTAGTCTCGGTGCAAGCGCAATAGCAACTCGGTCAAGCCCTCAGGGTAGATCTCCCAGCCCATATCAGTTAGCGCCAGCCCACTATCTTTGGGATCCCACGGACCTGCTGCACTGACCACACCACGCGAGTAGTAGTTGATGCCCAGGTAGTCCATCGGCGTCGCGATGGCGGCCATGTCGCCAGCCTGCACATGGGGTGCATCTGCGCCCAAATGGGCCAGCACGTCCTCGGGGTAGACGCCCTTGAACAGGGGATCCATATACCAACGCAGCAGCAGGCCATCTTCCAGATGGGTCTTGGCCTTGTCTTCAGCGGAATCGGTGGCGGGTTGCAGGGGCGCCAGGTTGAGGACGATGCCGAGCTTGGCAGTGCAACCTTGCGCTCGCATCGCCTGCAGCGCAAGCCCATGGCTGAGCAGCAGGTGGTGCGAGACCTGCATCGCGGTGGCGCGGTCCTTGACGCCAGGCGCGAAGATGCCGCTTTCATGCCCCAGAATGGACATGACCCAAGGTTCATTGTGCGTGGTGATGGAGGCCACGCGGTCGCCCAGACGCTTGGTCACACCACGTGCGTACTCAACAAAACGATAGACCGTGTCCCGGTCCGCCCAGCCGCCATTGGCCTGCAGCTCATCTGGCAGATCCCAGTGGTTCAGTGTCAGATAGGGCGTGACGCCACGGGCCAGCAGACCATCCACCAGCCGCTCGTAAAAGTCGAGCCCCTTGGCATTCCAGGCGCCGCTGCCCCCGGGGCGGACCCGAGGCCAAGAGACTGAGAAACGGTAGGCGCCAACGCCCAAGCTGGCAATCAGATCTAGATCCTCAGCCCAGCGGTTGTAATGGTCGCAGGCCATTTGACCGTCGCTGCTGTCAGCGATGACGCCGGGTTTGCGGCAAAAACTGTCCCAAACTGAGGGGCCCTTACCGTCGTCAGCGGCAGCGCCTTCGATCTGAAAGGCGCTGGTGGCTACGCCCCAGACAAAATCGGACGGAAAGCCCGCGGCCAGTTCTGGCATAAGGGGTGTGGCAGAGGGTGAAGTTCTAGTCAGCATGAGAGACACAAAAAGACAAGTGCGTAAGCGTTGATGAGGGTGCGTGCGATCACTTAACAGCCCCTGCCGTCAGGCCGTCGATGAGACGACGCGACGAGATCGCAAACAACACCAGCAGTGGCAGGGTGGCAATGGCCGAGCCGGCCATGACAGCACCCCATTCGGTATTGACCGGGCTTTGCATACTGCGTAGCGCCAAGGGCAGGGTGTACATGTCGGGCGAGCGCATCACGATCAGCGGCCCGATAAAGTTGTTCCAGGAGGCGATGAAGGTGATCAGACCCAGCGTGCCCATGGCTGGCTTGAGCAAGGGCAGCACGATGCGCCAATAGATACCCAGCTCGCTGCAACCGTCCATGCGCGCCGCTTCCACCAGGTCTTTGGGGATCGAACTGCTGATGAACTGGCGCATCAGAAAGATGCCAAAGGCGCTGGCCGCACCGGGGATGTAGAGCGCCCGAGGCTGGTCGATCCAGCCAAAGGCGTCCATGATCATGAAGGTGGGGATCATGCCTAGAAACGAAGGGATCAGCATGGTGCCCATCACCAGCAAAAACAGGGCTTGTTTGAAGCGAAATTCAAACATGGCGAAGGCGTAGCCTCCCATGGAACAAAACAACAGGGTGAGCGCCGTGGAGGCCAGGGCCACATACAGGCTCCATCCCAAGCTGCGCCAAAATGGAATGCGCTCGGTCAGGATCTTCACATTCAGCAAAAAGTCATCGCCAAAAAAGAGTGGCGGCGGCAGACTGAAGATTTCCGTGCGTGAATGGCTGGCAAACACAAACATGAAATAAAACGGCGCCAGCATGATCAGCCCACCTACGGCAACCAGCACATAGGCAGCCAACGGGGCCAACCGGTCAACTTGCTTGGCGATGGCGCTCATGCCGACGGACCGCGCGGCTTGAACGCACGGTTGGTGAGCCAGGTCAGCAAAGCGACAAACACAAACAGCAACCACGACAAGGCGCTGGCGGCGCCGAAGTCATTGAACTCAAAGGCTGTGCGGTACATGTACATGGCGGTGGTCATGCCGGCCTGGTCGGTGCCGCCACGGCCACCGGTCAGAATGAAGGGCTCCTCAAACAACTGCAGGCCACCCACCACGCTCAGCGTGACACCAAAGTAAATCATGGGTTTGAGGCTTGGCAGGGTGATGAAGAAAAACTGCTGCCACCGCCCGGCGCCATCCATGGTGGCTGCCTCGTAGATATCTTTGGGAATCGTCTGCAGCGCCGCCAGGTAGAGCACAGTATTGAAGCCGACATAGCGCCAGAACACCACCAGCGCTATGGCCGGCTTCACGTTCTCGGCCCGGTTGAGCCAGTCGATCGGGTCATGGGGAAAGAGACCCCCCAACACCGGCAGGTTGGCCAGACTGCGCAGGGTCAGGTTGATCAGCCCGTAATCGGTGGAGAACAGGGTGCTGAACATCATGGCAATCGCCACGGTGGAGGTGATGTAGGGCAAAAAGTAGGCGCCAATCACCGCGTTGCGCGTGCGCTTGAACGAGGTGTGGATGAAATAGGCCAGCGGAATAGCGATCAAATGCTGGGGCACGCCTGAGGCCAGCGCCAGCCAGGCGGTGTTTTTGAGCGACTTCCAGAACCACTCGTCAGTGATGGCGAACGCAAAGTTGTCCAACCCGACAAACTTCATAGAGGCCAAGCCAGCGGTGGGCTCCCAGGTCTGGAAGGCCAGAAAAAAAGAGAAACACAGCGGAAACACCCCAAACACGAGGAACAGCAGCACAAACGGGCTCAGCAGCACGTAGGGCACGCTGGCAGGCGATAGCCTGAAGGCGGTGCGAGACTTCATGGGCCGGGGTGGCAACAGCGCGAAGCGGGGCAGATTCGGGCGGTGGTGATCAGTCTCGGCTCAGCGCTTGACCCGCCGCTCCAGCAGGGCCTTGGCGTCAGCCAGGGCTGTACGCACATCTTTGCCCTGGTCCAGCACCTTGTCCATTTCGGTGTTGATGATTTCCTCGGCAATTGGATCGAGCTTGTGCACATCGACCGCATTGATCTTGCGCGAGGCCTCGCGCCACAGCAGCCGCGCCTTCTGCCCACCAAGGAACTCAATCGGTTGGTCAAAAAAGGCATCGTTATGCACGTCGACCAGCGCGGGGAAGGCGTCTTGCGATTTGAAGGCATTCAGCTGCATTTGCGGGTCTAGCGTCATCATTTGGATGAAGTCCCAGGCCAGCGCCTTGTTCTTGGCGCCCTTGGGTATGGTGTAGAAGCTGCCGCCCCATGAGCCCCAGGCTTTCTCGGGCAATTGCGACGCGCGCCACAGGCCTTTGGTGTCGGGCGCCAGCCAGTTGTTAAGGTGACCCGCCAGCCAGGCGCCGGACATCTGCGTGGCAATGGTTCCGCGCTTAAAACCTTCGGACCACTCGTTGGACCAGGCGCTGATCTTGCCGTCGAGCTTGCCATCGCGCACCTTCTTCGCCAACTCAAAGGCCCGCACAAAGCGGGGCGAATCGACCAGCACGCGGCCTTTGGCGTCGATGTAAAGGCCTTCGCCGGGTTTGATGTCAGAGCGGATGACGATGTCTTTCACATCCCGCGCATGTGCGACCAGGTAGGCGCCCGTGGTGGCCTTGATCTTGACGCCCGCCGCCACATAGCCGTCCCACGACTGCATCAGGTCTGCCTCGGTCAGGCCGGCTTTTTTCAGAATGTCGGCGCGGTACAGCAGCGTGCCGGGGCCAATGTCAGCGGGCACCGCCACCACCGCACCTGAGGCCGCCGTGGCCTGCCGGAAAGCAAACGGCACAAACCGGGCCTGCTGCGTCTTGATGGCGTAGAGTGCGGCGCCCAGGTCTTCCAGGCCGCCGCCTTCAGCAAAGCGCGCCACGTAGCCGAACTCGACCACCATCACATCGGGCAGGTTGGACGAGGTGGACAAGGCCGTGGTCATGGCAGTGTGGTGGTCGGCGAACGCCCGGCTGACGACCTTGACCTCCACCGTCGGATGTTTTTTCTTCCACTGCGTCACCGCCGCCTTGGCGATCTCGTCCACCGCCGGGTAAGCGGCGACTGTGATGCTCTGCTGCGCCTGGGCCAGCGTAACAACGCAGCCGGTCAGCAACAGCCCCGCCCAGCTTAGGGCAGCGGTCTTGAGCTTTTGAGTTGCCATGCGCATGGTGATCTCCTATTCAAACTGCGCCTACCTCAACCGTGAAAGCGCTTTCAAATAATTATAGAGTTCAAGCCGCGTGTTTCAACCAAGGGAAATCCCGGAGAACTTTAAGGCGCAGCCGAATCCAAGCGTCGGCTCGACTGCCGCGTGACCAAGCGCGGCACCGGCACCTCGGCGCTCGGCTTATCTCCAGCAATCAACTGCAACATGGCCTGGGCTGCAAGTTGGCCCAGCTCGTAGGCCGGGTGATGAATGGTACTTAAGGGGGGTATGGCGTAAAGCGCAGAGGGAAGATCGTCAAAACCAACCAGGGAGATGTCTTCTGGCACACGCATTGAGTGGCGGTGCAGCGCCAGAGCCGCACCAAAGGCCATCTGATCGTTGGCGGCAAAGATGGCAGTGAAGCGCTGCTGCGAGGCCAGCAGCCGGTCGACAGCCTGCTGGCCGCTGACCTCATGGTATTCGCCTGGGACCACCATGGCCGCATCAAAGGTGATGCCGGCCTCCTCCAAAGCTGTACGGTAGCCGCGCAGGCGATCATTGGCATCGGGGTGTGCCGGATCACCAGTGATGAAGGCGATGCGCCGGTGCCCCATTTCGATGAGATGCTGCGTCGCCAACAGGCCGCCGGTGAAGTTGTCAAAGTTCAGAGAAAACAAACCGGGCGCCTTGAGGGCGCGACCGGTCACGACCACTGGCAGCGCCTTGGCGCAGTTTTTCAAGGCCTGGTCGCTCAGACGACCGGTCAAAACAATGATGCCGTCCACCCGCCGTGAGCGCAGGACTTCAATGCATCTGGCCTCTGCGGCGGCGTTCCATTGGCCGCTGACAAACAAGGGGCTGTAACCCGCAGGGTCCAGAGCGTCTTCAATACCGCTAAGGGCCACGCCGTAAAACGGGCTGTCAATGGCCTGGGTCACCACGCCAATGCTCAGAGTGCGGCCACCGGCCAGCCCACGGGCCATGGGGTTCGGCACAAAGCCGAGGTCGGCAATGGCATCGTCAACCGCCTTCTTCTTGAGCGCGCTGACCACCGCCGTGCCATTAAGGATGCGTGACACCGTGCTGGGAGAGACCCCAGCGGCGGCGGCCACCATGTCTAAGGTCACGGGCGCATAACTGCGCCCAGTCGCCGCCTTAGCACCTGTTGACGCAACCATTTTGTTCTTCATCAGCCGTCCCGTTTTCTCATTGCTTGAAGGGTGAAGTGTCTCCTATGAATCATAATCTGAGGATGCAGATCCTCCCCTATGCACGCTGGTGGCTTCGAATAGCCACATTTTTTGCTGCGGCGCTGGCTGCCGGCAGTGCGGGCTATTGGGGCCTTAAACTGACCTCGCCAGCGCTCGAACCAAGCACCTCCAAATTGGTCGTGGCAAGCCCATCCGCTCCTTCACCAAAAGTCATCGCCCAGGTCCTGGGCGGGGGGCAACTCAGCCCGGCCGCGCCTGGCGCAGTGGTGGTGGACTCTGGGGCTAGCCGCTTCAAGATCAGCGGCGTGGTGGCTGGCAAAAACGACCAGGGCTACGCCCTGATTGCCGTCGATGGCAAACCAGCGCGGCCATTCATGGTCGGCAGCCAGGTGAGCGACACCCTGCTGCTGCAATCGGTGAACAAAGCCGGCGCGGCGCTGGCCGGCAGCCTGGATGGGCCCATGGCGTTCCGTCTCGATTTGCCTAAATTCGAACCGCTTTAACGGCGCGCTGCCGTTAACTGAGCGGCATTTAGCCTTTCAACGCTTGGCGCATGGCGTCAATCACGGTTTTGTAATCAGGCTTGCCGAAGATGGCGCTGCCAGCGACAAAGGTATCGGCGCCAGCGTCGGCCACGCGCCGGATGTTGTCCACCTTGATGCCGCCATCGACTTCAAGCCGGATGTCCTTGCCACTGGCGCTGATGCGCCGGCGAGCATCCTCAATTTTGCGCAATGCCGAGTCAATGAAGCTCTGGCCGCCAAAACCAGGGTTGACGCTCATGATGAGAATCAGGTCAATGTCGTCGATCACCCAGTCCAGCACATCGAGCGGCTGGGCAGGGTTAAACACCAGCCCGGCCTGGCAGCCCCGGGCCTTGATGGCCTGAACACTGCGGTGAACATGGCCCGAAGCGTCGGGGTGAAAGCTGATCAGGTCGGCCCCGGCGTCGGCAAATGCCGCCGCCAGAGCGTCCACCGGCTGGACCATCAGGTGCACGTCAATCGGAACGGCCACACCGGCTGCCGTTTTGGCGTGAGGCTTGAGCGCGCTGCAGATCATCGGCCCGAAGGTGAGGTTAGGCACGTAGTGGTTGTCCATCACATCAAAATGGATCCAGTCGCTGCCGGCCGCAATCACGTCCTGCACCTCCTGACCCAGGCGCGCAAAATCGGCGGACAAAATGGAGGGGGCAATTCGATAAGTCATGGTGTGCTACTCAAAAATGACAGGGTGGACGGAATCGGCATTTTCGCAGGTAGCATCGCACCATGTCGAAGTATCAATTCCGGGTTGAAGTCTCCCCCCGTTACCTTGCCGAGCAATCGGCGCCGGAACAGGGCCTTTACATGTTTTCTTACACCGTGAGCATTGCCAATGTGGGCGCCGTGCCGGCGCAACTCATTTCGCGCACCTGGAACGTTAACGATGCCAACGGGCACACCGAGCGTGTCAAAGGCCTGGGCGTGGTGGGCCAGCAGCCGTTGCTCAAACCCGGTGAGGTGTTTGAGTACACCAGCGGCACCCGCTTGCGTACGCCCACTGGCACCATGCACGGCAGTTTTTTCTGCGTGGCCGAAGATGGCGAAAAATTTGACACCGACATCCCCATGTTCGTGCTGGACGCCCTGAGTTCCAGCGGCGGGCAGAGAACCTTGCACTGAAACCGCCCCGGCAGCGCTGTGGTCGCTAAGGCGCCCTACCCACCATGAGCCAGCTCGGTGAGTTTGACCTCATTGCGCGTTACTTCAAGCGCCCAGCGCGCCGTGCCGTCTTGGGTGTGGGCGATGACTGCGCGCTCTTGCAACCGCGCCCCGGCACCCAGCTCGCCATCTCCTGCGACATGCTGGTTGAGGGCCGCCATTTCCTGCCGACTGTTGACCCTTTTTGTCTGGGGCACAAAGCGCTGGCCGTCAATTTGAGTGATCTGGCAGCCTGTGGCGCCACGCCTCTGGCGTTTACGCTGGCGCTGGCCCTACCGCAAGTGGATGAAGACTGGCTCGGGCCCTTTGCACAAGGGCTGCTGGCGCTGGCCGATGCCCACGGCTGCGAGCTGATCGGCGGCGACACCACCCGCGGCCCGCTCAACATCTGCATCACCGTGTTTGGCGAAGTGCCGGTGCTCAATGGGCGCTCGCAGGCGCTGCTACGCTCCGGGGCCCAACCTGGCGATGACCTCTATGTCAGCGGCACGCTCGGTGATGCGGCATTGGCGCTCGAGGTACTGCTCGGTCGCCTCCGCGTGCCTGCCGCCGTACTGGGCGCCGCGCGGCTGCGGCTTGAGAAGCCAAGTCCCCGGGTGGCGATGGGCCAGGCCCTGCGTGGCATCGCCAGCGCGGCCATTGATGTCAGTGATGGCCTGCTCGGCGACCTTGGCCACATCCTCCAGCAGTCTGGTGTGGGCGCCACGGTAGAAGTCGATGTTGCTACTTCTTTAGTAGCATCAAAGTCATACCATACAAGGGCTGGAGGCCAATTTGAGCCTCAACCTGCGCTGGCCGACTGGCGCCGCTGGGCGCTCGCTGGCGGCGACGACTACGAGCTGCTCTTCAGCGCGCCGCCAGCAGCACGCGCCGAGGTGGCGGCAGCCGCGCAGGCTAGCCAGACCCCGGTCACCCGCATTGGCCGGATCGACGCCGAGCCAGGCTTACGCCTGCTGGACGGGCAGGGCCAACTGCTGACCAATCGGTACACGTCTTTTGATCACTTTCGCTAGGCCAACGCCAGGGCCTAGCGTCAGCATCGACAGCAGGTGCCGCACAATCCAGGCATGACCGACGAAGCCCCACCCCACCAGCGCCGCGTGCGCTACGCCGGTACCCACCCGCGCAGCTTTGCTGAGAAATACAAGGAACTCGACCCGCTCAGCCACGCCGACGCCATCGACAAGGTCATGGCACGCGGCCAAACGCCGGCGGGCATGCACCGGCCCATTTGCGTGGCCGAGATCCTGGCGGTGCTGGCGCCACAGCCAGGCGAAGTTGGGCTGGACGCCACGCTGGGCTACGGCGGCCATGCGCGCGAGTTGCTGGCGCGGCTAAGCCCGGGCGGCCGCTTGTTTGGCGTCGACGTTGACCCGGCCGAATTTGCCCGCACCGAAGCGCGCCTGCGCGGGCTGGGCTTTGACGCCACGGCGCTGGTGTTACACCGCATTAATTTTGACGGCGTGGCCGCGCTGCTGCCCGAGGCTGGCGGCGGATTTGACGTGGTGCTGGCCGATCTGGGCGTGTCGTCGATGCAGATCGACAACCCGGCGCGCGGCTTCAGCTTCAAGACCGACGGCCCTTTGGATTTGCGGCTGAACCAGGTGAGTGGCCAGTCGGCCTCGGAGCTGCTGCAGTCGGTCACCCGCGCCGCCCTGCGTGAGCTGCTGACCGACAACGCCGACGAGCCCTTTGCCCAGCCGCTGGCCGCCGCGCTGCAGGGCCAATACCTGCAAACCACGAGTGAACTCGCCGACTTGGTGCGACACACGCTGGACGTCGCGCTACCGGCGCGCATGCCGGCGGCGGAGCGCAAGATCGAGACCACCAAGTCGCTGCAACGCACCTTTCAGGCGCTGCGGATTGCCGTCAACGACGAGTTTGGCGTGCTCGAACGCTTTCTGGCGCTGCTGCCAGCCTGCCTGAAGCCGGGCGGCCGGGTGGTGATTTTGAGCTTTCACTCGGGCGAAGACCGGCGCGTGAAGAAGGCGTTTCAGGCCGGTGAGCGCAGCGGTATCTATGCCCGGGTGGCGCCCGACGCGGTACGGCCCTCGGCCCAGGAGCGGCGCGACAACCCGCGCTCAGCCTCAACCAAGCTGCGCTGGGCGGTAGCGGCGGGCTGACGATAATGGTGCGATGACCGAGCCCGCCCCCCTGTTTGACGCGCCGCCCAGCGGCCAAGACAACGCCCCGGTTGCCCGGCCGCGCCGCCCGAGCCCCCGCTTCCTGTTTGCCCACCCTGCCCATTTGCTGGCGCTGGGTTTTGGCTCGGGCCTGAGCCCGGTCGCACCCGGCACGGCCGGCACGCTGTGGGCCTGGCTGGCCTTTGTGGCGCTGCAGCCCTGGATGTCCGACAGCCGCTGGGCCCTGCTGCTGATCGCCACCCTGATACTGGGCACCTGGGCCAGCACCGTGACCGCTCGCCACATGCAGGTTCTCGACCCCAGCGCCATCGTGATCGACGAAATCGTGGCCTTCTGGCTGGTGCTCTGGTTGGTCACACCGACCAGCCTGCTGGGGCAGGCGGTGGCCTTTGCCCTGTTCCGCTACTTTGACGCGGCAAAGCCCGGGCCGGTGGGCTGGGCCGACGCGCTGTGCCACCGGCTCGACGCTGTGGGCGACCGCCACGCCTGGCGCAAGGCCGGTCTGGGCATCATGTTTGACGATCTGGTGGCGGCCGGCTGCACGTTGCTGTTGATCGCACTCTGGCGTGCCTGGTAACACTTATGCTACTGAATAAAGAGCAAACTATTGAGTATTCATGCGGGCTAGTGGCCGATTTGCTGCTCAAGAAGCAGCTGCGGCTGGTCACCGCCGAGAGCTGCACCGGCGGCCTGATCGCCGCCGCCTGCACCGACCTGGCCGGCTCCAGCGCCTGGTTTGAGCGCGGTTTTGTTACCTACTCCAATGCCGCCAAGACCGAGTTGTTGGACGTGCCCGAACGGGTGCTGCGCCGAGCCGGTGCGGTCTGCGGCCCGGTGGCACAGGCCATGGCCGAGGGCGCGCTGGCCCACTCCCATGCCCAGGTGGCGGTGGCTGTGACAGGGGTGGCCGGTCCCAGTGGCGGCAGCCCGGCCAAGCCAGTGGGCACGGTCTGGTTTGGCTTTGCCCTGCCCGGGCAGGTGCTAACAGAAAAATGCCACTTTGACGGTGACCGCGCCGCGGTGCGACAGGCCACGGTGCGCCACGCACTGACCCGGTTGGTTCAGCTGCTGCAAACGGCCTGAGACGGCTTCAGGCTGCTGGTGTAGGCCAGAACCGGCAAGAAACGCCGTGGCCCGCGCCGACGTCATGCCAACAGGCTGTGCCGCTTTGAGCATGGTCCTCGCCAAATACACAAGGCCCTGCTTTCGACGCGAGCCCGTGAAATTGCACATCGGCCGCTGATTCAGAGAGTTTTTTACGCTGCAGGACCGGGGCAGGCACCGGCACGGCATCGAGCAAGGCGCGCGTGTAGGGGTGGCTGGGATTGCCGTACACCTGATCGGCCGCGCCCATTTCGACAATCTGCCCCGCAAACATCACCGCGATGCGGTGCGCCACCTGACGCACCAAGGCCAAATCATGCGCAATGAACAGGTAAGACAGGCCCAAGCGGGTTTGTAATGATTTGAGCAGGGCAACAATCTGGGCCTGGGTGCTGACATCGAGCGCCGAGACCGGCTCGTCGCACACCACGAAGTCCGGACTGACTGCCAGAGCACGGGCAATCACGATGCGCTGGCGTTGGCCCCCCGAAAACTCATGGGGATAGCGGCTCACCATGGCGGGATCCAGCCCCACCAGCGTCATCAACTCCGCCACCCGGGCGGTCACTGCTTCGGCTGGTACGCAGCGGTGCACCCGCAGTGGCTCGGCCAGCGTCTGAGCCACCGTCATGCGCGGGTGCAGGCTGCTGTAGGGGTTTTGCAGCACAAACTGCATGTGGCGCCGCATGGTGCGCAGCCCATCTCGGGAGAGCTGCCCCAGTTCGTGGCCCAGCAATTGCACCGAGCCGCCACTGCTGGCCTGCAACTGCAGAATGGCTCGCCCGGTGGTGGTCTTGCCAGAGCCAGACTCGCCCACCAGGGCCAGGGTTTGAGCGCGGCCAATGTCGAAGGACACGCGATCCACGGCCAACACGGGCGCCTTGCCCGAACGCGCCGGGAAGGTCACCGACAGATCGCGCACCCGCAGCAAGGGATGCTGGACGCTTTCGGTCATGCCAGCCTCCCGGCTACGTCGAGCCGCGGCACAGCCGCAAGCAGGGCTTGTGTATACGCCTGCTGGGGGTTGGCAAACAGGGCGTCGACCGCGCCAGTCTCGACGATTCTGCCGTCCAACATCACATGCACACGGTCTACCATGCCGGCGATCACACCAAAGTCGTGCGTGATCAACATCAGCGCCATACCCAGCTCCCGACGCAGGCGCATCAACAGCCGAAGGATCTGCGCCTGCACCGTGACATCTAGCGCCGTGGTCGGTTCATCGGCAATCAGCAGGTCAGGCTGACAAGACACGGCAATGGCGATCAAGACACGTTGTCGCATGCCCCCAGAAAACTGGTGCGGATAGTCATCCGCGCGACGCGCTGCTTCACGAATACCGACCAGGTCCAGCAGTTCCACAGACTTCTTTCGGGCCTGGCTGGCAGATGCCCCGGTATGCCGGCGCACGATGTCTTCAATCTGCGCGCCTACTGTCAACACCGGGTTCAGCGAAGACATGGGGTCCTGAAACACCATGGCAATGCGTCGCCCCCGGATATCCTGCATCACCCGCTCATTGACCTGCAGAAGGTCTTGGCCCTTGAACAGCACGGTGCCGCCCCAGGCGACCGACGAACCCTCTGGTGCCAGGCGCATCAGCGCCCGTGCCGTCACGCTCTTGCCGCAGCCTGACTCACCCACAAACCCCACTGACTCACCGGCACCGATATCGAACGAAATGCCTTTGACAACCTGTGAAGCCACATCGCCACGGTTGAACTGGGCCGTAAGGCCTCGAACCTCTAAAAGCGCAGCGGGAGCAATCATCAGCGGCTCGCGACGTCCAGCCGTTCGCGCAAGCCGTTCGCCAGCACGATGAAGGTCAGCGTGGCAAAGACAATCGCCGCCGCCGGGCCGATCACGGCCAGCGGGGCCAGTTCCATGAATTGCCGCGCCTCTGACAGCATGGCGCCCCAATTGGGATCCGGTGGGGGCGGCCCCAGACCCAAGAAAGACAAGGCGGTGACGGTAAAAATGGTTTGCGCCAGGGTCAGACTGGTTTCTACCAAAACCGGTGAAACAATCAGCGGCAGCACATGGCGCGTGGCAATGTTGAACTCACTCACGCCAACACTCCGGGCCGCCTCCACATGGTCCCAGCGCTTGACGCTGAGCACCGGACCACGCACCACCCTAGCCAGGCGTGGCGTGTACACAATGGCGATGGTCAGAATCAAATTAGGCACGCTGGGCCCCAGCGCGGCGACGACCGCTATGGCCAGCAAAAACACAGGGAAAGCGAACACAACATCCAGAATGCGCATCACCACCTGATCAGCCAGGCCACCCACATAACCGCAAAAAAGACCCAACACCAGCCCACAGCAAACCGCCAGTGTCACCGCCACGAAGGTGATCAGCAAGGTGGTGCGACCACCAACAATCAGCCGGCTGAGCAGGTCACGGCCGATGGAGTCCGTTCCCAGCCAGTGCGCTGCCGTTGGGCCGGCCAAGGAGTCGGCACTGGTCTCAGAGGGGTTGTAGGGCGCGATCAGGGCGCCAAAGAGTGTGATGGCAACCAGGCTGGCTAGCATGAGCAAGCCGATCGACATCATGGCATTGCCTCCCCGCATACGATGCCGCTCACTCATAGCTCACCCGTGCATCCGCCCTGGCGTAAGCCACGTCCACCAAGACATTGACGAGCAGCACAATGGTTGCAGCCACCAAGATAATGGCCTGAACCACCGGGTAGTTACGGCTGCTCACCGCGTCGAACAGGTATTGCCCCATGCCAGGGATGGTAAAAATGGTTTCGATCAGAATGCTGCCCCCCAGGAGTGAAGCCAATTGCAGGCCGGTGACTGTGATGATCGGCGTCAGGGCATTGCGCACAAGGTATTGCCGCAAGATGGTGGACGGACGCAAACCCTTCGCGCGTGCCACCATCACAAAATCCTGGCTGGAGACCTCCAACACTGCAGCACGGGTATTCTCCGAGATCGTCACCGACACGGCCAGTGCCAGCGAAAAAGCCGGCAACAGCATGCTGCCCAGGTTGCCCAGCGGATCGGTCAAGAAGGGCGTGTAGTTGAATATCCCGACCTCGGGGAAGTACAGACCGGCCAGCAAAACAATCAGGGTGGCGACCACAAAATTTGGCACCGCCAGGAACAAGCCGTTGATGCCTCGCACCAGCCAGTCGGTGCGCCCCCGCAAACGCGCGGATGCCAGACCGCTGCTGGCGCCCATGACCATGGCCATCAGGCCAGCCATCAGGGTCAGCTCAGCCGTCACAGCCAGTCGCGGCAAGAGCTCGCCCAATACCGGTTTGTGGGTGGTAAATGAATCCCCAAAATCTCCCTTGAGCAGCTTCCCCAACCAGCGCAAGTACTGCTCCCAAACCGGCCGGTCCAAGCCCATATCTCGCCGGATGATGTTGAGGGCTTCAGGTGCCAGCTCGGTGGTGCCGGCCGAGGCCTGGGCAAAGTCGCCCGGCAGGGCTCGCATCAGCACAAAGGCGACCACCGACACGCCCAACAGGATGGGCAGCATCCAGGCCAGGCGGATCAGAACCAAACGTCGCATTCAGGCGCCTCCTGCAGGCGTAGGGCCGGCGAGGACAGGCTCCGGCCTACTTGTCTACCCAGGTGATCCGGACAAAAGTCCGGATGTTCGCAGCCAAGGGCACATAACCTTTGACATATTTACGCCATGCCTCCCAGCGCAGAGGGTACTGGTAAATCTGGAGGATGTAGGCTTGGTCCGCAATGTGTTTCTGAATTTGCTGGTAAGCGGCAGCCCGTTTGGTGTTGTCCAGAATGGCTCGCGCATCCTCAATCAGTTTGTCCAGCGGTGCGTCCGCGATACCAATGGCCTTGCCTGACCCGGTGGACAAGAGGCGGGAAACAATGGCGTCGGGGTCGGGGCTCCAGCTCAGGGCGATGGACAACAGGCCGAAGTCGCCCTTGAGCCAAAGGCCAATCAGGGGCGCGGTTTCCATGGGCTTGATGTTGACCTTGATACCTGCCGCAGCCCACTGCTGCTGCAGCACCTGCGCACATTGCACATCCAGGGCGTTGGCAGCCACCACGATGTAGTCACCCAGATCAATCCCATTGGGATAGCCCGCCTCCGTCAACAACTTTTTAGCCGCCGGCACATCGGTTTTGTAGTAGGGCATGGGTCCGACACCGTCGTAACCCCCGATCTGACTCTCCGGTACCATGGCCCCAACCTTGCCCGAGCCGCCCAACACGGTCTGCAGGCAGGCCTTGCGATCAGTCGCCAAGCTGAGTGCGCGTCTCACCCGCACATCATTGAAAGGCTTGGCTTTCATGTTCATCCAGACCGGGAAGGTCCGCGAGGTCTTGCCTGGCGCAGACGCCAGATCAGGCGAAGACTTGACGATCTGGGCAGACACCTTGGGATCCTTGAACCAGGTCATATCGATCGCCTTGGATCTCAATGCCGACGATATAGACGCCTGGTCTTTGAAAAACTTGAACACCACCGTGCTGAGGTAGGGCTGCTTGTCTTCGTAATAGTTGGGGTTGGCCTTCAGGGTGAACTGCTGATTCGGCTCATAGGACTCGAACACAAAAGGTCCCGTGCCCACCGGTTTGGTTTTGAGATCCGCAACACCCTTTGGCACGATCACCCCATTGGGGTTGGTCGCCAGGTAGCTTAAAAATATGGCACTCGGCGCCTTGAGCTCAAATTTCACGGTGAAGGGATCAATCACTGTGACCGCCTTGATGCCTGAGAACAGGGTGGCACTTGGGCTCGCCGAGGCGGGGTCCAGAATTCGGTCAAAGGTGTGCTTGACGTCTTCGGCCGTGAAGTCCTGGCCGTTGTGGAACTTGACGCCCTGGCGCAGGCGAATGATGTACGTGGTGTCATTGGGCGCGATGTAACCAGCCGCCAGGTCAAGCTCGACCTTCATGTCGGCGTTCCAGCGGAATAGGCCCGTATACAGCAAGGCAGTGAAGTCGTAGGACGAATAAGCCGTCACGGTGACCGGGTCCAGCCCAATCGGGTCGGCGTCTGCACCGATGACGAGCGTGCCGCCACGCTTGGGGCTGCCGGACTGGGCGTTGGCCAGAGACCCCAGTGCCGCCAGTGTGCCGCCGCTGATAGCCAAGCGCAGCAGACTGCGCCGCTGCAGGCCCTCGGCTGCAAGAACAGTGGCCTCATCGACCGAAGTCATCGCATTGATTCGAGTTGCCACAGTGCATCCTTCCAAGGTTGGGGGGCAGACACGGCCCGGTCTCACGCAGCATTCAATAATAGCGAGAGGCTTGCCAAGCGACGCGCTCCAACATGTTTCACAGCATGAAACGGAACCCTCATCCCAAGCGATGGGTGGCAGTGGCACAGACAGCATCCTTCCATCAAAATGGAAGGAGCCGCCCGACCCCCAAGGAGCACACCGCCATGATCCGTATCGCCACCGCTGGTTTTCAGCATGAGTCCAACACGTTTTCGTCGGTGCCGGCCAGCCTGGACCTATGGCGCCGGTCTGGCATTCTGGAAAGTGCAGACGCGATCCGCGCCGAATACGCCACCTCTCAGTCCACGCTGGCTGGGTTTTTTGCCCGGGCAGCGGAGGAGCCTGACGTCGAACTGGTACCGCTTTTTTTCACCCGCCTGATGCCGATGGGGGCCATGACGCCCGAGGCAACGACGTTCATTTTTGACAAGATTATTGCGGCACTGGGTGCGCAGGGCCCATGGGACGCGGTGCTGCTGCCGCTGCACGGTGCCGCCGTGTCCGAGACCTGGCGCGATGCCGATGGCGAACTGGTGCGCCGTGTGCGCGAGGCGGTAGGGCCACACGTGCCGATCGGGGTAGCGCTGGACATGCACGCCAATGTGGCGCCGCAATTGGTCGCCAATGCCACGGTGATCACGGTCTACCAAACCAACCCGCACATCGACGCCTATGCCCAAGCGCGGCACTGTGCCGAACTGGTGCTGCAAACCGTCAGAGGGCGTATCCAGCCCACCTGCGCGCTGGCCATGCCGCCACTGGTGGTCAACATCCTGTGCCAGGGCACGGACGATGCACCCATGCGAGACCTGGTCAAGCTGGCACAGGCTCAAGGCGCCCGACCCGGCGTGCTCTCGGTCAGCGTGGTGGAGGGCTATCCCTACGCTGACGTCCAAGAAATGGGCATGTCGTTCATCGCCGTGACCGACCACGATGCCGCACTGGCCCAGGACGTTGTGCAAACGCTGGCGCTGGCGGCCTGGGACATGCGAGCCGAGTTGAACCACGGCGCAGCGTCCATCGACGAGGCCCTGCTTCAGGCGCAGGCAGCGGCGGCTGGCCCGGTGGTGCTGTTCGACGTGGGTGACAATGTGGGCGGCGGCAGTCCGGGCGACTCCACCTTGATCCTGCATGCCGCGCGCCGACTGGGCGTTGCCGATCTGCTGCAAGCCGTGTGCGACCCCGAGGTGGTGGCCCTGGCTCAGGCGGCCGGTGTGGGTGGCCGCATTACGGCGGCAGTTGGGGGCAAAAGTGACAAGCTGCACGGCGCGCCGTTCGCCATCAGCGGCGTGGTGACGGCGCTGTCAGACGGCACTTATGAAGAAACCGGTCCAACCCACGGCGGCTTTCGCTTCTTCAATGACGGTGCCAGTTGCGCGCTACGCACCGATGACGGCTACCGCCTGGTGTTGACCTCACGCGGCGCCGGATCCTCTAGCTTGCAGCAGTTCCGCGCTCTGGGCATTGAGCCCACGGCCATGAAGATCATCGTGGCCAAAGGCGTGCATTCGCCCCGGCCTGCGATGACGCCCATTGCCAAGGCCATGATCTGGGTGGCCAGCGCCGGAGTGACTTCGGCCGACCTGTCGACCTTTAGCTACAAGCATCGCAGGGTGCCCTTGTACCCGCTGGAGCCCGACACCCACTGGCCCTGACAGGCTAGGCTAGCCAGCCAGGCCCACAAACACCTGCTGCACGTCGTCATTGTTGTCAATGGCGGCCAAAAAGGCCTCCACCTCCTCCAATTGCTCGGGGCTCAGGCTGGCCGGGTCCACCGGGTTCTTGGCCTTGTAGCCCAGCTTGGCCGACAGCACCTTGAAACCCTGCGCCGGCAACGCCCGGCTCACCAGGTCCAGGTCGCCCGGGTCGGTCAAAAACAGCGTGGTGCCGTCCTCGTCACCAGGCTCTAGGTCTTGCGCGCCGGCCTCAATGGCAGCCATGTCTGGGTCGGCACCGGCCACGGCCGGCTCGGCTTCGACCATGCCGAGGTGATCAAAGTCCCAGGCCACCGAACCCGCTGTACCCAACTGGCCCTTGCGAAACAGCACCCGCATCTCCGGGGCGGTGCGGTTCACGTTGTCGGTCAGGCACTCCACCATCACGGCGACGCGGTGCGGCGCAAAGCCTTCGTAGATCACGTGCTCAAAGTTCACCGCCTCGCCGGTCAGGCCAGCGCCCTTCTTGATAGCCCGCTCCAGCGTTTCCTTGGGCATGGAGACCTTGCGCGCCTGCTCCACCACCAGCCGCAAGCGGGCGTTGGAGGCCGGGTCAGCGCCGCTGCGTGCGGCCAGCATGATGTCCTTGGACAATTTACCGAAGATGCGACCCCTGGCATTGGCGGCGAGGTCTTTATGTTTGGCTTTCCACTGTGCGCCCATATTGGCAATTTCCTTAGGGTTAATGGTTCAGATTCAGGCCCAGAACGGGTCAAGCCGGCGGGTGAAACCGGCCAGGTCTTCAAAATACGGCAGGGCGCCACCGTCGATGGCGTGAAACTCCCAATTGCTGCGGTTGGCCACCGTCGTCCGGCCCTGGTAGTCGGTAAAGTCGCCACGCGTCGCCATCGACACCCAAACCGGGGCGGTCAGTGCCTCAAACAGAGTGTTGATGTCAGCACTGAACAATTGCGCAGACACAAAATAAAGTGGCGCGAAGCGGGCGCCTGGTTGCCGGGTTGTCAGCAGGTCGTAGCGCCACAAGGCTTCGTCAATAGCGTCCGAGCCCCAGGTTCGCACCAGAAAGTAGCGGATCACAGCGGGCCGGGTCAGCGTGCGGTACACCCCCTCGGACCAGCGCGGCCAACGCAGCAGCCGCAGCAACCAGGGCGGGCCGACGACCGAACCCGCCGGCCCGTAACGCCGCTTCTTGCGGCTGAACCCGGTCGGGCTGACCATGGCGAGGCGCCGGATCAACTGCGGCGTCTCACAACTGGCGCGGGCCGCAAACTCGCACGACAGGGAAAGCGCCACAACATCTGCCGCTAGGCCACCCGACTCGGCCTGAATGACCGCCAACGCCCACTGCAAGGCATCTGTCATCAGTCGCGGCGTGTAGGGCCGGTCACTGCGATCCGAGAAACCGAAACCCGGCAATTCCAGCGCATAGACCGCCCGCTGCTGGCGGTAGTGGGCAAACAAGGGTGCCACCTCGGCCGCTGAGCCAGCGGCATTAATGCTGTGCACCAGCAGCAGTGGCGGCAGCCCATTGCCTGCACCCGCGGGCTGGGCCCTGTAGAGACTGAGCCGGCCGGCCGGAGACTCCAGGTCTCTGCGCTCAGCCGGAAACGCGAGGGGCAGTGTGCTGTCAATCATGCGCAAGGGGCAGTTGCTCCAAAACCACCCAGTCCTCTATGGGCACATGACTGGACGAATGGCAAACCGCCAGGCGGTCAAACACAATAATCTGCTCTTCAAAATCACCCGCCAGCAGGTGGCGCTCCCTGGCATAGGCTTCAAGCGCATCGCCATACGCCAGACTCAAATGGGGAAACGGCGACAAGCCATGAGCCGTGTCAGTGAGTAACTGGGTGGCCGCTTGCAGCTCTTGAAACGCCTGATGTAAATCAAAACGCAAAAATAGGCATCGAAAGAAATGCGGGGTGCCATCCACCAGCGCCACCGGCCAGTGCTGAACGGGCGTTTGCGCTGCAATCCGCGCAAGTGTTGGCCGCAACTGGTCTGGCGTGAGGGCAATATCGCCCTGAATGGTCACGTGAGGCGCAAAGAACGGACCACCCAGCTCGGTCGATAGCCGACTAACCGTGGCAGTCAGTGCAGCTTCATGGTCGGCACGCGGAAGCAGCCAAATGGAATACTGGGGGCGATCGGACACTGAGACACTCCTGCACGGTGGGGGACCTTGGCAAGCCAGAGATGATAGTGCCTGCAAACTGGCATAACTGGCTACCGACAAGGATTAGATGGCAGTCGATTGTCACGTGATCGACACATCTTTGCCTCATAGTTTGGCTCATGGTTTTGCTAATTTTCAGTCGGACAGCTTGCTTTTGAGCCATGGCCCAAGTCCTACTTGATAACTTGACCAAGCGCTGGGGTGCTCACACAGCGGTCAATAATATCAGTTTGCTTGTACCGCAAGGCCAACTCGTGGCCATACTGGGCCCCTCTGGTTGCGGCAAATCAACCCTTTTACGGCTGATTGCTGGACTAGAAGAACCAAGCTCCGGAAGGGTCGAGATCAACGGTCAGGACGTGACCAAGCTGTCGCCCTCAGAGCGGCAGATCTCCATGGTGTTTCAGTCTTACGCCCTGTTCCCGCACCTGTCCGTGGCTGAGAACGTCATCTTCGGCTTGAAGGTGCGCAAAGTAGGTCGGGCAGACCGTGATGCGCGGCTCAAACGAGTGGCAGAACTGGTCGAATTGACGCCCTACCTTGACCGCAAGCCCGCGCAGTTGTCGGGCGGGCAACGGCAACGTGTCGCCCTGGCGCGGGCCATCATTGCCAAGCAACCCGTGTGCCTGATGGACGAACCACTCTCCAACCTGGATGCGCAGCTTCGGCATGAGATGCGGGTTGAAATCCGGGCCTTGCAGCAACGCCTGGGCATGACCATGGTTTACGTCACGCACGACCAAACGGAAGCCATGACCATGGCCGATCTGGTGGTTTTGATGCGAAACGGCGGCATTGAGCAAGCAGGTGCGCCTGCTGACATCTACAACCACCCGGCGACATCGTTCGTAGCCAGCTTTGTGGGGGCGCCCCCCATGAATCTGGTGCCAGACGGCAACATCGTCCGGGGTATCCGGCCTGAGCACATCCTGCTGGGTGCGGGTGATGATGGCGACATAGCACGCAGCGGCAAGATCACTGCTGTCGAATACATGGGTGCAGACACCATCGTCACCGCACTGACTGGCCAGTCGCATCGCGTGTCCATGCGCCTACCTGGCGCATCGGCGCTGCGCCCTGGTGATGCGCTCAATTTTCACTGGAAGCAGCAGGACGAAAGTCAGTTCGACAGCACAGGCATGCGGCTCACCAAGTCGCATACGGCGCTGGCCTAGATTCGCCCCCTCATAACAAGATCACTGTCACATCCACCCAACCTGAGCCCAAGGGCTCGCAACATGAGAGAGAGAGCAAGATGTCCAAAATTTCACGCCGGACCTTCACCGCATTGGCCGTGGCCGCCGGTTTTGCATCCACCAACGCGTCTGCTGCAGATGTCGAAGTGCGCATGTACTTCCCGGTCGCCGTTGGCGGGCCAGTCACCAAGATCATCGACGACTACGCCGCTGGTTTCGAGAAAGAAAACCCCGGCATCAAGATCAAGCCGATCTATGCCGGCGACTACCAACAGACCGTGGCCAAAGTCCTGACCGCCATCAAAGGCGGCGACACCCCGGAGACGGCTATTTTGCTGGCCGCCGACCTGTTCCTGTTGACCGACGAAGATGCCGTGGTGCCGATGGACGACTTCGTCAAGACCGCCGATGACACAGCATGGATGAATACGTTTTATCCTGCCTTCATGGAAAACGCCAAGCTCAAGGGCAAGACTTACGCCATCCCGTTCCAGCGCTCCACACCCGTTCTGTACTGGAACAAGGACGCCTTCAAAGCGGCCGGCCTCAACCCTGAAAAAGGTCCAGCCACCTGGGCCGAGATGCGGGACATGGCCAAGAAGCTGACCAAGAAGGACGCGTCAGGCGCTACCACCCAATGGGGTGTCCAGATTCCCTCTGATGGCAATACCTCATGGCTGTTCACCGGCATCACGACAGGCGCTGGCGCCCGTCTGACCAACGCCGATGGCAACAAAGTGGCCTTTGACGACCCCAAGGTTATCGAATCAATTCAGAGCTGGTACAACCTGTCGAAGGTCGATGGCGTGCAACCGTCAGGCTTGATCTCCTGGGGGGCGACGCCGCGCGACTTTCTTGAAGGCAAGGCAGCCATGATCTGGCACACCACCGGCAACCTCACCAACATCAAGACGAACGCAAAATTCGGCTTCGGTGTGTCCTACCTGCCGGGCATCCGGCAAAACGGAGCGCCAACAGGCGGCGGTAACTTCTACATCTTCAAGGGCGTCCCCAAGGTGAAGCAAGAAGCCGCATTCAAGTTCATCAAGTGGATGACAACGCCGGCACGCGCAGCAGAGTGGTCGGTCAAGACAGGCTATGTCGCGACGTCCGCTGCCGCCTACGACACGCCCGAGATGAAGGCCTACACCGCAAGCTTCCCACAGGCTATCGTGGCTCGTGATCAACTCAAATTTGCCGTGTCAGAACTGACCACCCATGAGAACCAGCGCGTGGCTAAGGTGTTTAACGATGCTTTGCAGTCCATCATGACAGGCTCACGTTCCGCCGAGGCAGCCCTGAAGGACGCGCAACGCGAAGGCGAACGCATCCTGAAAGACTTCAAGTAATCAACTGTCAGCAGTCAAAGCGCCAGCAGCCACCATGACCGGAACACGCAACACCGTTCATGCCTGGCTGCTGGTGCTGCCTGCCTGCGTGTTGTTGGCAGCCTTCACGCACATCCCAATCATCACCACGTTCATCCACAGTCTTTATTCAACGCCCAAACCGCGGCGGCCGTCCCGCTTCGTTGGCTTCGACAATTACGAGGCCATGCTCGCCGACCCGATTTTCTGGAAGTCGCTGTGGAATAACCTGCTTTACGCCGGTGTCTCGGTACCCGTATCGATTGCGCTCGCTTTGGCCATGGCCTTGTTTGTCAACAGCAAACTCCGGGGCCAAGGGGCTCTTCGACTCGCCTACTTCACGCCCACGGTGCTGCCGATGATCGCTGTGGCGAACATCTGGTTGTTTTTCTACAACCCGCAATATGGTCTGATTGACCAACTGCTCAAACCTTTCGGCGTCGTAGGCGTCAACTGGCTCGGCTCACAGGGCACTGCGCTCTGGTGCCTGATCGTGGTCGGGATCTGGAAGGAAGCCGGCTTCTTCATGATTTTCTATCTGGCGGCCTTGCAGCAAATTTCGACTGAGTTAAGGGAATGTGCTGCCATTGAAGGCGCCAGTCGCTGGACATTTTTTTGGCGTGTCAGCTTTCCCCTGCTAATGCCAACGACCCTGTTCGTGATGATCAACGCCGTGATCAATGCCTTCCGATTGGTAGACCATATTTTTGTCATGACGGGCGGTGGGCCAGACAACGCGACTTCCGTGCTGCTGTACCAAATCTACGTGGTCGGCTTCAAGTTTTTTGACCAAGCCTATGCAGCGACCTTGACCATTGTGCTGTTGTTCATCCTTGGCATCATCGCCATCGGACAGTTCTTGCTGGCCGACAAGCGGGTTCATTACCAATGAGCATGGTCGACAACAAAGGCCTGGCCAGCGAAGTCGTCGAGACCATCGCGGCTTGGATGTTGGGCTTGCTGTGGATACTGCCCCTGCTGTTTGCCATCTGGACCGCTATCCATCCCAGCGCCTATGTGGCCAAGTTTGACCTGTTAGCCCCCATCACCGCGCAGAATTTCATCACTGCCTGGGAATCAGCACCCTTTGCCCGGTATTTTCTGAACACCATGTTGTTGGTGACCGGTATTCTGTTGGCCCAGTTTGTCCTTTGCACCTTGGCTGCATTTGCCTTTGCCCGATTCGAATTCAAGGGTCGGGACACGCTGTTCATGTTGGTGCTGGTGCAACTGATGGTGGCGCCCGATGTGCTGCTGCTGGAGAACTACATCACCATCCGCAGGCTTGGCCTGGTGGACACACTGCCGGCAATTGCCCTTCCCTACCTAGCCTCTGCTTTCGGAATTTTTCTCCTGCGGCAAACCTTCAAAGCCATCCCCAAGGACTTTGAAGAGGCAGCACGGATTGAGGGCTGCTCGACCCTGGGCGTCCTGTGGCGCGTTTATGTGCCGCTTGGCAAGCCCATCTACCTCGCTTATGGACTGGTGTTGGTCAGCTTTCATTGGAATAATTTCCTTTGGCCACTGATCATCACAAACTCGGTCACGACACGGCCTTTGACCGTTGGTCTGGCCATATTTGCCTCAGTCGATCAAGGGATCGACTGGTCCATCATTTGCGCGGCAACGCTGATGACATCCGGGCCCTTGCTGATTGCTTTCTTGCTATTCCAGCGGCAATTTGTTCAGAGCTTTATGCAGACTGGCATCAAGTAGCGCCAACGCCGGCCGGCCTTACTTTGCTTGCCCAGGCAAGCGCGAATAAGGTCGCAACACATCGCCGAGTGCAGCAAACACAGCCGGGTTGCCGGCCATGCACTCCTGGGACTCCAGAAACTCTGTCCCCCCAAGAAAGTCGCCGACGCAGCCACCCGCCTCAGTGATCAACAGGCTGCCGCCAGCCACGTCCCAAGCCCGCAAGCCCAGGTCAAAAAAACCATCGCAACAGCCAGCAGCCACTTGCGCCATGTCGAGCGCTGCCGACCCTGAGCGTCGAAGTGCCCCCGTGTGCAGCATCACATCGCCCAGCATCTGCATCAAGCGAGCAAAGTGCGGCCCCGGCCGATACGGGCAACTGCTGGCCACCATGGCTTCTTGCAAGAGAGGGCGTGTGCTGACATGCAGGGGCGTTGCGTTGCAGAACGCGCCAGACCCACGCGAGGCATGAAACACATCGCCTCGCGTGACATCCAAAACCACGGCGTGCTCAATCTGGCCGGCAATGGCCAAGGCAATGCTGACGCTGTAGGCGGGATAGCCGTGAATGAAGTTGTTGGTGCCATCGAGCGGGTCAACAATCCAGACGTGCTCGGCCCCCTGCAAGCCATAGGATTGATCAGACTCCTCAGCTCGCACACAATGCTGTGGAAACGCCTTGAGCAGCATGTCCACAATCGTTTTTTCGGATGCAAGATCAATCTGGGTCACAAAGTCGTTCGGATTTTTCAGCTTGATCTGCAAGGCGGCTGGGTCTGCAGCGGCGTCCAGGATCACCTTGGCCGCGGCCTTGGCGGCTTTTATCGCGACCGTGAGAGTGGGGTGTGTGGGGCGTGTCATACCCTATGTTAAGGGCAAGGTCAGGGCCACATTCAGCAGCATCCAGCCCCGGTAATTTGCAATAGCCACAAAGTCATGGCGACCCTCACCGTGCCGAAGGTGACACGGTCGCTGGCGCCAAAAAACCCAAGTCGGCCAGAGCAGCCGCCACGGCCAGCGGCAGCGGCGTGTGCGGCTCTGGGCCAATCAGCGCGGTGAGCCGGGCGTTGGCCAGGGCGTGGGGCGTCTGCCACAGGTAGCGCATCTCCAGCAGGGCGGCCCAGGCCGGCACGAACGGGCTGGCTAAACGCAGGATCGTCCAGGGCATGCCGGCCCGCTTGAGCGAGGCACCCGGCGCCAACCACCCCTGAGCCCGGGCGAGCGGCGTCAGCGCGTCAAGCCAGCGTTGCGCCGACAGTGAGTGCCCGGCAAAATGCAGCACCTCAAACGGTGCCAGCGCGGCACGGCGCTCGGCCACCGCCACAAAGGTGCGGGCCAGGTCAGGCAAATAGGCCCAGGCGGTGGACACATCGCCCACACCGGGGTAGGTGAACCGCCCCTTGGCCAGTTGCTTGGTCAGGGCCAGGTCAAACCAGCTGCCACGGCCAGCACCGAAAAAGTCGCCAGCCCGGATCACCACCGCACGCACACCCGAGGCGCTAAGTTGCTGCTCTATGGCCAACCGGATGCAGCCTTTGACCGTGTGGGCTTGTTGTGGCGTGTCCTCGCGCAGCAGGGCCGGCATGTCCTTTCCAAAGTTGTACACATTGCCGGGCAGCATCAGGGTGGCGTCAAGTTGGCGGCATAGGGCAATGGCTGCTGTCAGCATGGGCCCGGACTCGGCCTGCCAAGCCGCGTTGGTGTAAGCGGAAGGGTTGAGGGCGTGCACCACCACGCTGGCGCCGGCCGCAGCGGACGCCAGAGCCGCCGCGTCCTGCACGTCGACACCACGCCATTCGATACCCGGGGCCGTTGGCGGCTCGGCGCCGGGTCGCATCTGATCGATCACGTGCCAGCCAGCTGCAGCAAACGCACGGGCTGCGGCCAGGCCAAACCGGCCGCGTGCCCCCAAAACCAATACTGTCTTTGTCACGATGTGTGTCCTTCAAGTTGCTCGGTGCCCAAATTGTGCGTCGAAGTCAGTTAGGTCACAATTCCATAAATGTTGATAACAGTAATTCATATATGAATAGCAGCGCAATCAACATCAACGACTTTGATTGGCGGCTGGTCCGGTCCTTTTTGGCCGTACTGGAGCGGGGCAGCTTGCTGGCGGCAGCGCGTTCTTTGGGCGTGAGCCAACCTACCCTGGGCCGCCACATCACCGAGTTGGAAAACCAACTCGACTGCGTGCTATTTGAGCGAACCGGCCGCGGTCTCGTGCCAACCCGCACCGCTGCTCAGCTGGCCGGCGCCGCACGTCAGATGCAGGACGGCGCATTGCAGCTCTCGCGAACTTTGGTAGGGTCCCGATCGCAGGCCGGCGGCACGGTGCGCATCACCGCCAGTGTGCCGGTAGCAGTGCATTTGCTGCCGCCCCTATTGATGGCGATGCGGCTGGCGCTGCCCGACATCCAGATCGAGATCGTCAGCAGCAACCAGGTCAGCAACCTGCTGCGGCGCGAGGCCGACATTGCCATACGCATGGTGCGGCCGGACCAGACCTCGTTGGTGGCCAAAAAGCTTGGCGAAGCGGCGGTCGGCGCCTACGCCCACCGCCGGTACCTGGCACGACGCGGTGTGCCGGCCCAGCCCACCGACCTGCTGCAGCATGAGCTGATCGGCAGCGACACAGACCCGGCCATACGCCAGGGCTTTGCGGCCATGGGCACCCCGGTGCCTCGCGAGGCCTTTGCCTTGCGAAGCGACGACCTGTTGGTGCAGTGGCAGGCGGTGCGGGCCGGTCTGGGCGTGGGCTTCTTCACCGGTTACCAGGCGCGAACCGATCCCGAGGTGCTGCCGGTGCTCGCCGGACAATTACAGATCCCGCCGCTGCCGGTGTGGCTGGCCGTGCACCGCGAGATCCGCACCAGCCGCCATATCCGCGCAGTATTTGACTTTCTGGCCGCCGCACTGCCCGACGCCCTGCACGCCGGCGCTGCAGTGCGCTACCCTTCAGGCTCCTCCCTTTGAACACCGCACCCCCTATGCTACAAACGCCAACGTCCCCACCTTGGTTTGATGCTTTTGAGCGCCGAGACTTCGCGCTGCCCCAGGCCACATTGCAGGCCCACGTGCCACGCGGCGCACCCGACGGCCGCCCAGCCCTGCTGCTGCTGCATGGTTTCCCCCAAACCCATGCGATGTGGCAACGGGTTGCAGCCCGGCTGGCCCGGGATTTTTACCTGGTGATGCCGGACTTGCGCGGCTACGGCGACTCCAGCAAGCCCTCGGGCCTGCCCGACCACAGCAATTACAGCAAGCGCGCCCTGGCGCAGGATATGGCCGATTTAATGGATGCGCTGGGCGTGGCACGCTTCGCGGTCTGCGGCCATGACCGGGGCGGCCGGGTGGCGCACCGGCTGGCACTAGACCACCCAAGCCGCGTGAGTGGCCTGTGCGTGATCGACATCGCACCCACCCTGGACATGTACGCCGCCACCGACATGGCCTTTGCCCGAGCCTATTACCACTGGTTCCACTTGATCCAGCCCGCACCCCTGCCCGAGACCATGATTGGCGGCAACCCGCTGCCCTACCTGCACCACAAGCTGGGCGGCTGGGGCACGGATGGGCTGGCGCAGATCGAGCCCCAGGCGCTGGCCGAGTATGAGCGCTGCTTTGTCCTACCGGGCACCATCCATGCCATTTGCGAGGACTACCGCGCCAGCGCCGGCATTGACCTGGACCACGACCGCGAGAGCCGCGCACGGGGTGAAAAAATTGCCTGCGACACCTTGGTGCTGTGGGGCGCGCGCGGTGTGGTGCAACGGCTGTTTCAACCGCTAGAACTGTGGCAGGCCCAGTGCGCGGGCCGAGTCAGCGGCCATGCCATGCCGGCCGGGCACTTCATACCGGAGGAGTTGCCAGAGGCCACGGCCGTCGCCTTAGCCGAGTTTTTAGCCGTTAATGCGGCAGGTACTGAGCCATGACCGCACAACTGCCACACAGCCCCAGCCCCTGGCCAACCGGCGGCTTGGCGCTGGTGATTGGTGCCAGTGGCGGCATCGGCGCGGCCCTGCTGGCTCAGCTGCAACAGGATGACCGCTTTGACCAAGTGCTGGGGCTGTCGCGCCGCAGCCAACCCGCGCTGAACCTGCTGGACGAGGCCAGCATCGCCCAAGCCGCCGCCCACGTGGCCGGGCTGGGCCTGCCGCTGCGCCTGCTGATCGACGCCACCGGCCTGCTGCATGGCCAGGGGCTGCAGCCCGAAAAGACTTGGCAGCAACTCGACCCGGTGCAAATGGCGCAGGCCTTTGCCATCAACGCCATCGGGCCGGCGCTATTGGTGAAACACTTTTTGCCGCTGTTGCCGCGTGAGGGGCGTTCCGTGTTTGCCACCCTGTCGGCCAAGGTCGGCAGCATCGGTGACAACCAGCTTGGCGGCTGGTACAGCTACCGCGCCAGCAAGGCGGCGCTGAACCAGCTGGTGCGCACCGCCGCCATCGAGCTGCGCCGGCGCCAACCTCAGGCGCTGTGCGTGGCGCTGCACCCGGGCACGGTGGCTACCAACCTGTCCGCGCCCTTTGCCAAAACCAGCCTACAGGTACAAGCGCCAGACCATGCTGCAGCCCGCTTGCTGGGCGTGATAGACGGCCTTCAGGCGACTGATTCGGGTGGTTTCTTCAACCACGACGGCAGCATGCTGCCCTGGTGAGGCGCGCTGCCACGGATGGTGAGAACCCCAGCGGGCGTGCCGGCCATTCAAACCGGGACGTTTTTTGAAAAATACCTGACGCCGGGCAAACCCTCAAAGTGCTGGTCCTGCGTCCAGAGCAGGGCGTGGTGGGCCTGGGCCGTGGCATAAATCAGGCTGTCCGCCATGGGCAAGCCGTTTGCAGCGCCACTCAATGCCAAATTCAGATTGATGTCGACCACCTGCCCTTCGCGCATCAGGGCTACCGCCTGATTGGCCGCCGCAGGACCAAACTCTCGCAGTGCCACTTTATAGACCTCGTACAGGGTGATGATCGGGACGATCAAGGCACCGGTGTTGGCAATGCGCTCGGCGAACAAGTCAGCCCGGGGCGAATCACTGAAGTACTCCAGCCAGCAAGACGAATCCAGCACCACCCCCTGCTGCTGCACAGTGAGCTTTTTGCGCACCATCAGAACCGCTCGGGATCGTTGGGCACTTCCGTGCTGCTGAGTCCCGTGAGCAAACCCCGATACTGCGACGGCGTTTTGACCGGCACCAACTGGATCACGCCGTTGATCTCAAACACGCTCATGCGGCTACCGGGCAGGATGCCACCAGCCTCCCTGATTTCACGGGGTATCACAACTTGGAACTTGGGTGAAACGACAACGGTTTGATTTTTCATATCGATCATCATAACGTTGCACACAAATACTGTCGATCGGCAGAATCAGTCCCGAGATTAACTCAGGCGCCGTGGCACTTCTTGTACTTCTTGCCGCTGCCGCAAAAACAAGGGTCATTGCGGCCGGGGGTGGGCTTCGCGTAGACGGTTTCGACCCTCGGGCCAAGATGACGCCACAGCTCGCGCAAGTCGTAAACCGCCCAGATGGCCGCTGCAAAGGCTTTCATGCGTTGCAGACTGACGCTGGGCGGGCTGTCGTCGTCAGACACGGCCACGGTGGGTTCATCGGTGTCGTCTTCGGTCAGCGCCACCATGGCCTGCAAGGCGCCATCCAACAGCTTGGCCGCCTCCTTATCACGCGGTGGCACCCACTCCTCAGGCCAGGTCTCCACGGCAAACATAAAGCCCAGCGCCCAGACCTGGCCAAAGGCGGGCAGCACGTCTTGCCCTAGCGCGGCGCGCTCCTCGTCTGGTAGTGCAGCCACCGCACCGCGCACATCCATCACTTCAGGGTGATAAGCAGCCTCGTCGTCCAGGCCCTTCACCTCGGCGTCCAGCCCGACAGCAACTTCATGCCAGCGCCGCAGCCACAGGTCCATGAAGCGCTGGCGCTGGTCGGCATCGGCAAAACTGCCGCCATCGGGCTCAGGGGCTTCACCGTCATCCGCCAAGTCCAGCAAGACAGACAGGTAGTCGGCTGCTGGAATCGCGCGGCGGCAGCACACCAAGGCCGCCAGAAAACCCTCGCAAAACTCCCATTGCGGCGTTTCGTCGAAACGGCTGCGAAGGTCGTCCAGGATCAGGTCCAGCGCGTCATAGTCTTCGGGCGCCAGCGGTCCAAGCACGGCAGAGACAGTGGGTGGCAGGGGTGTGTCGGTCATCACAGGGCTCAGGGTTACGGCCCGGACTGAGCTCGGGCAACGCCCCGATTTTGCACCGACGGGCTGGGCAAAGGCGGCCGTGGCTGTTATGGTCGGGCCTTCAGGAGGTCCACGATGCTGCACCAGCTCAATGCCATTTTCCCGGTTCGTTACACCGCCTTGGCCCTGTGCGCCTTCGCGATGCTGCTGAGCCTGTTTGCGCTGCTGGCCTTTGGTATCGGGTGGAGCGCGCTGCTGTTCTCTGGTGGCCTGGTGGCGCTCGGCGTGCATGACCTGCGCCAAACCCAGCGCTCCATCCTGCGCAACTACCCCATCATTGGCCACATGCGGTTCGCACTAGAGTTCATCAGGCCAGAGATCCGGCAGTACTTCATTGAAAGCGACAACGAAGCCGCGCCGTTCTCGCGCTCCCAACGCTCACTGGTCTACCAACGTGCCAAGGGCGAACCTGACAAGCGCCCGTTTGGTACGCAGCTGGATGTGCACGCTACCGGCTACGAGTGGATCAACCACTCGGTGGCGCCCAGCCGGCTGGCCAGCCATGACTTTCGCCTGACGATCGGCCCCGACACGGCGCAGCCCTACAGCGCCAGCGTGTTCAACATCTCGGCCATGAGCTTTGGCGCGCTGAGCGCCAACGCCATCCTGGCGCTCAATGCTGGCGCCAAGCGCGGTGGCTTTGCGCATGACACCGGCGAGGGCTCGATCTCGGCGCACCACCGGGTGCATGGCGGTGACCTGATCTGGGAAATCGGCTCGGGCTACTTTGGTTGCCGCAACGCCGATGGCAGCTTCAACCCCGACAGGTTCGCCGACAACGCGCTCAGCCCGCAGGTCAAGCTGATCGAGATCAAGCTCAGCCAAGGCGCCAAGCCAGGCCACGGCGGTGTGCTGCCCGGCCCTAAAGTGACGGCTGAGATCGCCGCGGCGCGGGGTGTGCTGGTGGGAGTGGACTGCGTCTCGCCAGCTGCGCACAGCGCTTTTGCCACGCCGCTGGAGATGATGCAATTTATCGCTCAGTTGCGTGAGCTGTCCGGCGGCAAACCGACCGGTATCAAGCTGTGCATTGGTCACCCCTGGGAGTGGTTTGCCATGGTCAAGGCCATGCTGGCCAGCGGCATCACGCCCGACTTCATCGTGGTCGATGGTGCCGAGGGCGGGACCGGCGCGGCGCCGGTGGAATTCACCGACCACGTGGGCTCACCGCTGCAAGAAGGCCTGCTGCTGGTTCACAACACACTGCGCGGCGCGGGGCTGCGCCAGCGCATCCGCATCGGTGCGGCGGGCAAGGTGGTGAGCGCCTTTGACATCGCCCGCTTGATGGCGCTCGGCGCTGACTGGTGCAACAGCGCGCGCGGCTTCATGTTTGCACTGGGCTGCATACAGGCCCAGCACTGCCACACCGGCCAATGCCCCACCGGTGTCACCACCCAGGACCCGCTACGGCAACAGTCGCTGGTGGTGCCCGACAAGGCCGAACGCGTCTACAACTTTCACCAGCAAACCCTGCACGCGCTGCAAGAGCTGGTGCAGGCCGCCGGCCTGCAGCACCCGCGCGATATCACCGCCCACCACATCGTGCGCCGCAGCAGCGACCACAAGGTCAGCTCGCTGGCGCAGCTGATACAGATTCAGCTGCCCGAAGGTGCGCTGCTCAAAGCAGACTTGGACGGCCTGCCGCTGATTTACAGCCAGCATTGGCCGATGGCGGTGGCGGAGAGTTTTGCGCTGACACATCAAATGACGCCGTCTTAAACCATCGGATGACATGTATCTACAATGTAGACTCGTTTGAGGAGGAATTTCCATGGAAGCCGTGATCCGAAAATGGGGTAACAGCCCCGCCTTGCGCCTGCCCAGCGCAGCATTGAAGGCGGCGGGCTATGCTCTGGAGCAAAAAGTGGAATTGGTCGTGTCTCGCGGGCGCATTGTGATCCAGCCCTCAGAGCAGGTGACTTACAGCCTGGACGCGCTACTGGCCGACATCACGGAGGCTAACGCGCACGGCGAACTCAGTTTTGGCAAACCGGTCGGCAAAGAGGCTTTCTGATGGCCGCACGCGGCTATGTCCCGGATGCAGGCGATGTCGTCTGGTTGGAGTTTGATCCCCAGGCTGGTCACGAACAAGCCGGTCACCGCCCGGCACTGGTGATCAGCCCGGCCAGTTACAACGTCAAGACCAGCTTGATGGTTTGCTGCCCCATGACCACCAAAGTCAAAGGACACCCGTTTGAGGCGCTGACTCAAGTCGACGGTCTGGCGTGTGCTGTGTTGTCAGATCAGGTCAAGTCATTGGATTGGCGGGTGCGCAAGGCCAAGAAAAAAGCCGCCGTCGCCTCGGAGGTGATGTTGCACGTGCGAGCCAAGATGAAAGCCCTGCTGATGATCACCTGAATTTAGCCAGCATTGACCGGCAGCGAGGGTCCCTTGGTACTGCTTGCAGGCCCCACCACCACCCCCAGCGGCAGCAGCCGCTTGGCCAGCCGCAACACCAGCGCATCCTTGCTCAGCAGCAGAGCGCGGTGGGCCACCGCGAGGTCGATGAACATCTGGTCGTCCGGGTCGCGGCAGCGCACGGTGCAGCGAGGCGCTACCTCCACCAGCGACACCCCCGCATCCCACTGCGCCAGCAGCGGCGCCACGCTGTGGTCCAGGCGGGCCAACACAACGGCGATTTTTGGGTAGGCCAGCACACGCACCAGCTCCGCGCGCATCGGCACTGTCGCCAGCCAGCGCATTTCACCTCGGGCAAGCGCCTGCTGTAGCCCCTGAACCTGGGGGTTCTGGAACAGCAGCAGGTCCAACACGATATTGGTGTCTAGCACCAACGCGCTCATGACGGCTTGCTGCGGGCCGACCCCTGCACCATGTCAAAGCGGAACAACCGGCACTCCAGCGGGCCGTTCCACATCGGCACCCGGCGCGATTCTTTGAGGCGCATCTTGCCAGGCAGTTTGAGGTCAGGCGTGAGCACCCAGGCGGTCCAGCCGGGATAGTTCTTTTTCCAGTGGGCGCTGAGCTGGCTGAAAAATGCGCCGTCGTCGCCGTCCGAAGCCGGGTTGCCGGCCATCTGCGCCTGCTCCCGGCCGCCGCCGCGCTGGGCGCCGGCCACACCGGCCACCTCGATGCGTTCGCCGTAGGGCGGGTTGACCAGCATCACGCCGGGCTCGGCACAGGGCGGCAGGCGCTGCAGCGCGTCGCCACCCCGGAATTCGATCAAGTCGGCCACGCCGGCGCGCTGGGCGTTGCGCTGGGCAAAGTCCACCATTCGAAACGCCACATCGCTCCCAAAAATAATGGGTTTTTGGCCTGCAGCCCTTGTCACCTCTGCCTCTTTAGCTTCATTTTTTATAGCATCCCAGACGTGCCGGGCAAACGGCAGGTAGTGCTCAAAAGCAAAGCGGCGGCCGCTGCCGGCGGCCATGTTGCAGGCCATTTGGGCAGCCTCAATGGCGATGGTGCCGCTGCCGCAGCAGGGGTCATACAGCGGAGGCAGGTCGCCCTCGCCGGCCAGCCAGCCGCTGGCGGCGAGCATGGCGGCGGCCAGAGTTTCCTTCAGGGGGGCCTCGCCCTTGTCCTCGCGCCAGCCGCGCTTGAACAGCGGCTCGCCCGAGGTGTCGATGTACAGCGAGCAGCCGTCGGTGGTCAGGTGGGCAAAGATGCGCACATCGGGCCACTGGGTGTCCACATCGGGGCGCACGCCGTTGGCCTTGACGCGAAAACGGTCACACACCGCGTCCTTCACCTTGAGCGCGGCGAAGTTCAGACTGGTCAGCGGGCTGTGCTGGGCCGTCACCTCCACCTTGATGCTCTGGCGCGGCGTGAACCAAGCCTCCCACGCCACCTCGCTGGCGGCCCGGTACAGGTCCTGCTCGGTGCGGTACTCGGTGTACGACAGCAGCACCAGCACCCGCTGCGCCAGCCGGCTGTGCAGGTTGAGCAGCATCACATCGCGCCAAGCGCCATTCAAGGCCACGCCACCGCGGCGTTTTTGCACAGCCTGCCCGCCCAGCCCGGTGATGTGATGCACCTCGGGCAACAGGTACTCTTCCACGCCGGCGGCGCAGGGCAAAAACAATTGGAGTTGGTTCAAACAGAAGTCCTCAAAAAAAGCAGGTTACAGCGCCTTGCGCAGCGAGGCCGGTGCGATGCGCAGGCCCTCGCGGTATTTGGCCACGGTGCGGCGGGCGCAGTCGATGCCCTGCTCCTTCAGCATGTCAGCCAGTTGGCTGTCGCTGAGCGGCTTTTTGGGACTTTCGGCCGCCACAAACTGCTTGATTAAGGCTCGCACCGCCGTGCTGGAGGCGTTGCTGCCCGAATCAGTACCCAGGCCGGACCCAAAAAAGTACTTCAGCTCAAAGGTGCCAAACGGCGTGGCCATGTATTTGGCGGTAGTCACGCGGCTGATGGTGCTCTCGTGCAAGCCCAGTTCGTCGGCAATTTCACGCAAAACCAGCGGGCGCATGGCCAGTTCGCCGTGCTGAAAGAAGTTTTTTTGCCGCTCCACGATGGCGGCGCTAACGCGCAAAATGGTGTCAAAGCGCTGCTGGATGTTCTTGATGAACCAGCGCGCCTCTTGCAGCCGCTGCTGCAGCGCCGCGTGGCTGGAGGCCTCGCGCCCACCGGCCTTGTGCTGGCGCAAGGCATTGGCGTAGATGTCGTGCACCCGCAGGCGCGGCATCACATCGGCGTTGAGCTGGACCCGAAAACGCGCCTGGCTGCCCTTCCCGACCTGGACGACCAAGACGTCTGGCACGATGATGTTGCGCTCCACATTGACAAATCGGCGCCCCGGTTTGGGTTCAAGCCGCCCTATCAGGGCAATGGCCTCGCGCACGGCAGCGTCGCTGGCGTCGCACAGTGGCATCAGCCGTTTGATGTCGCGCCGCGCCAGGAGGTCCAGGGGTTGGCTGCAAATGCGCATGCCAAGCTCAAGCAGCCGCCGTCGGGCTGGCGTCAGGCCGCCGGCCCGCAGCAGCGCCTGCAACTGCAAGCGCAGGCACTCGGCCAAATCCCGCGCACCAACGCCCACCGGCTCCAGACTCTGAAGCAAGTGCAGAGCCACCGTGAAATGGTGCACCAGTTCCTCAAGCTCCGCCTCGTTGTCGCTGGCCAGGCCATGCGCCAGCGCGGGAAGGCTGTCTTCCAGGTAGCCGTCATCGTTGAGCGACTCGATCAAAAAACGCAGCGCTGCCCGGGCATGCTCACCCAGACGCAGCGACAGGGCTTGGGTGTGCAGGTGAGTTTGCAGCGACTCCTGCGAACGGGCCAGTTCTGTGGCGTCTAGCGCATCCTCGCCGTCCAGGTTGTTGCCCTTGGCGCGGGCCTCGCCGCCCCATTCGCTGTCGTCAGGTGCCAGCGAGGCGCTGCCATCACCCTCCCAACTCTGGCCATCGTCGTCCACGGCCGCAGTTGGGCCATCATTTTCAGCTTCAGCCCTCGTCTCTACGGGATAGTCTGCTCCTGAATATGTAGCGGACTCGGCCTCTAGATCGTCGCTTCGGACCGGTGTGTCGGCCTGCGCCAGGCCAAAGTCCTCGCGTGGCGCCTCGGTGGCCTCGCGCTCCAGAAATGGGTTGTCGTCCAGCATCTGATCGACTTCCGAGCTCAGCTCCAGCGTGGATAACTGCAGCAGGCGGATCGACTGCTGCAGTTGCGGCGTTAGCGCCAGATGTTGCGAAACACGCAGTGACAGGCCCTGCCTCATTGCGCACGCCCACCCAAAGTTTCAACACAGACCCGCCACGACACCATCAGCAATCGCATCACATCCTGAAATGTTCACCCAGATAGACACGACGCACATCGGCGTCGTTGACGATCTCGGCAGGCGTGCCTTCTGCCAGTACACGGCCATCATTGATGATGTAAGCATGGTCACAAATACCCAGGGTTTCGCGCACGTTGTGGTCGGTGATCAGCACACCAATGCCCCGGTCTTTGAGGAAGCGGATGATGCGCTGGATCTCGATCACCGCAATCGGATCGATACCGGCAAAAGGCTCATCGAGCAGAATGAAGCGCGGTTGCGTGGCCAGCGCCCGCGCAATTTCCACACGGCGCCGCTCGCCACCCGACAGGGCCAGCGCCGGGCTCTGACGCAAGTGCTGCACCCGCAGGTCATTCAACAGCGCGTCGAGTCGGCGGTCGATCTCGTCGCGCGTCAGCGGCTTGTCGGCCGCATCTCGCTGCAACTCCAGCACAGCCCGCACGTTGTCCTCAACGTTGAGCTTGCGAAAGATCGACGCCTCTTGCGGCAGGTAGCTCAGGCCGAGGCGAGCCCGGCGGTGGATCGGCATGTGCTCTACCGACTGGCCGTCAATGCGAATGTCACCGGCGCCGGGTCGTACTAGGCCGACGATCATGTAGAAGGAGGTGGTCTTGCCCGCCCCATTGGGCCCCAGCAGGCCGACCACTTCGCCCTTGCGTACCACCAGGGACACATCCTTGACCACCTTGCGGCTGCCATAGGCTTTTGCCAGATGGCTGGCTTCGAGCCGGCTGCCGCCGTCTGCGGCGCTGATTCGAGCCTGAGGTACGTCCAGGGTGGTCTGTTCGGTCACTTCTGCGCCTCGCCGAGCGCCTTGCTGGGCCGCAGTGCCGGCGCGGCTGACCCCGTCTTGGGCAGGGTGGCGCCCGCGTCTTCGGGTTTGGGCATCAGCATGGCCCGGACCCGGCCGGCCGGCGCGCCGGTGCTGCCTTGCGCCAAGCCACCATCGACATTAAAGACCTCGGTGGTGTTATCAAACAAAATGACTTGACCGGTCAATTCGTCATTCAGCGTGGCGCCCCGGTAGCGCCGCATTTGGGCCTGCTTGATGAATTTGACCGTATCGGCCCGGCCGTCGTACTCAATGGTTTCTGCCTCCCCCTCGATGTGCTCATCCACACCTTCGCGCTTCTGGCGGTAAAACGCCAGCTTGCCAGGCTCAGCACTGACCAGCCCGTACTGGTTGCCTTGCGCGTCTTGACGCACCTCGATGCGGGCACCCCGGATGATGATGCTGCCTTTGGTCACGACCACCCGCCCGGTAAAGACACTGGTCTGCTTCTGCTCGTCGTGACGCAAGGCATCGGCCTCAACGTTCATGGGTTTACTGCGATCGGCTTTTTCGGCTAGGGCAGACCCTGAGCACACACAGAACGCTGCGATCAAAAGCCAAAAAGAGAATGGGGATTTCATAAGGCACGAATCTTGCAATGAGAGTCAGGGCCATTGTACGGCCGCCCAAGCCGTCTACCGAGGACCTGGCGCCTCAATCACGCCCTGATTCGCCAAAGTCAATCATGCCAAAAGGAACACCGCAGCCCTTGCGACAGGGCCCGGCTGGCAGCCACGGGTGTTTAGGTCAGCGACCGCTGCGAACCTCGCCGGTCAGGAACTCCACCACCTGCAGGGCACGCTCCATGCTGCGTGCCAGGGTGCCATCGGTATAAAAGCGGCCCGCCACACCCAGCGCCGGCACACCTTCGACCCGGTAGGCATTTTGCAGCTGGGCGCCGCGGGTGGCCTTGGTGGAGACCGAGAATGAGTTGTACTGCTCCATGAACTTGGTCTTGTCCACCCCCTGCTTGCCAACCCAGTCACCAATCTCGTCGCCACGCGCAAGTTTTTGCTTTTCCACATGGATGGCTGCAAAGACCTGCCCATGTAGTTTGTCCAGCAAACCCATGGCTTCGAGCGCGTAAAACAGGCGCTGCTGAGGCACAAAATCATCGCGAAAAGCCACCGGCACCCGCCGGACCGAGACATCTTTGGCCACGCCCTTGACCCAGGCATTCAGGGTGGGCTCAAAGGCATTGCAGTGTGGGCAGCTGTACCAGAAAAATTCCACCACCTCGATCTTGCCAGCGGGCGCCTCCACCGAGGCCCGCTTGTCCAGCACCATGTAATCGGTCCCGGCAACAGGCGGTTTGGCTTGGGCCAGCGCCAGCCTGGGCACAACTGCGGAACCCGCCAGTGCGGCACCGCAAACCAATGAAAAATCGCGACGTTTCATGCTCTGTTACTCCATTCAAAATCAGTTGACCCGCCTAAGGCGAGGAAGTTCCTCAGCGCTGAACCCGCACCAGGGCCGTCTCCAGGCCACTGGCATCGAGTTTTTCCTTGGCCCGATCGGCTTCTTCGCGCTTGTCAAACGGACCGACACGCACCCGGTACACGGTGCGACCAGACTGTTCACGCTCTGACACCCGGGTCTCAATACCAGCAAGTGACAGCCGGGCGCGCTGGCTCTCGGCGTCTTCCGGGGTTCGAAAAGCACCCACCTGCACGAAATAACTGAACGGCTCTGCAACTGCGCCGGTCGCTGCGGCTGCAGCTGGGGTAGCCGGGGCCGTACGCGCCTTGGCCAGGTCGCCCAGCGGGTCAGCACTGGCAGCTGGTTTGGCCTCAACTTTAGCGGGTAAGCCAGGCAGCCCGGTCGGCGTTGGGGAGGTGGTTGCAGGGAGGGCCGCGGATGCCGCTCCGGAGGCCGCAGCCAGTGGCTCAGAGGCAGCCGGCTGCGCGGGCTTGGCTGGGTTTTTGCCATAGAGCGGAGCGTTGGGGTCCCAGTCCTTGTTTTTTTTGTTCTCAGCGGCGTCCTGTTCGGCTGTGCGACTCTCGCCCTTGTTCAAAAAAGGCACGGGCACCTTGGTCACATACACCGCCACGGCCAGTGCGGCGCCCAGACCCACCAGAACTCCGATGATGAACCCGACCAGGGTGCCACCGCGTTGCTGCATCATCTTCTTCACACTCCGGGTTGGATTCACATTTTTTGCGGGGCGCTGACACCCAGCACTGCCAGCCCATTGTGCAACACCTGCGCCGTAGCCGCGACCAGCGCCAGCCGCGCCAGCCGTATAGGCTCATCGTCCACCAAAATGCGCTCGGCGTCGTAGTAACTGTGGTAACTGGCCGCCAGCTCGCGCAGGTAAAAAGTGACGTCATGCGGCGCAAAGTCGGCGGCAGCAGCGGTCAGCATGTCAGGGTATTTGGCCAGCAGCAGCATCAGCGCCTGGGCCGGTCCGCTGTCAAGCGCTGACAGATCGACACTGCCGAGCCTGACCCGGTCACCGCCCCAGGCAGCAAGCACCGAGCAAATGCGGGCATGGGCGTACTGCACATAGTAGACCGGGTTGTCGTTGTTCTTGGTGACCGCCAAATCGACGTCGAAGGTGTACTCGGTGTCGGGCTTGCGGCTGAGCAGGAAAAAGCGCACCGCGTCCTTGCTGGTCCACTCGATCAGGTCGCGCAGGGTCACGTAGCTGCCGGCGCGCTTGGAGATTTTGACCTCCTCACCGCCTTTGACCACCCGCACCATGGTGTGCAACACATAGTCCGGATAACCCTGGGGAATGCCGACACCGGCGGCCTGCAAGCCAGCGCGCACCCGGGCGATGGTGCCATGGTGGTCGGTGCCCTGGATGTTGACCACTTTTTCGAAGCCGCGCTCCCACTTGGTAATGTGGTAGGCCACATCGGGCACAAAGTAGGTGTAGCTGCCGTCGCCCTTGCGCATCACCCTGTCTTTGTCGTCGCCGTAGGCCGTGGTCTTGAGCCACAGCGCGCCATCCTGCTCGTAGGTCTGTCCGGCCTGCTGAAGTTTTTGCACCGCCGCATCGACCCGGCCAGTCAGGTAGAGACTGCTCTCCAGATAATAGTTGTCAAACCGGACCGCAAAGGCCTGCAGGTCCAGGTCCTGCTCGTGGCGCAGGTAGGCCACGGCAAACAGGCGCATGTCGTCCAGCGCCTCGACGTGGCCCGAGGCCGTGAAGCTCCGGTCGTCCGACTGCACCGTCTTGCCAGCCAGAAAATCGGCCGCAATGTCGGCGATGTACTCGCCGTTGTAGGCCTGCTCTGGCCATTCCGGGTCCCCCGGCTTGAAGCCCTTGGCGCGCAATTGTGTGCTGGTGGCCAAGGTCGCAATCTGCACACCGGCGTCGTTGTAATAGAACTCGCGGTACACCGCCCAGCCCTGAGTCTGGTACAGGTTGCAGATGGCGTCGCCCAGCGCTGCCTGGCGGCCGTGGCCCACGTGAAGAGGCCCGGTCGGGTTGGCCGATACAAATTCCACCAGCAGGCGCTGCCCGCGCGGGCTCTGGGCGCCAAACTGAGCCCCTTGCGCCAACACATCCGACACCACGGCCTGCTTGGCCGCGGGCTTCAGCCGGATATTGATGAATCCGGGACCTGCGATGTCCAAGGTGTCCACCCAGCGCTGGAACGGCTCGGTAAGCAGCAACTCGGCACGCAGTGTTTCAGCCAACTGGCGCGGGTTGGCCTTGAGCGGTTTGGCCAGTTGCATGGCAGCCGTTGTGGCCAAGTCGCCATGTGCCGCCACCTTGGGTGACTCGAAAGCCGCTTTGGCGCCTGCACCCGGCAACAGGGTATCGAGCACGCGCGCCAGGGTTTCGAGCAATTCTTTTTTGACAGTCTGCATGACCGGATTTTAGGGGTGGCGCCAATGCTGCCCGCCATGCTGACCACCCACGCCTAAAAATACAGGGTTAACCCGCGTCGGCGTGTTTGCCAAGCTCCGCGTTATATGCTGGAATCCTTATGGGATTCGCCGCTTCAAACCACTTTAATAGGAACCCACCATGAAGAAATTCTTGTCGATTCTGGCATTCGGCCTATCGCTGTCCCTGGGCGCAGCCTACGCCGAAGACGCCGCCAAAACTCCGCAACAAAACAAGATGGCCACTTGTAACAAGGACGCCGGGGATAAAAAGGGCGACGAGCGCAAGGCCTTCATGAAGGACTGCCTGAGCGCCAAACCCGCTGCAGCCCCAGACAAGAAAACCGCCCAACAGGACAAAATGAAAACTTGCAACGAGCAGGCCAAAGACAAAAAAGGCGACGAGCGCAAAAAGTTCATGAGCGAGTGCCTCAAGAACAAGTAAGTCCTGAATGGGCACGGCAGAAGCAGGCTGCGGGCTGGGTGACCGAAGCGGTCACGAGGCTTGCCAGTAACCTGCCTGCCCGTAATGGTGTTTAAGAAAATCGATCCACAGCCGCACCCGCAAGGGCAGGTGCTTGGCGTGGGCAAACACCGCATAAATCCCATTGGGCGGCGCGGCATACGCCTCAAGCACGGCCTCCAGGGTGCCGGCTGCCACCTCTGACTCCACCTCCCAGGTGCTGCGCCACGCAATGCCCAGCCCGCGCAGGCACCAGTCGTGCAGCACTTGCCCGTCTGAGCAGTCGAGCGGCCCGGCCGCCTTGAGGTACACCAACTCGCGGCCCTCGCCCTTGGGCACCGAGAAGGCCCAGCCCCGGGTTTGAGAGGCGTCACTCGACAAGGTTAGGCAGTCAAATCGGTTAAGGTCCTGTGGGTTCAGCGGCCGGCCGTGGCGCTGCAAATAGGCCGGCGTGGCCACGCACAGCCGGCGGTTGTCGGCCAGCTGCACGCTGATCAAGGATGAGTCTGGCATGTCGCCGACCCGCACCGCGCAGTCCACCGCTTCACCCGCCAGGTCCACCACGCGGTCGCTCAGGTTCAAGGAGAGGGTCACTTCGGGATGCAACTCACGAAAACGCGGCACCAACGGTGCCACGTGCCTACGACCAAACCCGGCGGGCGCCGTGATACGCAAGTGCCCACTGGCCTTGACGCCGCCCGCCGACACGCTACCTTCTGCATTGGCCAGATCGGCCAGCAGACGCTGGCAGTCTTCCAAAAAGGCACTGCCCTCGTGGGTGAGCGTGATGCGCCGTGTGGTGCGCACCAGCAACTTGACGCCCAGCCGCTCCTCCAGGGCGTCAAGCCGGCGGCCCATGATGGCCGGCGCTACGCCTTCGGCCAGGCCGGCTGCCGTGAGGCTACCTCGCGAGGCCACCGAGACGAAGGTTTCGAGCTGCTTGAGCTTGTCCATGGCCGACGATTATGGCCCTGCGCCGCCGCTCGTCGACGGATCACCGGCCAGTCGAACGCAGTGGTATAACTAAGTCCCTCATCGTTCAGGGACCTGTCTGTCATGGCCGGGCCAACACCCCATGAAGCAAGCCCCAGTGACAGCCGCCGACATCTTGCGCCAGGCCGAGCGAATCGGTTGGGCCCTCACCGAAAGTCGCGCCGCAGACATCGCCGAGCTGGCGGCGCCGGCCTACGCGGCCTTCGAGCGGGCTGCGGCCAAGCTGGATTTCGATGTCGACACCCTGTCGCTGTTTGCCACCCTGCAGGAGACCCGGGCGCCTGAGCTGACCGGAGGCACCAATGAGCCGGTCGGTGAGCGGGCGCCAGCGACCCTTGCCGGGCTGCCGTCCAGCCTAACCGAGGCCGCGCAGGCCCTGCGCGAAGGCCGGGTCAGCTCGGTGGCACTGACGCGGGCGGCCATTGCCGCCGCCCGGGCGGCACAGCCGCAATTCAATGCGTTCGTCCGGCTGGACGAGGCGTCGGCCCTGGAGGCAGCGCGCGCCTGTGACCAGGATCTTGCCCGAGGCGTTGTCCGCGGCCCGCTGCATGGGGTGCCTCTGGCACACAAGGACATGTTTTACCGCCAGGGCCTGGTGTCGAGCTGCGGCAGCAAGTTGCGCCAGGACTGGGTTGCGCCCTGCACCGCCAGTGTGCTGGAACGCCTTGACGCAGCCGGCGCGGTGCAGATCGGCACCCTGAACATGACCGAGTTTGCCTATGGCCCGACCGGCCAGAACGCCTTTTTGGGCGATGCGCGAAACCCCTGGAACCCCGACTACATCACCGGCGGTTCGTCCAGCGGCTCGGCCATCTCGGTGGCGGCCCGGGTGGTGTTCGGCGCGCTGGGCTCGGACACCGCCGGCTCGGTGCGCTTGCCGGCCGCCATGTGTGGGCTGGTGGGCATGAAGACCACCTTTGGGCTGGTGTCGCGCGCCGGCGCCATGCCGCTGTCGCAGTCGCTCGACACCGTGGGACCCCTGACACGCACCGTGGCCGACAACGCCCTGTTGCTGTCGGTGCTGGCCGGTCACGACCCGCGCGACCCATCTACCGCCGCCGGCACCGCACCGGACTACACGCAGCAGCTGCAAGGCCCGGTGCAAGGCATGCGCATCGGCATTCCCAAAGGCTATTTCGACCGTGACATCGAGCCCGAAGTCGCCGCCCGCCTGGCGCGGGCCACTGCCGTACTCGCCGAGCGCGGCCTGACCGTGGTTGAAGTCGATATGCCAGACATGGATGCCATCAACGCGGTCGGCTTGATGCTGACCTGGGGCGACGTGCTCGCCATCCATGGCCCCTGGATGCGGGACTGCCCCGACCAATACACCGCCCAGACCCGCGGTCGCATTCAAGTCACACTGGCCGTCTCAACGCAGGCCTATGGCAATGCCCAGCGGCTGCGCGGGCCGCTGCTGCGGGACTTCTGTCGCCAAGTCTTCAGCCAGTGCGATGCGCTGTTGGCCCCAGTGCTGCCGATCCAGGTGCCACGCCTGTCCGAAGTGGACGTGTCAGGCGGGGCGAGCACGCAGCGCGTCCTCAACGAGATCACCCGGCTGATGCGCCCAGTCAATGTGCTGGGCCTGCCGTCGCTGACGCTGCCGGGTGGCACCACCGCCAATGGGCTGCCCTGCGGTTTCCAGCTGATCGGCCGGCCGTTTGCCGAAGGTCTGCTGTACCGCATTGGCCATGCCTATGAAATGGCGACAGGATTTTCTAGTTGGGCGCCGCCGGTGCTGACACAGCCCATCTGAGCGCACTGCGCTGGGCCGGGGCGCAAAAGTCCGGCCCTCCATATTTGCTCCACAGTTGACCGGCACAGTGCCTCATCCGCGGCTAACCGAGCCAGGAATCAACCGGAGACTTCCATGCCCGAAACCATGTCAACGACACTGACCCCAATCCGGCGCGCTGGCGCCCTGCAGCTTTCTTTAGCCCTGCTGCTGATCCTGACCCTTGGGCTGAGTGCCTGCGGCGGTGGCGCCACGGCGACCCCAGCCGACCTGGCCAACCCAGTGGCGGTCGCCCTAGCGGCGACCAACGACCGCATCAACCTGGGGCAGCAAATCTTCACCGACGCCAGCCTGTCAGAACCGCGCGGTACCGCCTGCGCGGCCTGCCACCAGGCGAATATGGGTTTTGCCGGCAACCACGGCGGGCGCAACGGCGTGGCCGTGGGCAGCATGCCTGGATCGATCGGCTCCCGCAATGCCATGACCAACAGCTACCTAGGTCTAATCCCAGCGCCCTTGAGCTTTGTCACCACCGACGGCGTCACCGAGGCCGTTGGCGGGCTGTTCTGGGACGGTCGGGCCGACTCAGCCGAGCTGCAGGCATTAGGCCCCCTGCTCAACCCGCTGGAGATGAACAACACAAGCCGCAAGAGCGTGGTCGACAAGATCGCCCAGTCGCGCTACGCCGCGCAGTTCAGACAAGTGTTTGGGGCCGACATCTTTACCGACAACGATGCCGCCTTCACCTCGATCGGGGTGGCCATTGCCGCCTTTGAGCGGGCCAGACTACAGCCTTTTAGCTCCAAGTACGACGCCGTGGTGCGGGGACAGGCCACCCTGAGCCCGACCGAGGCGCGCGGCATGGCCCTGTTCATGGAACCGACCAAGGGCAACTGCGCTGGCTGCCACCTGATGAACCCGACCAGCGGCAAGCCCGAGGACTCGCCTTTTTCGGAGTTCACCTATTACGCCACCGGCATACCGCGCAACCCGGCCGTCCCGAAGAATACCGACCCGGCGTTTTACGACCTCGGGCTGTGCGGACCAGACCGCACACCACCCACCCTGCCCAGCAGCGTGGCACCCGGTGTCACGATCAGTAACTTCTGCGGCCAATTTCGCATGCCTACCCTGCGTAACGTGGCCGAACGCCCGGCCTTTATGCACAACGGCTTCTTCAAAAACCTGACCGAAGTGGTGCGCTTTTACGCCACGCGTAACAGCGACCCTGTGCGCTGGTACGGCCAGGCAGTTAGCAACGACCTGCCAGCCCAGTACTTGGGCAACATCGAGGTGGTGAAGGCGCCATTCAACCGCGCCGCCAACGCCGGGCCGGCGCTGACCGAGGCGGAGATCGCGGACATCGTGGCCTTTTTGCACACCTTGAGCGATGCCCCAGTTGCGCCTTAAGGGCAGATTTGGCGAGCTTTTGGCGCTCGCTGCTGTCACAAGGCGGCTGTATCATCACGCGGATTTTGCTGAGTTAATGAGGTTGTGCCTTGGATTACAAATTGATCGATACCGCCATGGACTATGTGCGCAAGAACGCCCTCGCTGTCGGAGGCGATGTGGTGGAGTGGCCCAAGTACGAGAAAATGGTGTTGCAGAGCCTGAAAACCGAATTCGACCCACGGCCCAAGATGCCCAAGGAGTATTACTACGCCTACCTGCGCGTCAAGGGTCTGAAGCACGCCGAGTGCTTGGTCAAGATGGGTCTTGGCGCCGATGACGACAGACCCAACAGCGGGAAAAAAAGTTTTTGGAAGTTCTGGTGAGCTGGAACCGCCCCTAGCCTCGTGGGCTAGTGTTCGCTCAGTACCCATCCTCTTGGCGCGAGACCGCTCGCGCCACCACAAGGCTTTGGCATGCGTCTGCGTATCGCCCACCAGCTCTCGCTACTGCTGACCGCCGCAGTGGCCCTGGCCGTGCTGGCAGTTGGGGGCGTGAGCCTGTGGAACCTGCGCAGCGGTTTTGGAGATTACCTGCGTCTGCGCGACGAGGAGCAACTGACGCGTTTTGTACAGCTGCTGGAACGCCGTGCAGCTGCCGACCCCAGCATGGACTGGCTGCGCGGCAACCGAGAAGCCCAGCGCGACCTGATGGACGAACTCAGTGGCCGGCCGATTCAGCCGCGCATAGGCCGGCCACAGGAACCTGGCGAGGATCCAGATGAGCCGCCGCCCAGACGCCGCCCGCCACCGCCCGGCATGGGTGGGCCGGGTGGACAGGGTGGTGGGCGACCGCCACCACCGCGCCCCGCCGAGGCCGGCAACATTGCCGAACGCCTTGTTGTCCGCGATGTGCGTGGCGACTGGTTGGCCGGGCGGCGGCAGCCGCCACATTTGGCGCGAACGGTACGCGCAGTTCAGGTCAATGGCGCCGAAGTGGCCTTTGTCGAGCTCGTTGCCGAGCCAGAACCAGAGGGCATTGACGCACGCTTTTTGCAGCGCCAGACCAGCGGCATGCTGATCACCGCTTTGAGCACCATCGCCATAGCCCTGCTGGCAGCCTGGTGGGTGGCGGGGCGCTGGAGCCGCCCGCTGCGCCAGCTGCAACTGGCCACCCACCGCATCGCACGTGGCGAATCGGGGGTGCGCATTGCGGTGCCCGGCACGCCGGGCACCAGCCGCTCGGGCGCGGTGGAGATTGATGAACTGGTGACCGATGTGAACGCCATGGTGGAGGCGCTGGCCACGCTTGAAGCCAGCCGGCGCCACTGGATTGCCCAGATTTCACACGAACTGCGCACGCCCCTGGCGGTGCTGCGCGGCGAGATGGAATCGATCGAGGACGGGGCGCGCCAACCCACGCCGGCGGTAATGGCCAGCCTGCGCGAAGAGGTGGCCCAACTGACCCGGCTGGTGGATGACCTGCACACGCTGGCGGTGGCCGACCTGGGCCAACTGCCCTGCCACTTTACGGCTGGAGACGCCCACTCCGAACTGACTCGCATGGCGCGGCGGTTCGAAACCCGTGCCTCGCAGCTCGGCCTGGTGCTGTCCGTTCAGCCAGGCGTCACCGCCATACCCGTCATACCAGCCCAATGGGACTTCGGCCGGATCGAACAGTTGCTGTCCAACCTGCTGGAGAACAGCCTGCGCTACACCCGTGCGCCCGGACAGGTGCACGCGCACTGGCGAACCCTGGAGGACACCCTGCAACTGACGGTAGAAGATAGTGCGCCATGCGTTGCCACGGCGCAACTGGGCCAGTTGTTCGACCCGCTGTTTCGGGTGGACAGTGCCCGCACCCGCACTGGCCAGCACGGCAGTGGCCTGGGCCTGTCGATTGTGCGTGCCATTGCCCAGGCGCATGGCGGTACGGTATCGGCCAGCGCCAGCCGCCTTGGCGGCCTGGCCATACAGGTCAGCCTGCCCTTGCAGCCTCCGCAAGCGCTGGACCGCCAGCCACGCCACTCATGACACCACCGCCTATGACGCTCCAACCCATCAGCACGCAACCCGCCAAGCGCCACATCCTGATCGTGGAAGACGACGTCAAGATCGCCGATATGCTGGCCAATTACCTGCTCATGCATGGTTTTGCCAGTGAGGTGTGCGGCGATGGCCATGACGCTGTCGCCCGAGTTCGCCAGCAGGCACCGGCCCTGATCGTGCTGGACCTGATGCTCCCCGGCCTGGATGGCGTGGCGGTCTGTGCGGCGGTTCGCGCCTTCTCCACCGTGCCCATCATCATGGTGACCGCCCGGGTGGACGAGATCGACCGCCTGTTGGGCTTGGACACCGGCGCCGACGACTATGTCTGCAAACCCTTCAGCCCGCGCGAGGTGGTGGCCCGCATCAAGGCTCTGCTGCGACGCAGCGAGGGCGCGCTGGCGAAACCGGTGCCGGCGGCCTTTGCCGTCGAGGAGGCGCGCCAGCAGATCAGCTGGCGCGGCCAGCCGCTGCCGCTGACACCACTTGAGTTCCGGTTGATGCGCCAGCTGATGTCACGCCCGGGCCAGGTGTTTGCCCGGGCCCGGCTGCTGGACACCGTGCACGAAGACCTGCGCGACGTCAGCGACCGCGCCATTGACAGCCACATCAAAAACCTGCGCCGAAAGCTGGAGCAGGCCGGCACCGGCGAGGCCGGTATCAGCTCGGTCTACGGTGTCGGTTACCGCTTTGACGATGCGTGAACCGGGGCTGGCGGGGCGGGGTTGGTCACAGGGGCAGGCAGACCAGTTCGCGCGGCAGTGACCAGGCGGCTTGGGCGCCCTGAGCGGTGATCAGGAACTGGTCTTCGATGATGAAGCCCCCCTCGCCATCCACATAAAACGGGGTTTCGAATGCCAACACCATCCCGACCTCCAGCGGCTCGTCGGCCTGGGCCGACAAAAAGGGCGGGACCTCGCAAAATGTGTCATGCCCCAGGCTGTGGCCAAAGTGGCCGCGGCTGAACCGGCTGAAGCCGGCGCGCTGCATGGCACGTGTCGCCCCGGCATGCACCTCGCGCATCAGATGCCCGGGTTTGAGCACCTCCAGCCCGGCTGAAAAAGCGTCACTTAAAGCGGCCATGATTTCGCGCGTGCGCGGCCTGGCCGGGCCCAGGGTGTAGGTGCGGCCACTGTCGGAGCTGTAGCCCTGCACCACACAGCCGACATCAAATTTGAGCACGTCGCCACGCTGCAAGCAGGCACCACCGGCCCAGGGGAGCGGCCCGACGGTGGTGTATTCCCATTGACCGCTGAGCGTCACGCCCAAGCGCCGCGTCTCAAGCGCAACGCCCGCGCGCCAGGCCGCGGCAATGGCGTCGCGGTGGATGCCCTCATGCACGGCCGCCAAGGCGTGGTGGATGCCGGCTTCGGCAATCAGCGCCGCCTGGGTCAGCCGGGCAATTTCAGCCGGCGACTTGACGGCCTTGATTTGGCCGAGCACTTGGCTGGCATCACGCCATTGCACCCGTGGCAGCACGGCTTTGAGCAACTCAAAATCAGCCACCGGCCAAAAATCCAGATCAAGGCCGATGCGGGCCTGGGACAGGCCGCGCGCCTTCAAGAGATCGCCCAAGGCCAGGAAGGCCTGCCGCGCGTCAAACGCGGCGGGACGCTCAAACCCGGCCGGGCGGGCGGCCTTGGCAAAGGCCCGCTCAACCAGCTCGGCCGCGCCCAGGTCTGTGTCAAGCCAGGGCCGGATATCGGCGGTCTCCACCCAATCCGGGTGGGTGTGAACCTGGGCCGGCCCCAGCGCCGCGCGGGCCGGCGCAGCGAACAGCTCGGTGCAAACCGCCGCCAGCGGCGCCGTGGCGGCGGTCGGTATCAGCGCCATCGCAGCGCCGGCACGCCGAAAAAAAGCGGCAACCCCGGCCGGTGCCCCGGTCGCCCAGGTGAAGCTCTCCGGTTTGGACACCACCACGGCGTCCAGTTGTTGCGCGCCCAGCAGGCGCTGGGCGCGGGCCCGATTGATATCACTCATCTTTTAAAATTAGTTGTAAATTTACTACGTGAGTAAGTTGTTGATAAATATAAGGATTTTGTTAGTAAATATTTTCAAGGTTTTTCAACCTCACTTTTACGCCCAAAGTGCCCCCTGGCAACCTTCCCCTCGGCAATCGCTTTAAGCAACGCCATCTCGGTCCTCAGCGTCTCATTGACCGACGCAAGCTTGGTGATTTCCACCAGCTGACTGTTCACTAGCTCCCGCAGATTACGGTTTTTCTCCCGCTCCTTCACCAGAAGCTCTGCCTTCTCGTTCTTCTGCTGGCGAATGGCCTTGCCGGTGACTGCCCTGACTTGCTCTGCAAAGTCAGGATAGCGGTTGTTGATCAGCGGCGGGGAGACCCTGGCCTCATCAGCCACCGCCTTGAGCGTCACCTTCTCTCCACGACGCTGCACGCGAATGAGCGCCAGATTCAACTGGTGCAATGTGCGCTCCCGATCCCGCTTTCTAGGGGCCTTGGCAACCTCCGCGGTTGGTTCCCTAGCGGAGAGCAGCTTGGTCATCACTGTCCTTGGCATCCATTTCTACGCCCAAGTCCTTCAGAATCTTTGCGGCCTGAGCCAGATCCCGCTCAACCCGCTTCACCACTCCAGGCCCCATCTCTGCCGCCTCTTTCCTCAATTCTGTGTGATGGCGATAGGCCTCCTGCCAGATTGGGATGAAGCGGCCATCGATCAGTCCTGTCTTGCAGCCTCCACACTCCCCCTTGGCGTAAAGTCCCGACCCGCCACAACCCTCGTCTTGGGCCAGGCACCACGAGTGCCCTGTTGAGCGCATATTGACGCGGTGCGAGGTGTCGTTCAGCAACTCATTGCGACTTTCAAAGTCATGAGCACGCAGTTCCTTGATCTTCTCGGCGGCACCACCTGCCAGTGGCTCGTCCTTCTCCATCCATTGCGCCACAACCCCGGCTTTGTAGGTCGTCAATTCGGTCAAGATGTCGTCGTACAGCCCAGCATCCTGCAGTGGGTTCGAGGCATAGAGCTGACTCATGTCGATACTGGAATGCTTGAACTGCTCCTTGAGGAACAGCAAATCTCCCAAGCGATGGCGCACAAAGGTGTAGGCATACAGCCTGCGCATTTGGTGCGGTGCGAGCTTCCAGTTCGTGCCGGCGTCGATGGCGAATTGGGTAAGAATCCCGCCCCATCCCGTACCTGACATTGGCGTGATGCCGCCCTTGCCATTACCCATAAAGAGTTTGCGGGTGTTAGTTCGGGCGTTGGCCAGCCATTGCAGTTCTTTGGTCGTGCGCTTACCCGCCTTACGCTCCATTTCCGCAATCTGCTGGGCCAGCCGCTCCTGGTATGGCTTGGCCCAACGCTCCAGAATACGCAGGATGTCATGCCCCTCGGCAGGCATCAGATACTCCACACGGCCTTTCTTTGTCTTGTGCTCCACACTGGCAACCCAGTGGAAGGTAATGCCGTTCTTGACTTCGGTACGACCAGCGCCGTTTTCAATACTGGACTGTTCACTGGAGCGCATGCCGGTAAGCACACCCAACTTGTAGAAGCAGGCATTTCGAATGCCGGTGATCTCGGGGTCTCGGAAAGCGCTGCGTTCGCCCCGATCCCGCTCGTCCAGCAAGGCGTCTGCGCGGCACAGGATGCCTTCTGCATGGAGGAACAAGCGCTGCGCTACATCGACCGGAATCAGGGGCGTCAGGCCCACCTTGCGGGCGTCCTCGCGCTTTTGCCCAACCATACCCGCCATTTCAGCCGCACTGGAATCTGGCCAGGGATGCACCTGCAAGGCCTCACTGTGTTGCGAACGAAACAGGTACAGCAGCTCAACAGCCAAGAATTGAATTAATAGTGAGCTAGGTGCCAAACCTCGCTTCTTTTGGTCGACAACGAAGTTGGCGATGTGAAGTCCGCCCATGTCTGCCAGCGACCCCAGCTTGAGGCTGTCCGCAAAGCGGCAGACAACGCGAAGCTTTCCAAGGGTCGTTTGAAGTGTGCTCACCCCAGGCGCCTCCCATCCCGCACGCCCCACCTTCCAATAGTGGTACAGCACGTTCTGGCAGGCTTCCCGGTATGCTTCCGGGATGACCGACCAGTCCAGGCGCTTGTCGTATTCCAAGGTGTTCGGCGTGGTTACAAACGGCCACATTTCCCACAGCAGGTCCTTGACCCTTGAGAGCACCACCGTGTTGCCGTCATCATCGAGCACAGCGCTCACGACCACGTTACCCCGCTCTAGGTCAGTCAATCCCGCCAGACTCATGGGCTGGTCGGCCAGCAGCTCGTAGGCTTTGCCAATGCGCTTGCGTGTCGTCCGTACTTCGATAACTGCAGCCACTTTGACTGGGGCGGCAACTCTAGCCCCGGCAATCTTGCGCTTAGCCACGGACCACCTCCGCACTGCTCAGGGTGTAGGACGCCCAGAACTTCAAGGGCTCGGCTTTCGCGCGTGCCTTGGCGTCTGCCACCAGCTGTGCATCAAACTTGTCTGCTGTGAAACGGTCAATCAGGTTCATCGTGTTGCGGAACTCTTCGCGCCAGTCCTGTGTTCGGGCGTGGTTCATTTCTCTCTCAAGGAACCAATAGAAGCTAAAGAGCCGATGCAGGTCTTCCGGCGAGCCCACCACTGCATAGCTCTTGCAGGTAAAGCATGAGAAGAAGTCATCGCAAGGCTCGCCATTCTTGGGTGCCTTGTCCCCCTGATAAGGGTCTTTGCAACGCCCCGTGGGCGATTTGCCGGGCAGGATGGGGATGACTTTCTGAACTGTGGCACCTGTCCGGTAAATATCGGCCAGTGCCTCCCCCACAAAGGTGGCGTTTTCCCGCATCTGCTGGGTACATGCCAGGTAGTGGGTATCGGCCACTTTGGGTTCTTGGCCCATCAGGGCAGCTGTGGCAATCAAGTCACCTCCAGAGATTACCCAATAGCGGTTCTCCAGTGTCTTGCGCAGGCGCGAGAGGTTCAGGTGCATCGGCTGGCCAGCATCGCCTTTTAGGTTGTGTCGTTCGACCAAATCCGCGATACCACGTCCCACTGTCTTGCCCGTCAGCACGGTGACCTGCCCACTTGATTTGCTACGTCCATCCCGATACAGCCACACCCGATCCTGATGCGCCGGCTTGGCTTCGAGTACCAACGATTCTGATAGTTGAAGTGCCTTGCGCAGCAGGGCCACGCCGTCCATCGGGATCGCCCGTGACCTCTCGTTCGCTTTGGAGTAGCGCAGGTTCACCAGCTTCGTGGCATTACCCCGGCGCTTGAACAACTCCACCAGCATCATGTTGGGCAGGAAGGGGTGCTCCCGCAGGCAGTTGCGAGAGGCCTCCAACAGTGGTGTTGGATTGGCCCCGGTTCGAATGGCAACCGCCAGCAGATAGACCACCATGGCCGAACCGTCCGTACCCGTGAACTGCCCCTTGTGGATGGCAATGATGTCGTCCCGCAGTGCTTCGGCCAGGCGAATGCGCTCAGACGGAGCCAATGGGCTGGCCCCTTTATGTCCGCTGTTGCTTCCGGGGAAGGGATTGGCTGGAAAGAGGTTTTCCTGGTGCCCAATGATCTTGCGACGCCCCAGCGCTGAGAGGACGGCTTTTGTCTTCGAGTAGTTTGCCTTCAGCGTGCCATACGCCCACTGGGGATGGTCCTTGAGCCAGCCGATGTAATTCAGGATATGCCGTGGCTCCAGTGAATGCGGCTCAAACTTGGCACCCGTCGCTTCGAGGTATTTGAAGAAATGCTGCATGCCGTTCTGCCAATAGCTGACGACGGTAGCTGGCCTCACCGTCTTGCTGGCCACGAAGGCCCGCAACTGTCCCGCTGTAGCCCATACCCACGCATCGAAGCCTTTGCCTAGCCAGGAGGTGAGGTCTAATGAGAGGTGCCCAGTCGGATTTTCCGGAAGCTCGATGACCAGACTGTCGGCTTCTCCGGTTGCCGGTGCGGTGGTCGCCACGACCAGAGGGAGCGGGGCGCTAAAGGGCTTTTTGGTTTTCATGCTGGGTCTAGCTCCGCAGGGGATGCGAACAGCTGATCAATCTCATCTTCATGGGCGAGCACCAGTTGGCCTTCAAGCGAATTGATGAGGTGCAGGTAGATGCTGGTGGTGGACACATCGCTGTGGCCCAGGCGGTCCCGCACGTACAGCAGTGGCTCACCTTGGAACGTGGTGCTTTTTCTGAGGCTCCACAGAAGGTAGGTCGCATAGCTGTGCCGCAACATGTGAGCAGTCACCGTGAAGCCCACCCGCTTGGACAAGGCGCGGAAGATCGCACCAATGGCGTCCTTGGAATAAGGCAAACCACCTTCTGTCAGGAACAGGTATGGTAGTTCCTGGCCCTTGGGCGTGTTGTTGGCGCGCTGCTGTCTACGCCGCACTGAGTAGGTCCAGAGCTTCTCCATCAAGTCATACGGCACATCAATGTCACGCGGCTTGCTATTCTTGATCTCCATGTCGGCTGGATCAATGTGCAGTCGAATCTTCTGTCCAGGCTGAAGGTCCTTGCGCCGTTCCGGGTCGAAGACATAGGCGTCGGGGAAGGTGCGGCACTCCATCTGGCGCAATCCGGTGCGGACCATCAGCTCGTACATGAGCTGGTGCGTCGGGTTGGTCAGATTCTCGTGACAGACGCCGATCTGCGCTTTGGTCAAGAACTTGATGCTTTGCTGCTTTTGTTGTAACAGAACATCGGGCGTGGAAACTCTGCCACCAGTCGTGTCGACATGCGCCAGGAATCCGGGCTGTCGGCTGGTTTGCACCGTGACATGGTCAAAGGGCAGCGACTCGATGTGGCCCTTTTTAACGGCCCACTCGTAGAACCGGATCACAATTCGCAGGCGCTGGTTGATGGTGCTGGCCTGAAGCTCCAGCGTGCCTTTAGACCAGTCGCGCCAGGCTTCAATGGCACCCAGCACCCCATCGACAGCGGGTGCCCGCCAGTCATAGCCATTGGTCAGTGCAAAGCCAAAGAAGTCGTAGACGGCCCGACCGTAGTTTTCCCAGGTGTTCTTGCTGGAAGTGCGGCCTGACTTGACCAACACATCCCACAGCCAGTTTTGCGCGGGTTGGATGGCGTCACCAGCGTCATTGATGAGCAGCGGAAAACCTTCAAAGGTGCGCCCTTGGACCACCAGGTTCTTGTCGGCCAGAACAAACCTCACATCAGCCCTTCGAGTAATTTGACTGCCCGTTTGAACGGGAGCCCTGTGAGGTGCATGGTCAGATCGATCGCACCGCCACCGCCAGTGTTGGCGTGCGTGTCAAAAAACTTAGGCCCCGTGGTGAGTAGTTCGAAGTCTCGGCCCTGGACATTGAGGTGCCAGCGCTGGGTATGACCATTCTTGATCGGCATGAAATCCGGGTCCATCTTCACAAAGGTGCAGAGCAGTGGCAGGACTTCAGAGCAGGACACAAGGCGAAGCCGCTCCAGAGCAACCTTGCCAAACTTATCCACAGCTGCCATGGAGCGCCTAAAAAAAGAACCAAAAAAAGCTACTCGTCTTTCACAGAAAGACCGGCTACTCGAAACTACCCGTCTCTTGTCGATAGTTTAATGATTTACAGATGAAATGCAAGTACATTTATCGCGCCAGCACTTCATGTGTTTCCTTGTTTCAGGCGTACGACAAACCGGGCAGCCAGGTTGCAATGCCGGGCAGCCAGGTCAAAAGCAGCACCCCCAGCAACAGCAGTAGCCAGAAAGGCAGGGCGCCATGGGCCGCATCGCCCAGGCTCACTTTGCCTTTGCTGATGCCCACCAAGACAAACAAATTCATGCCCACCGGCGGTGTCAGCATGCCGATCTCGATCATCATGGTCACCACCACCCCGAGCCAGACGGCGTCAAAGCCCAAACCGGTCAGCAACGGAAACACCACTGGCAAGGTCATCACCATCATCGACAGGCCGTCAAACACCATCCCCAGCAGCAGATAGATCACCATCACCAGGGCCAACATCAACAGGGGCGAGAGACCCACCGCGGCAATGCTGGCCAGCAATTTTTGCGGTATCTGCAACACGCTGATCGACTGCGCCAGAATCACCGCCCCCATGAAGACCAGCGCGATAACGGCAAAGGTGCGGACCGAGTTCATGAAGGTCTTGAGGAAGCGGCCCCAGGTGAGGTTGCCCATGGTGAAACCCAGCAGCGTGGCGGCTGCTACACCCACCGCAGCCGATTCAGTGGGGGTCGCGATACCCGCAAACAGGCTGCCCAGCACCGCCAGGATCAGCACCGCTATTGGCCACAGCGCCAGGGTCGCGCGCAGGGTCGGCCCCCAGGGCTGCGGCTGCTCCTGCGGCACCTCATTCGGGTGGCGCCGGGCCGACCACTCAACGTAACACATGAAGATCAGCGCCATCAGCAGACCAGGCAGCACGCCGGCCAGAAACAGTTTGCCGATCGAGGTGTCGGTCAGGGCGCCGTAAATCAGCAGCGACAGGCTGGGCGGTATCAGCAGGCCGAGCGTGCCGCCAGCAGCCAGGGTGCCCACCACCAGCCGCGGCGCATAGCCGCGCCGGGACAACTCGGGGTAAGCCACCGCACCAACCGCCGCCGACACCGACATGGACGAACCACTGACGGCACCAAAAACGGTGCAGACCGCAATGTTGGTGTGCAGCAGGCCGCCACGGGCCCGGGCAAACAGCGGCGACAGGGCCTGGTACACGCCGCCCGCCAGGCCGCTGGCGACCAGCACGTCGCCCAGCAGAATGAACAGGGGAATGGCGGTCAGGGTGAACTCGCCAAAGACGTTGAAAACAGCCTGCACCCCCAGCTGTGTTGCACCACCTCCCATGAAGTGCAAAATGGCAAAGCCGGTCAGGCCCAAGGCAGCGCCCAGCACCGCTCCCGACAGGATGCTGGCCGAGAAAAACAGCCCCATCAGGCTCCAGCTCATACCATGACCTCCGGTGAGGCATCACCCGCATGGGGCTGCCAGGCACGCCACAAGGCGATGGCGCCGGTCAACGCCATGGACACCGTGGCCAACCACAGGAAAGGCGCCAGCGGCAGGCGCGATTGCTCGGACATCAGTTTGAGTTGCGCCGTGAAGGCGCTGATGGCCCAAGCGTGCTGGACAAACACCACCGCAAAGGCGAGCAATACGATCTGCCCCAGCACAAACAGCAGCCGCTTGGGGCGCGGCGGCAAGCGCTCGCTGGCCAGGCTGACGCGGATGTTGAGCTCGTTAAGCACGGTGATCGGCAGCAACGCGAAAACGGCTATGGTCATCAGTAGGCCAGACAGTTCCTCGGTCAGGGCCAGCGGGCGACCCCAGCCGTAGCGCATCACCACGGCCCCCAGCACCAGCACAAAGATGCCGGCCAGGGCACCAGCCCCGACCATGGCCAGCATCAGCGCCAAGCCACGCCAGAGCCGCTCCAGAGCGACCACCCAAGGCGCCGGGCTCAGTGGCGACTGCACCATCATTTCGGCAGGGCGTCCAGCACCTTCTGGCGGTAGGCAATGGCATCGGCGCCGGTTTCCTTGGCCAGCACGTCCCAGGTCTCGAGGGCAGACCGGCGGATCGCCGCCTTGTCGGCCGCAGGCAGGGCCGGGTGGTAGGTCACACCCTGGCTCTGCAGCTTGTCCCGTGACGCGTTTTCAGTCGCGGTGTCGGCATCGAAATTGAAACTGACACGTTCAAGTTCTGTCACCGCATCGAGAAAGCCCTTCTTCAGGTCTGCCGGCAAGGCGGCCCATTTGGCTTTGTGGGCCAACAGGGCGTAGGGGGCCGGCGGAAACGGGAAGCCCGTGGGCGTGACGTGCTTGGCCACCTCCTGCAGGGAGATGGAGTTGGCAAATCGTGGTGCGTACAGGGCGCAATCAACCACCCCGGTCTGCAGCGCCGCATACAACTCGTTTTGCGGCACGATCTGGGCGGCAACACCTAGTCGTTTGAAGGTTTCCACCTGCTCACGGCTACCAACGCGCAGCTTCTTCTTCTTCAGCTCTTCCAGCGTCTTGACAGGCTCGCGGCAAAACAGCGCGGCGCCCACGATCGAGAAGCCGAGGAAGCCCGGGACTTCCACGTTCCATTTGGCGATCCCTTCCTTGAGCACCGACTTCAGAGCCGGCAGGGCTTTGAGGTGCTCATCGGCACTTGCCACCAGGCCATAAACGTAAATATTGGCCAGGGCGGGCGCGTCACGGCCCAGAAACGGGGGCCAGATGTAGCCCAGCTCGGGTGTGCCGGTCTGCATGAAGCGCATGGCATCGGCATCCTTGAGGCCAAGCGCACCCCCCTCGGAGACAGAGATCTTGAGCTTGCCGCCGGTGCGTTTTTCCACATCGGCCGCAAAGGTGCGGATCTGCGCCGACTCGGGGCGCGAAGCGGGGTAGCTGTTGTTGAACCGCCACTCAGTCTGGGCCTGGGCCGGGACCTGCAGCAACAGGGCCACACCAACCGCACGGGCAAGGTTCGTCAAGACATTCAGGGTTTTCATGGATTCTCCAAAGACAGGATGAAAGGGTCGTCAAGGCGCCATTCTAAGGAAGGCAACAGGCGGTGAAGGACGAGGCAGGGCACCTTACCGGTGGCAATCCGAATTCATGGATCCCCGGTCGAAGCCGGGGATGACGATTTCCGGCCGTCATACCCGTGGCAACGGGGCTCCATGCCGACCTGGTCAGGCCACCACCTGCCGCGCCACCAAATCAGCCACCTGGGCCTCGTCGTAACCCAGCGCGGCCAGCAGCTCGGTGGTGTGCTGGCCGCGGGTGGGCGGCTGCAGACGCACGCCCAGGCGCTGCCCGGCCATGGTGAAAGGGAACAGCGCGGTGCCCACGCGCTGGCCGGCGCGCTCACCGTCAGGCAGGGTGATGTCGGCCAGGCCGCCGGTGGCCAGCAGGTGCTCGTCCTGGTACAGCTCTTCGGGCTTGCGGATCGGCGCAAACGGCAGGCCGACCCGCTCAAACAGCGCCGCCAGTTCAGTGGCACGCCATTGGGTCAGCCGCTGGCGCAATACCGGCATCAAGGTGCCCCGCCCCTGTACCCGCAGGTTGTTGCTGGCGTACTGCGGCAGGTCGCGCAGATCAGCCAGGCCCAGCGCGTCGCAAAAGGTGAGCCATTGGGCGTCGCTGACCGCAGCCAAAAAGATCTGCTCACCGTCCTTGACGGTGAAGATGTCGTAAATGCCCCAGGCCGAGATGCGGTCCGGCATGGGCGCGGCGGCGCGGCCGGTGATGGCGTACTGCAGCATGTGCTGGCCCACCAGAAACACATTGTTTTCATAGAGCGCGGTCTGCACCTCCTGGCCGCGGCCGGTGATGCCGCGCTGGATCAGCGCGCCCATGGCGCCGATGGCACCAAACATGCCGCCCATGATGTCGTTGACGCTGCTGCCCGCGCGCAGCGGGTCGCCCGGACGGCCGGTCATATAGGCCAGGCCGCCCATCATCTGCACCACCTCGTCCAGGGCGGTGCGGTGATCGTAGGGCCCGGGCAGAAAGCCTTTGTGGCTGACATAGATCAGGCGCGGGTCGGTCTGGCTCAGTGCGGCGTAGTCCAGCCCGTACTTGGCCATGGTGCCAGGCTTGAAGTTCTCGGCCACCACGTCAGCCGTGCCGGCGAGCCGGCGCGCCAGCGCCGCGCCCTCGGGCTGGTGCAGGTCAATGGCGATGCTCTTCTTGTTACGGTTGAACATCGGAAAGAAGCCGGCACCGGCACCGAGCAGATGGCGGGTGCGGTCGCCCTCGATCGGCTCCACCTTGATCACTTCAGCGCCCAGGTCGGCCAGCACCATGCCGCAGGTCGGGCCCATCACCATGTGGGTGAACTCCACCACGCGCAACCCGGTCAGGGGCAGGGCGGGATCAGTGCTGAGTTGTGTCGTCATGCCGCCATTGTGCAACGGCCCAGACATAGCGTTATAGCGCAATTACCTACTTATTTGTCATGGATTATTGAATAAATAAGGAGTTAATGCCTTCCTTGGTATGCAATACAGTCAGAGGAATGAAAAACCAATCCACGGCACCCGACAAACGCGAAACATTGGCTGTGCCACAGGCGGTATTGTTTGACGCTTATGGCACGCTGTTCGACGTCTACAGCGTGGCGCTGGCAGCCGAGCAGCTGTTCCCGGGCCATGGCCAGGCGCTGAGCCTGCTCTGGCGCGACAAACAAATTGAGTACACCCGGCTGGTGACCACCAGCAACCACGGCGCACATTACCGGCCGTTTTGGGAGCTGACCCGAGCCGCCCTGGTGTTTGCTATTAAAAAAATAGCTGCAACCTCAATAACGACGGGGCCTGAGGACAGTTTTGATCAAGATTTTGGTGTATCGGTCGAGCGCCTGATGAACCAGTACCGTAGCCTGAGCGCCTTCCCGGAAAACCGCGAGGTGCTGAGCGAACTGCAGCGGCGCGGCATCCCGACCGGCATCCTCAGCAACGGCGACCCGGCCATGCTGCAGCTGGCGGTCAAGTCGGCCGGGCTGGACGGGCTGCTGACCCATGTGATCAGCGTGGACCCGATCCGCAAGTACAAGACCCACCCGGACGCCTATGCGCTGGGCGAACAGGCCACCGGGCTACCGGCCAGCCGCATCGCCTTTGTCAGCTGCAACGCCTGGGACGCGCTGGCCGCCACCTGGTACGGCTACCAGACGCTGTGGGTCAACCGCTACCAGCAGCCTTTTGAAGAACTCGGCACCCAGCCCACCCGCACCGGCAGCAACCTGCGCGCGGTAATCGATTTTTTTCAGTCCCCAGCCCTGAATGAGGTTTGACCCCATGACCGACCGCACCCCCGCCCACCGCCTGCAGGTGGCGACCGAACTGCACCGCTTCATCGAAGACCGGGTACTGCCCGGCACCGGCATCCGCCCGGCCGAGTTTTGGAAGGGCTTTGACGCCATCGTGGCCGACCTGGCGCCGAAAAACCTGGCCCTGCTGGCCGAACGCGACCGGCTGCAAACCGAGCTGGACACCTGGCACAGCGCCCACCCCGGCCCAATACAGGACATGGCGGCCTACCGCGCTTTTCTGACGCGCATCGGCTACCTGGTGCCCGAGCCGGGCAAGGTGAAGATCAGCACCACGCAGGTCGACGCCGAACTCGCCAAGCAGGCCGGCCCGCAGCTGGTGGTGCCGGTGCTCAACGCCCGCTATGCCCTCAACGCCGCCAACGCGCGCTGGGGCAGCCTGTACGACGCGCTGTACGGCACCGATGTGATCAGCGAAGCTGAGGGCTGCGAGAAAGGCCGGGGCTACAACCCGAAACGCGGCGCCAAAGTGATCGAGTACGCCCGCCATGTGCTGGACCGCACCGCGACGCTGCGCCGGGGCTCGCACCTGGATTCGGTCGGCTACCGCATCAAGGACGGCAAACTGTCGGTCAAACTCAAGGATGGCAGCAACACCAGCCTGGCCGATGCCGCGCAGCTGGTCGGTTACCAAGGTGAGGCCAAAAGCCCATCGGCGGTGCTGCTGGTGCACCACGGCCTGCACCTTGACATTCGGATCGATCGCGCCACGCCCATCGGCGCCACCGACCCGGCCGGCGTCTGCGACCTGGTGCTGGAAGCCGCACTGTCCACCATCCTCGACCTGGAAGACTCGGTGGCAGTGGTCGACGCGCAGGACAAGGTGCTGGCCTACAGCAACTGGCTGGGCATTTTGCAGGGCACGCTGACCGAATCGTTCGAGAAGGGCGGCCAGACGCTGACGCGCGGCCTGAATCCGGACCGGCTCTACACCCCACCCGCAGGCAAGGGTAAGCAGGTGATGCTGCACGGCCGCTCGCTGATGTTCGTGCGCAATGTGGGCCACCTGATGACCAACCCGGCCATCCTGTACACCGCCAAAGACGGCCAGGTGCGCGAGATCCCCGAAGGCATTCTGGACGCGGTGGTCACCACCACCATCGCGCTGCACGACCTGCACAAGACCCGCAAGGACGCCATCCGCAACTCGCGTCAGGGTTCGGTCTACATCGTCAAGCCCAAGATGCACGGCCCGGCCGAGGTGGCGTTTGCCGCCGAGCTGTTCTCACGGGTGGAGAAGCTGCTGGGCCTGCCGGACAGCACGGTCAAGCTCGGCATCATGGACGAGGAACGCCGCACCAGCGTCAACCTGCAGGCCTGTATTGCCGCAGCCGCCAGCCGGGTTGCGTTCATCAACACCGGCTTCCTGGACCGCACCGGCGACGAGATGCACAGCGCCATGCAGGCCGGCCCGATGATCCGCAAGGGCGACATGAAGAGCAGCGCCTGGATTACCGCTTACGAGCGCAACAACGTGCTGGTGGGCCTGGCCTGCGGCCTGCGCGGGCGCGCCCAGATCGGCAAGGGCATGTGGGCCATGCCCGACCTGATGAAAGCCATGCTGGAACAAAAGATCGGCCACCCCAAAGCCGGCGCCAACACCGCCTGGGTGCCCAGCCCCACCGGCGCCACGCTGCACGCGCTGCACTACCACCAGGTGCTGGTGTCAGACGTGCAAAAGGGCCTGGAAAAAATCAAGGCCGTTAAGGAACGCGAGGCGCTGCTGACCGGCCTGCTGAGCATTCCAGTGACCGCCACGCCCAACTGGAGCGCGGCAGAAAAACAGCAGGAGCTGGACAACAACGCCCAGGGCATTCTGGGCTATGTGGTGCGCTGGGTCGACCAGGGCGTGGGCTGCTCCAAGGTGCCCGACATCCACAACATCGGCCTGATGGAAGACCGCGCCACGCTGCGCATCAGCAGCCAGCACATCGCCAACTGGCTGCACCACGGCGTGGTGAGCGAGGCGCAGGTCCGCGAAACCTTTGAGCGCATGGCGGCCGTGGTGGACGGCCAGAACGCCGGCGACCCGCTGTACCAACCCATGGCCGGCCACTTCGACACCTCCAAGGCCTACCAGGCCGCCTGCGACCTGGTGTTCAAGGGCCTGGCCCAGCCCAGCGGCTACACCGAGCCGCTGCTGCACGCCTGGCGACTCAAGGTGAAGGCGGGCTGAAGCGTTTCACCAACGTAGGCCTTGCTGGAACCCGACAACGTGATCGCCACCCCCCATTGCACCGGCAGCTCGGTCGAACCGTCCTGGGCGTCCATCCTGCGCGTACCGCCGCGCCGATGATGCCACTGCGTAAGGCATCCCTGGCAGCGATCGCGTTCACGCTGGCGGCCACCTGCCTGTTCGCGATGATGGACACCACCACCAAGTACGTGGTCCAGACTGTGCCGGTGCTGATGGCCTTGTGGGCGCGCTACTTCCTTCAGGCGCTGGTCTCCAGCCTGTGGCTGTGGCCGACGCATGGGCGCGCCCTGCTGCGCACCCGCCGGCCCTGGCTGCAGACCCTGCGCGGCCTGTCGCTGGTGGCGAGCACACTGTTCGCCATTCTCAGCGTGCGCTTCATGCCGGTGGGCGAATTCGTCGCGATCGTCATGCTGGTGCCGGTGATCGTGACCCTGATCTCGGCCACCTTGTTCCGGGAGCGGGTTCGGGCGACGCAATGGCTGCTCCTGCTGGTCGGCTTTGCCGGCGTGATGCTGATCATCGAGCCGGCCCAGCCGCGCTTCGGCTGGAACACACTGTTCCCGCTGGCCTGCGTGGTCGCCTCCGTCACCTACCAACTCAGCAGCAGCCACCTCAGCCGCACCGAGCCGGCCAGCACAGTGCACTTTTGGAGCATGTGTATCGGAGCGATCGCCGCCAGCCTGCTGCTGCCTTGGGGCTGGTCGACTGTCGATTCCGGTTTCATGTGGCTGCTGATGGTGGCCATGGGGGCGATGGGCGCCGTCAGCCATTTCCTGCTGGCCCTGGCCTACCAGCGCGCGCCGGCCACCGAGGTGGTGCCCTACATGTACTCGCAAGTCGGCTTCGCGGTGCTGTTTGGCTGGATCGTGTTCGGCGAGTTGCCGGGCGCGCTGGCTGGCGCCGGCATCGTGCTGATCATCCTGTCGGGACTGGTGAACGCCTTGCAGTTGCGGCTGCGCCAGCGTCCATGAGTGACGCCATGATCGCCGCTACCGCGATGGCGCACGCTTTACCGTTGTTGCCGATAAGCACCTGCGTACCGCACTCGGCGAGCGGGCAATTTTTGCCAGAAATCACACTCATCAAACGGTAGTGAGGCTAGCATCGCTTGCGCGACGATCCTCGTTCGTATTACCCGGAGCGTGCCATGACCCACTTTCTGCCTACCGACTCTCCCGCAAGCCAGGGCATGTGCCCGCAGCGCCTGGAACGTGCTTCTGCCCTGCTCGCCGCCGAGGTGGCTGAGCGCCGTGTAGCCGCCGCCTCGATGCTCGTGGCCCGCAATGGGCGTGTGGTGCAGCACGTGGGCCATGGTGCCGCGGCCGATGCGGTGTACCTGCTGGCCTCGATCACCAAACCGGTGAATGCAGTGGCGGTGATGTTGCTGGTCGAACGTGGCCTGGTGTCGCTGGACGACCCGGTGGCACGGTATCTGCCGGAGTTTGCGGGGCCCGATCGGGCGGCCGTGCGGGTACGCGACCTGCTGACCCACACCTCCGGCCTGCCCGACATGCTCCCAGAGAACCTGGCACTGCGACGCGCACACGCCCCGCTGAGCGCCTTCGTGCAGGGCGTCTGCACCACGCCACTGCTGTATCCGCCGGGCACCGGTTTCGATTACCAGAGCATGGGCACGCTGCTGGCCGGTGAGATCGTGCAACGGGTTTCCGGGCGGCCCCTGCGCACGTTCTACCAGCAGGAAATCTTCGAGGTGCTGGGCATGCACCAATCCTCGCTAGGACTGGGCGGATGCCCGATTGCCAACACCGTCTGGTGCCAGTACGAGAGCAGCCCGGACGTGGCGCTCTTCGGCGCCAACACGCCTTATTGGCGCGATATGGGCCACCCCTGGGGCGGCATGCACTCCACCGTGAGCGACCTGGCGCTGTTACTGCAAGCCTTCCTGAATGGTGGGGCGCTCGGGGGGCGCACGCTGCTGGGCCGCGCCACGGCCCAGCGCATGATCAGCGACCAGAACACCGCCATCGGCAAACCCTGGGGCTTGGGCTGGGGTCTGGCGACCAGCCCGGTATGGGTCTACTGCGGCGAGCTTGTGTCGCCACGCACCTTCGGCCATTCGGGCGCGACCGGCACGGTGGCCTGGGCTGACCCGGACACGCAGTTGCAGTGCGTGATCCTGACCTCCCGACCCACTGCGCATGACGATGGCCGTCTGCTGCGGGTGGTCTCCAATGCAGTGGCGGCGTCGGTGGTGGGCTGATGGAGGACCGCGCCACGCTGCTGCACGCGTGGCTGCTGAAGGTGAAGGCCGGGTGATGAGTGGGGTCTGCCGACCCATCACAATTGTCGTAACATACAAACAAAGACACTGACAGGAGGGCAACATGGCAGTCCACACCTTTTCAAGCCGGGACTTCACGCGCGACGTGTCAGCCGCCAAACGGGCGGCTGTCGATGGGCCGGTGTTCATCACAGATCGAGGGCGGCCTGCATTTGCACTGCTCAATATTGACGATTACCACCGCATGGTGGGTCAGAGTGAACCGACTCTCCTGGCGGTGATGGATGGCATTGCGGGCGGCACGGACATTGAGTTCGATCCGCCGCGTTTGAACTTCCAAAGCCAGGCCGTCAAGTTGGATTAGGGTTTAGCGATGTTTGTCCTCGACACCAATGTCGTCTCCGAGTTGCGTCATGGCAAGCCCAATCCATCGCCTGCAGTGCGCGACTGGGCCGGGGCGCAACCCGCCAGCAGGCTTTACCTGTCCGCCATCACCATTCTTGAGTTGGAACTGGGCATCCAGGCTCTGGAACGCCGCACACCACCCCAAGGCAGCGCGCTGCGCCTTTGGTTAGCCGGTGTGCGCGCCGCGTTCGCCGGTCGAATCTTGCCGTTTACCGACAACACGGCGCCTGTGTGCGCTTCGCTGCACATCCCCAATCCGCGGTCGGAGCGTGACGCCATGATCGCTGCTACCGCGATGGAGCACCGCTTCACCGTTGTTACCCGCAACACGGCTGACTTTGTCGGCACCGGGGTGGCGCTTGTCAATCCGTGGGGCGTTTGACACCGGTTTTTTTCATTTTGCGCTGTGTTTAGTTTTTGCGTTGTGTTTAGGCCGGGGCCCTAAATCAGCCCCACGACCAACAGCAGCGCCCTGTCCACAGCCCGCATCCGGTCGTCCTCCAACCGCCCGAACGGCTCACTGACCTTGACGCGCGGCACGGTGGACAGCTTGTCCACCATCACCTGTGACAACACGCGCAGACCATTGGCCGACGTGGGCTCTACGGTTACCCGAAAAGCTGCCGTGTGCAGGTCACTGGTCACAGGGCATAACACCAAGCTGGCCGGCGGCCTCTTCGGTAAACCCTAGGGCTTCGGCCTCGCTGGCTGCGCCATTGAGCTCCAGGCATTGCCGGCGCAAATCGGCGGCGAAGCTGGCCAGTCGCGTATCAGGAACCCAAAATTGAACCGGGCGGAGGCCCGCAGCCCGCATCCGCTCGCGTGAGCGGGTCACCTTGCTGGATGGCTCGTTTGCTGTGGTCATCAGGTGCCCCCCTGAAAAGCATGCAGAGCAACATGAAACCCAGCATGCGCACTAACCACGATTTACTCATTCAGCGTGCGCTATCGCTCACCATTCGATATTGCTATTGATTAAATAGCTACTTCGCCCTATTCCACGGGGGCTGGAGGCCGATTTTCTATAAATTCTCAGGACTCTACCCGGATCACACCCTGAACGGCCAAGGCGGCAATGTCGTCATCACTGACCAGCAATGACTGCAGAATTACCCGGGTATGCTGCCCCAGGCGCGTGGCTACAGCCAGCGCCTGCCAGCGCGGCCTCCAGCGGCGCGGCCTCGCCCTGCACGATGGCAGCAGTCAACAGGGCGTGAAATTGCTGCGCCGTGTGGGACACGAGCGACGACCCGTTTGCGCTGGGCGTGGCCATGGACCAGGTGCGCACCCTGGTGGTGAAAAGCAGGGGCCATTTCCGCGCAGCGTTTCACGACTTTGCCCCACCCGACCGCATTCTCGAAGTAGACTGCCCGGGCTTGACCACACCCAACCTCAAGTCGCTGCCCTGGCGCTCTATGCCACGGCCAATGTATCCGATTGACGACCACACCACCTGGAGCCCCTAACCCATGGATCTGTCCCGCTTTCCCCGCCGCCGCTACACCATTGGCGCCACGCCGCTGGAGTTTTTGCCCAATTTCACCCGGGCTCTGAGCCCGGACGGGCAAGGCCCGAACATCTGGATCAAGCGCGACGACATGCTGGGCCTGTTTCCCGGTGGCAACAAGACCCGCAAGCTCGAGTTTCTGGTGGCCGATGCACTGGCCCAAGGCGCCGACACCCTGATCACCTGCGGCGCGCCACAGTCCAACCACTGCCGCATCACGCTGGCAGCGGCGGTGAAAGAGGGTCTGAAATGCCGCTTTGTCATTGAAGAGCGTGTACCCGGCAGCTTCCATGAAGATGCCAGCGGCAACCACTTTCTGTTCCGCCTGATGGGCGTGGAGGCGCTGACCGTGGTGCCGGCCGGCAGCAACATGGCAGCGGCGATGCAGCAGGTCGCCGACGAGCTGGTGGCACAGGGCCGCAAGGGCTACATCATTGCCGGCGGCGGCTCCAACGCACTCGGCGGACTGGGCTATGTTGCCTGCGCGCAGGAGTTGCAGCAGCAGTTTTACGAGCAGGAAGTGCGCATCGACCAGGTGGTGGTGGGCTCGGGCAGCTCGGGCACCCATGGCGGTCTGGTGGCCGGCTTTATCGGCAACCACATCAACATCCCGATTGTGGGCATTGGCGTCAGCCGTGACCCGGCCGACCAGGAGCCACTGGTTTACAAGGAAGCGCAGGCCGTGGCCGATTTGCTGGGGCTGGGCCTGACCATCCCGCGTGAGGCGGTGGTCAGCGTGGGCGGCTTCTGGCAGCCCAAATACTCCATCCCGAACGAAAAAATGGTGGAAGCGGTGCAACTGCTGGCCCGCACCGAAGCCATCCTGCTCGACCCGGTCTACACCGGCAAGATCATGGCAGGCCTGATAGGGCTGGTTCGCCAAGGCTTCTTCAAGCCCGGCGAGAACGTGCTGTTCCTGCACACCGGCGGGCTGCCCTCACTGCACGCCTATGAAGCTGTGGTGCTGGGCAAGACCCCTGTGGCAGCCTGAGCCTGATGCAAATTTTTTCTCAGGGGGTTAAACTAAGTGCTACGTCTCCGAATGCCATCCGACATTAACAGGACACAGCATGCAAACCTCCACACTACGCGCCGCAGGTGGCTCGATCGCAGTCACTATTCCGCAGTCGCTGGCCAAGTTCACCGGTATGCAAGCTGGCGACAAGGTTCGCTTTGAAGTTGAAGCCGGGCGTTTGATCATTTCGCCGATCAGCCGTCGCAAGTACAGCCTGCAAGAGCTGCTGGCCATGCAAGGTGACGAGCCGCTGGTCATCGACCAGGCTTGGGATAGCATGCCCGCCGTCGGCCAGGAGGTTCCTGTTTGAGTCGCCGGGTTTGGCAGCGCGGCGACATCGTGGTCGCCAGCTTTGACCCGACGCTGGGCCAGGAGCAGCAAGGGCGAAGGCCCGGCATGGTCGTGACCCACGCCGATTTAAACCGGCTGGGCATGATTGGCCTGTGCCCCATCACGCAGGGCGGCATGGGCGCACGCAATGCGGGTTTGTCGGTCAGTTTGATGGGCACTGGCACGCAGACGCAAGGCGTCGTGCTGGTGCACCAGTTCAGGATGATTGACCCGTCACAGCGCGGTTTGACCCTGATTGAGCAAGCGCCGGACGATTTGGTGGAGGAAGTGCGGGCGCGGGTGGCCGCAATGCTCGATTGACCGCCAAAAAAAGCCACTGACAGTCGAGGCTGGCAGTGGCTGACATGGACCTGACGCGCTTGAGGCGTTTGGCCAACCCGCAGGGTCTTATTTGAGCCCGGCCTTCTTCACATAAGCATCGGTCACAAAGGCCGCGTAGTCTGGCTTGACCTCCTGAATCCGGCCCTGCTCCTTCAAGAAAGCAGCAGTGCTGGTCATGGCCTTGGCGGCGCCGCCACCGAGCCAGGCAGCGCTGAGCTGCTGTGCGGCTGTGGGGAACTTGTACAGGCTCATGGCAGCCGGCACGTCTTTGGCGTCGGCCTTGGTCATCTTGGCGATGGCCTTGACCTGTGCGGTATCCGCCGTCCACTTCTTGCCGTCCTTACGGTACTCTTCGTCGGCCTTGGCCAGCGCCTTTACCAGCGCCACCATGAAAGCTTCGTTCTCGGAAGCCCACTTGGCGTTAACAGCAAAGCCGTCAAAGGTGGGGAAGCCCTTGGCGCCAATGCTGCCCGAGCTGGCAATCGACTTGCCCTTGCCCTTGATCTTGGACAGCACCGGGTCCCAGATGAAGGCCGCGTCAATGTCGCCGCGCTCCCAGGCTGCCGCAATTTCGGGCGGGCGCATGTTCATGACATTGACCGAGTTGGCGTCTAGCCCTTCCATTTTCATTATCGCCATCAACTGGTAGTGGGCGGTTGAGACAAAGGGCGTGGCGACCTTCTTGCCTTTGAGGTCCTTCACACTGTTGACACCCGAGCCGCTGCGGGCGATCAAGGCCTCGGCATCGGCGATGTCATCCAGGATCCAGAACAGCTTGATGTCCTGGCCCTGGCTGGCAGCCGCCGTCAGGGGGCTGGAGCCAACCTGGCCGAGCTGCACGTCGCCCGAGGCCATGGCCTTGATCACGTCGCCGCCGCCACCAAACAGCCGGAAGTTGATTTTGTAGCCGGTGGCTTTTTCCAGCTCGCCCGAATCCATCAGCGCCTGGAACGGCACCAGCATGTCTTGGTGCGCAATCGTGACTTCTTTTTTGGCCTGGGCAAACACGCTGCCACTGGCCACCAGGGCCGCAAGGGCTACACCCACCCACTGTCGTTTGTTCATCGTCATCGTTTGCTCCTTAATAAAAATAACACCCTGAAAAACTCGGCATCCCAACTGCCCATTCGACCCCGGCTCAGGCATCGACATGGTGCGTTGCATCATAGAACCCGGCACTGGCGTGCTGGCCTCGTGAAAACCCTTGCGCAGCGGGTAAGGCGATCACGCGTGCGCCGCCAGCACCTGCGCCAAGCTGTCGCGCACTACCGCTGCAATAGCCTGGCAATCCGGCTCGCTTAAGGTCAGCGGCAGGCGCATGTCACACAGGCCCGCCATGATGCGCTCGGCGTTGGGCAGCACCTGCGGCTCACCAAAAAAACGCCAGTGCTGCCAGACACTGGTGAAGCCCTTGGGCTCGACCGCGCCAAACCACTTGATGTGCAGGCCGCGACCCGCACACAACGCCAAAAAGCCCTGAATGTCCGCCGACGCCAGGCCAGGCAGCGAAAACTGCAGCGAGCTGGCCACATACTGCTCCTGCGCCGGGCGTGCCGGCACCGTCAGGCCGGGCGTGCCTGCCAGGGCCTGGCTCAGCCAGTGGTAGCGCTGGTTCCAGCGCCGGCCCCGGTCGGCCAGCAGCGGTCCGAGTTGCGGCAAGGCCAGCGCAGCGGGCAGGTTGCCCATGCGCAGGCTGAAGTTGGGCGTGCTGTATTTCCAGCGCTCAAACACCGCGTCTTTGGGCCGGGCGCCGTGCGCGGCGTAAAACATGTAACTGCCGGAGTACAGAATGGCGCGCGCTGCCAGGTCGGGGTCGCGCGTGACCAGCAGGCCACCTTCGCCGCTGTTGGCGTGCTTGTAGCTTTGCAGGCTGAAGCACCCCGCCAGGCCCCAGGTGCCGGTGGCACGGCCGGCCCAGCCCGCACCCATGGTGTGGGCGCAGTCCTCGATCAGTGCGATGCCCTGCTCCGCACAGACCTCGCTCAGTCGCTGCATGTCGCAGATATGGCCGCGCATGTGCGACAGCAACAGGATTTCGGCGCCGCTGCTGCGCGCCTTGCGCGCCAAATCGGCCAAGTCAATGGTGTAGTCGTCGCACACATCGACCAGCACCGGCCGTGCCCCGGCGTGGGCCAACGCACCCGGCACCGGCGCCAACGTGAAACAGTTGGACAAGACCGCATCACCCGGCATCACACCGGCGCACTTGAGCGCCACAAACATGCTGGAGCCACAGGAGTTGAGCGCCACGCAATAGGGCAGCCCAAGCTCGGCCGCAAAGGCCGCCTCCAGCGCCGCCACCGGGCTGAGCTTGCCGTCGGTCTCGCCATAGCGGTGCAGCTTGCCGCTCTGCATCAGGGCCAGGGCGGCGGTCACACCTTCGGGTGGAATCGGCTCCTGCTGGCTCAGGTCAAGCTGCAGGCTGGGGGTAGGGGTGGGCGCTGTCATCGCATCAGCCCCCGTGCCCGCCGAGCCGCCCCAGATCGAAGGACTCGTCGGGAAAGTATTTGGCAAGCCGCACGTCGCCGGTGCGGGCATGGCCCTCCATGCCCTCAAGCCGCGAGATGCGCGCTGCCACCTGGCCCACGGTGCGCGAGGCCTCCCGGTTCAGGCGCTGCCAGGTCACGGTCTTGATGAACTTGCCCACCGACAGCCCGCCCGAGTAACGCGCCGCACCCCGGGTCGGCAAGATGTGGTTGGGCCCGCTGCATTTGTCGCCATAGGCGACTGTAGTTTCCTCGCCCAGAAACAGCGAGCCGTAATTGCTGAGGTTTGCCAGCCACCAGTCGAGGTCGCGCGCCATCACCTGCACATGCTCACAAGCGTAGTTGTCACTGACCTGCACCGCCTCCTCCCGGCTGTCCACCAGCACCACCTCAGCGTGGTCGCGCCAGGCCGCCTCGGCCGCCTGACGCGGCAGTTCAGGCAACGCTGCAATGAACGACGGTGCCAGGGCCAGCACCTGCTCGCCCAAGGCGCGCGAGCTGGTGATTAACCAGACCGGGGAATCGGGCCCGTGCTCGGCCTGGCCGATCAGGTCGGCGGTGACGATGGCCGGGTCGGCACTGTCGTCGGCAATCACCGCAGACTCCGTGGGGCCGGCGATCACGTCGATACCGACCCGGCCAAACAGCAGGCGCTTGGCCTCGGCCACAAAGCGGTTGCCCGGGCCGACGATGATGTCAGCTCGGCGTCCGGTGAACAGGCCATGGGCCAGCGCCGCCACACCCTGCACCCCACCCAGCGCCAGCACCGTGCTGACGCCACAGAGTTGCATGGCGTACAGGATGGCGGGGTGAATGCCATCCTGTGCGTGGGCCGGCGTGGTGGCAATGATGTGGCGTACCCCGGCCACCGACGCCGTGCCCACGCTCATGATGGCGCTGGCGGCGTGCGCATAGCGGCCACCCGGCACGTAACAGCCCGCCGTCTGACACGGGATCAGCCGCTGGCCGACCGTCAAGCCCGGTATCAGTTCGGCAGAAAATTCCTGCATTGAATCGCGCTGGCGCCGGGCAAAGTCCTGCACCCGGTCGCGCGCAAAGCGAATGTCCTGCTTGACGCCCTCGCTCAGCGCTGCCTCGGCCCTGACAAAGGCCTCAGGGCCCACGACCACCGGCCCGTGCCAGCCATCAAGCTCAGCGGCATAGGCCTGGGCCACAGGTTCGCCTCCGGCGGCGATAGCGTCCAGCATGGTGCGCACTGTTTCGGCAGTAGCGGTGTCATGGGTGGCTACGGGCGGCTGGGCCCGTTTGAGGTAGGAGATCAGCATGGGGACCATAGTAAACAAAGGACCTGCCTGCGCGTCATGCCAGTTGTCATGAATTGATAGGGCCAGAACAATGCCCCGCACTGCTCGGGCCAACATTCTGCGGCTGGGCGATCTGGTGGCGCCGACCTAGGAAGATGCAGCGGGCCGCTGTTTACCTTGACTCGGGTCAAAGTCAATCAGGTTGTCGAGGTCGAGCGACGGCTCGGCCCCAGCGACTGCTGGCTCTGCCAAATTGGCGACAGACTCTTGCGCCGGCTCGGTTGCGGCCTGAATTGGCTCGGGCTGACCTTCGACAGACTGAACTGAGGCTGGTGCTGGTGCTGGCGATGGTTGGCTTGCCACGGCAGTCGTTGCGGCTGCCAAGCTTGGGGTCATGATTGGAGGCATGGACCGGTCCAGATCAGCAGCCGGCTCGGTCTGGGTCATGACCGAATGGCTCCACCATTCACCCCGGTCGGCTTGCAAGCGACGCAACCTGGCCCAAAGCAAGGCCACCGCGAGCAGGCTGGCAAGCACCAGCGCTACCAGGCCATACAGCAACTCGGATGGCCAGCTCTGGGACTCCGCTTGCTGAAGGCGGGACTTCATGTCCGTCAGGCTTGCCTCCAAGCGCGCCGAGCGGGCCAGTGCCGCTTTCATGTCGCGCTCAAGTGCCTGGATTTTTTGCGCCACTGCGTCTACTGCAACCGGCGCGGCCACTGCCAACACGGCAGCAGATGCTGGCGCAAGAGCTGGGCTCAAAGTCAGCCGAGGGCCAGTTGGCGGGGCAGCACGTGCGGGCAAATTGGCGGCCGGCGGGGTAACTTGCGGGGTGACCGGCGGGGTAACTGGTGCAGCGACAGGTTTGGGCAGAATGGGAGCACTGACCGGCTTGGCCACCGGCACCAGCGGCAAGGCGGCCGTTGCCGCTGGAGTCGTGGGCGCGAGTGGCTGGCTGGTCAAACCAGCAGCCGGCCCACTGACAACTGGGGTCGCCGTCGCCACTGTCGCGGGGGCCGAGGCCAGCAGGGCAGGCTCAACGAGTGTCGCCGTCGCCACCAGTGGAACCAAAGGGGTTAGACCTTCAGCCGGCGGGTCAGCCAGCAGCACGTAACGGCGCGTTGTTTTTTGGGCGCAACCGGCGCGCAGCAACACGGTCACCACCGGCTCATCAATCGGCGTGGCGGACACGATGCGGGCTTTGGCGATCTGACCGGCTTGCACCGCTTCCAGCGTCACCCGAACCAGCCGCTGATCCTGACGGGCATCGGCATGGAAAACCTCTGCCTCCAGGCACAGGGCAGCGCCGTCTTCGCCCGGGTCAGTCTGGATCTGTACCGAGACGTCGAGCGGCCGGCCAATCAGTGCTGTGCCCTGCAAACGACCCAGCCCCAAGGCCTGCGCTTCCAACACGCCCGCGCACAGCAGCAGCCAAAATAATGTCGCTTTGACGTCGATGGTGACCTTCTGTGTCATTTAACATCCAATTGTGAGCCCGCTTGTCAGCAAACCTATCTATGGAGAACCATTATGCCCACCTACCACATTGAAATGATGGAGGGTCGCACCATCGAGCAAAAACGCCGACTGGTGCAAGAGATCACCCGCATTACGGTAGAGGTACTGGGTGGATCGCCCGACTCGGTGGACATCCTGATCACTGACGTGAAGCGGGAAAATTGGGCGACTGGCGGCCAACTCTGGACCCAGCCCCGAAGTTGAAGCCTGACCCAGGATCACGCTAGCGCCCAGCACGACACCAGCACCTCACACCCCTGCTATGTGCCAATTGCTTGGAATGAACAGCCGTTTGCCCGCCAGTTTGACCCTGAGTTTCACCGGGTTTTCCCAGCGTGGCGGCTGTACCGACCACCATGCCGACGGCTGGGGTATCGCCTTCTTTGAGAGCGATGGCAGTGACCCTGGCCGTGGCGTGCGCTACTTTGTCGACAAGGAAGGTGCGGCCACCTCACCGATTGCGCAAATGCTGCGCAGTTATCCGATCAAAAGCCATAACGTGGTGGCCCATGTGCGCAAGGCCACGGTGGGCGCCGTCAACCTCGAAAACTGTCACCCCTTTGTTCGCGAGCTGTGGGGCCGTTACTGGGTGTTTGCTCACAATGGCGACCTGAAAGACTATGCGCCGGCGCTGCATGGTAATTTCCGCCCAGTGGGCAGCACCGACAGCGAGTTGGCATTTTGCTGGCTGCTGCAGGAGCTGGCCAAGTCCCACGCCGGCGTGCCCAGTGTCGATGAGCTGACCTTAACGCTGGCTGAACTGGTGCCGCAGATCTCGCGCCATGGTTCCTTTAATTTTTTACTGAGCAACGGCCAGGCGTTATGGGCGCACGCCAGCACCAAGCTGCACTATGTGCTGCGCCAGCACCCGTTCACCCAGGTGCATCTGAAGGACGATGATGTCAGCGTCGACCTGTCCGAGCTCAATGGGCCCCAGGACCGGCTGGCCATTGTGGTGACCGAGCCGCTCACCACCAATGAAGACTGGGTGGCCATGGCGCCGGGTGAGCTGCGGGTGTTCATTGAAGGCAGCACCTCATCAGACAGCACCGCCGCAGCTGCAAAGTTGGCGGCTTTGGCGTTGGCCTGATCCCTCAGCGGGCCAGGGCCCGGGTCAAAGCCTGGATGAACAGGGCAGCCACATCACAGCCAGTCTGGTCAAAAATCTCCTGAAAACAGGTTGGGCTGGTGACGTTGATCTCGGTCAAGCTATCGCCGATGATGTCCAGACCCACCAGCAACAGGCCGCGACCGTGCAGCACTGGGCCCAACGACTCGGCAATGAAACGGTCCCTTTCGCTCAAGGGCTGCGCCACGCCCTTACCACCCACCGCCAGGTTGCCACGCACTTCGCCGCCCTGCGGAATGCGCGCCAGGCAAAACGGCACTGGCTGGCCACCGATCACCAGCACCCGCTTGTCACCCAGGGCGATATCAGGCAGAAACTTCTGCACCATCACCGTCTGCTGGCCTTCGCGGTTCAGGGTTTCGGTGATGCTTCCCAGGTTCAGGCCATCGTCTTTGACGCGAAAAATGCCAGCTCCGCCCATGCCATCGAGCGGCTTGAGAATGATGTCACGGTGCTCGGCATGAAAGCGGCGAATGTCAGCAGGGTCACGGGTCACCAGTGTGGGGCCAATGAACTGCGGAAACTCCAGGATCGACAGCTTCTCGGGGTGATCGCGCAGGGCACGCGGCTTGTTGAAGACCCGAGCACCCTCGCGCTCGGCCTGCTCCAGCAGGTGGGTCGCGTAAAAATACTCGCTGTCAAACGGCGGGTCCTTGCGCATCACCACAGCATCAAACGCCTTGAGCGCCTGCGGCCGCTCATCAGGCGCCTGCTGCGCGGCACGGTACCAATGCACCGGGTCACCGGTGAGGGTGATGTCGCGCACATAGGCCGTGACCGGCCCGCCACGCTGCCACATCAGATCACGCACCTCACACACGCTGATGGCATGGCCACAGCGCTGGGCCTCGCGCATCATGGCAAAAGTGGTGTCCTTGTAGATCGCGAAGGCGTCCAGGGGGTCAGCAACAAAAAGGAGATTCATTGGGGTTCAGGGGCGGTTTCGCCCGTACTGTTGCACAAAAAGCGTGAGCGCGCCGGCCAGCACCCCCCAGAAGGCAGCGCCAACGCCGGCAATCACAACACCGCTGAGGGTGACCAAAAAGGTGACCAACGCGGCCTCACGGTGTGCTTCCTCGCGAAGGGCGACATGCAGCGCACTGCCAATGGTGCCCAGGAGCGCCAACCCGGCAATCGCCGCAACCAGTTCTTTGGGGAAGGCGGTGAGTACAGCGACGACCGTGGCACCAAACAAGCCAATCAGCACATAAATGGCGCCACAAACCACGGCGGCGGTGTAGCGCCGGTGCGGGTCCGGGTGGGCCTCCCGGCCCATGCAAATGGCAGCGGTAATGGCACTCAAATTCAAGGCAAACGCCCCGAACGGCGCCAGCAACAAGGTGGCCACCCCCGTCAGGGTGAGGATTTTGGAGATCGGGATGCCACTGCCCGGCGCCGCACCCGGCGCCTGGCCGAAGCCTGCCGCCTGAATCGCCGCCACACCGGGCAGATTTTGCGAGGCCATGGTCACCACAAACAGCGGCAGAGCCAGGCTGACGGCCGCCTCCAGCGTAAACACGGGCGCTACAAACACCGGCACTGTCAAGGAAAAATCGACTCTAGTCCCCGTGAATCCTTGGGTTATAGCTACAAATAGTATAGCAATCAGCAAGGTCAGCGGCACCGCGTAGCGCGGCAGCACCCGTTTACCAACCACGTAAGAGGCCAGCATCACCAGCACCAGCGGCAGGGCTGTTTGCGCCGCCAAAAAGCCCTGCAGGCCAAACCGGGTCAGCACACCAGCGAGCAGGCCCGAAGCAATCGCCAGCGGCAGGTGATTCATGATTCGCTCAAACCAGCCGGTCACGCCAAACAGGGTGATGAGCGCTGCGCAAACCATGAAGGCGCCCACCGCATCTGCCATGGAATAGCCGCCCGCCAGATTGGCAGTGGCGAGCACGGCTGCACCCGGCGTGCTCCAGGCCACCATCACCGGCTTGCGCAGCCACAGCGAAGGCACCAAGCTGCACAAACCCATGCTCAGACCTAGCGCCCACATCCAGGAGCTGATCTGCGCCGGCGTGGCATCAAACGCCTGTGCCGCCTGAAACACAATCGCCACCGAACTGGTAAACCCCACCAACACCGCGACAAAACCAGCACTGGCAGTGGACAGACTCAGGTCGCGAAAAAAACGCATCAGTGGCGCCTAGATTTCGATCTTGGAGCCAAGCTCCACCACCGAGTTGTTCGGCAGCTTCAGAAAATCCGCGGCTGCACTGGCATTGCGGTGCATCTGAGCGAACAGTTTTTCGCGCCACTGCGCCATACCCCCGCCAATGGTGGGAATGACGGTGTCGCGCGACAGGAAATAGCTGGTGGTCATGACGTCGAGCTCGCAGCCCCGGCCCTTGAGCTGCTGCAGGGCCTTGGGCAGGTCGGGGTCGTTCTTGAAGCCGTAGTGCACCACCACTCGCCAGCAATCGTGGCCCAGCGGCTCGATTTCGACACGTTTGTCCATGCCAATCCACGGCACCTCGTGGTTGCGCACGGTCACAAACAAGTTGTTTTGGTGCAGCACCTTGTTGTGCTTGAGGTTGTGCAGCATGGCATTGGGCACGGTGCCGGGTTCTGCCGTCAGGAACACGGCCGTGCCCTCCACCCGCACCGGCGGGCTGACAAACACCGCCTCGAGAAAACTGGGCAGGTCGATCGCGTCGTCCCGCAGGCTGGCATTGAGTAGGCGCCGGCCATCGTGCCAAGTCATCATCAGGGTAAAAATCCCGCCGCCCAGCAGCAGCGGGAACCAACCGCCATCGAGCAGCTTCAACATGTTGGAGGCCCAGAAGGCCAGGTCCACCACAAAGAAGAAGCCGGTCGCGGCAAGGCACAGGGCCAGCGGGTAGTTCCAGCGGTAGCGAATGACGTAGAACGTCAAGATCGTGGTGATCAGCATGTCGGTACATACCGCAATGCCATAGGCCGCCGCCAAGTTGCTGGACGACTTGAACAGCACCACCGCCAGCACAATGGCCACGAACAGGCCCCAGTTGACAAAGGGCAAGTAAATTTGACCAGTCTCCTTGACGCTGGTGTGCTGCACTTGCAGACGCGGCAGGTAGCCCAGCTGGATCACCTGCTTGGTGACCGAAAACGCACCCGAGATCAGGGCCTGCGAGGCAATCACCGTGGCCATAGTGGCCAGCACCACCAGCGGCACCAGAGCCCAGTCAGGCGCCATCAGGTAGAACGGGTTCTTGACCGCCGCCGGGTTCTTCAGCAGCAGCGCGCCTTGGCCAAAATAGTTCAGCGTCAGCGCCGGCATGACGATGGCAAACCAGGCGACACGGATCGGCTTCTTGCCAAAATGGCCCATGTCGGCGTACAGCGCCTCGCCCCCGGTGACGCACAGCACCACTGCGCCCAGGATGATGAAAGTGATGCCCGGGTTGTGCCACATGAACCCCAGTGCGTAATGCGGGCTGATGGCCCACAAAATGGCCGGATTGGACTGAATATGGACCAACCCGAGCAGGGCGATGCAGGCAAACCAGACCAGGGTGATTGGCCCAAAAAACTTGCCGATGCCGCTGGTGCCGCGTTTTTGCACTGCGAACAGGCAAAACAGGATGATCAGGGTCAGCGGAATCACATAGCGCTTGAAGGCCGGCGACACCACCTCCAAACCTTCCACCGCCGACAGCACCGAGATGGCCGGGGTAATCACACCGTCGCCGTAAAAGAGGCAGGTGCCAAAGATGCCGACCACCAGCAACACCCGACGCACCTGGGGTTTGTCCTTGACCGACTGGGAGGCCAGCGCCAGCATGGCGACCAAACCGCCCTCGCCATTGTTGTCAGCACGCAGCACCAGCACCACGTACTTGAGCGACACGATGACGGTCAGCGTCCAAAAGAAGATCGACAGAATGCCGTAGACGTTATCTGGGGTGAAGGGCACGTGTCCAGAGCCGAACACCTCTTTGACTGCGTACAGCACACTGGTGCCGATGTCGCCATAAACCACGCCGATGGCGCCCAGCGTTAGCGCGGTGAGAGACGATTTGGATGCTGACACACATTGACCCCGGCTCACTAGTCAACCGGGGATCCGTTCCATAGGGGAACGCCATTGTGCGCCCGTCGCCCGGAACTGCAAGCATCTCAGGCGACTTGCCACAAGATCACGGTGTGATTGTTGCAATGCAGCAACTCATCTGCCGCTTTGGCGGGAACACCGGGCTCAGGCGTAGGTTTCGGCCTCCGGGTCGGTGGCTTCGAGCTCATAGCTGGCGGCCAGCATCGCCGCCCGCGCCACCACACCGTACATGTAGAAGCGGTTCGGCGCACTGGCGCCGGGTTTGACGCCGGGTTGCGGCAAGTGGGTGCTTTGCTCAAAGGCCAGCGGCACAAAGCTGGCGCCCGGTGCGCAAAGGTCTTCATCTTCGCCGCGGTCGGCGTGGATCCGGTAAAACCCGCCCACCACATAGCGGTCCATCATGTACACCACGGGTTCCGCCACGGCGTCATTGATTCGCTCCCGGGTCAGCACCCCCTCTTGCACCAGCATGTCCTGCGGACCGGCACCGGGCGCGGCGTGCTCTAGCGTCTGCACCAGCTCGGCCACGCTGCGCGCATCGCGCACCGTCACGATGCCCATGCCGCGGCTGCCGTCGTCGGCCTTGACCACTACAAACGGCTTCTCCTTGATGCCGTATTCCTTGTACTTGCGCCTGACCTTGGTCAGCAGCGCATCGACCTGGCCGGCCAGGCTGTCACGCCCGGCCGGCGTGCCCAAATCCACCGCGCCGCCCCGCTCAAACAGCGGGTTGATCAGCCACGGGTCTGCACCGAGCAATTTGCCAAGCCGCTTGGCGACCTCTTCATAGCACTTGAAATGGGTGCTTTTGCGCCGGGTTGCCCAAGCCGCGTGCAGGGGCGGCAGCAGGTACTGCTCGTGAATTTCCTCCAGGATGCCCGGCACACCGGCGCTCAGGTCGGTGTTGAGCAGGATGGTGCAGGGGTCAAAGTCCTTGACCCCCAGCCGCCGTTTGCCGCGAATCACCGGCTCGAGCGTGACCGTGTCGCCATTGGGCAACTCAATCGTGGTGGTTTTGGTGATGGTTGGGTCAATGGAGCCGATGCGCACATTCAGCCCGGCCATGTGAAACAGCTGCCGCAAGCGAGCCACATTGGCCAGGTAAAAGGTGCTTTGCAACTGGTTGTCGGGGATGACCAGCAGGTTACGCGCTTCTGGGCATATTTTTTCAATGGCGGCCATGGCCGCCTGCACCGCCAACGGCAGCATCTCAGGCGTCAGGTTGTTCCAGCCGCCCGGAAACAGGTTGGTGTCGACCGGCGCCAGCTTGAAACCAGCGTTGCGCAAGTCAACCGCGCTGTAAAAGGGTGGCGTGTGCTCCATCCACTCCAGCCGGAACCAGCGCTCTAAGGCCGGCATCGAATCCAATACGCGTTGCTCAAGCTCATTAATGGGGCCGGTCAGGGCGGTAACCAGGTGCGGAACCATGGCGGTCTTTCTCGAGGGGTTGTCTTGGCCGGTATAGGCCAAGATCAACTGGGGTCGGATCGAGTGTAATCAAGCTCTAGCGTCGCACCCTTTAGGCCCCAACGGACCCGTCAGGCACCAAGACGCAAGCACTGATCAACCAGCTGGCATCGGTCTGTCGCTGCAGTGTGTACATCGCCAACCAAGATTTACCGTTACTGTCACGCATCTGCACCGGCTGCACAAGCGCCGCTTCCAGCGCCTTGGGCGTCAGAAACAACAAAGCTGCGGGCCGATACACCACCGGGTAGCCCTGCCGGACCATGGCCATGAAGCGTTCCGGTGTCTGGAACAGACTTCTAATATTGGGCGCAGCGTAGGAAAAAGCCAGCTCCGCGTCTTCCGCCGCAAAAGCAGCCAGTTGGGCGCGCACCGTGACCTGCACCGCCTGCGCGTCCTCAATGCTGACCGCCGCCCGGGCAGGAGACCCCAGCAGAGCAGCCGAAGCCAAAATTACCAACAAGAAGAACCGAAATGAAAATGGCAAGTGGCGCATGGGACTCAGCATGGTAGTGGCGAAGACGCCATCATGCCGCATCGGCATCATCATGGGGCACCCAGCCGCTCACTGGCCCTCACTGGCCCAATGGCCGACGCCGATCAGGCCGGCGTCGGCGCCCAGGCATGCTGGCGACACCGCGACGCGAAAACGCGCTGGCAAGGCTTGCTGGGCCTTCCTGATGGCCTCGATCATGCCGGGGGCCAGGCCAACGCCGCCACCCAATCGCACTTCGTCAAGATCAAGCAGGGCGTGTGCATCGGCCAGCGCTTGCGCCACCGCCTGGGCGGCGCGTTCAAGCAGCCGACAGCACACCGGGTCGCCCGCGTGCCAGCCGGCAAATACCGATTCCGCGTCCAGCGGCCTACCCAGCAGACGGGATGCCTGCCGGGCCAGTGCAGTACCCGACGCCAAGGTCTCCAGGCAATTGAGCCGCCCACAACCGCAGCGGGTGTCACCGTCCAGCGGCGCCAGTCCGCTGCTCACATGGCCAATGTGGCCAGCCAGACCTCGCACGCCGCTGCGCAGCTCGCCGTCCAGCACCAGGCCACCCCCGACCCCTGTAGACAGTGTCATGAACAGCAGGTTGTCGGGCTGGCGGTCGCTGGCCACAAATTCACCCCAAGCCGCCGCCTGAGCGTCATTCAGCAAAATCGCCGGGCATTGCCAGGCCTGCGTCAATGCATCTGCCAATGCGTAGCCGTCCCAAAACGAAATCAGCTGAGGGTTGACAGCCGTCCAAAACCGCCCGTCGGTCAAGCCGGTAACGGCTGCTGCCACCCGGCTCATGCCGGGGTAGGCTCCGGCCATCAAGGCCAAGGTCTGGCTCCAGGCCTCTGGGGTTGGCGGCATTGGCCATTGGCGCCGGTCTTGCAGGCGGCCACCTATCCAGCGGGCAGCCGCGACCTTGGTGCCACCAATGTCAAGCACCAGCATCGGGTACCGGTGGGCTGAGCGCTTGGACAAACCAGCTGGTGATGTGCTCAACGCGGGTAATGGCCGAACCAACCGTCACCGCCCTAGCCCCTTCACGCAGCGCTTGTGCGGCGTCGGCTGGCGTGCGCAGTCGTCCCTCAGCAACCACCCAGCAGCCCTGCTGGCTGAGCTGGCGGATCAGGGCCCAGTCTGGCGGGCTGTTGTCAGCGCACAGTGTGTCGGCGGTGTAGCCAGACAAGGTGCTGCCCACCCAGTCGAAGCCCAAGTCCCGGGCCGCCAAGCCATCAGCAAGGCTTGAGCAATCGGCCATGGCCAGGCAATGGCCGTCCTTGATCCGTTGCAACAAGGCAGCCACAGTCACCGGGCGCGGCCGTTGCGTTGCGTCCACCGCCACTACTGCGGCACCAGCGGCACACAGGGCGTCGACATCGTCCAGCAGAGGGGTGATCCGCACCGCGCAGTCGGCAAGGTCACGCTTGACAATACCAACTACCGGAACGCTGACCCGGGCCACCACCTGCCGTACCCGGGCAGCGCCTTCGATGCGTAGCGCACTGGCCCCCCCGGCCTGGGCTGCCAGTGCCATGGCGACCACCATGTCATCGTGGTCCATCGCACTGCCCTCGAGCGGCTGGCAGGAGACGATCAAGCCCCCCGTCCAGCCCATCGCCCATGCCTTCGTCGACACGGCGTCCTTTCAGCCGCCCAGCAGATTCAGCTCGATCAGGTGCTGGCGCACCCGCTCCACCGCCGCTGGTGGCAGCGGCCGGTTGGGCTTGCCCATGTGATGGCTCTGGATCAGGCCCATGAGCTTGAGCGAGGTCTTGAAGCTGCCTACCCCCGAGGCCCCGGCACTGAGCTCGTTGGCGGCGAAGAACACCATCTGGAACAGGCGTATCAGACGGTCCTGCTCGGCCCTGGCCTCTTGCCAGCGGCCGGCACGGGCATGGTCATACAGGCGCACGTAGCCATGGGGGTCAACATTGGCCAGGCCGGGCACGATGCCGTGGGCGCCACCCAGCAAAGCCGCATCGGCCACCACCTCAGAGCCAGTGAACAGGGCGAAGTCGGGCAGGTCCTGCAGGTCACGCAGCAGCATGCGGAAGCCGCCCTCGTCACCGCTGCTGTCTTTCAGCGCCACCACCACCTGCTCGCGGGCCAGCGCGTTCACCGTGTCGCGCGCCAGCTTGATGTTCACGCAGACCGGAATGTCGTAAGCCACCACCGGCAGGTCAACCGCGTCACGCACATACCTGAAATGGTCCAGGGTCTCGGCCTGGTTGGTACGGGTGTAGTAGGGCGCGGTCAGCACCAGCGCCTGCGCACCCAGGGCCTGGGCCTGGCGGCCATGGGCGATGCAGTGGTCGGTGGTGGCATCCATCACGCCCACCAGCACCGGCACGCGCCCGGCCGCCTCCTGCACTGCGGTCTCGATCACCAGCCCGCGCTGGGCCGGATTGAGAAACACGCATTCGCTGGTGGAACCCAGCACGAACAGGCCGTGCACACCACCGTCAATGAGGTGGCGCAATACCGCACGCAGGCCCTGGGGGTCAATCTGTCCATCATGGTCGTAGGGCGTGGCAACGGGGGGAACAATGCCGTGGAGCTTGAGCGTTGAGGTCATGGGTAAAACAATCGGTCAGGACATGAACAGCCTGGGCAGGGCCAGGATGAAGGGTGGGTACATGATCATCAGGATCTGCACGATGATCAAGGGAATCAGCCAGGGCATAGTCGCCCGAATCAGCCGGTGCATCTCCACACCATGGCTCTTGGACACCACGAACAGGATCATGCCCATGGGCGGTGTGAGCGTGCCAATCATTAGCGTGAAGATGATGTTGACGCCCAGGTAAACCGGGTCGATGCCCAGCGCGGCAGCCAGCGGCATGAACGAGGGCACCAGCACCAGCAGCAGCGCCAACACCTCGATGAAGCAGCCCAGAATCAGCAAGAGCAGGGTCACGGCGAACATGAACTCGGTCGGCGTGCTGGCCACAGACATCAGCAGCGAAGCGATCTGGTCCGGCGCCTTCTCCCGCGCCATCACCACCCCCATCATGGACACGCCGCCAATGATGAGTGCGATGGTAGAGGACATCACAGCCGTCTCATAAATCGCATCCCACAGCTTGCGCCAGGTCAGCTCACGGTAGACCAGCAGGTCGATGGCAATCGCATACAACACCGTGACCGCCGCGGCCTCGGTGGGCGAGAACACGCCGCTGAAAATGCCACCGATGATGACCACCGGTGTGAGCAGCGCCGGAAACGAGATGATGAATGAACGACGGATCTGCCGCCAGGTGGCGCGCGGGTGCACCGGCAGGCTGATGCGTCCGGCCACGATATACAGCATGATCATCATGGCCAGCGTGCACAGCAAGCCCGGCACGATACCGCCCAGGAACAGGCCGCCGATCGACGCGCCGGACACCACGCCGTACACCACCATCGGGATGCTCGGGGGCACCAGCGGCCCCAGGATAGACGACACGGCAGTGAGCGCAGCGGCCAGGTCATGGGGGTAGCCCGCCTTCTGCATGGCCTCGGCTTCAATCTTGCCCAAGCCACCGGCATCGGCCACCGCCGAGCCCGACATGCCTGAGAAAAACAGGCTAGCCAGAATGTTCACATGCCCCAGCCCGCCGCGCACATGCCCGACCAGATGCGTGGCAAAACCAAACAGGTTGCGGGTGATGCTGGAGGAGTTGAAGATGCTGGCCGCCAGGATGAACAGCGGCACCGCGATGATGGGAAAGCTGTTGAGACCATCCACGATGCGCTGAACCGCAAAGTTGATGCCGATCCCGGTGTACAAAAAGTAGCCGACCGACACCACGATCATCGAGACGGCGATCGGGATGCCGACAAAAATCAGCACCATCCAGGTGACGATGAAAATCAGGAAGGTCATGAGGAACTCCAGGGCTCTGGCTGGCGCTTGCCCGCCAGCCGCAAGAACAGCCGCATCGCCCACAGCAAGGCGCCTACCGGCAGCGCCGCGTACAGCACCGCGTCGGAGACCATCAGGGTCACCGATTCATCATTCCAGGTGCGCAGCACTCCCTTGAAACCCAGCCACGCCATGTAGAGGGCCAGTACACCCGTCATGGCGTCAATCACGCGGTAGACCGCGCGGCGAAACGCCGCGCTCCAGAGCGACGGCACCATGTCCATGCGCAGGTGCTGCTGGTACCGCTCAGCCTCACTCAGGCCCAGGCAGGCCATCCAGACCCACAGCCAGCGGATCAACTCCTCTGTCCATACCTGCCCAGGAAACAGGCCCAGGCGCCCAGCAATCTGCAAGAGGATGACCAGGCTCAGGGCGATCAGCAACAGGGTGCTGAGCACCCCCTCAGGCGAGTAGCGGTTGGGCGTCATCGCGGCAGCGGCCGTTAGTTGGTGGCCATGATGCGGGTGATTTCGCCCTTGCCGAACTCAGTCTCCAGTGTGTCGTAATACGGCTTCATGGCGGCACGGAAGGGCGCCGTGTCGACCGTGGTCACGCCCAAACCTTTAGATTTGAAAAACGCCACCAGGTCAGCTTCGCTCTTCATCACGCCGGCCGTGGCCACCTTGCCGCCCGCCATGATGGCCTCCTCCAGCCACTGCTTTTGGGTGGGGTTGAGTTTCTTCAAGGCTTTGTCACCCACCAGAATGGCCGAACTGGCAATGAAGTGGCCGGTCAGGGCGATGTGCTTCTGCACCTCGTAGACCTTGGTGGCCTCGATGGTGGGCAGCGGGTTCTCCTGGGCATCCACCTGCTTGGTCTGCAAGGCCATGTAGAGCTCAGCGAAGGCGACTGGCGCTGGTGTGGCGCCAACGGCCTGGGCGTAGGCGATCAGGAAGGGCACATTGGGCGTGCGCATCTTCAGCCCCTTGAGATCGGCCATGGAATTGATCGGTTTGTTGGCGGTGGTATGGCGGGTGCCCTCGTACCAGACGTCCATCAGGTGCACGCCTTTCTCGCGGAACTTGGTGTCCATGCGCTGGCCGTACGGACCCTTGACGACCTTTTGCAGATGCTCGTAGCTGGAGACCACATAGGGGGCGCCAATCAGCTTGAGCTCGGGAATGATGTAGCTCATGTCGGGGTAGCCCGTCATGGTGATGTCCAGGTCACCGGCCTGGGTCTGCCCGACCATGGCCTTGAAGTCGCCGAGCTGCGCGCCAGGAAAGACCTTCAGCGTCATGGTGCCCTTGGACGACTCCTCGAGCTTGCGTTTGACCTCCAAGATGCCCTTGTAGACCACATGGGTCTCGGGCAGCTGCGTACCAAAGCTCAGGGTCAGGTTTTGCGCCATGGCGGAAGCCGAGACACACAGTGACAGTAGGGCAGCGAGTGGTTTCCAGATTTTCATCATCAGTCTCCTTACGGTATGGTTATGGAACAGTTGGCAAAAACTTATCAGTGCGGCAGCGTCGTAGGCGCGTACATCGCGTCAAGACGGCGGGAAATTTCTTGAAAATGGTGCCGATGTGCGCGCTCCAGTGCCTGCACATCGCCAGCCCGCAACATCACGGCGACTGCCAGGTGGTCATGGGCTGTGGCGCGCTGCGCCTGCGCATCCGGCGCAGGCAGCCGGTCAGCCAGTCGGTTAACGACCTGCCAGAACAGATCGACCAGGCTCAGCAGGAAGGTATTGCCCAGGCAGCGGAACAGGGTGGCGTGAAAGGCGCGGTCAAGCTCGGCAAAACTCTCACCCAGCGCGCTGCGCTGCAGCATTTGCTGGGCCAGGCCCTGCAATTCATCGATGTCCGCGGGGCTGATGCAGGCCACCACCTGCGCAATCATGCCGACCTCCAGCGCGCAACGCACCTCCAGCAACTCGCGCAAACTCGAGCCCTGCGCAGCAATCGAGTACGGCAGGTTATGCAGGATCGGATCAAACGAAAAGTGCGCGACGAACACGCCCTCGCCATGCCGGGTGCGGATGATGCCTAGGGACTCCAGCGCCTTCAGGCCTTCACGCAGCGATGCCCTTGACATTCCGAGTTCCTGGCACAGCTCCGCCTCGGACGGCAGCGGATCACCACCCTTGAGCTCATGCTCCTCAATGTAGCGCTTGACCTCGGTCGTGGCCAATTGGTACGCGGGCAATCGGGTGAAGGTTTTCACGATGAGGCCAAAGGCAAAGCGGTTTGTCGGAGTTCAGATGTCAGACATGTTGCATGTATTATTCGCAGGCACCCCCGTCCTGCACAGGGTGTTTACCCTAGTGCAGTTCTTCAACGGCGAGCTACCAGTCTGGAGTCCGGATTCATGACCCTGTCCTCACACCCACAGCCGCAGGGCATCTGGGGCACCATTCTTTTGCCCATCACCGAGCACGACCAGATTGACTGGGGTGCACTGGCTGAAGAGCTCGATGTGCTCACAAACAGTGGTCTGGCTGGTATCTACGCCAACGGCACGGCGGGCGAGTTTCACAACCAGACCGAGACCGAGTACGAGCAACTGGTCAGCCTGGTGGCGCAAAAAGCTCGGGCCGCCGGCATGCCCTTCCAAATCGGGGTCTCCAACACCAACCCACGCGTCGCCCTTGAGCGTCTAAGGCGCCTGCAAGACGTCCACCCCAGCGCCGCTCAGTTCACGCTGCCCGATTGGTGGGCACCGTCTGCGCCTGAGCTTGACAACTTCGTCGGCGGTCTCCAAGCAGCAGCGGGCGACATCCCACTGATCCTCTACAACCCGCCCCAAGCCAAGCTGCGATTGAGCCTGGCACAAATCGCTGAGCTCAGGCGTCTAGCGCCCAATTTGGTGGGGGCCAAGCTGCCGGGGGGCGACGCTGCCTGGTATGCCGAGCGCCGCCGCTTGCTGCCTAATTTTTCTGTCTTTGTGCCCGGACACACCGTCGCCTTCGGCCGTCCGCTCGGCGCCGATGGGGCTTATTCGAATGTGGCCTGTCTCGGGCCTCGCGGCGCACAGCACCACTGGCAACTCAGTGCCACGGCACCAGAGTCTGCGGTGGAACTGGAGCGCCGAATCCAGCAATTCATGGCGCAGCATGTGTTGCCTCTGGTTGGCAGCCACGGGCTGTCACACCCGGCGCTGGACAAAATGATGGCGGAGGTTGGCGCCTGGGGCCCGGTGCGGGCGCGCATGTTGTGGCCCTATGCCTCAGCCCCGCAAGACGCTATCGAGCGCGCCCGTACTGCACTGCGCGACCTTTTGCCAGAGTTCCTCTGACCAGCCCGCCAGTCAGCCCCGCACTTCGCCCTCGCCCAGCACCACGTATTTGAGCGAGGTCAGGCCTTCAAGGCCGACCGGGCCACGGGCGTGAAACTTATCAGTGGAGATACCGATTTCTGCGCCCAGCCCATACTCAAAGCCATCGGCAAAGCGGGTGCTGGCGTTCACCATCACGCTGGCCGAATCAACCTCGCGCAAAAACGCCTGGGCGTGCATGTGATCGCGGGTGATGATGGCGTCGGTGTGGTGACTAGAGTAGCGGTTGATGTGGGCAATGGCCTCGTCCAGCCCGGCCACCACCTTGATGCTGATGATGGGCGCCAGGTACTCCTCGCTCCAGTCGCTGTCTTGCGCCGGAACCAGATTTGCTACAGCATTAGTAGCAACACCTTCAAGCGTAGCAAGGGCTGGAGGCCGATTTGACTCAAAGATAGCCAGGGTCTCGGGGCAGCACCGCATCTCGACCCCCTTGGCGGCAAAGATGGCCTCCATAGGTGGCAAGAATTCTTGGGCCACACCGCGCGCCACCAGCAGGCTCTCGGCGGCGTTGCAGGGGCTGTACTTTTGGGTCTTGGCGTTGTCGGTGACTTTGAGCGCCATGGCCAGGTCACAGGGGTCATCTATATAGATATGGCAGTTGCCGTCCAGGTGTTTGATGACCGGCACTTTGGCATCGCGGCTGATGCGCTCGATCAAGCCCTTTCCGCCGCGCGGAATGATGACATCCACAAACTGCGGCATGGTGATTAACTGGCCGACCACGGCGCGGTCGGTGGTTTGCACCAGTTGCACGGCGTCGGCCGGCAGGCCGCTGTCGGTCAGCGCGCGCTGCACCAGCAGGGCCAGCGCCTTGTTGGACTCTATGGCCTCCGAGCCACCACGCAGGATGCAAGCGTTACTGCTCTTGATCGACAGGCTAGCGGCCTCGATGGTCACATTGGGCCGGCTCTCGAAAATCATGCCAAACACGCCAATTGGCACCCGCATCTGCCCCACCCGGATGCCGCTGGGCTGCTGGCGCAGCCCCGTGATTTCGCCGATCAGCTCAGGCATGGCAGCGAGTTGTTCGCAGCCCTGAGCGCAGGTCTCGAGCACCTTGGGGCCGAGGTTAAGCCGGTCCACCAGGGGATCTGCCAAGCCGGCGGCAACGGCACGCGCCAGGTCCTTGGCGTTGTCGGTCTGCAGCGCCGGGGTGGCCTCGCGCAGCAGCGCGGCGAGGCGTTTCAATGCTCTATTTTTTGTAGCTGTATCGGCTTTGGCCATCAGGGCCGAGGCCACTTTTGCCCGGGCGCCCAGATCAAGGCTGTACTGAGTGATGTCGAGCGCATCCATACCCGAGCCCTGCCCTACCAGGCGGCAATAGCGCCATCGGTGCGTGGCTCGGTGCCGCCGCACAGCACGCCTTGGGCGTCACGCCAGATGATCTGGCCACGGCCAAAGGCAATCCGGTTGCCCGACCAGCTGACCTCATGACCCAGCGCCGCCAGGCCATGAAAAAGGTGCTCAGGTGTGGCGCGCTCGATGTTGACACGCCGTCCGCTCTCCCACTCCCAGCGCGGGGCATCGAGCGAGGCCTGCGGATTCAGGCCAAAGTCGACCGTGTTCATAACCATCTGCACATGGCCCTGCGGCTGCATAAAGCCGCCCATCACGCCAAACGGCCCAACCGCGGCGCCGTCTTTGGTCAAAAACCCGGGGATGATGGTGTGGTACGGCCGTTTTCCGGGCGCCAGACAGTTGGGGTGGGCCGCATCGAGCGAGAAGTTGTTGCCACGGTTGTGCAGGCCGATGCCGGTGCCGGGCACTACCAAGCCGGAACCAAAGCCCATGTAATTGCTCTGGATCAGCGACACCATGTTGCCCTCGGCGTCGGCTGTGCTCAGGTAGACCGTGCCGCCGCGCGGCGGCTCGCCCGGCAGGGGCCGGGCCGCCTGCGCGCCAATCAGGGCGCGGCGTTCGTCGGCATAGGCGTCCGACAGCAGGTCAGCCACTGACACCCGCATGTGCGCTGGGTCGGCAATGTGGGCCAGGCCATCGGCAAAGGCCAGCTTGATGGCCTCGATCTGGCGGTGGTGCGTCAGCAGCGTGTCGCGCTCCTGGAAATCAAAACCCTTGAGGATGTTGAGCGCAATCAGCGCCACCAGGCCATGCCCGTTGGGCGGAATCTCCCAGACGTCGTAGCCGCGGTAGTTGACGCTGATGGGCTGGCACCAGTCCACCTGGTAGGCGCCCAGGTCGTCCAGCGTCAAATGGCCACCCGCGGATTGCACGCAGGCGGCGATCTTCTCGGCCAGCGCGCCACGGTAAAAACTTGCAGCGCCGGTTTGGGCAATGTCTTGCAGGGTGTCGGCATGGCCGGATGAGCGCCAGATTTCGCCGGCTTGCGGCGCACGCTCAGGCGCAAAAGTCTCAAACCAGGGTTTGAAATACGGGGCCTTGAACTCTTCGCGAAACAGCCGGGTGGCTTGCTGCCAGGCAAAGGCCACGGTAGGTGATACCGGAAAACCATCGCGGGCCAACTCGACCGCGCGGGCCATCGAGGTGGTCAAGGGGAGACGCCCGAAGCGGCTGGCCAGCGCCGCCCAGGCTGCCGGAGCCCCGGGCACGGTGACCGGCAGTGGCCCGTACTTGGGCATGCTGGTGTGACCCAGACCGGTCATGTGGTCCAGGGTGAGGCTGCGCGGCGCTGGACCGCTGGCGTTCAGGCCGTGCAGCTTGCCGCCATGCCAAACCAGCGCAAAAGAATCACCGCCGATGCCGTTGGCGGTGGGCTCCACCACAGTCAGGGCGGCCGCGGTAGCAATGGCGGCGTCAATGGCGTTGCCGCCGGCCTGCAAGACAGCCAAGCCGGCCTGTGCAGCCAGCGGTTGCGAGGTGGCGACCATGCCGCGGTTGGCATAAACCACCGTACGGCGGGAGGCGTACGGGTAATGGGAGGCATCAAGGTTTAACATAGTCACACAATGGTAGCATTCATAAATCACGTTCCCGCCCGGAGAACTGCGACCATGCACTGCCCACCAACACCCCAAGTACAGCAACTGCCACAAGGGGGCAGACTATGACCTGGTCCATCCTGGCCCGCGAGCCCGACGGCCGCTTTGGCATCGCCATTGCCAGCCGGTTTTTCTCAGTCGGCTCACTTTGCATCCACAGCCGGGCCGGCGTGGGAGCGATCGCAACCCAGGCGCTGATGAACCCGCTCTATGGCCCGCAAGGTTTGGCGCTGCTGGCGCAAGGCCTCTCGGCCCAGACGGTGCTGAACGCGCTCACTGACGCCGACGCCGGCCAGGCCCAGCGGCAGCTGCATGTGCTGCCGGCCCGAGGCCCGGGCGTGGCCCACACCGGCAGTGACTGTGTTGACTGGTGCGGCCACCTGCTGCAGGACAATGTCAGTGTGGCTGGCAACATGCTGACCGGGCCCCGCGTGATTGAGGCGACGGCTGAGGCCTTTGCCGCCAGCGCTGGGCAGCCACTGGCGCTACGCCTCATCAGCGCCATGCAGGCCGGCGAGGCGGCTGGTGGTGACAAGCGCGGCATGCCTGCAGGTGCAAACAGGCCGAACCAGGGCAGGAGGTCGACGCCCGGCACACCGGCCTCAGCAATCGTGGGCAGATCCGGGCGCTCTTCAGATCGTTTGAGCCCGGCCGAGGCAATCACACGTGCCTTGCCCTGCTTGACCTGCGACATGCTGTTGTTGCCGTTGAAGTAGATGTCGATTTGGCCCGAAATCAGCGCATTGGTCGCTTCGGGCCCGCCCTTGAACGGCACGTGCAGCATGTCCACCCCGGCTTCAGACTTGAACATTTCGCCCAGCACGTGCGAAGCGGTGACGGCGCCGATAGAGGCAAAGGTCAGCTTGCCCGGCTTTGCCTTGGCCAGCGCGATCAGCTCCGCAGTCGACTTGGCAGGCACCGATGGGTTGACATACAGGTACATCGGTGTCACGAACATCATGGTGATCGGCGTGAAGTCCGCCGTGGGGTCATAAGACAGCTTCTTGCGCACGACCGCGTTCAGCACCAGCCCGCCTTGCGTGCCCAGATACAGCGTGTAGCCATCCGGTGCGGCACGAGCCGCCAGTTCGGCACCAATCACCTGGCTGGCCCCCGGTTTGTTTTCCACCACGATGGGCTGGCCCAGTTGCGGACCCAGTTGCTGCACTAACGCGCGCACAAACAAGTCGCCGATGCTGCCGGCCGTGAATCCGACAATCAGCCGCAAAGGGCGTGTGGGGAAGCCATCTACAGGTGCTTGTGCCCCGACGTCGGTCAGCATCCACGGTGCAGCTGCAGCACCCAGCAAGAGAGTGCGCCGGCGTACCTGAGTTTTGACGTTATGAATGTGCGGATTGGATATTTTGAGAGTTGGCATAGCATCAGCTTCAGTTGTGCAGGTCGCTATTTCAAGGGTTGGCGCGGATTTTGGCAATGCTGCATTACGTTATGGGGAGATAACATCGTAGTTATGACTGCTGGCACCTTTGGTCTTAATTTTATCAACAGGCCTTCACGCTACGCTGGTCCAGAGGCACAGGAACGAATTGAGAGGCAACGAGGATACTGGCCCAAATGGAACAGGCCCAGCGTCAACTTGAATTTGGAGACTGAGCGCGACAGGGCTATTTCCACGGCTGCGCGGACTGATTGACCAGGCTTGCCGGGCAGGCAAGCGCTGCCCGATATCACTGCCCCGACCCTGGTCATCCACGGCAGCCAGGATGAGGTCAACCCCAGCGCAAACGGAAGGCTGCTGGCAGGCCGAATTCCCGGGGCCGAACTGCAGCTGCTAGATGGCGCGCGGCACAGCTATTTTGAGGAGTTCCGCGCAGTCGCGAGCCCGCTTGTGCTTAAATTCCTGTACCGTCATTCGCTGCCGGCATGACGCCGGCAGCTCCCATCGTAGAGTCACCGAGACACCATGTCCACGCCAGAACATAGCCCTGACCCCCTCGTGGTTCAACAAGTCACACCACATGGCGTGCTTCGCGCCGGCATCAACATGAGCAACTTTTTGCTGGTCAACGGCAAGAACGAGAGCGGCGACCCGGTGGGTGTAGCGCCCAGCATGGCTGCAGAAGTCGCCAGGCTGCTCGGTGTGCCCCTGCAGTTGGTGCCGTTTGCCAACCCGGGTCTATTGGCCGATGCTGCGGGTACGGACACGTGGGACATCGGCTTGTTCGGCGCCGACCCTCTGCGGTCCCAGACTACCGCCTTCACTCCTGCCTATTGTGAAATCGAAGCCAGCTATTTGGTGCCGCCTGGCTCCTGCTTGAAGTGCGTGGCGGACGTGGACCAGCCCGGTGTGACGATCGCCGTGTTCGCCCGCAGCGCCTATGGCCTTTGGCTAGAGCGCAATCACCAGCATGCGACGCTGCTGCGCTTCGACGGGGGTGGCGCGGCACTCGACCGCTACCTCAACGGCCAGATCGACGCACTGGCCGGGCTGCGGCCTGGGTTGATCGGTGACTTGGCCAGGGCGCCCGGGCATGTGATCCTGCCAGGCGGGTTCATGGCGGTACAGCAAGCAATCGGCTGTGGCAAGGGCCAACCCGAAGCCGAGGCCTTTCTCCGTACCTTTGTCGAGGACGCCAAGGCATCGGGGCTGGTGGCGAGGCTGATCGCCCAGCACAAGGTGCAGGGTTTGTCGGTTGCGCTGGCCGCTTAAGTTAAACCCATCTCACCCTGTGCCATGTTCGCCACCAGGTAATCAATAAACACCCGCACCTTGGCCGGCAGCAGCCGGGTAACCGTCAAGGCGTAGGCGGAGACCACCGGCGGCGTCCAATCCGGCAACACCCGCACCAGGCGCTGAGCAGCCAAGTCCGCCTGGACCCAACTGTCGGCGGTCTGGACAATGCCTTGGCCGCTCAAGGCCAGTTGCTGCAAAAGACCCCGGCTATTGGCGATGAACTGTCCGCCCACTTCAACGCTTTGGCTGCTGCCGTCGCGGTGGAACAGTACCCAGGGGGCGTCTTTCATGCGCAGGCATTCGTGGCCTGACAGGTCTTGCGGCTGCTCTGGCGCGCCGCGCTTCTGCAGGTAGTCGGGCGAGGCCACCAGCACCGTGCCCAGCCTGGCAATCGGGCGGGCGATCAGACTCTGGTCTTTCGGCGGCCCCATGCGAATGGCCACATCGACTGGATCGCCCACCAGGTCGGCTTGGTTTGGGGTCAGGTCCAGACTGAAACGGATGCCAGGGTACCGGCGCGAAAAATCGGCCAGCAGCGGGCTTAGGTAGATCACGCTGAAGTCGACCGGCATCGAGGCCCGAATGACGCCACTGGGCTGAGCGTGCAGGTGGGTGAGTTCCTGGTGCGCCAGCGTCGCCTCCTGGATGATCCGCTGGCAGTTGTCGAAGTACAGGCGCCCGCCCTCGGTTAGCTCGACCCTTCGGGTGCTGCGGTTGAACAGGCGCAGGCCCACATCGCGCTCCAGCTCGGCAATGCGGCGCGACACCGTAGAGTTGGGCAGACCCAGCACCTCAGCGGCACGCCGAAAGCTGCTGGCCTTGGCCACCTCGACAAAGAGGTTCATGTTTCTGAAGATATCCATGGCTTGATTGTGCCGCCAGTGCAGCAATCCATTCCATTTGATGGACTTTATCCCGTTGACATTGCTTCGGACAATGACTCCCTTGATCAACTCAGCAAAGGACCCTGCCATGAACCCTTCAAACCCGACGCCCGTAGCGGGCACTGCCGCCAAAATTGGCGGCTGGCTCTTCGCGCTATGGAGCGTGCTGCACATCTGGGTTGGCGCCGAAGGTGTGCACCAGTACCTGAAGGGTGGGACGTCCGGGCTATGGAACATGCTGATCGGTGGTCGCGCCGTGCCGCGGGCGGCCTTTGTGCACGCCACCGACCCGGCGACGCTCTTTGCGCAGGGGCAACTGATCCTAAACTTTTGCCTCGATGTCGGCGGCTACGGTGTGCTCGGCTTGTTTGTCGCCTGGTTGATCATCAAACGAGCGTCTTGGACGGGTTACCTGATTGGCCTGCTGGCCATTGGCGTCGCCGACTTGTCTTTCCTGTTTGCACTGGTACTACCCGGCGTCATCGAATTCAATGCGGGCACCTTGGGTGGCCCGGTGTTGTGGTTCATGGCCGTCCTGATCACGCCGTTCGGCCTGCCGGCCTGGCGCCGGGCCTGAATCGCACTACCCACAAAGGTATTCTCATGTCCGCTGAAAAAATTCTCGTACTCAATTCCACCGGCAAGGTTGGGCGCAATGTTTGCCGGGCGCTTAGAGAAGCCGGCTTTGAGGTGTACGGCACCACCCGGTCCAGCAACAACAGACTGGCCGCCCAGGGGGTGAAGCCGGTGGTTTGCAACTACACGCTGCGCGCGGACCTGGACCGAGCATTGGCCCAAAGTGGCGCCAAGAAAGTGTTCGTCATCACCGACTATTTTGGCGCTGCCAAGAAAAGCGCTGATCTGGAATTTCAGCAAGGCCGCGCCGCCATCGATGCCGCCAAAGCGGCCGGGGTTGAGCACCTGGTGTTCATGAGTGTGGCCGACGCCGAGTTGTTTGACGAGCATGTTAAACACCTGCACGCCAAGCTGGCCCTGGAGAAATACCTGCGTGCATCTGGAGTCCCGTTCTCGATTCTGCGGCCCTGCGCCTTCTTTGAGAACCTGGACGACGCCGCCAACTGGAACCCCTTGAAAAAGGGCGTCGTCAAGTTTTTGTCGCTGCAAGACTGCAAATACTGCGCCACGTATGACATTGGCCGAGCGGCCGCGATTCAATTGAAGAACCCACAACAATGGCTGGGCATGACGCTCGATGTGATCGGCTGGCAAGGCGACTTGTCGGAAGTGGCGGCAGCCATGTCCAGGGTCAGCGGCCTGCCCGTCAAAGCACGACTGGCGATGCCACTGTTTTTGCGCCGCTTGCTGCTCAAAGATTTGCACCACATGTTCTTGTACTATGAAGTGCAAAAAGGCCCACGCGGAACGCCACAAGAGTTCAAGAAAATACTGCCGGATGCGTTATCCGCCGAAGACTGGTTCCACTTCCACGGCCAATACTCAAACGGCGACAAGATCGTCCAAAGTGCCTAGCCGCACTGGCACGGCTTGTTCCCAGCACCAACCCATGAATGAAAGTACACCATGACAGCATCCCTACCGAACAATTCGCATGACGCAGCGCCTAAAGGCTACTGGATCGTCTTCGCCACCATCAACGAGCCCTCGCGCTTCGGCAACTACACCAGCGTGGCGGGGCCGCTGATTGCCGCACAAGGCGGTCGCGTATTGGCGCGCGGTGACTTGGCTACGGTGGTCGAGGGCGCGGTGCCAGGGCGGCCCTATCTCATCGAGTTCCCCAGCTACGCAGCAGCACAAGCCTGCTTCAACTCTGCGGGCTACCAAGAGGCGATCGCTCTGCGCGCCGGCGTGGCGCAGTTCCAGATCGTCATCGTCGAAGGGTTTGTACCGCCTGCGGCTTCACCGCGTTAATGCCTACACTGGCCATCTCTGATCAAAATGCCGGATATGCCTACTTCAAGACCTCTCGCCACCCGCACCTCCGGGCGGCGCCACGGCCCGATCACACGGCTGATGAGCCCGGGTGACATCGGGCAACAGATCAAGCCCTTCATTTTTTTGGATTAAGTGGAAGCGCCTGGCGGCGGTGGGCCTAATTTCGGGTTTCACCCGCACTCCGGCATCGCCACGCTGACCTACCCGCTGACCTTTGACATCCGGCACGAAACCTCGTCGGGGCAGGTGGATGTGGTCCGCCAGGGTGGCATTGAGTGGATGGCGGCGGGCAGCGGCATCTGGCACCGGGCGCAGCCGATGCCAGCCGATCCGCCGGCCCAGACGCTGAAGGCCTTTCAGATCTGGTTCGCGCTGCCGCCCTCGCATGAATTGGCGCCCGCGTCGGCCCTGTTCCTGCACCCCAATGAGGTGCCGGTTGCCGGCCCGGTGCGGGTGCTGCTGGGTGCGTGCGGTGAAGCCGTCAGCCCGATCCCGGCACCCTGGGACCTGAACTATTACTGGGTCACCCTGCAAGACGGCGAGCGCTGGCACTACCAGCCACCGGCCACGCATCAGGTGGCATGGACGTTTGCTCAGAGCGGCACGCTGCACGTCGCCGGTACGCGTCTGGTGCGGGAACTGGCGGTGTTTGAAGACGGTAACACCGGCATCGATTTCAAAGCCGAGGGCGACTGCACGTTTTTGCTGGGCTCAGCGGCCAAACACCCCCACGAGCTGGTGCTGGGCCCCTACTCGGTGCACAGCTCGGCAGCCACCTTGGCCTCCGGAGTGCGCCACATTGCGGCGTTGGGCGAGCAGTTGCAACAGCAGGGGCGGCTGCCATGACGGCCCAGGCCGTATTGGACTTCTGGTTCAAGGAGATAGACGCCAAGCAGTGGTGGACAAAATCGGCCGAGTTTGATCGGCTGATCTCTTCGCGCTTTGGCAGCCTGCATGCCGCCGCAGCGCGATGCGAGCTTTACGCCTGGCGCGAGACGCCGCAGGGAAGCTTGGCCGAAATCATCGTGCTGGACCAGTTTTCGCGCAATATGTACCGGGACCAGCCACAGGCCTTTGCCTGCGATGCGCTGGCTCTTGCGCTGGCGCAAACTGCCGTGGCTGCTGGTGCCGATGCCGCCCTTGAGATCCAGCAACGGGCGTTCATGTACATGCCTTTCATGCACAGTGAATCGCCACTCATCCACAGAACAGCTCTGGCGCTGTTCAGCCAGGCTGGGCTGGAGAGCAGTCTGGCCTCAGAACACCAGCACAAGACCATCATCGACCGCTTTGGCCGCTACCCGCACCGCAACGCTGTCCTCGGGCGGGCTTCCACTGCCCAGGAGCTTGAGTTCCTGGCCGGCCCGAGCTCGTCTTTCTGACATTTTTCTCATTGCATGACCCATGTCCAGGGTATGCAGCCACATCGGCACCGCACGGGCCGAAGCCGGGTACCGAGGCGTCAGCTCAAGTTTGGCGGTAGCGCGTCAGTAGGCCGCGGGTCGCCCCGGCATAGTCGGCCGGGCTGACCGGCAACAACCAGTGCTTGAGGCGCGTCAGTGCGCCCAAGGGCAGCCGGATGTCTTGCAACAACTCGTCCACATGGTGCAGGGAAAACGGCACCACATTGGTCCCTTTGGCGTGCTTGCCCTCATTGCGCTTGTCGATCCAGTTCAGCCGCTCAGTGATGTCGCTGTCCTGCGCCGCCGGTGGCGGCAACTGGAGTTGCCCGCCCAGCAGGTCGGCGATCCACAGTGCGGCGACTTCGCAGCTCAACTGACTGAACAACGATGAGTTGTAGCCATTGAAAGCCAACCGCGGCACGTGGACCGGCAAGATTGACCGGTACAGTCGGAAGTTACCTTTTGCATCGGTGACACTGGCCATGACCGCGTCTGGCAAAAATGGCACGCTCTGCCGCCAACCTGTGCCGCACACCACCATGTCGACAGGCAGGCGCTCGCCCGTGCTCAGTTCGGCAAACTTACCGTCAGGCCCAGCCAACAAACGCTGGATCACCGCGTCTCGACAAACCTTGATCTTGCCGGACGCCACGCTTTCAAAAAAACCTTCGGTGACCAAGCTCACCGTGCTGCGTGAGATGGTCTCGAAGGGAATCGATGGCAGCAGGCCCAGCGCCTTGAGCTTGCACTGTACCGTGACCACCCATTGCACCTGACTCAATAAGCTGTTGCGCACCGGCTTACCCGGGCCATGCAAAAAGCGTTCAAACCCCTTGACCCGGATGTACTCAAACAGCGCCTCGCCCATGCGGGTGAGCAGCAGGTATTTGTAATTCAGCACATGAAACAGCTTTTTTGGCATCTTCCAGATCAACTGGCGTACGACAACTGTCGTCGACGAAGCATCGCTGGACACCGCCTGAGCCAGGTCACACGACGATTTGCCATAGCCGACCACCATCACATGCCGACCTTTGACCATGGCATTGCCTGGCCACTGACTGCTGTGACAAACCACGCCACCGGCGGCCTGGAACGCTTCTGCACCCTCAAAGTCAGGCAGCATGGGCTGCGAGAAGGTGCCATTGCACACCACCAGATAATCAAAACTGTGCTGCGCTGTTTGCCCGGTGACCAAATCCAAGCTGGCCAATTGCCAGCCTTGTCCGTCTGCCGCAGGTTCCGCTCGGGTCACTTCAGTGCGCAAACGGATCAGCGGCACCAAGTCAAAGCGTTGGGCGTAGGCCGCCAAGTAACGCTGCACCTGCTCGCCCGAGGGCCACTCCGGGTAGTCGTTGGGGTAGGGAAAGTCAGACAGTGCATAGGTGGAGCGCACATTTTGGGTCGTCAGGCCGGGATAACGGCGTGACCCGGCCCAGACGCCACCGACTTCGCTGTCTTTTTCATAAACCGTGACCTCGTGACCCATGGCCTTGAGGATCTTCGCCGTACTCAGACCAGCAAAACCTGCACCAACCACTGCGATTTTCATGGCAAGTCGCTCCAGCAATAACTCAGACTTGCGCCTGTAAAGAATTGGTACTTAGAACCGCCGGGGTTCTAAGTACCGAATGATTAACACCTATTCTAGCCAGCGGCATGCACAGGCTGCACAGCATCTGGGCCAAGCGGTGCAAAGCGCCCCACCCGTCCTGCGGCCAATGGGGCTGCTTGAGCCCTTTAACAATGCCATCAACGTCATGCGCCGCTTGCAGCAACTCGGCCAGCTGCGCTTCGCTCAGCCGCGGCAAGACGCGCTCGAACAGCCGTTCCTTCACACCCCAGACCCGCTGCTCACGCAAAGCCATTGGAAGTGGGCGCCCCTGAGCCATGGCGTCCTTGACGCGCTTCAGGGCGCGAATGTCTTCGCTCAAGGCCCAATGCACCAGCACCTCGGCCTCGCCCTCGGCCTGCAAGCCGTCCAGCATGCGCTGCACCCGCGCCGGTTGGCCAGCCAGCACGGCCTCTGACAGCTTGAACACATCAAATCTAGCGACATTCAATACCGCAGACTCGATCTGCTTAAAGCCCAGTTCGCCGGCCGGGTAAAGCAAGCCCAATTTCTGGATCTCCTGGTGCGCCGCCAGCAGGTTGCCTTCCACGCGATCAGCAAAAAATTGCAGGGTGCGTTGGCCTTCTTCGCCGCCGCGAACCCGTTGCCCATGCGTTGACAGCCGCTGTGCAATCCACTGCGGCAGCGCCTGCCGCTCGACCGGCTCCACGGCCAGCGTGACGCCGTAGCCATCGAGTGCAGAAAACCAGGCACTGGCGCGGGTGGCTTTGTCGAGCCGTGGCAACATGACAATGGTGAGCATGCTGTCATTGCCCTGGGCACTCTCAGCCAGCCGCTGCAGAGCCACACTGCCATCCTTGCCCGGTTTGCCCGAAGGAATGCGTAACTCCAGCATTTGTCGGTCGGCGAACAGGCTCAGGCTGCCACCGGCAGCCAGCACCTCGCTCCAGTCGAAATGGGCGCCGGCCACGGTGTAGGAACTCCGCTCAGTGAACCCTTGGGCCCGGGCGGCGGCGCGAATCGCGTCGGCGGCCTCCTGAATCAGCAGCGGCTCATCTCCAAACAGAGTGTACAGGCTTTTGAGTCCGCGTTGGAGGTGGCTGCCAAGCTGGCTGGCGGAGAGTTGCATGGGCTCAGGGAGGCGTCAAAGACTTGACAGCAGCCAGCCGCCTCAGCAACTGCTGCACGATATCGGACTGCATGTCGCGGTAAAGCAAGCCCTCTTCGGCTTCTTTGGCCAGCACAGCAGACTCATTAAAGCTGATGTCACGCTGCTGCAGGATGTCTGACGGCGCGATCAGTGCTTGTCCCAGCGGCGTACGCAAGCCAAAGCGTACCCGGATGCGCAGCTGAAACTCCCGCACCTGGCCCGAGGCATTGACACCCACCACGGTTTTTTCACGCTGCTCCTGTAACAGATCCAGCACCACCTGGGCCTGGGTCAGCGGCGCCTCAGGTGCCAGAACCTGCACGGCAGAGCCAAAGGAGCGACGCAGCTCAATGGCCAGCGGCCCACCCGGATGAGGCAGCACCGCGATCCGATCAAAGGCATAGGTCTGGCTGGCGCGCAGCCGAAACCCACAGCCACCCAGCGCTAGCACTGCCGGCAGCAGCAGGGCAAGGAGCGGGCGGCGTTGCATAGGGGCGGCGTGCCTAGAGCACCAAATTGACGAGCCGACCGGGCACGACGATGATCTTTTTCGGCGTGGCACCACCAGCGAGATTAAGGAAGACCTCGCTGCCAACGGCCAGTTGTTCCACCACCTCCCGCGAGGCGCCGGCCGGCACCACGATGGCGCCGCGCAGCTTGCCGTTGATCTGAAGCACCAGCTCAATTTCATCCTGCGCCATAGCGGTCGGATCCACTTGGGGCCAGGGCGTGTCGAGGATGTCACCCAGCACGCCGGCATAGCCCAGCGCCTGCCACAGGCTGTGGGCGATGTGCGGCGTGGCTGGGTACAGGCAGCGCAGCAGGATGCCAAAGCCCTCGATCTGGGCAATCGCACCGCCAGGCGTGTGTGTTGCCTTGAAGTCGTCCAAGGCGTTGATCATTTTCATGGCGCCCGAGACCACCGTGTTGTACTGCATGCGCTGGTAGTCGTAATCGACCTGCTTGAGTACCGCGTGAATGTCCAGCCGCAAGGCCCGCGCTTCTTTGCCAAACTGCACATCATTCAGGCGCTTAGCCCCCGCCACTGCTGCCTCTAGTGCTCCTGAATCCATAGCAGAAAACTTGTAGCCAAAGTTCCAGACCCGTTTCAGGAAACGGTAGGAGCCCTCCACCGCCGCATCGTTCCACTCCAGCGTGGCCTCGGGCGGCGCAGTGAACATGGTGTACAGGCGGGCGGTGTCGGCACCGTATTTTTCGATCAGGTCCTGGGGGTCAACCCCGTTGTTCTTGCTCTTGCTCATGGTGCCGACCCCCTCGTAGGTGATCAGCGTCCCGGCAGGCAGGGCGCCCTTGGCCGCCTTGAGGCGGGCTCCCGTCACCCGGCCGGTGTCGTCGTGCAGGTCTTCCACCTCGTGCGGCCAGAAATACTCCACCCCGCCCTTCTCGCCCTTGCGCGAGTAGATGTGGTTGAGCACCATGCCCTGCGTCAGCAACTTGGTAAAGGGCTCGTCGACTTTGACCAGGCCCAGGTCGCGCATCACCTTGGTCCAGAAACGGGCGTACAGAAGGTGCAGGATGGCGTGCTCTATGCCGCCGATGTACTGGTCCATAGGCATCCAGTAGTCGGCACCTGCAGCCACCATCGCCTGGTCGTTCTTCGGATCGCAATAGCGCATGAAGTACCAGGAACTGTCGACAAAGGTGTCCATGGTGTCGGTTTCACGCCGTGCGGGCTCGCCGCAGACCGGGCACACAACCCCGGCATGAAAGCCGACGTGCTTGTGCAGCGGGTTGCCACTGCCGTCAGGCACGCAGTCCTGCGGCAGCACCACCGGCAGGTCTTTTTCGGGCACGGGCACCGCGCCATGCTCGTCACAATGGATGATGGGAATAGGCGTGCCCCAGTAGCGCTGCCGGCTCACGCCCCAATCTCGCAGGCGCCAAGTGGTTTTTTTCTCACCGAGGCCGAGTCCGACCAGGTCAGCTGCAACCGCCTCGACACAATCCGGGAAAGTCAGACCGTCGTACTTGCCGGAATGGATCGCCCGGCCGGCACTTTTTTCGCCATACCAGTCCTGCCAGCGGCTGGCGTCAAAGGTTTGGGAGCCGAGGCTGACCACTGGCTGGATCGTCAGGCCGTATTTCAGGGCAAAGGCAAAGTCGCGCTCATCATGCGCCGGTACGCCCATCACTGCGCCGTCGCCATAACTCATGAGCACGTAATTGCCGACCCACACCGCCAACGGTACGCCGGTAAGGGGGTGCGTCACCGACAAGCCGGTGGCCATGCCTTTCTTCTCCTGGGTCGCGAGCTCGGCCTCGGTGGTACCGCCGCGTTGGCACGCCTCGATGAAGGCGGCCAGCGCCGGGTTGGTCTGCGCCGCGTGCTGCGCCAATGGGTGCTCAGGCGCCACTGCGCAAAAGGTCACCCCCATGATGGTGTCGGCCCGGGTGGTGAACACGTACATGCGGCCGTCACCGATCAGGGCACCGTCGCTGGCCTGAATGTCGTGGGTAAAGGCAAAGCGCACGCCTTGGCTCTTGCCGATCCAGTTCTCCTGCATCAACTTGACGCGCTCAGGCCAGCCTGGCAGTTTGTGTTGTACGTGGTCCAGCAGCTCCTCGGCGTAGGCCGTGATCTTCAGGTAGTAGCCTGGAATTTCACGCTTTTCCACCACCGCGCCTGTGCGCCAGCCCTTACCGTCGATCACCTGCTCGTTGGCCAGCACGGTTTGGTCAACCGGGTCCCAGTTGACGACCTGGGTCTTGCGGTAGGCAATTCCTTTTTCCAGCATCTTCAGAAACAGCCACTGGTTCCATTTGTAGTAGCTGGGGTCGCAGGTGGCTACCTCGCGACTCCAGTCAATGGCCAGGCCCATAGCCTGCATCTGCTGCTTCATGTAGGCGATGTTGTCGTGGGTCCACTGGGCTGGTGGCACGCCGTTTTTCAGTGCGGCGTTTTCAGCCGGCAAGCCAAAGGCGTCCCAGCCCATGGGCATCAGCACGTTGTAGCCATTCATGCGCAGGTAGCGCGTGAGCATGTCGTTGATGGTGTAGTTGCGCACATGGCCCATGTGCAGCTT
>JBBAPO010000009.1:0-134441 GCA_040400795.1 Rhodoferax sp.
CGCGACCGCAGCCGGCGCCACCGTCACCGTGCTGGGGGCGGTCATGAACAGGGCGACGGCAGGACTGCCAGAGCCGACCGTTACGGTCGCTGAGCGCGACGTACCGGTCGCATCAAAAATTTGAATCTGCGCAGTACCGGCTGCAACACCCTCAAGCGTCAAGGTGGTACCGCTGACTGTCGCCTTGACCAGCCCTGCATTGGTACTGCTTGCTGTGTATGGCGCGGTGCCGCCCCCGATGGTGTACACCGGCTTGTCCGCTACGCCAATGGTGGCCGTACCGGGCACGGTGGTAAACAGGGCGATGGCGGCATTGCCAGACCCTACGGTCACATTGACGACCTTGGTCTCGCCCAACGCGTCAAAAACACTGACCTGAGCCACACCAGTCCCTAAACCGGCGATCGACAGACTGGCGCCGTTAACAGAGGCAAAAGCAACTGCGGCATTGCTGCTGCTCGCGGTATAGGGGCCGACGCCGCCGCTTATGGCATAGCTTGGCGCCGTACTCAGCGGCACCGTGACGGCTTCGGGCGCAGCGACGAAAAGGGGCACTGAGGCAGAAGAAGATCCGACGGTGGCAACCGTGCCCAATGACTTGCCTGTGGCATCGAACACGGTAACGGTGGCCGCGCCGGCAGCCTTGCCTGTGATCGTCAGTGTTTTTCCGCTGACGGTAGCTGAAGCGAAATTCAGGTTGGAACTGTTGGCTGTGTAAGGAGCGCTGCCCCCGCCAATGGTGTAGGTCGGTGTTTCGCCAACCGCGAGCGTGACCGCCGCAGGCATCGTGCTAAACATAGCAACCACGGCTTCGGGCCCGCCGCCGCCGCCGCAAGCCACAACCAGCAGGCACAGGGCCGCAGCCATCAGGCGACGAAACCAGAAAATCGCAGGAATGACCGGCTTAACAAATCTCATGAATGCCCTGCGACCCTAAAAAAACCGTCTTTTTGCTAAACGACACGAATGACGTCATATTAGCATTGACATCAGTCACAATAATCTACTATGACTCCCCGCACCAGCGCATCCGGCGCCTCACGCACCGCAGCCCGGCCAGGCCCGTCGATCAGCACAAAACGGATTTCACCCGCCTCGGCCTTTTTATCAAGGCGCATCAGTGCTAGGTAGCGCCCAGCGTTGTCATCTGCAGACAACTGCGGCCCCCGCACCGGCAGACCGGCCTTGGCGATCAATGCCGTTAGGCGCTGCACAAAGGGTCGGTCCACCAAGCCCAGCCGGCAAGACAACTCCGCAGCCATGACCATGCCGCAACCCACTGCCTCGCCATGCAACCAAGCACCATAGCCTAGACCAGCCTCGATAGCGTGGCCAAAGGTGTGGCCAAAGTTGAGGATCGCACGCAGGCCAGCCTCACGCTCGTCTTGCCCCACCACCCAGGCCTTGATCTCGCAGCTGCGCTGGACAGCATGGGCCAGTGCCGCCGGGTCGCTCGCCAACAAGGCGCCCAAGTTGGCCTCGATCCCGTCTAAAAACGCCAGATCGGCAATCGGCCCGTACTTGATGACCTCCGCCAAACCAGCACTGAGCTCACGCGGCGGCAGAGTACGCAGCGTGTCCAGATCACACACCACCAGCTGCGGCTGGTAAAAGGCGCCGACCATGTTCTTGCCCAACGGGTGGTTGATGGCGGTCTTGCCGCCCACTGACGAATCCACCTGCGCCAGCAAGGTGGTGGGCACCTGAACGAAGGGGACGCCACGCATGAAGCTGGCGGCGGCAAAACCGGTCATGTCGCCCACTACACCGCCACCCAATGCAAACAATACTGTCTTGCGGTCGCAGCCCTGGCTCAGCAGCGCATCAAAAATCAGGTTAAGCGTTTGCCAGTTTTTATACTGTTCGCCGTCAGGCAGAACCACTTCCAGCACCTGGCGGTATTTACCCTGCAAGGCGCCGCGCAGGCGCTGCAAGTAAAGCGGCGCCACCGTGGTGTTGGTAACAATCAGCGCCTGGCTGGCGTTTGGCAAATCAGCATAGGTCTGCGGCTGGTCCAGTAGGCCGCTGCCAATGACGATGGGGTAACTGCGGTCAGCCAGGTCAATGTTGACAGTCTGGAGTGTGGGAGAGTTCATAACCGCGAGTTTAGAGGCTGCGGCCCCGGGCAAAACCTTAGCGACCGGGCGCCACGCCCGACAACTCCAGTTGCATCACGATCATGTTCACCAGCGTGGCCACAGAGGGCCGGCCGGTCTCGATGATGAAATGTGCGGTGGCGCGGTACAGTGGGTCGCGCACCGCGTGCAGGTCGCGCAGGCGGGTCAGCGGGTCTGCCACTTGCAGCAGGGGCCGGTTCACATCATGCCGCAATCGGCGAAACAGGTCGTCGGGGTGCGAATTGAGGTATATCACTTGGCAACGCTCATGCAGGCGCTGCCGGTTGAGCTCGCGCAGCACCGAGCCGCCACCGGTGGAGATGACGGCACCGCTCTTTTGGGTCAACTCGTCCAGCACCGCCGACTCGACCTCACGAAACCGGTCCTCGCCCCCATGCTCAAAATAGGTGCGGATCGAGCAGCCGATGCGCTGCTCGATCACATGGTCGGAATCAAAATAGTCCAGAGCCAGCCGCCGCGCCAGCTGGCGCCCGACGGTGGTTTTGCCGGAGCCGGGGAGGCCGACGAGGGTGATTCGGGCCGGGTCGGGCACCTGATGCGCTGCACTCACCACCGTCAAGGCAACACCACACTCAATGAACTTGCCTTGCCACTGACGGTGGCGGTAAAACGCACCAGATCACCCGTGCCACAGCTCTTCAAAGTGGCGGTGTGCTGGGTGGGCTCGATCGTGCTGCCCACGGTGCTGCCTTCCAGCGTGGCGGAGCAGGTGCCAGCGGGCACCGCCGGGAAAGTTTGCACAGTGAGTACCGCGTCGGCCGGAAGGGGGTTGCCGTTGTAGTCAGACAGACGGACCGTCACGGCCCCGGTGGAGGCGGCCAGCACCGCAGTATGGTGAATGGCCGGAATCGTGGCGTCGTAGCCCCCGGGCTGACCGATCTCGTCCCCCGAGAAAATGATGACCAAAGTGCGGCGAAGCTGGGTATTGCCGTCCCAGGTGCCATTGCAGGTACTCGCCTCCGACAGGCCGATGTTGGTGTCGGCGGGGCAGGCCAACGTGCCCGAAGCACCGCCGGTGAGCGGATAAGACTTTTCTCTCTGCGCGATCGCCGGAAACACGCTGGTGTAAGCACCGGAAAAAGTTCGACTCTCGTCATCGTCAAGGTAGGGGTTTCCTAGGTCTTCAAAAAGCTCACCGGGGTCGTACCGGTTGTTGCTATTGGCGTCCAGGAAATGCTCCTCGCCGGTGGTAGTCGCCAATACAGTCACCCGGCCAGGGCGCGGGTCGCCGCCGGCAGCCGACGAGCCCAGGGGCCGATACGACTGGCCGATCAGTCGCACGGTGCAACTGCCAGAGCTGATGGTGCAGCTGCTTTGACCGACAGAGTTGATCTGACCACCCTCACTTACAAAGATCACCTTGGTGCCATCAGGCACGGGGTTGGCCTGGCGATCAGCGGCATAGGCCGTAATGTCAACGCTATTGCCATTGAACTGCGTGGTGAACTGGCCGCCGGCATAAAAGTTCAGCTTGCTGGCTGACAAGTCAAAAAAGCGCTGGGAGGCCACGCCGGTTTGAATCGTCAACAAGTTGGAACCCGTGGTGATCAGCGAGTTACTGCTCAGTGTGGCACGCACCTGCACATTGGCCGGCAGGGTGCCGGAACACACCGAGAAGGTCACCAAGCCATCGGCGCCTGACGCACCCACTGAAGGCGAGCCACAAAAATTGATGCCCCCGTCGGTATTGGTCAGGCTTGCGGTCACAGTCTCACCCTGCACAGCCGCGCCTAAGGCGTTGATCACCTTGAAGCTGACAATCGAACTCTTAGCCCCAACCGAACCGGCCTGGTAAATGACCGCAGGCGTGGCGCTGACGAACCGAATGTCTGTGGTGATCGGATCAGTAACCGTAAATGCAGCGCTGCTGGTGACGCCGCCCGCCGCCGTTGCCAGTACAGAACAAGTGCCGGAAATAACGGTTTGAATCACGCCCATCGCCCGGCCATTGCCATCCACCAGGCTGGACGCCGGCGACACCGTGCCACAGCCACTGGTGAACGCCACAGCCAGTGCGTTGGACGCGGCCTGCGCACCGTTCACCAACACATTCACGGACACATTGACCGACTGGCCGTTTTGCACACTGGCCGGCGTGGCACTCATGCCCGTGAGGCTGACCGTGCCGGCGGCAATTTGCATGTCCAGGGTTTGGGTGACGGCCACACCGGCCACGGTGGCAGCCGCGGTGGCTTGCACCGGGCCGGCGGCAGTGACATCCGCCGGTGTGATGCGCATCAGCAACACACCTGCCGCATCGGTCAAATCAACCCCGGCTGCCGGGACCAGACGGGCGTTGGTCGAATCCAGAGTAACGGTCACCCGGCTGAAGGGCAAGGCGATGCCACTGCTGTCCGTCAGCACCATGCGCAGGTAGCGCGATTCGGTTTGCGACAGGCCGCGATTGGCGACCACGGTGCCAGCGCCATCCACCAGGGTCAGGGCCAGGCTGGCAGTTTTAACGACGGCGCTAACTCCCTGATCAACCGCAATATTAGGGTTGCTGCCGGCGTTGCCGCCGCCGCCGCCGCAGGCCACCAGCCCCAGCGTCAGCCCGATCAGGCTGAAAAATCTGGATACACCCATGACCCTGCTCCTCAGAGGTAAGTCAACCGTCACCGCGACACCGCCCGATCCGCCACCACCTTGGGGGTGATGAAGACCAGCAGCTCCTGCTTGTTGGAGACGCGGGAGCGGTTCTTGAACAGGTTGCCCACGCCAGGCAGGTCACCCAGCAGCGGCACCTTGGTTTCGGTTTCGGATTCGGTCAGCTCAAAAATGCCGCCAATCACCACCGTGCCGCCGTTCTCAACCAGCACCTGCGTTTTGATGTGCTTGGTGTTGATGGCAAAACCGGCCGGGGTCGACTGGCCCACGCTGTCTTTGTTCACATCCAGGTCAAGAATGATGCTGCCCTCGGGGGTGATCTGAGGTGTAACTTCCAGCTTGAGGTTGGCCTTTCGAAAGGCAATCGAGGTGGCACCGCTGGACGAGGCCACCTGGTAGGGCAGCTCGGTGCCCTGCTCGATCAGGGCCTTGATCTGGTCGGCGGTGACCACGCGCGGGCTCGACACCACCTTGCCCTTGCCGTCGGCCTCTAGCGCCGACAGTTCAAGATTCAAAAAGCGGTTGGCGGCTGAGCTGAAGATGGACACCGCAAAAGTCGCCGGGCTGTAACCGCCCTGCCCGAGTGCTGGCAGGTTGACAAAGTTGCTGGTCAAATCCACCGCACCGCCAGCGCCACTGCTGGCCACAGCATTGGCGTAGCTGGAACCAAAGGCGACCCGGTTGTCGCCAATCACCAAGTAGCCACCGTCGCCGCCCCTGGGTGCGCGCAGATCGCTGCCGCCCAAACGCACACCGAGCGACTTGCCAAAGGTGTCCGAGGCCTCGACGATACGGGCCTCGATCAGCACCTGGCGCACGGGAATATCCAGCTTGGCGATCAGCAGTTGCACTTGCTCCAGCTTGGCCGGGACATCGGTCACAAACAGCTGGTTGGTGCGTGCCTCAGAGATGGCACTGCCGCGCGGGCTGAGCAGGCGGGACACGCTGGCGCCAGCCGGGCCGCCACTGCCAGTGAGTTGCGCTGCCACCTCGGCAGCTTTGGTGTAGTTCATCTGGAACGATTGGGTGCGCAACGGCTCCAGGCCCTGCAGGGCCGCAGAGGCCTCTAACTCCAGCTTTTCACGGGTGCTGATTTCTTCACGCGGGGCGATCCACAGCACATTGCCGGTTTTGCGCATACCCAGGCTTTTGGTCTGCAGGATGATGTCCAGCGCCTGGTCCCAGGGCACGTCCTGTAGACGCAGGGTGACCGAGCCGGTCACCGAGTCTGAGGTGATGATGTTGAAGCTGGAGAAGTCGGCAATCACCTGCAAGAGGGCGCGCACATCAATGTTCTGAAAATTGAGCGACAGCTTTTGCCCACTGAAACCAGGCCCGGCGGTCAGTTTGGCGGGGTCAACCCGCATCGGCCGAATGTCCACCACAAACTGCCGCTCACTTTGGTAGGCCGAGTGCAACCAGGCGCCCTTGGGCTCGATGACCATGCGCACGCGGTCACCCATCTGCGACAGGGTCACGGTCTGGACCGGCGTCGAAAAATCAGTCACATCGATCCGCCGGCGCAGGCCTTCAGGCAGGCTGGACTGCAAGAACTCAGCCACCAGCGTCTGACCCTGCTGGCGCAGGTCAACCCCGACCTGGTCATGAGCCAGTGTGACGATGACCCGTCCAGCACCGTCCGGGCCAACCCGAAAATCAAGGTCTTTGAGTGCCTGCGGGCTTCGGCTGCGGCTGTCAGTCGCCACCGAGGCCGGGGCGGCAGCGCCCGCCGGACCGGCAGGCCCCGTCAACATCACCAGCAGCGACCGCCCCACCAGCCGAGTGCTGTAGGCGCCGGCTTGCTTCAGGTTCAGCACCAGCCGCATGCGGTCACCGGCCTGCACCAGCGTCATGGATTTGAGGTTGCCCAAACCAAACTCGTAGCTGGTGCGTCCGGTGCCGTTGCCAATGGCGGGCAGATCGAGCGCAATGCGCGCCGGCGACTGCAACACAAAGCCCGTCGGCGCCACCGTCAGCGGCTGTGTCAGGTCAATTTTGACGATCTCCTGCCCGTCTTGCAGCGACGCCGTCACCGCTTCCAGGTTGTTTTGCGCTAAGACCATCGTTGCCGTGCCCAGCAGACACAGGGCCAGGCCAAGGCGGCGCGAAACCCGTGCAGCCCGTACGGCCCAGAGGTGGTGAGCTGTGTTCATTTTGACTTCTCCTGCAACCGCAAGCTGGCGGTGCGTTCAACCCAATCGCCCATGGCGTCCTGTACCACCTCCCGCAGGGTGAGCTCGGTCTCGGTGATGCGAACCACGCGACCGTAGTTCTGCCCAAGGTGGTGGCCCGGCCGGACCTGGTACAGCATGCGGTCCACCTTGACCAGCGCCACCGGCTGACCAGCCCGCACCATGGTACCAACCAGCGCCATGGCATCCGTCGGTACCGCCTCCAGCGCCTCTTTGCGGCGTGCCAATTCAGGGGCAAGCAAAGCGGTGCCGGCGCTCACCGTCGCGCTGTCGCGCTTGAGCGCTTGGGTCAGCTGCTGGTTGCTGAATGGGTCCACCGCCGAGGCCGGCGAATAGGCGTGAGGCTGAAACTGCTTGGGCTCGGCAATGGCTGCCACGCGCGGGCGGGTCTGACTTTTTTGCTGGCTGATCCACTGCGTGAGCTCGTCCTGAGTGGCTGCGCCGCAACCCAACAGCCCAAGCACAGCCAGCAGTCCGCCCAGACGAAAAACATATTGCATGGTCGGCCGGCTCATTTTTTGGCTGCCTTGGCCTTGGCTGCGGCGGCGGCCGCCAGCCTTTGCGCTGCCACCTCATCAGCGTCCAGATAGCGGAAGGTCTTGGCGGTGGCGTCCATGGCCAGCACCCCCTCGCGCTGGGGCAGCGGCTGAATGTTGAGGTTGTTGAGCGTCACAATGCGCGAGAGTTTGGCAACGTCGGCGACAAAGGCGCCAATGTCGTGGTAACGCCCACTGACCCGAACCGCGATCGGCAGCTCGGCGTAGTACTCTTTGACGGCGACCTGGCCCGGCCGGAACAAATCGAACTGCAGGCTGCGGCCCAACCCAGCCTGGTTGATGTCAGACAGCAGCGCGTCCATTTCAGCCTTGCTGGGTAGCTGCTTTTCCAGTTGGTTTACGTACTGGCGCACCTGCTCACGCTGCTTTTTGAGCGCCTCCAGGTTGACCGCCTTGGCTAATTTTTGTTGAAACTCCTCGCGCAGCTTGGCTTCTCGGTTCTGCTCGGCCACCAAGGCGTCCTGATAGCCCTGGAGCAGGGCAAACCAAAGGGCCAGCAACACCAGGAAGCTCACCAACAGCAGCAAGGCCAGTCGCGGCAGTGCTGGCCAACTGGCCGGGTCCCGCGGGTTAAGGCCGGTGAACTGCGCGCGCAGCTGGCCCAGGTCCAGACGCAGAGCGGACCGACTGGGAAGATGGAATGGGTTGGCAGGCTTCATCATGGTTGGCCCGGCCGAGGCGCGCTGACGGGCAGCGCGGGAGCGCCGGCCGTTTTGGGTTTGTCGGTTTCACTGGCCCGCACCAGACGCACCCGGATGGTGAAATTAGCCACCCGGCGCTGTTCGCGAGGCGACAAGGCCAGCGTGCCAGCGACGATTTCCACCAGCTCGGGTCGGGAAAACCAGGGCGACTGGTTACCAAGATTGCGCAGCAGCTCCGACACCCGCTCGTTGGACTGGGCCATACCCAGTAGTGTCAGGGCCTGGGCGTCCTGCCGCAAACTGGCGATAAAAACCCCTTCAGGCAGTAGCCGGACCAGTTCTGTCAGCAAATACACCGGCAAGTTACGGTCGGCCTGCAGGTCCTCAACCGCCTGTTGGCGCGCACGCAGCGCCGTGATCTCGGCCTGAAGGCTGGCGATGTCCTTGATCTGGGCGTCAAAACGGGTAATTTCGGTTTGCAGCAATTGGTTTTTTTCTTGCTGGGCCGAAATCTGCGCCTGAAATGCGACGAACACCAATGCAGCGACCACACCGCCCAGCAACGCTGCCAGACCGAGCCCCCGATTGAAGAGGTCCTGACGCCGCTTGCGCGCCAGCTCACGGTGTGGCAACAGGTTGATCAGAATCACGCGGCGAACCTCCGCAGCGCCAAACCGCAAGCCGTCAGGTAAGACGGCGCCTCGCGGAGCAGCTTGTCGTCGGACGCCCTGCTGCCAAGATCCATGCCGAGAAAAGGCTGCGCCACGGTACAGGCAAAGCCAGTCTGCTCATGCAATACGGCCGCCAGCCCCGGCACGGCCGACGCACCACCTGCCAGCAGGATGTGATCGACTTGGCTGTGCGGGGTGCTGGTAAAGAAAAACTGCAGGGCCCGCCCGACTTCCTGCGCGGCGCTCGCCAGATAAGGCGCCAGCACGCTGACCGGGTAATCGTCAGGCAGATCACCGCTGCGTTTGCGGTTCTCGGCCTCTTCCAGTGAGAAGCCGTACTCGCGCACGATCAGCTGGGTCAACTGGGTGCCACCAAACGCCTGGTCTCGCTCGTAGAGCAGCTCCTGCCCCTGCAACACTTGCAAGCGGGTGGCACGACTGCTGATTTCAAACAGCGCCACGATGGCCTCCGATGGCGCCAGCAAAGGCAGATCGACGATCAGCCGCTCGGCGGATCGGCGTGAGGCATAGGTCTGCACGTCCAGCACGGACAGCTTGAGCCCGGCGGCCTCGGCCAGGCCCTGAATGTCCTGAACTTTCTCCTTACGTGAGGCGGCGATCATGACGTCGATCTCATCGGGGGCTGTAACGTTGGGACCGATGGCGCAAAAATCGAGGCTGACCTCGTCCATAGGAAAGGGAATGTACTGGTTGGCCTCGGCCTCAACCTGCAATTCCAGCTCGGCCTCGCTCAGGCCGGCCGGCAGGTGAATCTTGCGGGTGATGACCGCCGAGGCAGGCAGTGCCATGGCCACGTTGCGCGCCTTGCTCCCGCTGCGCCGGACCAACCGACGCACGGCTTGTACCACCTCGTCGAACTTGTCAATCTGACCGTCGTGGACCCAGCCTGGCTGCAGCAGTTCTTGGCCGCAATGGGCGAGCAGCAATTGGCCAGAGGCATGCCGACCGAGCTCAACCAGCTTGACGCTGGATGAGCAGATGTCCAGGCCCAGCATTGGCGCGGATTGACGGCTGAACAAGGACCCCAGAGAAAACACAACGACCCCTTAAACTCGAGCCCAGAGCATGAGAAAAACCAGCTGCGGCTGATGGAATGCTATCAGCAAGATCCTGGACCCGGAACTAATTACTTTCACCAACGGGTCCGACGCTAGCGACGGGCCCAGTCCTCGCATCGTTTTTATAATCTTTCCGCTGCCACTTAAAGTCCCTCATGCCCCAAAAAATGCCGCCCCGCCCGCCACCTGCCGAACCTACGCCTGGCGCTAAGGCACTCAAGTGGGTTGGCTTGGCCGCTTTGTGGGGCGCAGGCCTGGCGCTGGCGGGAGCGCTGTCGGTGCTGATTCTGGTGGCGGTGGCGCTCTCGGTGGCCTACCCTAACCTGCCTGATATTTCCGATTTATCGAATTACCGCCCCAAATTGCCGTTGCGGGTGTTGTCTGCCGAAGGCGCCTTGATTGGTGAATTTGGCGAGGAGAGACGGCAGCTAACCCCGATCAAACAAATCCCGAAAATCATGACCGACGCCGTGTTGGCGATCGAAGACGCGCGTTTTTACGAGCACGGCGGTGTTAATTACAAGAGCGTGCTGCGTGCGGCTTTGGCCAACCTGGGTCGACTTAAGAGCCAAGGTGCCTCCACCATCACCATGCAGGTGGCGCGCAATGTGTACCTGTCGTCAGAAAAAACCTACACCCGCAAGATTTACGAGATTTTGCTGACTTTCAAGCTCGAGCACATGCTCAGCAAGGACAAGATCCTCGAGATCTATATGAACCAGATTTTTCTCGGCAACCGGGCCTACGGCTTTGCCTCGGCGGCAGAGGCTTATTTCGGCAAGGAACTCAAAAACCTCAGCATCGCTGAGGCCGCCATGCTGGCCGGTCTGCCCAAGGCGCCGTCGGCCTACAACCCGATCGCCAACCCCAAGCGGGCACGGGCCAGGCAACTGCACATCATTGACCGCATGCTGGAGAATGGTTTCATCACCGCCGATCAGGCCGCCACGGCAAAAAAAGAAGAACTCAAGGTCAAAACCAACTCAGACAACAGCCGAGTGCACGCTGAATATGTGGCCGAGATGGTGCGCCAACTGATGTTCACGCAGTACGGCGAGGAGACCTACACCCGCGGACTCAACGTCTACACCACGCTGCGCGCCAGCGACCAGGACGCTGCCTACAAGGCCCTGCGTCGTGGCATCATGGATTTCGAGCGACGCCAGGTCTACCGCGGCCCTGAGAAATTTGTGACTCTCCCGGCCGCGGGCCAGGAGCTCGAAGACGCCATTGACGACGTTTTAGAAGACCACCCTGACAATGGTGATGTGCTGTCTGCGGTGGTGCTGGTTGCCGACGCGCGCCGGGTGCTGGCCACGCGGCAGAACGGCGAAACCATAGAGGTCACTGGCGAAGGCCTCAAGCCGGTGCAGTCCGGCCTCTCCGACAAGGCGGCGCCCAACATCAAGATCCGGCGAGGCGCCGTGATCCGCGTCGTGAAAACGCCCAAGGACAGCTGGGAAATCACGCAACTGCCCGAGGTTGAGGGCGCCTTTGTGGCGCTGGACCCGCGCGACGGTTCGATCAAGGCGCTGGTGGGCGGCTTCGACTTCGCCAAGAATAAGTTCAACCACGTCACGCAGGCCTGGCGGCAGCCTGGTTCGAGCTTCAAACCCTTCATTTACTCGGCCTCATTGGAGAAGGGGTTTACCCCGGCCACCGTGGTCAATGACGCCCCGCTGTTTTTTGATTCGGGCGTGACCGGCAGCCAACCCTGGGAGCCCAAGAACTACGACGGCAAGTTTGAAGGCCCGATGAGCCTGCGCCGTGGCCTGGCTAAATCAAAAAACATGATCTCCATCCGCATCCTGCAGGCCGTCGGCACCAGTTATGCGCAGCAATGGGTCACCCGCTTTGGCTTTGAGGAAGACAAGCACCCGGCCTACCTGACCATGGCGCTGGGTGCGGGTTCGGTCACGCCGATGCAAATGGCCACCGGCTACGCAGTGTTTGCCAATGGCGGCCATCGGGTCAACCCCTGGCTGGTCAGCCGGGTCACCGACCAGAAAGGCCGGGTACTGGTCGAGACCAAACCGCTGCCGCTGGACGACACGGTGCGGGCGATTGATGCGCGCAACGCCTTCATCATGAGCAGCCTGCTGCAAGAAGTGACGCGCACCGGCACCGCCGCCTCGGCCCAGGCCCAGCTCAAACGGCCCGACCTCTATGGCAAGACCGGCACCACCAATGATTCGATGGACACCTGGTTTGCCGGTTACCAGCCCACGCTCGCCGCCGTCACTTGGATCGGCTACGACACGCCCCGCAAACTGGGTGACCGCGAGACCGGCGGCGGTCTGAGCCTGCCGGTCTGGATCCGCTTTATGGAGCAGGCCCTGAAGAATGTGCCTGTATCTGAACCTAACGTGCCCGAAGGCGTGATGTTTGCAGGTGGCGAGTGGTACTACGACGAGTTCGCGCGCGGCGCGGGCATCAGCAGCCTGGGCCTGGAGGACAAGGGCTCGCAGAACGCCGCACCGGCCCAGGCGCTGCCAGTGGCCGACGAGAAGAAAAAAATCCTCGACCTGTTCCGGAACTGATCAGGCGCCAAACACCAGCGGGCTGCCAGCCTGCTGGCTGGCAAAGCGGGTGAGGCAGGCAAAAAACTCGCCCTGGCCCTTGGTATCCAACCATTGTTTGCTATCAAATTTAAAGTGATAGCCGCCTGATCGGGCCGCCAGCCAGACCTCGTGAAGTGGTTTTTGCAGGTTGATGATGATCTGGCTGTGATTGGCAAACGCCAGCGTCACCATGCCGCCCACGCGCTGGTTGTCGATGTCGGCGGCGCCGTCATCGTTGATGCGGTCGCAACTGGCCTCCACCGCTTTGAGCAGGTTTTCAGCCAGGTCGAGGAATTCGGGGTCGGTCATTTATGCACACTTTCAACTAAATTTACAATTCCGTCATGTTGACTTACCAACGAATTCTAGTCACGCCCCTTGTCCTTGTGCTCTGTGCGGCAACACTGGGTGGCTGCGGTCAGTCCGGTTCGCTGTACCTGCCCACCGATGCCGCCGCAGCCCAGCGCGCCACCCTGCCCCAAACCCTCATCAAACCGGCGGCCCGCCCCGCCAGCAGCCCCGCACCATGACTCTGAATACCCTGCCCGGCCAACCGCATCTGGCCTATCGCGATGGTGAACTCTGCCTGGAGTCGACCCGCCTGAGCGCGCTGGCGCAAACCCACGGCACACCGCTGTTTGTCTATTCCAAAGCTGCCATGCTGGCCGCCCTGGCGGCGTACCAGCGCGGCTTTGCCGGCCGCCAGGTACAGATTTGTTACGCTATGAAAGCCAACCCGGCACTCGGCGTGATTGAGCTGTTTGCCCGGGCCGGCTGCGGTTTTGACATCGTCTCGGGCGGCGACATGGACCGGGTGCTGGCAGCGGGCGGCGCTGCGGAAAAGATCATTTTCTCGGGTGTGGGCAAAACCCGCGCCGAGATGCGCCGGGCACTACAGGTTGGCATCGGCTGCTTTAATGTCGAGAGTGAGGCCGAACTGGACGTGCTGAGCGAGGTCGCCACGGGCATGGGCCTTCGCGCCCCAGTCAGTATCCGCGTCAACCCCAATGTAGACCCCAAGACCCATCCTTATATTTCCACCGGCCTCAAAGGCAACAAATTTGGCATCGCGCATGAGCGGGTTCTGCCCACCTACCAGCACGCGGCCGGCCTGAGCGGCATCCGGGTGGTTGGCATTGACTGCCACATCGGCTCGCAGATCACCCAGACCGAGCCCTACCTGGACGCAATGGACCGTATGCTGGACCTGGTCGGAGCCATAGAAGCCTCGGGTATCCCGATCCACCACATCGACTTTGGCGGCGGCCTGGGCATCGACTACAACGGCGATACCCCGCCCGACGCGGGCCAACTCTGGGCCATGCTGCTGGCCAAACTCGATGCGCGCGGCTTTGGCCAACGCCAGCTGATGATCGAGCCCGGTCGCTCGCTGGTAGGCAACGCCGGCGTCTGCCTGACCGAGGTGCTTTACCTCAAACCCGGCGAGCAGAAAAATTTCTGCATCGTGGACGCGGCCATGAACGACCTGCCGCGCCCGGCCATGTACCAGGCCTACCACCAGATCGTGCCGCTTCAGCCACGTTCTGAGGCCACAGAGGTCTGGGAGGTGGTGGGGCCGATTTGTGAAAGCGGCGACTGGCTCGGCCACGATCGCACCCTGGCACCGCGCCAGGGTGACCTGCTGGCGGTGCTGTCGGCCGGCGCTTACTGCATGAGCATGGCCAGCAACTACAACTCACGCGGCAGAGCCCCTGAGGTGCTTGTAGACGGCGACCAAACCCACCTGATCCGCCGTCGCGAGACCATCGCCGAGCAGATGCAGCAAGAACAACTGGTCGGCGGCTGATAGGCAAAAATTACAGATAAATAATGGCTGTAAGCTTTGTCGCTGTTGGTTTGTTTGCTATCAATTTTATTTTTTCGACGCTGGCGCCCATTGGCCGGGTACGGGGTTTGGCGCAGCGGTCAATAGCGAACCCCTGGATTCCTGGTCGTGGCGTCAGGCAACCCGATCTAAGGAGCCAAACTGAGCTTGCCAGTCAGGTTCCACACCATGCCAATTAGTCTGGATCAGAGAAGCACCCAAAAATGAAAAACGCGACCTTCCGCCAACTGCGCGTCTTCAGCGAAGTAGCCCGCCAGCTCAGCTTTGCCAAGGCCGCACGCGCGCTGCACCTGACCCCGCCCGCCGTGACCATGCAGGTGCGTGAGCTCGAAGGCCATGTGGGTATGCCGCTTTTTGACCGCAGCGGCCGCAGCGTGACGCTGACCACTGCGGGCGAGTACATGCTGGTCTACACCCGCAAGATGCTGGCGACGCTCAAAGACGCCGAAGACACCGCCGCTCGGTTGCTCAAGCTCGAGGTGGGCACCCTCACAATTGGCATGGTCAGCACTGCCAAATATTTTTTACCGCACCTGCTGGCAAAGTTTCGACGTGAGCACGAGGGCATCGAGATCCGGCTGGCGGTGGGCAACCGAGAGCAGCTGGTTCGAATGTTGCACGCCAACGAGGTTGACATTGCCATCATGGGCCGCCCGCCCAAAGAGCTGGCCACCCGCGCCGAGCCCTTCGCCGCACACCCCCATGTGTTTGTGGCGCCTGTCGGCCACCCTCTGACGCAGGCCGGCCCGTTGACGCCCGAGGCATTGCGCGGCCAAGGCTTTATCTTGCGCGAAGAAGGCTCGGGCACCCGCGCCGCCTTGGAGAAGTTTTTGCTGCAGGCCCGGGTCGAGCCGCGCGTGACGATGGAGATGGCTAGCAACGAGACCATCAAGCAAGCGGTTATTGCCGGCATGGGCCTGAGCTTTCTGTCGTTACACACGCTGGGGCTGGAGCTCGACAACCGGCTGATTGCGCTGTTGCCGATTGAGGGCGCACCCGTGGTGCGCGCCTGGAACGTGGTGCACACCCTGGCCAAGCTGCTGTCGCCCGCGGCAGAGGCCTTTCGCTACTTTGTGCTGGAGCATGGTGAAGACTACCTGCGTGAGCATTTCGGGCGGCATATGGCGTTGGCGGGGCCGGTTTGAATTTATTGCTTTGACTGGGGTTTGGAGGCCGTGGTTGGAGCACCGAGCATGGGTGGAGCCCAAACTGGAGCGTACCAGCTACCGTGCCAGATCAGGGCGGCGTGGCGTTCGGCGCAGCGGCATCAAGGAGGAGCCCACAGGGCGGGGGACAGCCGCGGAGCCGAATGCCCCGCCGCCCTGATCCTCCAAGTCAATGCCCCTGACCCAGCAGACTTGACGGAAGGAAGCCCTTTACCAATCCGTTACAGTGCAAGCCATGCCCATCCCCCGTCCCGCCATAGCCGTCGCAGTCGTGATGCGTCGCGAGCGCATTGATGGCCCGATGAGTCGCTGGCAGCCCTGGCGCTGGGTACTGGCCGATGTGGTACCCCAGGAAGACAGCTTTGGCCTGCTGCCACGGTTGCTCTACCAAAATGAGGATCAAGAACGCTGGCTGCATCCGGGTTTCACGGTCGAATTGTTCCAGGATGATGCCGAGGGCTACTACCTCAACACAAGCACCGATAACCCGGCTTGGTTTGTGCTGTGGCGCATGTACGAAGGTGATGAGGCCGATGAAGGTGACGGCGGCCCGCCCGCCCGCCCGGTGGCAGTCAGTCTGAGCTACCACGACGCCGGGCGCTGGCTTGATGCGCAGGAAACCGTGGAGCAGGTGCCGGCACCGTCAGGCGTGGTGGATTGGCTGCGCGCCTTTGTGGCCGAGCACCATGTGGCCGAGCCCAAGCGGCGCAAGCGGCCTGAGAGCTTTCGCACCCTGACGGACCGCTTTGGCAACCCCGCCTCGATCAGCACCGACAAGGCCCGCGGTGGCGGTGGCGGTGGCCATGGTTGACGGATTTCTGGGCCGCTGGTCCCAGCGCAAGCAGGCGCAGCGCGCTGGCGTGCCGCTCGAGGAGCCTCCGGCCCCGACGTCGACCCCTGCCCCCAACCCGGCGGTCGCCGCACCTGCGGCCGAAGCGCCCTCAGCGGTGGAGACGGTTGCCCAGCCAGCGCCAGAGCCAGCCCCGCCGCCGCCCAGCCTGGAAGACGCCCGCCAACTCACCCCGGCGTCCGACTTTCGCCCCTTCATGGCGCGCGACGTGGCGCCGGAGGTGCGCAATGCCGCCATGAAAAAGCTGTTTGCTGATCCCCAGTTCAATGTGATGGACAGGCTCGACACCTACATCGACGACTACTCCCTCCCGGACCCGCTGCCGGCCTCCATGCTGCGCCAAATGGCCAGCGCCCAGTTTCTGAAGTTGTTTGAAGACGACAATGAGGCCGCCCCGCCCCAGCCACCCGAGCCCGACCATGACCACACTGATCTGCGACTGCAACCAAACCATGCCGCTCGACAAGTCGAGCCTGGGGGCGGCGCTCAATGAGACGCTGACACTGCATTCCAGCCTGTGCCGGCGCGAAGCTGCCGCCTTTGTCAAGGCGCTGGGTACGGGCGAGGACTTGGTGGTGGCGTGCACTCAGGAGTCGCGTCTTTTCAGCGAACTCGCCAGCCAGACGCCCGGCGCGCAGGCTCCGATCCGTTTTGTCAACATCCGAGAAACCGGCGGCTGGAGCCGCGACGCCAAAGACGCCAGCCCCAAGATCGCCGCGCTGCTGGCGGTGGCCCACCTGAGCGAGCCCGAGCCAGTGGCTACCGTCAGCTACAAGAGTGCAGGCCGGCTGTTGATCATTGGCGAGCTCGGGGCGGCCGAGCAAGCCGCCGAACTGCTCGGCCCCGAGCTTGACATCACGCTGTTCACCCAGGGCGGGGACATGTCGGGTGCGCAGCAAGAGCGGCGCTACCCGGTTTTGGGCGGGCAAATCCAGACGTTGACCGGTTGGCTTGGCGCCTTTGAGCTGAGTTGGCTGCGCAACAACCCGATTGACCTGGACCTGTGCACCCGATGCAATGCCTGTGTCAGCGCCTGCCCGGAAGGCGCGATTGGGCTCGACTACCAAATTGACCTGGCGGCCTGTCAGTCGCACCGGGCCTGTGTCAAGGTCTGCCAGGTGGCCGGCGCCATTGATTTCACCCGCGCGCCTGAAGTGCAGACCGAACGCTTTGACCTGGTGCTGGACCTGCGCAGCACGCCGGTCTTCAGCCAGCATGCCCTGCCGCAGGGCTACCTGCGCTGGGACGGCCGCAGCCCGGCCGTTCTGTTGCAACTGCGCAGCCTGGTGGGTGAATTCGAGAAACCCAAATTTTTTGGCTACCAGGCACGGTTGTGTGCCCACAGCCGCAATGAAAAAGTGGGCTGCCAGGCCTGCATCGACGTCTGCTCGGCCTCGGCCATCAGCAGCGACCGCAGCCGCCAGCAGATCAAGGTCAACCCGCAGCTGTGTGTGGGCTGCGGCGCCTGCAGCACCGTGTGCCCCAGTGGCGCCCTGAGCTTTGGCTACCCGCGCGCCAGTGAGCAGGGCGTCAAGCTCAAAACCCTGCTGGCCACCTATGCCCGCAGCGGCGGCAAGAACGCGGCCCTGCTGTTGCACAGCCAGCAGGGTGGCGTGCGGCTGTTGGGTGATCTTGGGCGTGCTGCCCAGCTTGAGCGCGGCCGCCGAGATGGCACACGCGGCGTGCCGGCCCGGGTACTGCCGCTGCCGCTCTGGCACACCGCCTCCACCGGGCTTGAGCTTTGGCTGACCGCCATCGCCTATGGGGCCTCGCAGGTCTGGATTCTGTTGACCGACGAAGAAGCGCCGCAGTACCGGCAGGCCCTAGAGGAACAGATCGCCGTGGCGCAAGCCATCTTGACCGGGCTCGGTTTTTCCGGCGAGCATGTGCGGCTGCTGCAGGCCCGTGACGCGCGTGATCTGGCGTCGCTGGACCTCGCCTTGCAGGCGCCATCGGCGCAGGGTGTGGCGCGCAGCGCCGGTTTTGCGGTACAGGCCGACAAGCGCGCCACCCTGGCGCTGGCGCTTGACCACCTGATGGCCCAGGCCCCAACCCGCTCGGGGGTGATTGCATTGCCCGCAGTCGGCTCACCGCTGGGAGCACTCACCCTCAACAAAGACACCTGCACACTGTGCCTGAGCTGCGTCAGCGCCTGCCCGGCCAGCGCCTTGCAAGACAACCCGCTGGCCCCGCAGCTGCGCTTTATTGAGAAAAACTGTGTGCAGTGCGGCTTGTGCGTCAGCACCTGCCCGGAGCAGTCGCTGGCCCTGCTGCCACAACTCAACCTGGCGCCGCAACGCAACGAGCCGGTGCTGCTCAATGAGATGAAGCCCTACGCCTGCATCCGGTGCAGCAAACCCTTTGGCACCCTCAAGGCCATAGAGGCCATGCTGGGCAAGCTGGCCGGGCACAGCATGTTCCAGGGCGCTGCGTTGGAGCGCCTCAAAATGTGCGGCGACTGCAGGGTGATTGACCTGCACTCTGCCAGCAACGAAGCCCGCATCACCGACCTCTGACCATGACGCTCTATGCCCCCCCCACCAGCAGCGCGCTCGACGAAGAGACAGCCCGGGCCGAGTTGTATGGCGTATTGGCCTTGCTGTATTACGCAGCGCCCAGCCCTGAACTGATTACCCAGCTGAGTGCCGCTGCCACCGAGGCCCCCGCGGCGGGGGCATTGCTGGAGGAGCCCTGGCGTGTGCTCGTCGGCATGGCGCGCAGCCTGCCAGATGGCGCTATTGCGCAAGAGTTTGATGCCCTGTTTGGGGGCATCGGCAAGCCCGAGGTGTATTTGTACGGCTCGCATTTTTTGAGCGGCTTTCTCAACGAAAAACCGCTGGCGCGCCTGCGCACCGACCTGGCCGCGCTGGGCCTGGCACGCGATGACGCCATGTCCGAGACCGAAGACCATGTGGCCTGTCTGTGCGAGGTGATGCGCTACCTGATCGCCGGTGACGATGTGGCGGTGGCCAACCTGAGTCGCCAGCGTGAATTTTTCAGTCAACACCTGCAGCCCTGGGTGGGCCGCATGTGCGCTGACATCGAACAGCACCCCCGGGCCCATTTTTATACTGCCCTGGCCGGGTTGACCCGTGCTTTCATGGACGTGGAAGCGCAGGGTTTTGACATGCTGGGATGAGTCTAAGCGCATCTTTTTAGCATGAAATTCATGGTCAATTAGTAGTTACCCTAGGTTAGCCCAAATACAAAACCAGGGTGCTCTTCTTTCAGTTACATTGAAACAGCGTTATGCAATGCTCTGCATAGCCCCGCGCATCTTCAGGAGATCAATATGTCCGACAGTTCAGGCAAAGCTTCCCGCCGCAGCTTCTTTTTGACAGCCTCTGCAGCCGGTGCAGTGGCGGCCTCGGCGACCCTGATCAAGGTACCGGCCCCAGCGGCCTTAGCTGTAGCGCCCAAACCGGCGCCTGAAAAAGGCGGCGGCTACTCGCTCAGCGAGCACGTCAAGCGTTATTACCAGACCACCCGGGTCTGAGCGGTTTTTGGAGAACCCCATGTTGCTGACCAAAAAAATTGCCACCGCCGACAGCCCGGCCCATTCACCTTTTGTGCATAGCCTGCGTCGCGGCCTGTCGCAGGCGCTGCCCACCATGGACCGGCGTATGTTTTTGCGCCGATCCGGTCTGGGCGTGGGGGTCGGCATTGCTGCCTCTGGCCTGACCTTGGTCAAAAAATCCCATGCCGCCGGCACTGGCGCGGCGATCGGTGACGGCAAGATCGAAGTCAAACGCACGGTCTGCACCCACTGCTCGGTCGGTTGCGCGGTCGACGCGGTAGTTGAAAACGGTGTCTGGGTCCGCCAGGAGCCGGTGTTCGATTCCCCCATCAACCTCGGAGCCCACTGCGCCAAGGGTGCCGCCCTGCGCGAGCACGGTCACGGTGAGTTCCGCCTGCGCTACCCGATGAAGCTCGTCAACGGCAAGTACGAGCGCATCAGCTGGGACACCGCTTTGACTGAGATCAGCGCCAAGCTGCTCGAGTTGCGCAAGGCCAGCGGGCCAGATTCAATTTACTGGGTGGGTTCCAGCAAACACAATAACGAGCAAGCTTACCTGCTGCGCAAGTTTGTCAGCTTCTGGGGCAGCAACAACTGCGACCACCAGGCCCGCATTTGCCACTCCACAACGGTGGCGGGTGTGGCCAACACCTGGGGTTATGGCGCCATGACCAACTCGTACAACGACATGCAGAACAGCAAGGTCGCCCTGTACATCGGCTCCAACGCCGCCGAGGCGCACCCAGTCAGCCTGCTGCACATGCTGCACGCCAAGGAAAACGGCACCAAGATGATCGTGGTGGACCCGCGCTTCACCCGTACCGCCGCCCGGGCCGACGAGTTCGTGCGCATCCGCTCTGGCTCCGACATCCCCTTCCTGTTCGGTCTGCTCCACCACATTTTTAAGAATGGCTGGGAAGACAAGCAGTACATCAACGACCGCGTCTACGGCATGGACAAGGTGCGCGAAGACGTCATGAGCAAATGGACGCCCGACAAGGTGGAAGAAGCCTGCGGCGTCACCGAGGCGCAGATGATCAAGGTCGCCACCATGCTGCACGAGAGCCGGCCTGGCACCATCGTGTGGTGCATGGGCCAGACCCAGCACACCACCGGCAACGCCATGGTGCGGGCCTCCTGCATTCTGCAGCTGGCCTTGGGCAATGTCGGCAAGTCAGGCGGCGGCACCAACATCTTCCGCGGTCACGACAACGTGCAGGGCGCCACCGATGTCGGCCCCAATCCAGACTCCTTGCCCGGTTACTACGGCATTGTGGAGGGCTCATGGAAGCACTTCGCCAAGGCCTGGGGTGTGGACTTTGAGTGGATCAAAAAGCAGTTTGCATCGCCGGCCATGATGAGCAAGCCCGGTATGACCGTGTCCCGCTGGATCGACGGCGTGCTGGAGAAAAACGAACTGATCGACCAGGACTCCAACCTGCGCGGCGTATTCTTCTGGGGCCATGCGCCCAATTCGCAAACGCGAGGCCTGGAGATGAAGCGGGCCATGGACAAGCTCGACCTGCTGGTGGTGGTCGACCCCTACCCATCAGCCACGGCCGCTATGGCCGCCATGCCGGGTAAGCCGGAAGACCAAAACGCCAACCGCTCGGTCTATTTGCTGCCGGCAGCCACCCAGTTCGAGACCAGTGGCTCCTGCACCGCGTCCAACCGCTCCTTGCAATGGCGCGAGAAAGTGATCGAACCACTGTGGGAGAGCCGCAGCGACCACATGATCATGCAGCAGTTTGCAGACCGCCTGGGCTTTGGCAAGGAACTGTCCAAAAACTACAAAATGCAAAAGGTCAAGGGCCTGGACGAGCCCGTGCCAGAGGACATCCTGCGCGAAATCAACAGCTGCGTCTGGACCATTGGCTACACCGGCCAGAGCCCTGAGCGCCTAAAGGCGCACATGCGCAACATGCACCTGTTCGACGTCAAGACGCTCAAGGCCAAAGGTGGCACGGACAAAGAAACCGGCTACGACTTCACTGGCGACTACTTTGGCCTTCCCTGGCCCTGCTGGGGCACGCCGGCGCTCAAACACCCGGGATCGCCCAACCTGTACGACACCTCCAAGCACGTGATGGACGGCGGGGGCAACTTCCGCGCCAACTTTGGCGTGGAGCGTGAAGGCAAGAGCCTGCTGGCCGAAGATGGCTCGCATTCGCTAGGCGCCGACATCACCACCGGTTACCCCGAGCTCGACCACGTGCTGCTCAAGAAACTGGGCTGGTGGGACGAACTCACCGCCCCGGAAAAAGCTGCGGCCGAGGGCAAGAACTGGAAGACCGACGCGTCGGGCGGCATGATCCGCGTCTTCATGAAGGGCCATGGCTGCCACCCGTTCGGCAACGCCAAGGCGCGCGCGGTGGTCTGGAACTTCCCCGACGCCATTCCCCAGCACCGTGAGCCGCTGTACGGCAACCGGGCTGACCTGCAGATCAAGTACCCGACGCATGACGATAAAAAAGCCTTTTGGCGCCTGCCCACGCTGTTCAAGACCATCCAGGACAAAAACATCGCCGACAAGGTGCACGAAAAGTTCCCGCTGGTCATGACATCAGGCCGACTGGTCGAGTACGAGGGCGGCGGCGAAGAGACTCGCTCCAACCCATGGTTGGCCGAGTTGCAACAAGAGATGTTCATCGAGATCAACCCCAAAGTGGCAGCGGACAAGGGCATTCGCAATGGCGAGCGGGCCTGGGTCTCCACACCCACGGGCGCACGCTTGAACGTTCAGGCCATGGTGACCGAGCGGGTCGGTCCCGACACGGTCTTCATGCCCTTCCACTTCTCGGGACGCTGGCAGGGTGCCGACATGCTGGCCTACTACCCCAACGGCGCTGCGCCGATTGTGCGCGGCGAGGCGATCAACACCGCCACCACCTACGGTTATGACAGCGTGACCATGATGCAGGAAACCAAGACCACGGTCTGCAACGTCGAAAAAGCCTGAAGCACGCGCCCGACAGAACTGACTGGAGAACACCATGGCAAGAATGAAATTCATCTGCGACGCCGAGCGTTGCATCGAGTGCAACGGCTGCGTCACGGCTTGCAAAAACGAGCATGAGGTGCCCTGGGGCGTGAACCGGCGTCGCGTGGTCACCTTGAATGACGGCGTACCTGGCGAAAAATCGATCTCTGTGGCCTGCATGCACTGCAGTGATGCCCCTTGCATGGCGGTCTGCCCGGTCAACTGCTTCTATCGCACCGACGAAGGCGTGGTGCTGCATGACAAAGACGTCTGCATCGGCTGCGGATACTGCTCTTACGCCTGCCCGTTTGGCGCGCCACAGTTTCCGTCGCAAGGCACCTTTGGTGTACGCGGCAAGATGGACAAGTGCACGTTCTGCGCGGGTGGCCCCGAAGCCAACGGCAGCCAGGCCGAGTTCGAAAAATACGGCCGCAACCGCCTGGCCGAGGGCAAGTTGCCGGTCTGTGCCGAAATGTGCTCGACCAAGGCCCTGATTGCGGGCGATGGCGATGTCATCGCCGATATCTTGCGCAACCGCGTGCTCAAGCGCGGCAAAGGGGCTGAGGTCTGGGGCTGGGGCACGGCCTATGGCGCCAAGCAGGCGGGGCAGCCCCCTGTTGCGGGAGTGAAGTCATGAAACTGCTTTTGACGCTGATTGCGGTTGCTGGCCTGGTGGCCTGCAGCGATAAACCCCAATCGATGGGCACCCCGGCGCAAGACACCGCGCCCTCGGCCGGTACCGGCAAGGCCTACACCGTGGCCGGCTGGAAAGCCGGTGACAAAGCCAGCTGGGAGTCACAGCTCAAGGCGCGGGCCCAGTACGGCCAAAACGACTACAGCCGCGTCAACTGAGGGGAGACCCGCATGAAAAAAGTGTTGTCTATTGCGCTGCTGCTGGCCCTGTTTGGCGGCACTGCGCTGGCGCAGACTCAGGCAGCCGCCGGCGCGGTGGCGCCAGCCCCGGCCCCGGTCCCGGCATTAGCAGCTGGCGTGCAAAGCCAAAACATCATGGACGTCAAGCCCGACGCCAGCAACGACCCAGGCTACGCCAAACAGACCAATGGCGAGCGCGAGAAGGTGCAGCCCGGCAACAATGCCCCGATGTGGCGCCAGGTTGGCGCGGGCGCCACCGGCTACAGCAGCCTGACCACGCCAGAGGCTGGCAACCTGATTCAGCCCTTTGTGCAGTACCCGGGCTCGCGCCTCACCAACGCCGGCGATGCCTGGCGCCAGGTGCGCAACAACTGGATCATTCCCTACGGTGGTGCAGTGCTGTTGATCGTACTGGGGGCAATTGCCGTCTTTTACTGGCGCAGGGGCAGCATGGCGCTTCACGGGGCCGAGACCGGCCGCAAGATCGAGCGTTTCACACCGCTTGAGCGCTCCGCCCACTGGGCCAATGCCATAGCCTTCTGCATCCTCGCGGTATCGGGTTTGGTGATGGCCTTTGGCAAGTTTGTCATCTTGCCAGTGATTGGCGCCACCCTGTTCGGCTGGCTCAGCTTTGCCCTGAAGAATGCGCACAATTTTGCCGGGCCAGTGTTTGCTGTGTCTTTGGTGGTGGTGATCATCACCTTTGTGCGGGACAACCTGCCGCGCGCTGAAGACATGCGCTGGTTGATGACAGCCGGCGGCATGTTCGGCGGCAAAGAAGTTGCCTCACACCGTTTCAATGCCGGTGAAAAGGTCCTGTTCTGGGCTGGCGTGTTCCTGCTGGGCCTGGTAGTGATGGGATCGGGCCTGGTGCTGGACAAGCTGCTGCCCTCCCTGGTGTACGAGCGTGGCACCATGCAGATTGCGCACATGGTTCATGCGGTCGCCGCTGTGCTCATGATGGCCATGTTCCTCGGTCACATCTACATGGGCACCATCGGCATGCAGGGCGCCTACAAGGCCATGCGCACCGGCTACGTGGACGAAACCTGGGCCAAAGAGCACCATGAACTGTGGCTTGATGACATTCAAAGCGGCAAGATTCCGACTCAGCGCTCTACACCGCCCGGCGCTGCACAACCCCTTCCCGTGAGGCAAGCCATATGAAAAATTCCTTAAAACTCCTGTTGCTGGCCGGTACGTTCGGGCTCTGGAGCGCAGCTGCGCTGGCCAAATTGCCGGCCCCGTCTGACGAGGCCAAGGCCAAGGCCGCAGAGGCGTCCGCCAAGACCGCCTGGGCGGGCAAGGTTGACGGCTACCTGCTGTGCAAGTCGCAGGATCGTGTGGTCGCCCACGCCGCCAAGACCGCCAAGGCGGCTGGCAAAGAGGTCAAGCCGGCGCCGGCCTTACCCGCCTGTGCCGACCCCGGTCCTTATGTCAGCGCGGCGGCTGCGGCTGCCCCAGCGGCATCTGCGCCCGCGGCTGCACCGGTTGCTGCCGCGCCGGCCAAGAAATCCTGAGCCCGCTGCCCCTTCTCACCCGCGCCAGCGCCCCGCTGGTGCAAGAGGTGAGCGCCGTCAATGAATTTGGCGAGGCTTGCCTGGTCTCCATCCCCGCCGAGCGGGCATTGACCGTGTATGTTGACAAGCGCGAATTGGTCACGCTGATGACGCTGGGTGCCCACCCAGAGCTGCTGGTGCTTGGCTTTTTACGCAACCAGCGCCTGGTTCAGTCGGCGCAAGAGATCGAGTCGATCACGGTGGATTGGGACGTTGGGGCCGCAGCCGTCAAGACCCGTCAGGGTATCTCAGACATTGAAGCCCGAACCGCCAAAAAAGTAGTCACCACCGGCTGTGGCCAGGGCAGCGTCTTTGGTGACCTGATGGCCGAGGTCGACCAACTGCAGCTGCCGCCGGCCACCTTGTCACAGGCCACGCTGTACGGCATTGTGAACGCCATTCGGCTGCAGGAGAGTACCTACAAGTCGGCCGGCTCGGTCCATGGCTGCGCCCTGTTCCAGGGTGGGCAGATGCTGATCTTTGTTGAAGACGTGGGCCGCCACAACGCGATTGACACCATCGCCGGCTGGATGTGGCTGCAGGGCGACGGGATGCGCAGCGATGACAAGGTGTTCTACACCACCGGGCGGCTGACGAGCGAGATGGTGATCAAGAGCGCCCAGATGGGCGTGCCGATTGTGGTCTCTCGCAGCGGCATCACCCAGATGGGCCACCAGTTGGCACAGCGGCTGGGCCTGTGCACCATTGGCCGCGCCATGAACCGGCGTTTCTTGTGCTACAGCGGGGTCCACCGTCTATTGCTGCAGCCGGGGCTGGCTGGCTAACGCAGCCTCGATGATCTCCAGCGCATACTGGGCTAGCGGCGACAGGCCGCTGCCAGGTCGCCGCACGGTGCCGACAAAACCGCTCACCGTGTGTTCGGGCAGCGGCACTGCAACTAACTTGTCAGCCCAGCGGCTGCGCAGACTCTCATTCCAAGCTGTGATGGTGAGTAGATCGGTTTTGGCCACCACTTCCATCAGTGTGGTCATCGAGTTGGTGGTCAGTGTTTGCGTGAGGTGTTTGCCGCCGAACTCCCCCAGACGCCGGTCTGCCAGCGGGTGGCTTGGCAGAATGCCCGAAGCCGACGCATAACCATAGCGCTGAAAATCTGCCAGCTTTGGCTGCGCCAGGGTGGTCAAAGGGTGACCCTGACGCACCAGCGCGACCAGGGTCTCTTCCAACAAAACCTTGCTTTGCAAAGGCGGTGGCACGCCGTTGGCCACGCCCGCAACCACAAAATCCAGTTGCCCCTGGGTCAAGCGCTCGTACAAGTCCACATTGATAGCGGTGTAAAACTCGATCTTGGCAGCAGGTCGGTCCGCCAGCAGGCGCGGGAACAAGGCGTCGCGCACCAGGTCTGCCACCATGTGGCCGACCCCAATACGCACGCGGCCAATCGCCCCGGAGGCGAGTTGACTCATCTCTGCAGCCGTGTCAGCCAGCAACGTTGCCACCCCAACCAAGCGCGTGTTCAATGCGTCGCCGATCGGTGTGAGCGTCATGCCCCGTGCGCTGCGCTCGAACAGTCTGGCGCCCAGGCGTCGCTCCAGCCCTTGCAGGCTACGGGTCAGGGCGGGCTGGCTAATGTCCAGGGCCTGGGCCGCCCGCGCCAAGTTGCCATGCTCGGCAATACCCAGAAAGTGGATGGAAGGTCTATCAAGCATAACGATGCAGAAAAGTTATTGCAGCATGCATTTTAAGTATTGCATCCTGCCGTTCAGACCCTCAGAATCGATCTGCATCAACGCTACACAGTGTCAAAGTTTTTGAAAGTGCAATGACCATGAGTCCTATTTTGTTCGCCATACCAGTTTTTATGGCCTTTGTCGGTCTGGAGGCCTGGCTGGCCTGGCGCCGTGGGCTCAAGGTCTACCGCCTTCACGATGCGCTCACCAGCATCAACATCGGCGCCATGAGCGAGACCATTCGTGCGCTGCTCAAGCTGTTGAGCGTGGCCGTCTATGCCATGGTGGTAGAGCGGGTGGGCGCCTTCAGCTGGGACCTCAAGAGCCCCTGGGTCTGGATTTTGGCGTTTTTCATGTATGACTTTTTTTACTACTGGGCGCACCGCAGCGGCCATGAGGTCAACCTGTTGTGGGCCGCCCACGTGGTGCACCACAGCAGTGAAGACTTCAATCTGTCGACGGCCCTCCGCCAGTCTTCCACCAACCAGGTGTTCTACTGGTTGTTTTACCTGCCGATGGCCATTGTCGGCATACCGGCCACTGTGTTCGTGATCATCGCATTGATCAGCGTGGTGTACCAGTTTTGGAGCCACACCCAACTGGTGGGCAAGTTGGGCTGGGCCGACCGGGTGTTTGTGACACCGTCCAACCACCGCTGCCACCATGGCCGCAATGACTACTGCCTCGACAAAAATTACGGCGGCACCCTAATCATCTGGGACCGACTCTTTAGCACCTATGTGGCTGAGCGTGATGATGAGCCCGTGGTCTACGGCACGCTGGTGCCGCTGCAAAGCTGGAACCCGCTTTGGGGCAACCTCAAGAACTATGTGGGCATCTGGCGCCAGGTGCGCAGCACTAGGGGTTGGTCCAACAAGCTGATGCGCGTGTTTGCGCCGCCCGGTTGGGGCAGTGCCGACGCGCCAGCCCCGTCAATGCCGCCTGCGGCTTCCTTCAGTCGCTTTGACACGCCGGCGCTGAAGTGGCAGCAGGTGTATGGCGTGCTGGCCTCAGCAGTGGTCTTTGGCCTGTTAATCCATCTGCTGATCGCGGCGCCCAACCTCAGCGTGCCGCAGCGGGCGGCCTATGCGGCCTTGCTGGTGCTGCACGCGGTGGGCATGGCCTGGGTGTTAGAGGGCAAGCCTTGGGCTTTGCGATTTGAGGCCGCACGCGCCACACTGGTGTTTGGTGCGCTTGCGGCAGGGCTGTGGTTCAGTCCGGTAGCACTGCCAGCTCAAATGGCGGCGCTCGCCGTCCTGGGCCTGTCACTGGCGGTCCTGGCGCAGGCCCGAGCTGAACGCGCTCGCTCAGGGGTGCCGTTGGGCGGGGTAGCAGGGTTGAGCGCATGAACTGGCAGGCTGGCGGCGATGGGCTGCTGGCGCTGGCTGCCTTTTGGGTGGTGCTGGGGCCAGGCCGACGGTTTCCCGCCGTGCAACTGGCGTGCCTGCTGCTGGGCAGTGCTGCCGTCTTAGGCACCTTGCGCTTTTCCGGTGTGCTGCCCTTGCCGCAACTGCACCAGTTTGTGTCTTTGCTCGGCGCGGGCGTGGGCTTGCCGCTGTTGGCGCTGGCTTTGGTGGCGCCAGATGGCGCCGTGGCGTCTGAGCGTCGTTACACCTGGATTTTTGCCGTGGTGGCGGCAGTGCTCTGTGTGCTGCTGGGGGTGGTGGCAGGCATTAAGTTGTGGGGTTCAGTCTGCGCTTTTGCCTCGGCGCTCACGATTGCGGCCGTCGCGGCACGTCGCCGAGACCTACCTGCGCTGGGCGCAGGCATCTGCATGGTGCTGGCCTTTGCCACATTTGCGGCACAACTCAGTGCCGGCCCGCTGCGGCCAGGTGAGTTCCTGCACATCGGGCTGGCCCTGGCCATGTTACTGCTGGGGCGCTGGGCGGCAGCTCGACCCCGCCTTAGCAGTTGATTCGGGCTTAACAGGTCAATAGACCGGCGGCACACCCGGCGGACGGTCTTTGAAGCGTTTATGGACCCAGTAGTACTGGTCGGGCATGGTCGCAATGTAGCTGGCCAGGCGCTCGTTCATCTGCGCGGTGTCGGCCTGCAGATTGTCAGTCGGGAATCCCTTCCAGGCTGGCAGCACCTGCACCGCATAGCCACCGGGTGTCATGCGGGTCAGCACCGGCACCACACAGGCGCGGCCCAACCTGGCAAAGCGCGACAGCGAGGGTAGAGTCGCGGCCGGCACGCCGAAAAACGGCACAAACACCGAGTCAATGACATCGAAATTCATGTCCGGCAGCAAATATAAAGGCTCGCCCGCACGCAGCGCCGCCAGCACCGGCTTGGCGGCGTCGATCCGCGCGAACAGCCGGGGGTCGCCAAAACGCTGTCGGCCAGCCTGGATCCAGGCGTCCAGCCCGGGCTGGGCTGCACGGGTGTAAATGGTGGTGAAACGTCTGGGCAGTTGCTGGGTGAGCGCTGTCCAGCCGGCGTCCAGTCCCACAAAATGCGGGGCAAAAATCACCAGCGGCGCCATGCCAGCGAACTGCTCAAGATCGCCCATTAACGCCAGGCGCTGGCGAACTACGGCGGGCGCACCATGCCAAAGCCAGGCCCGGTCCAGCCAGGACTGGGCAAACCGCACAAAGCTGCGGCGCGTCAAGGCCTGAAGTTCGGCTGGCGTCAGGCCTGGGAAGCACAAACCGAGGTTGATGCGAGCGACTCGGCGACGCGGCGCCGCTACAGCGTACAAAAACAGGCCTAGAAGCCAACCCAGCCAGCGCAACCAGGTCAGCGGCAGCCAGGCCAAGCCCTGCATCATGGCGACGCCCAGCAGGTTTAGCATACGGTGCGCCCCACGTTCAGGTCGCCTGACGCGGCTGTTTATAACGCGCGTAGCCCCACAGGTACTGGCCCGGACAGCTCAAGATCAAGCCTTCAAGCGCCTGGTTAATTTGTATTGTTGCCTGTACCGTGTCGGCCGCCAAGGGCCCCGGCAGGGGCTGAACATGCACCCGAAACCCGCATCCGCCAGCAAGTCTTTCGCCCCAGACCATCAGCACACAGGCGCCGGTCTGCTGGGCCAGCCGCGCCGCCAGCGTCATGGTGTAGGCCGGGCGGCCCAAAAACGGCAGCCATTGGCCTTGCCCCTCGGGTGGCACCTGGTCAGGCAGCAGGCCCACGCACTGACCCCGTTTCAGCGCCCGCAACAATTGGCGCACGCCAGCCTGCGTGGTGGCGGCGGTCTGCAGACCGGGCCGTGACCGCGCGCGGGTGACCCAGTCGCGCAGCCAGGGCTGGCGGGGCGGGCGAAACAGCACCGTGATCGGCCACACCTCACCAAAGCGGGCCGCATAGGCCTGGGCGGCAACCTCAAAACAGCCCAGATGCGGGGTTAAAAACACCACACCGCGCCCCAGCGCCAGGGCCGCCTCGACATGGTCCTGGCCAACCCACTGCACCGGCACCGGCGCGCCCAGCCACAGGCGCGGCAGCTCGGCCACCAGCTGCCCGGCTGCGGCCACGGCCGGGCGCCACTGTGCGGCGCTCAGCCCGGCTTGGCGCACCTGGGCCAAAAACCGACGCCGGTACGTTGCAGACGCCACAAACACGCACCAGCCCAACAGGCCGCCCAAGGCCTGCACAAGACCTAAAGGCAGACGGGAGAAAATTTTGAAAAATCGCTGCATCCGTCGGATAAACTAAGAGCGTCGCTGAGTTATGGAACTACTTGCAGGGCGACACCCACATTGGCTTGGCTCCCACGAGCCGCCATTGTGCCTTGTCAATTTGTTGGCAAATCTGCTAAAGCGTTCGCGGAAAGCCTCCCCAGCTCAAGCAACGCGAATCTTGGACTATTGATTTGTTGCAACCTTGAACCTGGAGCTTTTAACCATGGCTAATGATTTTCTCTTCACCTCCGAATCCGTCTCTGAAGGCCACCCCGACAAGGTAGCCGACCAGGTGTCGGACGCTATCCTGGACGCGATCTTCAAGCAAGACCCTAAATCTCGGGTCGCCGCTGAAACCCTGTGCAACACCGGTCTGGTGGTGCTGGCCGGCGAGATCACCACCAACGCGCATGTGGATTACATCCAGGTGGCACGCGACACCATCAAGCGCATCGGCTACGACAACACCGAATACGGCATTGACTACAAAGGCTGCGCCGTGCTGGTGGCCTACGACAAGCAAAGCAACGACATCGCCCAGGGCGTGGATCACGCGTCTGACGACCACCTCAATACCGGCGCCGGCGACCAGGGGCTGATGTTCGGCTACGCTTGCAATGAGACGCCCGAGCTGATGCCCGCGCCCATCTACTACGCCCACCGCCTGATGGAACGCCAGGCCCAGTTGCGTAAAGACGGCCGCATGCCTTTTCTTCGCCCGGATGCCAAGAGCCAGGTCACCATGCGCTATGTGGATGGCAAGCCCCACAGCATCGACACCGTGGTGCTGTCCACCCAGCACAGCCCTGACCAGTCCCAAGACCAGCACCACATGAAGGCCAGTTTCACCGAAGCCATCATTGAGGAGCTGATCAAGCCCGTGCTGCCCAAGGAGTGGCTGCAAAACACCCGTTACCTGGTCAACCCCACCGGCCGTTTCGTGGTTGGCGGTCCCCAGGGCGACTGCGGTCTGACCGGGCGCAAGATCATTGTGGACACCTACGGCGGCGCTTGCCCGCACGGTGGCGGCGCGTTCTCCGGCAAGGACCCGTCCAAGGTGGACCGCTCGGCGGCCTACGCGGCCCGGTATGTGGCCAAGAACGTGGTGGCCGCCGGTTTGGCCAAGCAATGCCAGGTGCAAGTGGCCTACGCCATTGGCGTGGCCCAGCCTATGAACATCACGGTCTATACCGAAGGCACCGGCGTCATGCCCGACGACAAGCTGTCGGCTCTGGTGGCGGCGCACTTTGACCTGCGGCCCAAGGGCATCATCCAGATGCTGGACCTGCTGCGCCCGATCTACGAAAAAACCGCGGCTTACGGCCACTTTGGCCGTGAAGAGCCCGAGTTCACCTGGGAGCGGACCGACCGGGCTCAGGCCCTGCGTGCGGCGGCTGGCCTCTAAGCGCACCGCCTTGGTCGCGCACCCCGCATGAAGCTTCAAGCCCAGCGCTGGATAGACCGTTGGGTGGGGCAGCTGCTGTGCGCGGCTGTGTCGGCTTGGGCCAGGCTTAGCGGACGGGGCCGCCCTGCCGCGGTGCTGGCAGCAGCACCTCGCCACATGCTGGTGATCCTGCTGTCCGAAATGGGCAGCGTGGTGCTGGCTGGGCCGCTTTTTGCGACGCTGCGCAAACGCTACCCCGGCGTGACCCTTCATGTGCTGCAGCTCAAAAAAAACCAGGAGGTCGCCGCCCTGCTGGGGCTGGCGCAGCCCGAGCACCTGCATGCACTGGACGACAGCTCGGCCCTCACCCTGATGGGAGACATCTGGCGCGTCTGCCGCACCCTGCGTGCCCTGCCGCTGGATGCCGTAATTGACTGTGAGCTGTTCTCGCGCATCAGCAGCCTGCTGTCTTACCTGAGCGGCGCGCCGGTGCGCGCTGGCTTCACACCGCACACCCAAGAGGGCCTGTACCGCGGCAGCTTCATCAACCGCGCCATTCCCTACAACCCGTACCAGCACATCAGCAAGCAATTTTTGTCGCTGGCTGATGCACTGCAGGCAAACAGTGCACCGCGCCACAAGGCAGCAGCGCTGCGCGACATGCCGGCCGACACCGCCCTGAGCGTGAGCTTCAGTCCGGCTGAACTGGCCAGCTATGGGCGCCAGTTGCAGACTGACTTTGCCGCCTTGAGCACACACCGGCTGGTGCTGCTGTATGCCGGCGGCGGCCTGCTGCCCGAGCGCGCCTGGCCGGCAGCCCACTATGCGCGGGTTGCCAGCGGCCTGTGCCGGGCAGGCCATGCGGTGGGCCTGATCGGCCTGCGTGACGACGCGGCGCTTGCGCGAGACTTGCAGGCCCAGGCCGGCAGCCCGCTGTGTCTGGACCTGACCGGCTACACCCGCAGCATCCGCGAGCTACTGATGCTGTTTCACCAGGCCGACCTGCTGGTCACCAATGACGGCGGTCCCGGACACTTTGCCAGCCTCACGCCCATCCGCACAATGATCTTCTTTGGGCCCGAGACTGCGCGCCTCTACGGCCCCCTGGGGCCGCGCGCCACGGTGCTCGAATCTGGCATTGCCTGCTCACCCTGCCTGAGCGCCTACAACCACCGCCAGACCTTTTGCGACGGTGACAACCAGTGCCTCAAGCGCATCCCGCCCGACCCGGTGCTGGCCAACGCCCTGGCGTCTCTGGCGCAGGGCGGCCGGGCCCTGGTATGAACGACTCCGTGACCCTGAAGCAGCGGCTGCTGGCGCTGCTGGCTTGGATGGATAGCGTGCGTTACCTCAAATTTGGCGTGGTGGGGGCCAGTGGTACGGTGGTGAATTTGACCGTGCTCCACTTTGGGCACGAGGTCTTGTTTGCACAGCTTGAAGCCGACTACAACAAGCCCTATTTTTCGCTGGCGCTGGCCATTGCCGTGGCGACAGTGAACAACTTCACCTGGAACCGGTTGTGGACCTGGTCAGACCGTGTTCAGCAGCTTGAAGCCGATGAAATGCCCCGCGTGAGCCTGCGTACTCTGGGCATGGAGTTCAGTCAGTACGTGACCGCCTCGGCCTTTGGCAGCGGTCTGCAGTATGTGCTGACCCTGCTGCTGTCTGGCAGCATGGACTACCGCTTGGCCAATATCGTCGCTATTCTGGCGGCCAGTGTAAGCAACTTTCTGGCCAACGACCGCTGGACTTTCCGTCGCAAGCACAGGCGCTGACAGGTGAAAGGTTTGGCCCCGACATCGGAACCAGCAGGCACCCAGACCTGGGGTTGGGTCCTGCTGCTGGCCCTCGCCGTGGCGATCTACAGCCTGGGCTTGGGTAACCCGTACATCCCCACCAATGGCGACGAGATGGTGTATGCCCACATTGCCCGCCTGACCGCGGCTTCAGGCCACTGGCTGCCGCTGGTGTCAGAGCTGGACAACATGCGCAATACCAAGCCGCCGCTGCTGTTCTGGCAGGCGCTGCTGGCCGGCGACTGGGGCCGGCACTGGAGCCTGGCTGCGCTGCGCACGCCCAGCCTTATCTACACCGGGCTGCTGACGGCCATGGTCGTGGCCACGGTGCACGGCATCACCAGATCAGTGGCACGTGCGGCACTGGCTGGCTGCGTTTACCTGGCGTTTTTTTCGACCTTTCGCTACGGTCGGCCGTTCCTGACCAGCGCGCCTGAGACATTCTGGCTCAGCCTGCCGATGTTCTGGCTGCTGTGGCAAGGGCTGAAGCCGCCTACGTCGCCTCCCCCAGACAAACCTGATGTCAGCCTAGGCTGGTGGGCTCATGCGGCCTTTGGCCTGGCGATTGGCCTGGGCCTGGCCTACAAATCGTTTGCCTTGGTGGCGCCAGTCGCCGCCGCGTTGTGGTGCGCCCGGCTGGCCACCGAGCCACTGCTGAATACCCGGGTGCTGTTACGTGCCACGCTGCAAGTGGCCTTGAGCGCCAGCCTGGCCCTGGCGATTTTTGGCTTGTGGTTTGCGCTGGACCCCGACCCGGCTGCGGTCTGGCAAGAGTTTGTGTTGGCCGAGAATGCCGGCAAAATGGCCAGCACCGAGGGCTACTGGCAGGTGGCGCTTCGCGGTGGCGATGGCAGCATGCTGGCGCAGTTGCTGGCCTATGTGCAAAACGCCGGCTTGCTGGCTTTTGTGGTGCTGGGCCTGCTGCCGGTGGCACTGGCGCGCTGGCGTGCCGGCCGGCATGGCACGGCACCGCCGCTGCCAGCCCATGCGCGCATCCTGCTGGTCTGGCTGGCGGTGTGGCTGCTGGTGTTCATGCTGCCCAGCCAGCGCTCGGCGCGCTACCTGATCCCGGTCATGCCGGCGCTGGCCTGCGTGATCGCGCTGAGCTGGCAGCGCATTGGACGGATCTGGTTTGTGCTGTGCCTGCCGCTGTGCGCCCTGATGCTGTTGGTGCTGGGCCGCATCGCCTGGGTGGCACACGATTTGGGCATTGCCAGCACCGGCGAATGGCTGGCCGCCATGGCAGCGGCGCTGACCGGCCTGTTGCTGGTGCTGGCCGGCCTGTGGCGAGCGAGTTGGAGCCGCGGCTGCAGCGTGGCCGCCTGTTTGGCCGTGTATGCCTGCCTGGGTCTGAGTACCGCGCCACTCAACGGCCCGGCTGGCCGCTACCCGGCAGATGCTCTGACGGCCCTGGCCAAGCCAGGCGCCCGCGTGGCCGTGCCCAACAACTTCAACGGCCAATTCGAACGCTTTGAGTTCCTGCTGACGGGCTACCGATTTGTACCCTATGACAGCGGTATCCGCGCCAGCACCACCCCGGACCGCACCGCACTGGCCGATCTGCTGGCGCGTCATGACGCCGTAGCCTGGCTGCAGGGCACGCCCACTGAAACTGCTCCACCCTGCGCACCGGGCTGTCGCCTGCTGGGCACCCGCTGGGAACTCAAGGGCCGGCACCGCTCAGGCGAGATCACGTTGGCCAACCTGTGGTACCCGCAGCAATGGCTGTTCCGGCGCGAGTGGCTGATAGGCCCTGCTTCTTGATTGCTGGTTTTTGGGGGTGGATTGTTGGCTTGCCGGTCAAGGCGGTGCCAGGCTGAGCAACTGCGCTCGTGTCCTCCAGACGCACGTGCCCTGCGGGCCCCTGCGTCTTTCCCCCTTGACCTCGCTCCGCCGCTCAGCCCGGCACCACCTTGACGACCCTGGCGAGCGAACCGGTCAAATCCGTCATCCCCGGCTACGAACGGGGATCCATGACGTCCTGGATTCCCGGTCGAGCCGGGAATGACAGGAAACTCGCCGGGAATGACAGGAAACTCGCCGGGAATGAAGAGCAACAGCGTACCGAAGCGGGATCAGGCACGCCGTCCCCGCCGTGCCCAAAGCCAGCGCAGTTGCAGGCCGAGCCACAGCAGTGGGTCCAGCAAGGCGTCCCACAGGTTGCCACTGGGCCAGCGGGTGAGCACAAATAGCAGCAGGACCACCGCCGCCAAGGCCAGCCAGGGCCAGGCTGCTGGCTCTGCGCCCCAGCGCATCCACACGGCCAGCAACAGCAGGCAGACCGCCGCCAGGGCCGGGGTACCAAAACCCCAACCATAAAAGCCCACCGGCAACAGTGCCAACAGGTCCAGCAGCAGCAGCCAACCCAGCAGCACCGCCAGCCAGCCCAAGGCAGTGGCCCAGGGCGACGGGCCAGCCAGTTCTGTTGCATCTGGGGGGCTAGGTCTCAAGGCCTTGACCAGCCAGAACAGCCCCAGCAAGCCGCTGCTCAGGCTGGGCGCCTTGAAGGCCAAACCAAGCCAGTATGAAACCGAAGCCGTACCGGGCAGCGCCACCCACACCAACACAGTCGCCATCAGAGTCAAGCGGAGGCGGCGTGACCAGTCGTACGCCAGCCAGCCAACACCACCGCCTAGCACCGCTGCCCACAGGCCTTGCCGAGCCAGACTCTGGCCAGACAGGTCGGGCAGCAAGGGCAACTGCCAGGCTTCCCAGGCGGTGAGTAAGGCGGTGCTGTCCATTGGCGCTAATGCTCGGGTGGCTTGCTTCAGTTTCAGGGTCGCAAAGCGGGGGCGGCAAAGCGCTGCCACGCAATCTGGCGACGCTGGTCGGTGTAGCTGACCCACAGGCTGTCGTCGGCCCAGGTCAAGGCGGGGTACGAGAACTCTTGCCCCGACTGGCCCTCAACGAGGGCTTGCGGCTGCGCCAGTGCCCAGTGCGCGCCGTCGACCGATTGACTCAGATCGAGCCGATGGCGGCTGCCCGGCAAGGAGTTATGAACCAGAAGCAGCTGGCCAGGCGCCAGCGCCAGCGAAGCGACGGCCGAGCCAGGGTTCACCAAGGCTAGATCGGGCGCGTCCTGCCAGCTGTGACCGCCGTCCTGGGTACGCGCCACCCCGACCCGACCATCTGGGCGCTGGTCGCGCATCAGGGCCAGCCAGTCCGACGGGCCCAGGGGCAGCAGGCTCGGTTGCAGCAGGTGCCGCCGAGCAGAGATACGGGTAGCGCCCCGATAGTGGCCTGCGGCATCAAAGCGCAAGGCAAGCGGGTACTTGATGCCGAGCTCAAAATACACCGGCAACACCATCCCTCCGTCGGCCAGCGGCAGCGGGGCATTTCGCACTAAAAAACTAGTGTTCCATAACCAACCCAGTGGCAGCACCTGCACCGGCGCAAACGACAGTTGGGCCAGGTCAGAGCCCGTGCGTTGGCGCAGGTGCACGATGCGTGCTGCAGCCCAGCCACCCAGACCGGTGGCCACCACAAACAGATGGATTCGCCCTTGAGGGTCCAGCCAGGCCACCGGGTTGCCCAGCCTGCGTACAGCAAAACCCAGATCAGCACCAAGAGCCTGACGGTTCAGCACAAAACGAGCCGGCGTCCAGCGGCCGCTGGCGCGGTCGAATTGCGACGCGGCGATTTGCACATCGGGGGCGCTTTCTCGGGTGCCAGCAAACCAGAAGACCATCAGCGCAGCGGCATGGTCTTTGGGTAAGGTCAGTAGGCTACTGGCATGTGCTGCCGGCGTATTCACAGGCATCGGGATGGCACCGCTTGCCTGTAATTCCAGCCCGGCCTTGGCTAGGGCCGGCGCTGCCACCGCCGCTGCCCCCGGGGTCGGGACTGGTGCTGGGCGGCGCCCCGTGTCCAACACCAGCACAAGCGCAACACCCAACAGGCCTGTCAGCAGACGTCGCCACGGACCGCCCGTCAGGATGGCCAGCATAGCGTCAGCATTGAACAAGGCCATGGGTGAATCAGCGCCCGGTGATGCGAGCGCAAAGAAATTGACGACGCTGCAATCTTATGTTGAAACGGTCGTGCTCAAAGGCCTTGGCGGCTGCCAGATAATGCACCACCCAATCTGTTCAGTGGGCTGCCTTTGCTTAGGTCAGCCTCACGTCAACGCAACGCACCATGCACCGTACTATTTTTGACACCCCAGTAATTAACACCCTGTTGCGTGGCGTATCGGTCGGGTTTTTACGGCTGACCGGCTGGACCATCGAGGGCGAACTGCCGTCCGGTGCTGGCAAAAGCGTGCTGATAGCCGCGCCTCACACCAGCAACTGGGACCTGCCCTTCACCCTGATGGTGGCATTTGCGCTGCGCCTAAACGTGTACTGGATGGGCAAAGAGCAGCTGTTTAGACCACCTTTTCGCGGGGTGATGCGCTGGCTTGGCGGCATCCCGGTCAACCGGGCACAGGCTGGCAACCTTGTTGCGGCCTCGGTGACGGCGCTGCAGCAGGCGGCCGGTCCCGTGCAACTGATCGTGCCGCCCGAGGGCACGCGCAGCAAGACACGCTATTGGAAAACCGGCTTTTATTACATTGCTTTGGGTGCCCGAGTGCCTATCGTGATGGCCTACATGGACTACGAGCGCAAGCGCAGCGGTCTGGGGCCGGTGTTTGTGCCCACCGGCGACGTGGACGCCGACATGGCCACCATCAAGGCCTTTTACGCCCCCTTCAAAGGCCGCAACGCCGCCCAGTTTCACGCTGGGGAGTAACCAAGCCCGTCATCCCTGGCTACGAACGGGGATCCAAGCACCCCTGGACTCCCGTTTTCACGGGAATGACGCAGGCACTCGGTGGGAATGACGAAGAATTGGCGTCGTCCGTCTAGAACACTGTAAATAGTAAAGTCATAACTTATTAATTACAGGTATGTTGAACCGCCATATTGAAGTCCAGGTGCAGACGTTGCTGTCGCACTTTCCCTGCGTGGTGCTGACTGGCGTGCGCCAGTGTGGCAAAACCACCTTGCTGAGCCGGCTGGGCAACGGGTGGCAGCGGTTTGACATGGAGGACTCCGCCGACCGGCAGCAGGTGTTGACCGACCCAGACCTGTTTTTTCGGCTGCATGACGATAAGGTGGTGGTCGACGAGGCGCAACTCGCTCCCGCGCTGTTTCCTGCCCTGCGGGTCGCGATTGACCGGGACCGGGCCAAGAAAGGTCGGTTTTTACTGACTGGCTCGAGCTCGCCCGACCTGGTTCGGCACATCTCGGAAAGCCTGGCGGGTCGGGAGGCGCGGGTGGAAATGGCCCCACTGAGCTTGTCTGAAGCCTGGGAGCAGCCCCCGTCAGCGCTCTACCCCTTGATGAGCCAGGGCGCGTCGGTGGCAGAACTGCAAGCGGCGGCCACGCCAACCCTGAGCGCGCAACAGGTGCGCCAATACTGGTTTGCCGGTGGCTACCCGGAGCCGTGGCTCAACAGCAGTGAGGTGTTTCGCCAGCTGTGGCAGCGCAACTACATCGACAGCTACCTGATGCGCGACATCGGCGCACTGTTCCCCTCACTCAATCGCGATCTCTTCAGGCAGTTTGTCGAACTGCTGAGCCAACACTCGGGCGACATTCTAAACAACGCGGACATCGCCCGCACTCTGGGCGTGAGCGAGCCGACGGTGCGGGACTGGCTGGGCATTGCGCACGAGACCTGTGTGTGGCGACACATTCCGGCCTGGGACCGCTCAGCCTCCAAACAGCTGGTCAAACACCCCAAAGGCTACTTGCGCGACTGCGGCTTGCTGCACCGGCTGCTGCGCATTGCAGACACCCAGTTGTTGGCGACCCACCCGGTGGTCGGCAAATCCTGGGAGGGCATGGTCGTCGAGACCCTGCTCAGGGGGTTTGGCAATGCTGGCATCGAGGTCAAGCCCTTTCACTACCGCACCCGGGGCGGCGCCGAGATTGACCTGATTCTGGAAGGGCAGTTTGGCCCGGCCACTTGCCTGCCGGTGGAGATCAAGCTCAACCAGCAGGGCGACAAGCGCGCGCTGCGTTCGCTCTCAGAATTTGTGCAGGCTCACGACTGCCCGATCGGCCTGGTGATCAACAACGACGAGCGCGCCCGCTGGCTCGACGAGCGCATCCTGGCTATACCGGCGGCGTGTCTCTGACGACTCCCTGTCATTCCCGCCTTCGCGGGAATGACAGGGAGTCGTCATCCCCGGCCACGAACAGGGATCCATGACTGCCTGGATTCCCGTTTTCACGGGAATGACGCGCTGGAACGGTAGGCCGCCCGCGATCAATGAAATTCCCGGCTCGGGCTGTTCAGCCCGCCCAGCAGTGGCGTGAGGTCGCGCAGGTGCCCAGCGATCAGGTGGCGGACCTCGCCACCGCTTTCCACATCGCGCTGCCAGACGCCGTGCACCGCCAGCAGGCGCGACTGCACGGCGGCTGTGCGTTGGCGTTCACGCAGGCTTTTCCAGACGATCACATTGACGCATCCGGTTTCGTCTTCGAGGGTGACGAACATCACGCCTTTGGCGGTGCCGGGTTGCTGGCGCATGGTCACCAGGCCGCAGGCGCGCACCAGCCGGCCATCGGGCTGGCCGTACAGCTCGGCGGCCGTCATCAACTTCATTTTTGATAGCGAAGAACGCAGCAGCAACAAGGGGTGCGAGCGTAAAGTAAGCCCGGTGCTGACGTAATCAAGCAGCACCTCCTGGCCTTCGTCAGCCGCTGGCAGCAGCAGCCGGGGCTCCTGCACCGGCACGCCCTGCAGCAGGGGCGGCGCCGACTGCAGGGCGCTGGCGTCCCACACCTGCTGGCGCCGGTGGCCGGCCAGACTGGCCAGCGCATCAGCCGCCGCCAGCGCCCGCAAGTCGCCCCGGTCCAAGCCGGCGCGCAGGGCCAGGTCCTCCACACTGGCAAACCCCGCTGCCTGTCGCGCCGCCACCACCCGCTCGCCCACCGCCCTCGCCAGCCCCGCCACCAAACACAGCCCCAGCCGCACCGAACAATTGGAATCTGACCCCAATTTTTCCAATTTTTTATTGGGGTCAGATTCCAATTGTTTTATGGTGCAGTCCCAGTCGCTGTGGCTCACATCAGCGGGCAGCACGGTGATGCCGTGGCGCTGGGCGTCTTGCACCAGCTGCGAGGGGGCGTAGAAGCCCATGGGCTGCGAGTTGATGAGGGCGGCCAAAAAGCAGGCGGGTTCGTGGCGCTTGAGCCAGGCGCTGACGTAGACCAGTTGGGCAAAGCTGGCGGCGTGGCTCTCGGGGAAGCCGTATTCGCCAAAGCCGACGATCTGGCTGAAGATGCCTTCGGCGTACTCGGCGCTGTAGCCCTTGGCCTGCATGCGCTGCACCAGCAGGTCGTGAAACTTGTGAACGCCGCCCCGGCGCTTCCAGGCGGCCATGGAGCGGCGCAGGGCGTCAGCCTCGTCGGGGCTGAAGTCAGCTGCCAGCATGGCGATCTGCATCACCTGCTCCTGAAAGATCGGCACCCCGAGCGTGCGCGCCAGCGCCGGCGCCAAGGCAGGGGGAAAGTCCACCGGCTCCAGCCCCTGGCGCCGGCGCAGGTAGGGGTGGACCATGCCGCCCTGGATCGGCCCGGGGCGCACGATGGCAACCTCGATCACCAGGTCATAAAAACAGCGTGGGCGCAGGCGCGGCAGCATGCTCATCTGGGCCCGGCTCTCGATCTGGAACACGCCCACGGTGTCGGCAGCGCAAACCATGTCGTAGGTGGCGGCGTCATCGGCCGGGATGTCCTGCAGCGTCAAGGGCCGGCCGCGCCGCTGGCCGACCAGCGCCAGGCAGCGGCGGATGGCACTGAGCATGCCCAGCGCCAGCACGTCAACCTTGAGCAGGCCCATGGCGTCGAGGTCGTCCTTGTCCCACTGGATGATGCTGCGCTCGGGCATGGCGGCGTTTTCCACCGGCACCAGCCGGGTGAGCTTGCCCTGGGTCAGCACAAAACCACCCACATGCTGGCTCAGGTGACGAGGAAACCCCAGCAACTGGGCGACCAAGCTGCGCCACAGGGCCAGTTGCCGGTCCTGCGCATCCAGCCCGGGCTGGGCAAATTCCTCGTCCTTGATGCTGCGGCCGTCAAACCAATGGTGCGATTTGGCCAGGCGGTCGATCAGCGCCTCGTCCACGCCCAGCGCGCGGCCAACATCACGCAAGGCGCTGCGCGGCCGGTAGCTGACCACGGTGGCAGTGAGGGCGGCGCGCTCCCGGCCGTAGCGGGCGTAGATGTACTGGATGACTTCCTCACGCCGCTCGTGCTCAAAGTCGACGTCGATGTCGGGCGGCTCGTTGCGGGCGCGGCTGATGAAGCGCTCAAACAGCAGGCTGGAGTGCGCCGGGTCGACCTCGGTCACGCCAAGGCAGTAGCACACCGCCGAATTGGCGGCCGAGCCCCGGCCCTGGCACAGGATGCCCTGGCCACGGGCAAAACGCACGATGTCGTGCACCGTCAAGAAATACATCTCGTAGCGCAGCTCGGCAATCAGCGCCAGCTCGTGTGCCACCTGCTGCGCCACGCCCAGCGGCAGCCCCTGCGGGTAACGCCGGGCTGCGCCCTCGTGGGTGTACTGGTGCAGGGTCTGGCTGGGGCTCAGCCCCGGCAGGACGCTCTCTTGAGGGTACTGGTAGCGCAGCTCGTCAAGGCTGAAACGGCAGCGTGCGGCCACCAGCAGGGTGTTGGCCAGCAGCTCGGCCGGGTACAGCCGCGCCAGCCGCTGGCGCGTGCGCAAATGGGCCTCGGCATTGGGTTGCAGGGCAAAGCCACAGTCGGCCACTGGCCGGCCCAGGCCGATGGCGGTGAGCACATCGTGCAAGGGCTTGCGTGAGCGCACATGCATTTGCACCCCGCCTGCGGCCACCAGCGACAGCCGGCACAGGGCGGCCACGCGCTGCAGCGCTTGTTGCCATAGGCCATCTACCGCGCGCTGGCGCAGCGTTAGGCCCAGCCACAGTCTGGAGCCAAACAGGGCGCCAGCCCTTGTGCAGAGGGCATGGAGTGCTTCAAATTGCATAGCAGAGGGTGGCAGCAGCAGTAGTTCGCAGGCCGGCAGCGGGCTAGCAGCCAGATCGTCCCAACCGATCTGGTACTGGCCCTTGGGTGCGGCGCGGCGGGCCCGGGTGATGGCCTCACACAGGTTGCCCCAGCCGTCCAGGTTGTGCGGCAGGGCCACCAGGGTGCTGCCGTCAGGCAGAGCAAATTCGGCGCCGGGCAGCAGCTGCAGGCCGAGCTTTTTGGCCTCGGTATGCGCCCGCACCAGCCCGGCCACCGAACACGCGTCGGTGATGGCCAGTGCGTGGTAGCCCAACTGAGCCGCGCGCGCCACCAGCTCCTCGGGGTGCGAGGCACCGCGCTGGAAGCTGAAGTTGGACAGGCAATGCAGCTCTGCATAGCGGGGGGTGGAGGGCATAAGAGTGAGATTACTGTGGTTATATACAGTTTAATCGTTAGCTCAATCCGTCATCCTCAGCTTGACTGGGGATCCATGACATCCTGGATTCCCGCTCGTGGCCGGGAATGACGGTGGTTTTCCGGTCGTGGCCGGGAATGACAGGAGGCGAGGCGTGACGGTCGCAGTAAGATTGACCGCGGGGATCAGCCTGCGCCGCCCTGGCGCTTCACCACAGGACAAACCATGTCGTATTTCGTTGGCGCCTACGCCGCTTCGCCCAATACCGTCAGCTGGGACCCTGAGCTAGAGGCCCGCTACTACGCACAGCTTCGCGCGCTGCCGAATGTCAAGGGGCTGGAACACCCCTTTCTGGGCAGCCTGCACCCGCACGACGACGCCTGGTTCATCAGCCATATCGACCCGAAGTGGCGCTTCGTGTTCACCTGCATCCCAGGCGTGATGGCGGCAATGGCCAAAAATCCGCTGGTGGGCCTGGCGTCTGACGACGCGTCGGGGCGCGAAGAAGCTCTGGCCTTTGTGCGGCAGGCGCGAGATGCGGTAGCGGCTCTGAATGCCGCCTGCGGACAGTCGGTAGTGGATGCGATTGAAATCCATAGCGCACCAGACAAGACCCGCGCCACTTCGTCTGTCACGGCGCTCACCACCTCGCTGGCCGAGTTGGTGCAGTGGGACTGGCAGGGTGCAAGGGTGGTGATCGAGCATTGCGATGCCCATGTACCAGGCCAGGTGGCTTCCAAGGGCTTCCTGACGCTGGCCGATGAAATCGCTTCCATCGAGGCCACCAATGCCCGCTATGGCAGTGATGTGGGCATCGTGGTCAACTGGGGCCGGTCAGTACTCGAAGCGCGAAGCGCTGAAGGCGCACTGCAGCACATCCGGCTGGCCAAACAACACGGTGTGCTGGCGGGCCTGATGTTTTCAGGTGCCTCGGGGCAAGACACGCCGTACGGCGCCTGGCGCGACAGCCATATGCCACCCGCCCCCAGCATGGCAGGCGGCATAGGCGCCGAGGGCTCGCTGCTGACCGATGCGGCGCTGCATGACTGCCTAGTGGCCAGCGACGGCCAACAGCTGCCGATCCTGGGTTTAAAAATAGGCATTCGCCCGCTGGACGCTTCGCTGGAGGCGCGCATGGCCTACCTCAGTAGTGGGTTGGAACGGCTCGACGCCGTGCGCTGAACCGAAGTGCCCGAGATTCGTGCGGGCGGCGCTGGTCAAGGGTGCTTCTTGCCCCTCGGACCCGGCCCTTATTGGCTCATGCGCGAGGTGTAACGGCACACAGCCGGGTCGAACCAGGTTTTTGAAAATTCGGCCACCTGGTTGCTGGCAGTCCAGGAGGTGCGCTCGATGTAGCCGGCGATGGCGCCGGGTTGAAGCCCGCTGGGCGGCGCGGCCCAATCGGGCGCAGGGCCGACCGCAATCTGGTCTTCGACCCGGGCAATCCAGACCTGAAAGCGCTGCTGGTAAAACAGGTACATCGAGTCGCCCAGTTCTTCCGGCTGCAGCTTGGGGCTGGCGCTGGCGTCAAACCAGATTTCTTCCAGCGCCACCGGCACCTGGCTGAGCAAGCGCAGACGGCGTACCCGCCAGCACGAACCCGCTGGGTCTGGTCCCATGAGAGGTACATCAGGCGAACGAGCGTGGCGGCTGAGGTCCAGCACCTGCGCCGTCGGCAAGCCCGGGCCATTGGTCAATTCAAGCCTGAACAACTCATAGATCTGCTGTGTGCCCTCCACCCTGCGCACATAGGTGCCCGAGCCCTGGATGCGCTCCAGCACGCCCTGCTGCTCCAGCAAAGCCAGACCTTTCCTGAGGGTACCGATGGCGACCCCCAGCCGACGCGCCAACTCAGCCTCTGTGGGCAAACGCTCGGAGGCGCGCCAGTAACCGGCCTTGATCTGGCGGGCCAGCAACTCGGCAATCTGCATGTACACGGGCAAGGCTTGGGCTGGCTTAGCAATTGGCATAGGTGCAAGTATGACAAATCGTCATTTCCGCTCATGTCCGTCATCGTCGCCGGTGCCCCCTTCGCACTCATTCCCGCGAACGCGGGAATCCAGGCGGTCATGGATCCCCAGTCGAAGCTGGGGATGACGGCTGGGAGGTTGCCATGAGGGTGCGCCAAATTCATACATGATTCATCTACACTTGTCTTAACCAAGATCAACACGTCAAGACATGCCTGATACCCCCATCGACCAACCCGGTGCCCCAACCCGGCCCACGCCGCTATCGTCACAGGGACCCGCACCTGAACACGATACGCCCGACTACCGCAAGGCCCTGTCCTGCTTTGCCACTGGGGTGACCGTGGTGACCACCCAATGGGCAGGTGAAGACTGGGGCATGACCTGCAACTCGTTCAATTCAGTGTCGCTGGAGCCACGGCTGGTACTGTGGAGCATCCGCCGCGCGTCGCACAGCCTGCAGGCGTTTACCCAGTCCGGGCAGTTCACGATCAGCGTGCTGGCCGAGTCGCAGCAAACCTTGGCCCGGCAGTTCGCCAGCGGCAGCATGACCGAGCGCTTTGCCGGTGCGCCGATACTGCGCCAGCCCGGCGGCGGCTTGCGCCTGGACGGCTGCGCGGCCTGGTTTGACTGCCAACTGCATCAATTGATTGAAGCCGGTGACCACAGCATCCTGCTGGGTGAGGTGACTGATTTTGGCTGGGACGATACCCCCGCCCTGGCTTTTTGGCACAGCCGCTTTGGCCAGATCCTCAGCCAAACACCCCATGCAAGTACCAGCGCGGCGCCAGACCAGCGCCAGCCTGAGGCTGGTCCAGGCGCTCACGGTACACCCACAGCAGACCGCTGACGTTGCTGCGCGCCACATAGTAATCACGCAGGGCGCTGGGCTCAGCGTCCCACCAACCAGCCTCCAAGCGCTGCGGCCCGGCCAGCAGGGTGAGCCGGTCCGGGTAGTGCGGGCAGCCCTGGCGCACCGCCAGCCGCTGCGGGGTGGCCAGCAACCAGCTGGGGTAGAGGGCCTCGTCTTGTGAATGATTTAGGGCTCCAGCACTTGCTGTGCTTGGTTCATTAGCTATTAAAACAGTAGCGTTTGACACCGGCTGCCAGCGCTGCATGCGCTCGGGCCGGTGGTCGGCCTGGGGCTGCAACTGCAAGAGCTGCGCCGGCCCGAGCCGTGCCCCCAGGCGCTCGAGCAGCTGGTGCAGGCTGTCGCCGGGGCGCTGCGACTCGGGCAGCAGGCTGGCGGTGTGGCCACCGCGGGGCACAGTCTCCACCGTGCGCAGCTGCAGCGACAGCGCCGGCGCCGGCAGCGTGATGCGCGCCAGGTGTTCGGCCAGCATCCGCTGCAGGTGCACAGTGTCGAGCGTGGGCTCAGCGCAGCGCAGCAGCAACTCGCCCTGGGTGGCGGTGTCGCGGCGCGCGTCCATGGTCCAGCACAACACCAACGCCAGCACCGCCCGCTGGCGCAGTTGCAACCAGAGCTGCAGTTGCTCGAGCAGCCGGCGCGCACCGAACAGCAGCGCTGGCGCAGTCTCCACCTGTGCTGCCAGCTCCAGACTGACCTCGAACACCTCGGGCAGAAGCAGCCAGGGGTAACGGTCCGGGCCCTGGCCGCAGGCCTGGTCCAGCGCCTGCAGCAGCGGCGCACCAAAGCGCCGCGCTACACCGGCGCGCGGCAGGGCCCGCAACTGGCCCCAGCGGGTGCAGCCCAGGGCCGCCAGCGTGGCCAGGTGCGGGCCTGCCGCCGCCAAGGCCGCCAACGGCAGCTCTGGAGCCGGGGTGTGGGACAGACCGGGCAGCAGCCGGGCTTTTGCTATTAAAGAAGTAGCGCCCTCAGCATGCTGGACGAGGGCTGGAGCTTGATTTGACTCTAAAAGCAAGTGCCGCAGCCGGGCCCGGCCACCCCACAGGCGTTCGCTGGCAGACACCTCCAGCAGCACAGCGTCGTCCAGCCGCGCCACCCTGGGCGTGAACTGCAGAGCCCACCAGCCCAGCGCGCTCCAGACATCGGCCAGACCGGCCTGGCCAACCTGGCCATTGCGGGGCTGGATCTGGGACTCAGGCTGCGGCTGTAAGGCGATCCAGTGCATGGCCACCCTCCTCCACCGCCTTGGGGCCCAGCGCCAGCCAGGCCGACAAACGCCCCTGCCGCCCGGGCAGCAGCAGCGGCAGCAACAGCGGCGGGCCGCGTCGCTTCAGGACATGCAGACACAGGTCATCGTCCCCCTGAACCTGGGCCTGGGCCTGGGCCTGGGTCTGGGCCTGGGCCTGAACTACAGGTCTAAAGGGCCAGGGCGCCAGCAGCAGGCGCAGTACAGCGGGCGAGGAATCGGCCTGCGACTGGGCCGGTCGCAGCGCAAACAGCGGCTTGCCGTGGGTTTGCGCGGCCAGTTGCAGCCGGCGCAGCTGCTCGGCCCGCACCTGAGGCAACCATGCCAGCACCGCCAGCACGCCGGCGCAGCGCAACGCCTGCTCGGTGGCCCACAACCGGGCCTGCGGCTCACTCACCTGCAGCCACAACAGGCGCTGCACCGCCAGCCCCTGGGCCTGCAGCGAAGGTCCAAATGGCACATGGGGTGGCCCCACAAGCACCAAGGCGCCGTCGCTGGCTTGCTGCAGCCGCACCAGTGCCGGCAAGAGCAAGCGCCATTCGGCGTGCAAGCCTGGCGGCTGAAGCAACTCGCTCAGGGCATCGAGCGGCCAGCCAGCACCGGGCAAGACCGCATCCAGCGCCGGGTAGCCGCTGGCCAGCGTGGCGCCGGGCGCGTCGCCAAGCGTGTCGGCGGACCAGACCGCGTCGCCCAATGCGGCCAGTGAATGGGACAGTGATGGCACCATGATGTAAAAGCCGGTAATGACTGTAACTCAAAAACTGTATGTATGAACAGTATAGTCATGCTGCTGGTTTGCGCCATCACCGACTACTTTTTCGTCATCCCCGGCTGCGACCGGAGACCCATGACGCCCTGGATTCCCGTTTTCTCGGGAATGACGGGAAGGTGCTGGAATGACGGGAAGGCGTAGAAGGGACGGGGAGGCGCGGGAATGACGGGCCGTTGGCGGTCAGTGGTCGAGGTTGACCACCGTGCGTCCGATATCGGGCCAGCGCCGGTGGGCCCACAGCCAAGCCTGCAGGCCCAGGCCCAGCATGACCAGCGATGCAACGGCCAGTGCCACGGCGGAGTGCATCACCAGCGGTGCGATTAGCCCGGCCACCACGCCGTTGGCACTGGCGCCGATGAAGGACTGCAGCGACGACGCCATACCGCGTCGCTCTGGGTGCAAATCGAGCACCAGCAGAGTCACCACAGGCACCATCGTGGCCCAGCCACAGGCAAAGACCGCCAGCGGCAACATGGCCCAGGCGGCATGGGGCGCAAACAGCAGGTTGGCACCTAGGTTGACCACCGCGCTCAGCAGCATCACCAGAAAGCCGTAGCGGATCTGCTGCTTGGGAGGCAGTTTGCCTGCCATGCGGCCACTGAGCCAGGCGCCCAGCATGATGCCGCTGATGTTGAGCACGAAGAACCAGAAAAACTGCGTGGGCGGCAGCCCAAGGATGTCACCGAGAAATGCCGGCGCAGACAGCACGTACAAAAACATGCCATTGAAGGGCACTCCGCTGGCCAGCGCCAGCAGCAAAAATCGGGGGTCCAGGCCGAGTTGCCAGTAGCCTTGCAGCAGATTGCTGACCCGCAAGGGCTGACGCTGCGCCAGATGCAGGGTCTCGGGCAGCAGCCGGTAGTTGGCCAACCACAGCGCCACCCCCACGGCGGTCAGAAACCAGAAGATGCTGTGCCAGCCCAGGTGCACATAGAGCCAGCCGCCAATCAGTGGCGCTACCACTGGCGCAATGCCGAAAAACAGGGTGATCTGGCTCATCACCCGCTGCGCCTGGCTGGGGGCGAACATGTCGCGCACCACCGCACGCGCCACCACAATGCCGGCGCCAGTGGACAGGCCCTGCATGGTGCGAAAAAATACCAGTTGACCGATGCTTTGCGACAGCGCGCAACCCAATGAGGCCAGCGTGAAGGCGGCCAACCCCCACAGCACCACCGGTCGGCGCCCCAGGCTGTCAGACAACGCGCCATGGAACAGGCTCATGAAGGCAAAGCCGAACAAATAGCCCGACAGGGTCTGCTGCATCTGCACCGGCGTGGCGTCCAGCGTGCGGGCAATGCCCGAGAACGCTGGCAGGTAGGTGTCGATCGAAAACGGCCCCAACATGCCCAGCATAGCCAACAGCACGGCCAAGGCCCAGCGCGGCGCGCGCCAGAGTTGTTGTGCGTCGGGGTTCATGGCGAGCCTGTCAGCTCGACGCCCCCATCAGCGTCACCACCACGATCACCACGCCCAGACCCAGGTTGACCATGACCCAACGGCGAATAGCCTGCAAGGCCGTGGCACCTGCCGGCCAAGCCTGGCCGGCCACGGCGCGGCTCAGGCGCGGGTAGAGCGCAAAGCGCAAGTGTCCAAAAATCACCACCATCAGCACGCCCAGCACCGACATCACCAGCCACTCCAGCGGCAGGTTAAAAGACAGCCCCGACTGCACCATGTGGCGCGCGGTACGGCCAATCATCCAAACGCCGCTGACCAGCACCAGAGATGAGGCCACCAGTACTGCATTGAAAAACCGCCCCAACACCGCATGCATCAGGCGCAGTCGCACCGGCGCGTCAAGTTCGGCCAAAGAGGGGCGCAAAAAGAAATGGGCAAACACCATGCCGCCTACCCAGAGGATGACGCACAACAGGTGCAGTGTTTTGAGCAGGGCGTAAAGCATGGGTGCACTCGTGTCATTATTAGATCTATATTGTCGGTCCTCAAATGAACGCATGGCCCTACACCAGCTAAACGCCAGCGATATCACCCAGGATAAGATGCTGTGATGACTATTTTTTCTGTCATCGGAACCCTGCTCTTGGCTTTGCTGGGCGCGATGCCTGCACATGCCCAGCTGGGCGTTGCCGACTGCCGGCCCGAGCAGCAGGGACAGGCGCAGTTGCAATCCCTGCGGCCGGGACTCCATACCGTGCAGGGCACCTTGGCTGGCTTCGACCCCTGTCAAGCATCGGTACGGTTTCGCCTGCCGACCGGTGTGGTCCGACCACCGCTGATGATCAGCTTGCACGGCGGTGGTGGCATCAAGGACGTACTGGCCTCGGACCAGGCTTTTTTTGAGCATGGCATGGCGACCCTGACCTTTGACGCCTATGAAATGAACCGCTTTACCGGGCGCGGATCGCTGTTCTGGGCACGCCAAGTGAGCAACGAAGCGCGCCAGCGCATGCTGCTCAGCACCGCCTGGGCCGCCTACCAATGGGCGATACAGCGCCAGGACATTGACACCCAAAACATTTACATTTTTGGAATATCCAATGGGGCTGCAGTCGCGGCCAATCTGGCGGCCATGGTGGACCCGCTGCATGTGCGTGGCGTGATCTCCGAAGGCATCACACCCGTCGGCCTCGGCCTACCTGACCAAACCCGGGTGCCACTGCTGCTGGCTTTTGGCCGGCTTGATGACTTTGGTGCAGCCGACCCCAAGATGATGCGCTGGCTGCTCAGCGACCCCTGCCGATTCAACCTCCGTTTTGAACTCGCGCCCCCGGGTACGGCCCAGCGTTGCAACAACACCAGTGGCCCGAGTGAGATGACACCCAACCCGCTGGCCTGGGTAGACAGTATCAAGGCCCGCAGTGCGCCGATCGAGATCGCCTATTTTGAGAACATGGCGCACAACGCCTACTTCGGACCCTTGGTCCAGCAGCGCGCCACCTGGGGCAGTGGTCAGACTCTGGGCGCCTCGCTGGGTGCCACCCCCGAGGCCCGTGCGCAGTTTTTCCAAGCCATGACAGATTTCATCGCCCGCCAGGCCCGCTCACCTTAAGCACTGCTACCTCAAGCCGCCGCCTGCCAGGCCGCCAACAGTTGCCGCGCCCGCTGCGCCAACTCCAGCAGGATGATGCCCGGCACATAAAGCGATGAGCCCAGGCCGACGCCGCTGGCACTGGCCCGGCGAAAACTGGCGATGTTGTCGACGCCAATGCCACCAACACCAAACATCGGCGTGCCCGTGGGCAACACCGCACGCCAGCCCTTGAAACTGGACGGCCCCAGCACATCGGCCGGAAACAGCTTGAGCGTCTGCGCGCCGGCCGCCAATGCAGCGAACGCCTCGGAGGGCGTGGCCACGCCCGGCATCGACAGCACGCCGTGGTGCAGGGTTTGTGCGATCACCGGCAGGAAGCAATTGGGCGAGAGAACCAACCCGGCGCCAGCGGCCACGACGTCGTCAACCTGCGCCGGGCTGAGCACAGTGCCGGCGCCGACCAACACTTCCGCGCCAAACTCGCGCGCCAGGGCCTCGATGCTGGCCAGTGGCGTGGGCGAGTTCAGCGGCACCTCGATCACCCGAAAACCGGCCTCCAGCAACACCTGGGCCACGCCCAGCACGGTGTCGGGGTTGACGCCACGCAGAATCGCCACCACCGGGTGGGCCAGTAATTGTGTCAAGGGCGCATTCATACGGCCGTGCCCAATAGCCCGGCCGCACTGGCCAGCAGCCACTGGCCCCGGGTGGTGGCGCCGTCACTGGCGCGGCTCACCGCCAGGCCCTTGATCTCCAGCGCCAAGGCGTATCGCTGGCACAAGGCTTCGTCGCCAATCAAGGTGACGTGCTGCAAGGGCTCAATGGCGGCGGAAGCACCACCGACTTCAGCACCGAGCAGGATGCCAGACAAAAAGTCCGGTAAGGCCTCAGGTGCTACCCGACCCATCAGGCCGGCGGTGCGCGCAGCAAACAGGGTGTGCGGCAGCTCGGCGTGACCGCGCAGGCCCAGCCTAACCCCGGCGGCAAAGACCTCGTGCTGCGATGCGCCTGGCTCGGCGCCAAACACCATCAGACGGCCCAAGATGCTGTGCTGCGTCAGCACGCCATACAGCTCGCCGGTCATGAAGGTCTTGAAGTGGCGAATTGAGCCGCCTTCGCCCAGCCAAGCCCACTTGCTGTGGGTGCCCGGCAGCACACAGCAGCTATTGGCTGGCAGGTCGGTGCCCCAGATCTGGGTTTCTTCGCCACGCATCACGTCAAACTCTCCAGCGCTGTCCAGGCAGCGCAGGCCTGGCGCAATGTGCAGCAGGCGCTCGGCGCTGCCCTCGGACAGCGGCACTGACACAGTCACGAGTCGCCGCGCCGCCTGCGCCAGGCTGGTCGGCGCGTCCAGGTAAGGCGCTTCACGCCAGCCCTGTCGGCTGCCGATCATGCCGCTGGCCATGAGTGGGCAGGTGGTCTGCGCCAGCCAGTCAGCGCACAGCGCCAACAAGGCCTGGGCAAATTGCCCGCCCTGCACCGCCATCACACCGCCTGGGGCGCTGCGCGTCTCAAGGGCTTGGCCATGGGCATCGAGCAGGCTGGCCCGCAGGTTGGAGGTGCCCCAGTCCAGGGCGATCAGGTGTGCGTCAGGCATAGCAATGGGTCCATATGGCGTCAGTACGCGGGTTTGGTGGAGAACCAGCCGGGCCGGCTGGCATCCAGATAGGCACCCTGGATCAAAGAGGTCTTATAACGCTCGATTTTGGCAAAGTCGGGGGCCACCCCCAGCCCCGGTTCTTCAGGCACCGCAAAGCAACCATCGATCAAAGGCGGCTGGGCCATCACCACGTCGTCCGACAGGTAGGCGCGCTCCGAATCAATCGCTATCGTCATGTTCGGAATACTCGCAGCAAGATGCACATACGCCGCCTGCGAGAACCCCAGCTCCCCGCCACTGTGCAAGGTCACCGGAATGCCCACCGATTCAGCGATCGCGGCCGCCTTGATGGTTTGCCACAGGCCGCCTATCTCGTGCGGGTCCAGCAAGATCACATCGGCGGCTGACGAACGGACGATATTGCCCACATCAGCCAGCGTGTAAGCCGACTCATCCAGCGCCACCGGTATGGGCTGCATGCGCCGCAGTTCAGCGTGACCCTGAAGGTCATCCAGCTCCAAGGGCTGTTCAATGTACTGCAGATCAAAAGCCTTGAGCTTGTCCAGCATGCGCCGGGCGGTGCCCGGTGTCCAAGCGCCATTCACATCCGCCCTCAGGGGACAATCGCCAACGGCAGCACGCACGGCTTCCACATTGCTGAGGTCGCTGGCCGCTGTCATACCAATCTTGACCTTGAAGGAGCGGTAACCCTGATCCATGAAACGCTGAGCCGAACGGTGAAGTGCCTGCGCATCAGTACCGAACAAATAGGCGGCAACTTCCACCTGTTGCCGGTAGGCGCCACCCCATAGCGCGTGCAGAGGCAGGCCGCTGGATCGGCCAACAGCGTCCCACATTGCCATTTCGACCGCAGCCATGGCCATGACAGCCGCACGTTTATGGTGGTAATAGCCAGCACCAAATACGTGCCGACTGAAGCGCTCGACGTCACTGGCGCGGTGCGCCAGGGCGATCGGGAAGATGGTGTTCACAAGCACCGGCTCAATGAACTCGAGCAGGCAAATGGTCTCGCCATAGCCGACCGTGCCGTTGGCCAAGGTCAGCTCAACAATCAGGCGGGTGGCCGCCGGGCGTTTGCCTGAACCCCACTCCAGGGCGGTGACAAAGGGCGTGGCCACCTTCCAGTGGCGTGCCGTGACCACCTGCAAAGGATGAGGGGTGTTGCTCATGGGGGTTAGGGCTTCTACTCAGCTTTGATACCGGCTTCCTGAATGATTTTTTTGTACAGCTCGAATTCACTGGCCATAAAGGACTGGAATTCAGGGGCGGAATTGCCCACCCGCACAATACCCGCAGCTTGCAGCTTGGCCTGTGCGGCAGGTGTACGCAGAAAGGCCTGAATCTCTTCCGAGAGCTTATTGACAATGGCTGGCGGGGTACCGGCGGGGGCCATCAGGCCGTGCCAGGGTTTGACATCGAAACCACTCACGATGTCACGCACCAAGGGCAGATCAGGCGCAAAAAAGGCGCGCTCGGAGCCGGCTACACCCAATGCGCGCAATTTGCCTGCCTGAACTTGGGGCCAGGATGTGGTGGACGCGTCCATGGACGCGAGCACCTGGCCGCCCAACAGGTCGGTCATCATGGGGGCAGACCCCTTGTAGGGGACATGCAGCATGGTAGTACCAGTTTTTTGCATGAACAGCTCCATGGCGATGTGCAGCGAGGAGCCCGTGCCCGACGAACCATAGGCAATTTTTCCGGGGTTGGCCTTCAGGTAGGCAATGAACTCGGGGATGGTCTTGGACGGCACTTTGTCAGCATTGACCACCAGGATCAGGGGAGTAACACCGATGAGCGTGATGGCCGCGAAGTCCTTGACCGGGTTAAACGGAAAGTTGGCCGGCTGCAGGGCCGGGTTGATCGCGTTGGCCGCGATGTTGCCCATGCCGATGGTGTAGCCATCGGCGGGTGCCTTCGAAAGCAGTCCAAGGCCGATCGCCGATGCGGCACCGGGCTTGTTGTCGACCAACACCGGCTGGCCCCACTTGGCCTGCAAGTGGTCAGCCACTAGCCGGGCCATGCCGTCCGCCGCGCCGCCGGGCGGTACTGGGACGATCAGCCGGATAGGCTTATTGGGATAGCTGGCGGCGTCCTGCGCCTGCGCGGCAACGCTCAGGCCCAGACTCAGCACGACGGCGGCACGCGCCAGGGAGACCAGAAATCGAACCATGATCAAGCTCCTTAAAGTAACAAAAGAAAAAAAGTAACGCCAGACCGCATGTCACAGCGGTGCCCAACCCCGTGTCATTCGTCGCACTTCTTCAAGCCCAAACGCCGTGGGGGCGATCTCCGGCGCCCGGGCATGGATGGTCTTGATGCCGATGCGCTCGGCAAACAGGCGTTTGCCGTAGCACAGCAGACCAGGGATCGAGTTTGTCATGAACAACACCAGCGGCAGCAACTGCGCGTGCAGCGCCTCGGCCTCGGCCAGGCGGCCTTCCACCAGCAGCCGATGCAAGACAAGCTGGTGGTCCAGCGCGTCAGGAGCCGGGATCAGGCCCACGCAACCTGAGAGCATATTGCTGATGTATTCCTTGCCGCCATGCCCAGCGAATACCGCGTAGCGGCCTGCCGCGGCCTTGACCAGTTCGGCCACGCCCACCGCCGGCCCCTCGCCCTTGAGCATGGTGATGTTGGGGTGTTCATCGCGCAGGCGCAGCAGGCTGGCATTGGACAGTGACACGTCCATGTTGACGGGGTTGTTCTGCACGGCAACGGGCAGGTCGAGACCGTCGGCCACGGCGCCGAGAAAACGCACGTATTCCGCCTCCGGGTAACCCTTGACGGACGGCGGTTGCAGGATCACCCAGGAGGCGCCCTCCCCCTGCGCCATGCGCGCAAACTCGATCTGGCCATGCACCGATTGCTCGCCCACCGTCACCGCATAGGGCACGCGACCGTCGATGGCCCGGCCCACCACCTCCACAAGGTGCCGCCGTTCGTTCACGTCGAGCTTTTGCACCTCGGTCACCAGGCCCAGCACCGCGATCCCATGGGCGCCGGCGGCGATGCACTTGTCCACCTGCAGGCGCATCAGGCCGTCGTCGAGGCGGCCAGCCTGGTCGTAGAAGGCGTACAGGATCGGGTAAACGCCGGAAAACTGGCTCATCGTGCACTCCCCTTGGCACGCACGTACTGCCAAACCTCCTCGCTGGGCTCGGCGCCCAGGCCAGGCCCCTCGGGCAGGTGGAATACGCCGCCCTCGCAGCGCATGGTGGTCGTCACGAAGCGCAGGTTGCGGTCAAACACAGAGTGCTGGTACTCATGCATGGGACAGTTGGGCAATGCGGCTGCGGCATGCAGGCTGGCCGCCTGGAAGATGCCGATGCCGATGCTGGCATGGGGAATCACCTTGACGTGGAAGGCATTGGCCATGCGGGCGATCTGCATGAACTGGCTCACCCCGGTATGGCCCATCTCGGGCTGCAGAATGGACATGGCGCGGAGCTCCATGCGCGGGCGCACCTCGTACACGGTGCGCCATTCCTCGCCAAGAGCCAGAGGCACACGGATGGCCGCGCCGACCTGGGCCTGACCCTCGATGTCCTCGGGTTGGCAGGGCGCCTCGACAAAATAGGGCTTCCAGGGTGTGAGCTGGTCGATCAGCTGGATCGCCTCTTGCGCCGTGAACTTCCAGTGCAGGTCGACCATCAATTTCACGTCCGGCCCCAGCGCCTCGCGCAGTGCGCGCATCTCGTTGACGATGCCCTCCTGCGACACGGCCGCCGCGTACTTGAAGGCGTCGAAACCGCGGGCGCGGAATTCATGGGCCAGCTCCACCCTTTGCGCCAGCGTGGCGCGCGGCAGGCCCGACACATAGGCCGGGATGCTGGCCATGCGCTGGCCACCGAGCAGCTTGACCAGCGGCTGGCCGAGCAGCTTGCCAAACAGATCCCACACCGCGATGTCAACGCCGGCGATCGAATCGACGTAGTAGCCGCCAAAGAATCCGCGCACACGCATCAGGTCGTACAGGTCCTCCTGGATCACCATGGCGTCGCGCGGGTCGCGGCCGATGATGACCGGGCCCAGCACGTCATCGATGATGCTGGTGACCGCGTCAGGCGCCACGATGCCGTAGGTCTCGCCCCAGCCCACGGTGCCATCGTCGGCCGTGACCTTCACCAGCACCGACATGTCGGAGGCAGGATAGATGGAACGGTTGCCCTGGCGGACCAGGTAGCCACGCTCATTGATGCGCTCTCCGGGCCCGAGCGGACCCAGGTAGGGCACATCGCGCGGGATGGAGATGATGAAGGACTCGACGCTTCGGATCAGGGGAAAGCTAGACATGGGCAATTGTGGTTGTAAGCGGGATCGTTAAAAGCAAATGATGGTTCAGCCGAGCCGGCGCCCGTCGGGGACAAAGGCATGGGCCAGCGTCGGGTCGAAAGCCAGGCCGACTGCGTCGCCAACTGCCACGCGAGAATCTCCAGTGACGCGTGCGATTGCGCTTTGCCCTGCCAGGCGCACATGGAAGTAGGTTTCACTGCCAAGGCGCTCGGCCACCAGCACCTCGGCGCGCAGCAAGGCATCAGCCGCAGGCACAACCTGAAGGTGCTCGGGCCGCACACCGAAGGTCAGTGCAGTTCCCGGCGCCACCGACTCGCTAGAGGCACACTGCAACTGAGTACCGTCCGCTAAGGCCACCCGCAGCAAGGCGCCGCCGGAGGCCACTGCCTGCACCGGCAGAAAATTCATCTTCGGGCTGCCGATGAAGCCGGCCACGAACTGGTTGGCCGGGCGGGCATAGAGGTCCAAGGGGCGGCCAACCTGCTCCACGCGCCCCTCGCGCAACACGACGATTTTGTCGGCCAGGGTCATGGCCTCGACCTGGTCGTGGGTGACATAAATGACCGTCGTATTGAGCTGCGCCTTGATCTTGGCCAGCTCCACGCGCATCTCCACGCGTAGCGCAGCATCCAGGTTGGACAGCGGTTCGTCGAACAGGAACATGCGGGGCTCGCGCACAATGGCTCGCCCGATCGCCACCCGCTGGCGTTGGCCGCCCGAGAGGTCCTTGGGCCGGCGCTGCAGCAGATGCTCGATTTGCAGTGTCTTGGCGGCAGCGGCCACCTTGGCGGCGATCTCGCTCTGCGCCACCTTGGCAATCTTCAGACCGAAGCCCATGTTGGTCGCCACCGTCATATGCGGGTACAGCGCGTAAGACTGGAACACCATCGCAATGCCGCGCTTGGCCGGCTGGTGGTTGGTGACATCGGCGCCATCGAACAGCACCTGGCCGTCGGTGCACTCTTCCAGGCCGGCAATCATGCGAAGCAGGGTGGACTTACCGCAGCCCGACGGGCCCACAAAGACACAGAACTCGCCATGGGCGACATCGAGGTCAAGTCCGTGGATGACCGTGGCGTCGTCAAAGGTCTTGCGGACCTGGCGCAGCTCAAGCCGTGCCATGGTCACTCCCCTGCGGCGGGTGCAGCCCGGCCAGGACGGACTCTGGCAGGAGCAGGTCGGCCATGTCGCCCATGAAGGCGTCCACATCCCGCTGGTCCAGCGCGTCGAGCAACGGGCCGGCAGTGCGCTGGCCGGCGTGCCGGATCAGACCGCGCTGCTGCAACACATATTTGGTCAGCGACCAGCGGAACACGGCCTGGATGTTGAGCACCGGGAGCATGCGCGTGAACAGTTGGCGAACCGCGTCCGAGTCGCCGCGCCGATGGGCCGCGTACAGCAGCACATGCACCTCCGCCAGTTCAATGGCCGGCATGGTGCCACAGGCGCCGCGACGGAGCTCGTCGGTGATGTAACGCCCCCCTGCGCCACCCAGCACACCCCGCAGCGAAGCAGGCGCGCGGGACAGCACCTCGGTCAGGCGCTGCCCGCTGGGCAAAGCCTCTTCCTTCACGTACTCGATGGCCGGCACGGCGGCAAGAATCTCCAGCAGCACCGCCGGGTCAAGGCCCGCGCCAGCTGGTGGGGGTACGTTCTGCAGCATGATCGGCGTTCCGGGCACGGCTGCTGCAATGGCCTGGAAGTAGCCGATCTGCTCGGCCACGGTCTTCAAGTTTGCCGGGGCGGCAACCATCAGCGCTGCCGCGCCCTGCCCGGCCGCCAATTTGGCCAAACGCATCGTGAGCGCCACATCCGTGCTGCTCACGCCAGCTACCACTGGCACACGGCCAGCCGCCTCGGCAAACACCTCGCCCATCAGCGACGCACGCTCGGCTTCGCTGAGTGTGGCCACCTCGCTGGCTACGCCGGGAAAGGTCATTCCGTCGACTCCGCTTAGGATCAGGTAGCGCACCAGGGTCCGCAGCCCCAAGGCATCAGGCCCGCCTGCAGCGTCAAAAGGTGTGGGCAGAACCGGATAAACGCCGGCGATCAGGGGAGAGGATGAAGAGGTCATGGGAGTTTCATTCACTGAGTTGCACAGGTTTGCGGCCCCACCATGCGCGGATTTTGGGAGAGATCAGGGCACCGGCGGCCAGGGAGGTGGAGCCACCGTCGACCGGCAAGTCCACACCCGTCACGAAGCCGGATTCATCGCTGGCCAGGTAAACAGCAGCCAGGGCCACATCCTCGGGCTTGCCGACACGGCCTATTGGGTAGGCCTCGGTGTCCAGCCGCAGGTCCACCGGGGAGCGGCCAGCCAAGGTACGGACAGTCATGATCAGGCCGGGGGAGATGGCGTTGCAGCGAATGCCGTAGGGACCGTACTCGATGGCGAGCTGCTTGGTCAGCGCGTGGATGCCGCCCTTGGCCGCCGTGTAGGCCGCCAGGTTGGGGTTGGCCACAATCTGGTTCACCGAGGCCAGGTTCACGATGCTGCCGCTGCGTGCGCGCATCATGGGCGCGAGCACCGCACGGCAGGCGCGAAACACCGAGGAGAGCGCAGAGTCAATGGTGTCTTCCCACTCCTCGTCGGTGCAACTGTGCGCCGGGCGTTCGGTGTAGGCCACAGCATTGTTGACCAGCACATCGACCCGCCCGAAGCGCTCAACCACGCGTGTCACCAGGTCCTGCATGCCGGTGCGGTCAGACACGTCCATCTGCTCCACCCATGCGGCAGGAAGGGCTGTTTGCAGCGACTGGGCAGAAGCGACATCGCGCTCGAGCGCGACCACTTGACCACCCTGCGCCACGAAGTGCATGGCAATGGATTCACCGATGCCGCGGCCGGCGCCCGTGACGATGCATACCTTGTCCTGTAGTCTCATGATTTGACGGCCCCTGCGGTCAGGCCCTGTATGAAGAAGCGTTGCAGAAAGGCGAAGCCGATCACCACCGGCAACGAGCTCACGATGGACGCCGCCATGGCGCCGCCCCAGTCGTTCTTGCTCTCGCCAATGTAGTTGAGCAGCAGGCCCGGACCCACCGTGCGCAGTTCAGGCTTGGTGATCAATGTGAGCGAGAACAGCAGGTCGTTCCAGGCCCACATGAAGGAGTACAGGCCCACAGTCACCAGGGCCGGCATGGCCAGGGGCAGCACGATGCGGTGCAGGATGAACAACTCACCCGCCCCGTCGGCGCGCGCCGCCTCGATGATTTCAGTGGGAATGTTGACGAAGTAGCTGTACAACATGTAAGTACCGCTGGGCAGGGCCAGGATGATGTAGGCAATGATCAGGCCCAAATGGGTGTTGAGCAAGCCGGCCCACTGCAGCAGCGGGTACAGGCTGATCAACATCATGGTGAACGGGAACATCTGGGCCGACAACATCAGGAACATCAGCGGCTTGCGCCCCCGGTAGCGGAACTTGGCGAAGCTGTAGGCGGCATAAGTGGCCAGCACCACCGTGAGCAGCGCCCCGCCACCGGCGGTGATCAGGCTGTTGCGCAACTGATCGACCATGTCGCTTCGGCTGAACAGGTTGGTGTAGTTGACCCAGGTGGCAGCCTTGGGGAACAGCGTGGGCAGGCGCACGAAGACCTCGTTCTCAGGCTTGATCGAGGTGACCCCCATCCAAAACAGCGGCAGGAACAGGAAGGCCGCCAGCAGCAAGAAAGCGCCCCAGAAAAGAAGGCGCGCACGCCAGGTGAGCAGTTGCAGCATGCTCAGGCCTCTCGCTTGAAGAGAATGCGCAGGTAGAACACTGTGGGGATAGCGATGGTGACGAACCACACCACACCCACCGCGCAGGCTGTGCCCATATCCCAGTTCTGGAAGGCCTGCTTATAGACCTCGACCGACAGCATGGTGGTGGCCTTGATGGGGCCGCCCTGGGTCAGCGCATAGATCACGTCAAAGGCTTGCAGGTTACCCATGGCGCCCAGGATGGTGACGATGATCATGGTGGGCGCCATGTGCGGCAGCACCACGTAGGCCAGCACGCCCAGGTTCTCGCAGCCGTCCACGCGCGCTGCATCGATCTGGTCTTGTGATACGCCCTGTAGCCCTGCCAGAAAGAAGGCCATGAACAGCGGCACCGAGAGCCAGGCCTTGGTGAGGATCACTGCGGCCATGGCACCTTTTTCCTCGGCCAGCCAGGTGATGGGTTCGCGAATCACCCCAGACTGCAGTAGCATGGCATTGAGCACGCCGTACTGGCCGTTGAAGATCCAGGCTGCGAGAAAGGCGGTGACGGTGGTCGGCAGCACCCAGGGCAATAGCGAGGCCGCTCTGACAAAGCCACGCCCGGCAAACGACTGGTTCATCATCAGCGCCCAGCCCAAGCCCAGGATGAAGGTCAGGCCCGTAGTCAACACCACGAACACCAGGGTGTTGAGCCAGACCGTGGCCATGCCCGGATCAGCCAGCAGCTTGTAAAAATTCGCCAGGCCCACAAAAGCCGGGCTCTCCATCTCGATGGTGTACTTATACAGCGAGAGCCGCAGCGACTGCAGGAAGGGCACCAAGATGACCGCTGCAAAGGCCACCAGAGCGGGCAGCAGCAGCAAGAAGCCCGTGCGCCGCTCCTGCGCTTTCAGCCCGGAACGTCTGGCCGCTGGCGAGGGCTTCGTCATCGGCGCGGCGTCACAGGCACGGGCGATGCATGGCTCAGCTCTTGGCCAATTCGGCCATCTTGGCTTCCAGCCGCTTGCCCATGCTCTCAATCGCCGCCTGCGCCGTCTTCTGGCCCAGCAAAGCACCCTGCACCTCTTCGCCAACAATGTTGACGGGTTCGGCTGAAGTGGTCCACTGCGACACCTCGTCACGTTCCGCATAACGCGATGCCTGGGTCCAGGCCGTGACATAAGGGTCGCTGGCCAGCTGCGCCAGTGCGGTAAAGGTCACCGGGAACAGGCCCTGCTCCTTGAAATACTGCAGCTGATTAGCGTCGCTCAGTGCCAGGTGGCTGGCCAATTTCGCCTGCGGTGACTGTCCGTTTGGCGCAGTTTTGCCGTCTGTGAACATGGTGATCAGGTGACCCCAGGCAAACGACTGGGGTGTGTCGCCATTTTTCAGTACAGGCACCGCCATGGCCTGCACAAAGGCATCGAAATCGGCGCCCTTGCCCGAGTTATTGCGGGCAAAGCCTCGCGCCAGCGGCGCATCCTGGTAAAAACCGGTTTGGTTCTGGCCGTACATGCGGCGCGCATCCGGGCGATCAATGTCCTTGGCGGCCAGACCATCCTTGACCAGGTCAGCCATGAATGAAAGAGCGCGTACTGCCGCCGGGCTGTTCACCACCACCTTGCCCTTGTCGTCAAATAGCTGCCCCCCAAAGGTCCATAGCCAGACTTGGAAGTCGGGGCTCAGCGAGTTGTTGTTCTTGGTGGTCATGGCATAAGGCACACTCTGCGGCTGCGACTTCTTGATGGCCTTCAGAGCTTCGATAAACGCGTCCACAGTCTTCGGCACTGCCGCCACGCCTGCATCCTTAAGCACCTTGGTATTGGCCACCATACCGATTGAACCCGCCGTCCATGGCAAGCCCGCTTGGCGGCCGCGATAGTCTCCCAGCTTGAGCACGCCAGGGCTGATGAGCTTTTCGAGTTGGCCTTTGCCATAGACCTCGTTCATGTCAGCCAGTTTGCCGGTGCTGGCAAACTGTGGCAACCAGCGTTCGGCCAGTTGCACCACGTCGAGCGCTTGCCCGGAACGCAGCCGCAGCAGAACGTTTTGCTGCATCTGACCCCAGGGAAAGCCGATGACCTCCAGTTTGGGATCAACGTTCGCCTTGCGATAGCTGTCAAACATGGCGGTCAGGGTGGGCTTGCTCGCCGCCTCATCCTGCGACCAGCCCACATAGGTGAGGCTCTTGCCCTGAGCCCGCACGGAAGAGAGCCCCAGGAGACCTGTCGCGGCGATGGCACTGCTGAAATGTCTGCGCGTGATCATGATTGTCCTTAAAAGTTTCATTGAGTGGAACAAATACCGTTCGTGGATTTTGCTTTAACAAAACTGTTCCATCTATTGGTACATACCCTAGCTAAAATCTAGGCTCAATCTCAGATTTGCCTTGTAAATTCAAGGGTGGTCCGCTAAGGCACTGCCAGACACTGGTTTCGATGAATGAGACCAGGTTCAATATTCCAAGAAAACCTTTTTGTCATGTCGACCAACCCAGCCGAAGTGCCCGCCGACGAATCTCCCGTCGTAGCCGGGGCAGGCGTGCTGGAAAAGGCCATGCATCTGCTCAACATCGTCTCGTCGGCGCCAACGCCGATGACCTTTACCGAACTGCTGCGCGCCGGCTCACTGCCCAAGGCGACCCTGCACCGGATCCTGGCGACACTGACCCGCGAGGGCCTGCTGCGTCACGACCCGTTCACCAAAACTTACAGGCTGGGGCTGCGCCTGCTGGAGCTGGCGCATGAAGTCTGGGGTGACTTCGACCTGCGGCTTGCAGCCCAGGATGAGCTGGTGCGGCTACGCAACACCGTGCGTGAAACCGTCCATCTTGCCGTGCTGGATGCCAGCAGGGTGGTCTTGATTGCAGTGGAAGACGCTGGGCGTGATGTGCAATCCGGCTCTAAGGTCGGCATGAAACTGCCGGTACACGCCACCGCACTCGGCAAAGTGATCGTGGCCTACCTCGAACCGGCACGTCAACTGGATCTTCTGGCGGGCCTCAACCTGACCAGCTACAGCTCTGCCACCTTGGCCAGCCTGGCCGATCTGCGGCGTGAGCTGGACCTGACCCGGGCCCGTGGCTATGCCATCGAACTCGACGAACATGAAACCGGCACGGTGGCGGTGGCAGCACCTATCTTTGACATTGAAGGGCGTCCGATTGGCGCCGTGGCCATCAATGCCACGGCCGACCGCATCAATGCGGCTCGTGCCCACGCGCTATCTTCTACCCTGATCGGTGCGGCCCGCACCATCTCACACAATGCTGGCGGGCAACTGATGTCCATTCAGCCCAGAAAGGTGCCAGGGCCCGAGGTGGACTTTGATGTGCGCTGCGTTGCCCAAACCCGCTCCCTGCTGGGAGAAGGCCCAACTTGGTCGCCACGTGATGGCCTGCTCTACTGGGTCGATATCCTGACGCCGTCGGTGCACTGCTTTGACACCGTTCGCGGCGTCGACGCAGAGAGCAAGATAGGTTCGATGGTCAGTGCCGCCATCCCCAAGGCCACTGGCGGTCTACTGGTCGCCACGCCGGGCGGCCTGATGACGCTTGATCTGACGAACAAAACCCTGACACTATTTTGCCACCCGGAGTCTGACCGCCCAGGCAACCGCTACAACGACGGCAAGTGCGACCGCATGGGGCGTTTGTGGATCGGCACATTGGACATGGGCACAGCCGCCAACCGGGGCAACTTGTTTCGGGTTGACCCTGACGGCAGCTGGCGAAAAATGGACTCTGGCTTCACCGTTGCCAATGGCCTGGGCTGGAGCCCGGACAACAAGTCCTTGTACTTTACCGATTCCCCCAGGCGCACGATCTATCGTTACGACTTTGACCTGCTGGCGGGCAACATCAGCAACCGGCAACCGTTCATCACTCTGGATGCGAACGACGGCACGCCCGATGGCCTAACAGTGGACGACGCAGGCTGCCTATGGGTAGCGGTTTGGGATGCCTGGCGGGTGTCCCGCTTTTCACCCCAGGGCGAAGAACTGTTGCGTATCAAGATGCCGGTTCCCCGGCCCACCAGCTGCTGTTTTGGTGGCCCCAATCTCGACACCTTGTACGTCACCAGCGCCTCAGTGCGCTTGAATGAAGAGGCCTTGGCAGCGGCGCCGCTGTCAGGCGCTCTGTTCTCGATCCGTATCCCGGGGGTAAGAGGCTTGCCCGAGACCACTTTTGCGGGATAAACCAAGGCGCATCCAGCGGCCCGGACAAGCGAATTAACTTGGGGCCCTCATGACGATCGCATCTCACTACCCGCTCGCAGCGACCATGATCTCGCTGGTGTCAGTGCAAGTCGGCGCGGCTTTCGCAAAAACACTTTTCCCGCAGGTAGGTCCTGCGGGCGTTGCGGCCTTGCGCCTCGGGATAGCCGCGCTGATTTTGCTGATTTGGCTGCGGCCATGGTCGCTTCGCTTAACCAGGTCAAACAGTTTGGCCCTGCTCGGCTACGGCATGGTTATGGCGATGATGAACCTGCTGATCTACCGTGCCTTTGACTACATACCTGTCGGCATTGCCATTTCGATCGAGGTGCTTGGGCCACTGGGTGTGGCCTTGATCGCATCGCGCCGGCGCCTGGATGTCATTTGGGTTTTCTGTGCGCTGGTTGGCGTCGCGCTGCTGCCGTTTGGAACGCTGAACGCACCACTGGACCTGCGGGGCGTCGGCTATGCGGTGCTCGCTGGCTTGTTCTGGGGGCTGTATGTGATCGTCGGCAAAAAAACAGCCCCGCTGGGCGGGCGCGGCGTGGCATTGGGCATGAGCATGGCTGCCTTGATGGTGGTGCCGCTGGGTATGGCCCATGCTGGCATGAAGCTGCTAACACCCGACGTGTTTCTGTTTGGACTTCTGGTTGCCTTGTTGTCCAGTGCGATGCCGTTTTTACTGGATATGTTTGCCTTGAAGCATCTGCCGCGCCATGTGTTTGGCGTGCTGATGAGCGCCTCACCCGCTGTCAGCGCGATGGCGGCTTGGTTGATTCTTGGGGAGCACCTCAACGGTCTTCAGTGGGTTGGCATCGCAGGCATTTCTGTCGCCTGCTTGGGGAGTGCGCTTGCCTCAGGAGAGTCGTCGAAGGAAAGCACTACAGGGACAGGCTGAATGCCTCATGCACGGCCGATTGCACACTGCCGCCCAACACGGCGCCCCCGCCTGCCACGTAAATCCAGTCGCCTATGGCCACGGCGCCGACCGCATGTCGGGGTGTTGGCATGGCGCCATGCGATAACCAGGTGTCGGTTTTCGGGTCGTAGCTTTCCATTTGGCCAAACACCGTTTGCTCCCCGGGTTGGTTGATGATGCCGCCCTCACCGCCCATGGCAAAAAACCGGTCTCGGTACACCACCATGCCGTGTCCAGACCTGGCCGTCGGCAAGGGGGCGCGCAGCTCCCAAGTGTCGCGCTCGGGCAGGTATGCGTGGTGCAGGGCGGTGTTGTACTCGAAAGTGTTGAAGCGACCGCCCACCACATGGATACGGTTTTGGTAGGCCAAACAGCCCACGTGATCACGGGCACCGGGCATGGCTTTGCGACGGCTCCAACTGTCGGTCTGCGGGTCATAGACTTCGTGCCAGCCCACACTGGCACGTTCTTCGGTGGGCGATGACGCCCCGCCAACCAGGTGCACCTTGCCGTTCAGGGCTACGGCAGCGGCAGCGCCTCTGGGTCTGGGCATCGGTGCAATGGTTTGCCACTGGTCACGGCCCACGTCATACACATAAGCATTGGCATCCGGATTGCGATTTTGCTCAGTAAAGCCCCCAAAAGCGTAGATTCGACCGTTCAGGGTGACCACCGCCACATGGTTGGCGCCACGCGGCAAGGCGGCGGCGTTGTGCCACACATCGGTCGCAGGGTTGTACACATGGTGATAGCCCCGATCCACACGGCCTTCACCGTAACCGCCAATGATGTGCAAGCGACCTGCCCACTCAGTGGCCCAAGCCATTTCGCTGCGGGGAATCGGCAAAGCCGCCTTGGACACCCAACGACCCACTGGCCCTTTGGGAGCAGTACTGTCAAAAGAACGCTGGGCCGTTTGATCCGCCGTCAAGTGGTGTGGTTGGCCACCCTGGAGTCGCGCATAGGGCTCGGCCGCCGGGGCAAGCACCGGCAACTCAGGGTGGTGATGCGGGGTCTGCCCCAGGGCGGCATTCACGGCCCAGGCGGACGCAGTGGCCAACAGGATTCGGCGATTCATCGGCATGGAGCAACTCCTTGACACAATCAGCATGGCCCTAAATCATTCACATGCATCTGGGGGAACAGGTCACGGTCAGCTCGCCCAAATATTGGAAATTACTATAGCCAGCGTTGCTATGCCCATGTGGAGTGATGTTTCGCAGTTCATGCAGAGCACTAAAACAGTCCTCTCAGCCAAGACGCATTCAAAATCAAGCGAGGCCGGAACCGCCTGTTTGCACCGGTTTTTAACGCCCCGGCCTTGAAAAGCAGCGAAATGCCCGTATCATTAGCACTCGTAGGCGTTGAGTGCTAGCAACATTGCGCTAGCACCAGCACCTCAAGTTAATGAGCGCCAACTTATTCTGGTTGACGCTTGTGATTTTCAACCCCTGTTTCAATAACTCTAGGAGCTTTCATGAAACTTCGCCCCCTGCACGATCGCGTGATCGTCAAACGTGTCGAGAACGAAACCAAAACCGCCTCCGGCATCGTCATCCCTGACAGCGCCGCTGAAAAGCCCGATCAGGGTGAAGTCCTAGCCGTAGGCCCTGGCAAGAAGAACGACAAGGGCGACATCAGCCCCATGGCCGTCAAGGTCGGTGACCGCGTGCTGTTCGGCAAATACAGCGGCCAGACTGTCAAGGTCGACGGCGACGAGCTGCTGGTCATGAAAGAAGATGACCTGTTTGCTGTGGTCGAAAAGTAATTAACCAACGAATTCTGGAGATATCAACATGGCAGCTAAAGAAGTAATTTTTGGTGGCGAAGCACGTCACCGCATGGTCGAAGGCGTGAACATTCTCGCCAACGCCGTCAAGGTCACACTGGGCCCCAAGGGTCGCAATGTGGTTTTGGAGCGCTCGTTCGGCGCCCCCACGGTCACCAAGGACGGTGTGTCCGTGGCCAAGGAAATCGAACTCAAGGACAAACTGCAGAACATGGGCGCACAGATGGTCAAGGAAGTTGCTTCTAAGACCTCTGACATCGCTGGCGACGGCACCACCACCGCCACCGTGTTGGCTCAAGCTATCGTGCGCGAAGGCATGAAGTACGTGGCCGCCGGCATGAACCCGATGGACCTCAAGCGCGGTATCGACAAAGCCGTCACGGCTCTGGTCGAGCAGCTCAAAAAGGCTTCCAAGCCCACCACCACCTCCAAAGAAATCGCCCAAGTCGGTTCGATCTCTGCCAACAGCGACGAAGCTATTGGCAAGATCATCGCTGATGCGATGGACAAGGTTGGCAAAGAAGGCGTGATCACCGTTGAAGACGGCAAATCACTCGACAGCGAACTCGACGTCGTTGAAGGCATGCAGTTTGACCGCGGCTACCTGTCGCCCTACTTCATCAACAACCCAGAAAAGCAGGCAGCCCTGCTCGACAACCCGTTCGTGCTGCTGTATGACAAAAAAATCAGCAACATCCGTGACCTGCTGCCCACGCTGGAGCAAGTGGCTAAGTCCGGCCGTCCGCTGCTGATCATCTCGGAAGACGTCGAAGGCGAGGCCCTGGCCACGCTGGTGGTCAACACCATTCGCGGCATCCTGAAGGTTGTGGCTGTTAAGGCCCCTGGCTTTGGCGACCGTCGCAAAGCCATGCTGGAAGACATCGCCATCCTGACCGGTGGCAAGGTCATCGCTGAAGAAGTCGGCCTGACGCTTGAAAAAGTGACCCTGGCTGACCTCGGCTCGGCCAAGCGCGTCGAAGTGGGCAAAGAAAACACCATCATCATCGACGGCGCCGGTGCCGCAGCTGACATCGAAGCCCGAGTCAAGCAAGTGCGCGTTCAGATCGAAGAAGCCACCAGCGACTACGACCGTGAAAAACTGCAAGAGCGCGTGGCCAAGCTGGCTGGCGGTGTTGCCGTGATCAAGGTTGGCGCTGCCACCGAAGTAGAAATGAAAGAAAAGAAAGCCCGCGTCGAAGACGCCCTGCACGCGACCCGCGCTGCAGTGGAAGAAGGCATTGTGGCTGGCGGCGGCGTGGCTCTGCTGCGCGCCAAGCAAGCTGCTGGCACCGTCAAGGGCGACAACGCTGACCAAGACGCTGGCATCAAGCTGGTGATGCGCGCCATTGAGGCTCCCCTGCGCGAAATCGTGTACAACGCCGGCGGCGAAGCCTCGGTGGTGGTCAATGCGGTGTTGGCAGGTTCGGGCAACTACGGCTTCAACGCCGCCAACGACACCTATGGCGACATGATCGAAATGGGTATCCTGGACCCAACCAAAGTGACCCGTACCGCACTGCAAAATGCAGCGTCGGTTTCGTCCCTGATGCTCACCACCGAATGCATGGTGGCTGAGGCACCGAAGGACGAACCAGCCGGCGGCGGCATGGGTGGTGGCATGGGTGGTGGCATGGGCGGCATGGGCGACATGGGCATGTAATCTGCCTCACCCCCAAAAAAGCCCTGCAGGCGTCAAGTCTGCGGGGCTTTTTTATGGTGCTGCCTGGCCGGACCGGCTTTACAGTGACTTGCGGGCTGCTATTTGGCGATGCCCAGAAACACCGCCAGGCTGCGCTCGACCTCGAGCATCGCGGCGGCACCGGCCACGCCAAAGACAGGGCCAAGTCGTTCGCGTTTGACGGTCATGGCCTTGTCCACCATCACCTGCGATGGCTTTTTGAGGCCATTGCCTTCGTCGGGTGCAACACTGACCCGGATCAGGGGTGCCTCAATCAAAAGACTCGACACCAACAACACCGTCACCGTGCCATGCGCTGGAAACAGGTCAGACTGGATCACCAAGGCGGGCCTCGGCTTGCCAAAGTCACCAGGCATCGCAACGGTCACGAAGTCGCCTCTGTTCATGCAATCTAGCCATCAACGTCGGCCAGGGCCTCGTCCAGGTACTGCATCAGTTCTGCATCGGCAAGGTCGGCATCAGACGCCAGCTCGGACTGACGTTGGCACTCTGCCGAAAAATGCGGCAAGCGGGTATCGGGTACCCAGATTTGAACCGGCCTTAGGCCGGCAGCCCGCAAAGCCTTGCGCCGCTTGGCGGCTCGTTCGTTGATCGTTGCCACCATGACGGCGCCCTTTACGTTGTGACATGTCACTTTAGCAGCAAAGTCCGTGACATGCAACGCCTTACTTCATGGCCTTGATGCCCTCCCCCGCCTAGTCAGACTACCCCTGCTTGATGGTGCTCACGGCATCGTCGTGTGCATGGTCAGTCACAACCGGCAGATCACGGGGCACGCAAGCGGCGCAGCAGCCCGGCGGTGGAACCGTCCAGGCCAGCCTCATCACCCGATGCCAGGCGGGCCTCAATATCGCGCGCCAGTACTTTGCCAAGTTCCACCCCCCACTGGTCAAAGCTGTTGATGCCCCACAGGCTGCCGCTGACAAACACCCGGTGCTCCTGCAACGCAATGAGCGCGCCCAGGCTCGCCGGTGTCAGCTCATCTAGCAGCAAGAAAGTGCTGGGCCGGTTGCCGGTGAAGTGTTTGTGGCCGCCCGCATCGGTCTTGCCCAGCATCAGCGCCTGAGCCTGTGCCACTGCATTGGCCAGCAGCAGCGGGTGGTGGCCAGGTAGCTCATGCCTTGCCCGCTTGACCGCCACAAACTCCACCGGCACCACGTCGGTCCCCTGGTGCAGCATCTGAAAATAAGCGTGCTGGCCGTTGGTGCCGGGCTCACCCCACAGCACTGGCGAGGTGGCATAGGGCAGCGCCTGGCCCTCCATGTCCACACGCTTGCCGTTGCTCTCCATCTCCAACTGCTGCAAATAGGCCGGCAACCGGCGCAGGGCGCTGTGGTAGGGCGCGATGCTGCGGCTGCTGAAACCATGAAAATTTCGGTACCAAATGTCGATCAGGGCCAGGCGCACCGGCAGGTTGTGCTCGAGTTGCGCTTCGCGGAAATGCTGGTCCATGGCGTGGGCCCCGGCCAGAAAGTCTCGAAAGCCCGATGCCCCAATGGCAATCGCCACTGGCAAGCCAATGGCCGACCACAGTGAGTAACGCCCACCCACCCAGTCCCAAAAGCCAAAGGTGGTGGCAATGCCAAAAGCCCGCGCGGCCGCAACGTTGGTGGTCAGCGCCGCGAAGTGACGTGCAATGTCGGTGCCACCCTGGGCCTCGAACCAGGCCTTGGCCGAGGCGGCGTTGGTCATGGTCTCGATGGTGGTGAAGGTCTTGCTGGCGATCAGGAACAGCGTGTGCTCAGGCCGCACCTGTTTCAGCACAGCGTCCAGTTCATGGCCGTCCACATTCGACACAAAGTGCAGTCGCCGGCCCGGGGCGGCAAAGGCACCCAGCGCCAGCACCGCCATCTGCGGCCCTAGGTCCGAGCCGCCAATGCCGATATTGACCACATCGGTGATGCCCGGGTCAGCACGAACAGCCTCGGCGTAAGCCAGCATCGCGTCCAGCGTGGCATGCACCTGGGACAGTTCATTTGCTACATTTTCAGGAGCTACTACCCCATATGCAGCAAGGGCTAGGGCCGGATTTCTCAATAAAGTGTGGAGTACCTGGCGCTGCTCGGTGGCATTGATGGCCTGGCCTGTAAACATGGCGTCGCGGTGCGCCGCCACGCCACATTGGCGCGCCAGGTCCAGCAGCATAGCCTGGCTGCGGTCATCGATCAGGTTTTTGGACAGGTCGGCAAACACATGGGGCGCAATCAGGCTGAAGCGCTCAAAGCGGTTGGCGTCAGCGGCAAAGGCGTTGCGCAGATCCATGACGCAGCCACGGGCCAAGAATTCAGTCTGAAGCGCCGCCCAGGCGGGCGTGCGGTCACAACGGGTTCGGGTCATCAGGGGCTCCAAAGGCGGGCGGTTCAGGCCGCCAGCAAGAGCTGGTCCAGGCGCACCGCATCGGCGCAAAAAGCGCGAATGCCTTCGGCCAGCTTCTCGGTGGCCATGGCGTCCTCGTTCAGGGCCAGGCGAAAGCCAGCCTCGTCGTACTGCACCGGCGCCAGGTCCAGCGCCTGCGCAGCACTGGCATCCAGCGCCCGCTCCAGTGGCGCGTCGCTGGCCGTCAGGCCCGCCAGCAGCTCGGGACTGATGGTCAGCAGGTCACAGCCGGCCAGCGCCGTGATCTGGCCGAGGTTACGAAAACTCGCACCCATCACCTCGGTGGCAATGCCAAACTTCTTGTAGTACTGGTAAATCTGCGCGACCGACTGCACCCCTGGGTCGTTGGCCCCTGCACGGTCGGCCTCCACCCAAGCCGGACCAGCGGCTTTTTTGTACCAGTCGTAAATGCGGCCGACAAAGGGCGAGATCAGTTGCACCCGTGCCTGACCGCAAGCCACCGCCTGACAGAACGAGAACAACAACGTCAGGTTGGTGTTGATGCCACGCCGCTCTAACTGCGCCGCAGCCGCAATGCCCTCCCAGGAGGCGGCCACTTTGATCAGCACCCGGTTACTGTGAACGCCCTCGGCCTGGTACAGCTCAATCAGCTGCTCGGCCCGGGTCACTGTGGCCGAGGTGTCAAAACTCAGCCGGGCATCGACCTCGGTGGACACCCGGCCCGGGATGATGGCCAGGATTTCGCAGCCAAAGCGCACCAACAATCGGTCCATCTGCTCTGCCAGCGAACGCTGCCGAAAACGGGCCACGGTCTCGGCCAGCAGCGGCCGGTACTCGGGCTTTTGCACCGCTTTGAGGATCAGCGAGGGGTTGGTGGTGGCGTCTTGCGGCTGGTAGGCCGCCATCTGGCGAAAGTCGCCGGTGTCGGCCACCACGGTGGTGAATTGTTTAAGTGCGTCGAGTTGGTTCATGGTTTGTACGTCCTGCGCTTGAATTATCTTTGAAACAAAGTTACATTACAACGTCTGAATTTATGTAACTGAAAATCATGTCCTTTGATCTCGTTCTGTTTGGTGGCACTGGCGATCTGGTCTGGCGAAAACTGATGCCAGCACTGTTCCAGGCTTTTCGGCATGGCACGCTGCCAGCGGGCGGGCGCATCATTGGCGTAGGCCGGGACGACCACACCGACGAAGCATACCGCGAGCTGATCCGCACCCGTTTTGACAAAGTTGAGTTGGCCAAACGCCCCAGCGTCGAAGAATTTGCCCGCTTTGCGGCGCTGCTGGAATTTGTCCGCATGGACCTGTCACGCCCGGACGACTACACCCGGCTCGGCGCCACCCTGGCCGAGCGCACGGCAGACACCGTGGTGATGTACATGGCCACGGCACCCACGCTGTTCACCACCATCTGCGAGCAACTGGCCGCCGCCGGCCTGAACACGCCGCAGACCCGGGTGGTGCTGGAGAAACCTCTGGGCCATGACCTGGCCAGCAACCGCGCCATCAACGACACCGTACGCCGTGTCTTCAGCGAGCGCCAGGTGTTCCGTATTGACCACTACCTGGGCAAACCTGCAGTGCAAAATCTGTTTGCCCTGCGCTTTGGCAACGCCCTGTTCGAGCCGCTGTGGCGGCGCGAGCACATCGCCAACATCCAGATCACCATGGCCGAAGAACTCGGCGTGGAAAAACGTGGCGCCTTCTACGAGACCACGGGTGCTCTGCGCGATATGGTTCAAAACCACGCCCTGCAACTGCTGTGCGCCATTGGTATGGAGCCGCCCATCAACTCGCACGCCGACGCCATCCGCGACGAAAAGCTCAAGGTGCTGCGATCGCTCAAGCCCTGGACCACGCACACCCTCGCGCAAGACGTGATCCGCGGCCAGTACAGCGCAGGCACGGTGGCCGGCACAACCGTAGCGGGCTACCGCGAAGAACTCGGCGTGGCCCCGCACAGCCCGACCGAGACCTTTGTGGCGCTGCGCACAGAAATCTCAAACTGGCGCTGGGCCGGCGTACCCTTTTACATTCGCACCGGCAAACGACTGGCCGGGCGGGACGCCCACATCGTGGTCAATTTCCGGCCCACGCCACATGCCATCTTCAACTCGCAGCCTGGCATGGCGAACCGGCTGGTCATCAACCTGCAGCCGCGTGACGGGCTGGAGTTGCACCTGCTGGCCCAGGGCCAGGAGAACCGGCGCCACGCGCAAACCCTGGCACCGGTGCAGTTGGACCTGGACTTTGACAAACGCTTTGGTTCGGAACGGGTCGGCGCCTATGAGCGCCTGTTGCTGGACGTGATCGACGGCCGGCTCAACTTGTTTGTGCGCAGCGACGAGCAAGAGGAAGCCTGGCGCTGGGTCGAACCCATCCTCAACCACTGGGCTGCCGACCCGCAAGGCCCCCGCCTCTACGCTGCTGGCACCTGGGGCCCCAGCGCATCAAGCGCCATGATCGCCCGCGACGGTTTTTGCTGGGCCGAAGAGGCTTAAACACCATGCTTGATCGCATCAAAGCCTCACTACCTTCACTAGCGCCGGCCGAGCAGCGGGTAGGCCGGTTGGTGCTGACAGACCCGCGCAGCTTCGCCAAGTTGCCGGTCAGCGAATTGGCCGACCGGGCCCACGTCAGCAAACCCACCGTGGTGCGCTTTTGCCGCAGCGTCGGTTACGACGGCCTGTCAGACTTCAAGCTCAAACTGGCAGGCAGCGTAAGTGAGGGCGTACCCTTCATCCACCGCAGCGTGGACGCCGACGACAAGACCAACGACATCATGGTCAAGGTCATTGACAACACCGTGGCCGCTTTTTTGAAGTACCGCAACGACGCCAGCAGCGCTGCCATCGAACGCGCGGTCAACGCCCTAGTGGCCGCCTACCGCGCCAGCAAACGCATCGAATTTTTTGGCGTGGGTAACTCTGGTGTGGTGGCGCAAGACGCCCAGCACAAGTTTTTCCGGCTTGGCATGCACACCATCGCCTACAGCGACGGTCACATGCAGGTTATGAGCGCCTCGGTGCTAGGCCCGGGCGATTGTGTGGTGGTGATCTCCAACTCCGGCCGCACGCGTGACCTGATGGACGCTTGCGACATCGCGCGCAAAAACGGCGCTACCACCATCGTCATCACTGCCAGCGGCTCACCTCTGGCCAGTGCAGGCCATATCCACCTGGCGGCCGACCACCCCGAAGGCTTTGACCGCTATAGCCCCATGGTGTCGCGACTGCTCCACTTGATGGTGATTGATATTTTGGCCACCTGCGTGGCCCTGCGCATCGGCGGTGAGACCCTGCAGCCCCTGTTGCGCGAGATGAAGAACAACCTGCGCAGCAAGCGCTACACCTGAGGTCGCCAAAGCCCCGTCATCCTCGCCACCCCCGTCATCCTAGCCACCCCTTGTCATCCTCGCGAAAGCGGGGATCCACGGGCCCCTGGATCCCCGGTCAAGCCGGGGATGACGTATCAGCAGCCGAGGATGACGTGGTACCCGCCAGAGGCATGCCCTGCTCCACCAGGCTGGCGTGGAGCGCGGCACCCAGGGGCAGCACCTCGTCATTGAAGTCGTAGCGGCTGTTGTGCAAAAAGCAGCTTCCCACGCCGTTCTCCTCGCCCTGCCCCAGCCGCATGTAGGCGCCAGGTTTGACCTGCAGCATGAAAGAGAAATCTTCGGCGCCCATACTGGGCTCCAGGTCGCGCACCACATGGTCGCGCCCCACCAGGCTTTGTGCCACATCGCCAGCAAACTGCGCCTCGGCCGGGCTGTTGATAGTGGCCGGGTAGCTGCGCTCATAAGTCACCACGGCGGTGGCGCCAAAACCCATGGCCACCGCCTGGCACAGTTCGCTCAGGCGTTTTTCCAGCAGGGCCTGCACCACCGGGCTGAAGCTGCGCACCGTACCGACCAGGGTGGCGCTGCCGGGGATCACGCTCATGGCGGCCGGGTCACCGGCACGCATGGAACACAGGCTGATCACCGCATTGTCCATGGCCTTGACATTGCGCGACACAATGCTTTGCACCGCGGTGATGATGTGCGCCGCCACCAGCACCGGGTCTACTGTGGTGTAGGGGTGGGCGCCGTGGCCGCCCCGGCCGGTGATCTCAATGGTGACGCGGTCGGCAGCCGCCATCATCGGCCCGGGGTTAATGCCCACGGTACCGGGCCGCATGGCCGGCCAGTTGTGCATGCCGTACACCGCATCCACCTGAAAGCGCTCAAACAGCCCGTCTTCGATCATGGCGCGCGCGCCGGCGAAGCCCTCTTCACCGGGCTGAAAAATCAGCACAGCGGTGCCGTCAAACTGGCGGGTCTCGGCCAGGTAGCGTGCCGCGCCCACCAGCATGGCGGTGTGCCCGTCGTGGCCACAGCCATGCATGCGGCCAGAGGTGGTTGATTTCCAGGCAAAGTCGTTATGCTCGGTCATGGGCAGGGCGTCCATGTCGGCGCGCAGCCCAATCATCCGGCCGCTCGTGTTGCTGCTGCCATGAATCACACCCACCACACCGGTCTTGCCGATGCCCGTGTGAATCTCGTCCACCCCACACAGCTGCAAGGCCTGCTGCACACGCGCCGCGGTGTAATGCTCTTCAAACCCCAGCTCCGGGTGCGCATGCAACTCGCGCCGCAGCGCGGTAATCTCGGGGTGGAAGGCGGCAATGTGGGCAAACGCCCGGCCATGTACTTTGAGTCGGGATGTCAGCATCAAAAATCTCCGAGAGAAGCGGCCCGCCGGCGGTGCTCACACACACTTGACAGCACCTAACGAACCAGGATAATCATATACACCAGCAACATACACCAGTCTAGTCACGCCATTATGCAACGCTCGCAAATTTATCTGTCTGAAATTCACCTGGGCCAACTCGCCGCCTTTGCGCGCGCGCGAGGCACCACACACAGCGCCTTGGTGCGCGAGGCACTTGACGATTATCTGGCCCGGCAAGAACCTCTGGACAAACAAGCGCTGCGCGAACAGGCTTTTGGGGCATGGCTGGTTGAAGGCTCGGGCCCCAGTCTGCCAGATCTGCGCAACGAAGAACGTACTTTTTAAGCCTTGACGCAGCCCAGCCTGCCATCCTTAGCAAGACTGCCATCTTGAGCACCATCCAGTACACCCAAGGCCCCTGCTTGCTGGACACTGATGTCCTCATCGATTACCTGCGCGGGTACCCGCCGGCAAGAGTCTTGTTTGCCCAGTTACCAGCGGACTGCGCCGTCAGCGCGGTGTCCGTGGCCGAACTTCACGTGGGCGTGCGTGAAGGGGCCGAGCGCAAGGCACTGGCGCTGTTGCTGGACACCTTTTTGCACGTCGACCTAAGCGCGCCCATCGCGACTCAAGGCGGCCTGTTGCGGCGCGACTGGGGCCGCTCCCATGGGGCGGGCTTGAATGATGCGCTCATCGCTGCAACAGCCTTGGCGACCGGGCGAGTATTGCTGACACTGAATGCCAAACATTTCCCCATGCTGTCCAAACACCAACTGCTGGTGCCCTACCAAAAGCCAGCCAGTCAGTGACAGCGCGCTGCTTAGCGCTTGGTCAAGGTCACCGGGCCGTACCAAGCCTGCGCCTTAGAGCCGGTGTTGTCGCTGTCGGTCATGATGCCTACGCCCAGCAGGGCACCAGGCGGCTCGCCAAAGGCTTTTTCAAAGTCTGCCGCAATGTCGCGCCGGTAATCCAGCCACTGGTTCAGCCGGCCGGCACCTGACTCGACCACCAATTTGCGGATGCGGTCGGTGCGCGGGTTGACGATCACACTGCCGGGCGCACGGGTGTTGCACCACACGTACATCAGCGTGGCATAGGGCATTGGCTCGCCCGTCATGGCCTGCGCCAGCTCCGACAGCATCGCGTTTTTCATGGAAAACTTGCTGCGGTCACCCTCAAACACCATCACCAGCCTTACCGGCGAGTCGTCGGCGTGACGCAGGGCCATGTCGGCATGGGCAATCAGCCCTGGCACTTGCCAAGAAAATTGAAGCTGCCTCAACTCAGCAGGTGGGACATTCATCGCCTGGCGCAACATGCTGGCAGCTGATTCAGCGCGGGCCAGCACCGCAGCGCGGCCTTCATGCCGAACGGATTGGTACTCACTGGCCTGTTTGCCCGGGAAGTGCTGATGCTGCCAGTGCAATAAAGATTCGGCCCCCACAGTCTGGTTCAACTGGGACAAGGCCGCGCAACCTGCCAGTACAAACCCAAGTCCAACAGCACTGCAGACCAGTGCCCAACGAAAGATCAAGCGTTTAATGAGTTGCTCCCTCGATTCAAAAAAAAACCCCGCCACGTTGCCAGGGCGGGGTTTCAGTTGCTTCAAACTCTCATACTGGCATCAAGCCAGCACGGGAATCAGAAAGAGTGACGCAGACCAAGCTGGTAGTGAGTCATTTTTTGTGTGTCAGCGGCAGCAGAGCCGTTGGACTCACCAGACATGTAATAACCGTACACATCGGAGCGCTTGCTCAAAGGATACGAAACGCGCACGTTGAGGGCAGAAGCCTTGCCACCATCAATACCGCTGGCCAGGGTAGTGGAAACGCGAGCATATTCTGCAGCAAGATTCACAGGACCGACAGGTGCAGTCAGGCCCAGGGCGTAGCCAGTGTCATCACCGCCAGCAACGCCGCCTTTGGAGCCTTTGATGTAGGAGGCAGCCAATTTGGCAATTTTGAAGTCATAGGTAGCGCTCAAAGCGGTCTCTGTCAAGTCCACGGCTGCGGCCATGCCTGCAGCAGTACCTGCGGGAGCCGCACTGGCAACACCTACACCCGGCGTAGCTTTGCTGGTTTCATAGCTCAGGTTCGCGCTCATGGGGCCAGCAGCGTAGCCAAGGCCAAGCCCTGTGTAGCTGGTGGCACCGACACCTACAGCGCCGTTTTCAGCGGGCTGGAACATGACTTGTGCCGACAAACCGCTCATAGCTGGCGAGGTGTACTGGATGGCATTGTTGCGGCGCACAGGGTTAGCAAGGTTGCCGTTCGGGTTGCCGAATCCAGCGTTGTCAACATTGTTGGACCAAGCCGCATAGTTGGCATAGCCACCAGTCGCAGCCCAAGTGGTGTTATCTTTGATAGCCACGATACGGCCCATGTCAATGCTACCGAACTCGCCAGACACGCCGATCTGAGCGGTGCGACCGAACAGGGCGCCGCCTTGACCACTGGTTCCAGTGTCAACGTTGAAGCCGCTTTCCAGCGTGAAGTTGGCTTTCAAGCCGCCGCCCAGATCTTCCGAACCCTTCAGACCCCAGCGCGCACCACTGTTCACACCCGAGCTGATGTTCATGCCAGCCTCAGCAGCGCCTACCGCTGCACCTGCAGTCTCGACTTTTCTGGAACCCAAGCTTGCGTCAATACGGCCGTACAGGGTGGCTTGAGCAAAAGTAGCGCCTGCAACAGACATCACGGCCATTGCGATGAGAGTTTTTTTCATTTCAAATTTCTCCAAGGTTGAACTAAGGGCTCAGGAAACCAACACTTGGCTTCCCGGCCAACCCCCCATTTGAGGAAGTTAGGTGTATTCAAACAGACGCATGCAGGCTTGGCAAAGGAAAGCCATCGACCAGACCAAAAATCGACGTTTTTTGTTGCTGGCTGGCAACACGGGGGGCTTTTCCCAGCCAGTTACCCCAGCGGTTTATGGATCCCCGCTTTCGCGGGGATGACGAATTGGGCGCGGGATGACGAAATGGGCATGGTATGAGGAACCTTACCGAAGTTGGTTTATCAGCGCTTGGGGCCGCACGCAACCGTCATGCCCGGCTTGACCGGGCATCCAGGGCTTTAGCCCCAGGCTGACATGGGTCATCCTAAGGGCAGACCCTCGAACCTAAAATGTGCCCCATGGACAAATACTTGATCGCCGCCGACGCAGCCCTGCGCACCCTGTTTGCCAAACCCCGTGCGGGGCGCGTGTGCCCGACGCTGCCAGACCAGGGCACCGAGCTGTCAGCCGCAGAGAAAGCTGAAGCCGGCGCGCTGATGCGGGTCAACCATGTGGGCGAGGTGTGCGCCCAGGCGCTGTACACGGCGCAGGCTTTTGCTACTAAAGATGAAGCTCTGCGCACCCACTTCATGCAGGCCAGCACCGAGGAGACCGACCACCTGGCCTGGACCAGCCAGCGCCTGGAGGAGCTCGGCGCCCGGCCCTCGCTGCTCAACCCGCTGTGGTACGCCGGCGCCTTTGGGCTGGGCCTGCTGGCCGGGCGGCTGGGCGACCGTGTCAGCCTAGGCTTTGTGGTGGAAACCGAAACCCAGGTGGAAGCCCACCTGCAGAGTCACCTGAGCCTTCTGCCAACCAACGACCATGCCTCACGAGCCATCGTGGCGCAAATGAAGGACGACGAAGCGCGTCATGCACTGGAGGCCCGCCAAGCCGGTGCTCTGGAGTTGCCAGCCCCCGTCAAAGCCCTGATGAGCGCTGCCGCCAAGGTAATGACAACGGTTGCCCAGCGGGTTTAGCGCAGGCTCTGACCAGGCGCCAGAAAATTCGCCGGAATCAAGATACCGCGCACGTTACCAATTCGGCCCACGGCAGTCATTGAGGTTAATGACTCAGAATTTTGACCAGGACGGCAATGATGCCGCCAATGACCAAGCCCAACATCCATTTGGCTTGACTGGCCTCGGATTTCAACACGGCGAGGTCGGTCTTGATGGGTGCGAGAGCAGCATCCAGATCCTTCTTCGTGACAAGATCGTCTTGCGCCTCGGCGATCACACGCACCACTGTCTCGGCTTGCTCGGGCGTAAAGCCTGCCGTCTTGAGCTTGTCGGACAGTTTTAGAGAATCAAATGTGATGCTGGCCATGAATGTAATTTACCTCAAATAACGCTAGCCGTGTGCACGCCCGGCAAGAGCCGCAAATACATTGACCATTGAAGCGTGCTCCAGCTCCCGGCTTTAGCTCAGGCCTCCAGCACCTCAAAACTGGTGCTGATCTGTGCCGTTTTGCCCAGCATGATGCTGGCTGAGCAGTATTTGTCGTGGCTCATGGCGATGGCGCGCTCCACGGCGGTAGCCGGCACGGCTTTGCCGGTGACGGTGAAGTGCATGTTGATGCGGGTGAACACTCTGGGGTCGGCGTCGGCGCGCTCAGCGGTGAGCTTGACGGTGCAACCAGACACGGCGTGGCGGCCGCGTTTGAGGATCAGCACCACGTCATAAGCCGTGCAGCCACCAGCGCCGGCCAGCAAAAGCTCCAGCGGGCGGGGCGCCAGGTTCTGGCCGCCGAGCTCGGGCTTGGCGGCGTCGGGGGCGCCGTCCATCATCAGGGTGTGGCCGCTGCCGGTTTCGGCGACAAAGCCCATGCCTGAGCGTGTGCCCAGGCCGCCTGTCCAGTTGACTGTGCATTCCATGACTATTGACCTTTTATAAAAAAACAGTGCTCAGGCTCAGCGCATGGCTTGCCGAGCCGCCTCTGCCAAAAAACCGCTGCGCGTTTGCCCGTGCGCACGGGCGTACTCGTCGATGCGGCGCAAGGTGCGACCCGGCAGCGTGATGTTGACCTTCTCGGCCGGCCCCCAATAGCTCTCCACGGCCACGTCCACCATGGCCCACACCCAGCCGGCATAGTCGGGGTTAGATTGGTGGGCGGCCATGGCCGCGGGCAAGGGCACATCCCGCCCATCTTCAGCCAAAAATTCGCAATGGGCGTCTATCGCTTCCCGCGCATTGTCAAACGCCTCTTCCAACGTGTCACCGGCGGAAAAGCAGCCAGGCAGGTCCAGCACCACCACGCCATAGGCCGTGGTGCCAGTTCCAGGCTCAATCGCAATTAAAAATTTCATGGTTTAACCTTTCAAACCAGCCTGTTTCAACAATTTATGCACCAAGCCGATGCCCAAATCCTTTTTGGGATGCGGCACGCTGATGTGCCCACCGCGCTGCGGGTGACTGAAAACATGGTGACTGCCCCGCACCCCACGAAGCAGCCAACCCTCTGCCTCTAACATTTTGATGATCTCTGCACTACGCATGGTGGTTATTATAACCATCCAGACATCGGGTGACACGGTGAGTCACGCCACACTTCATGCAAAATATGCTGTAATTCGCATCTTATTTAGTATCAATTTTTGCAGAGGAGGTGATTGCCATGGACACCGTGCTTTCTCATTTTGCCGTCAGCGTCACTGAACTCAAGCGCAATTACGCCGACATCCTTCGGCGCGCTGACGATGCGCCTGTGGCGGTGCTTAACCACAACCGGCCCGAAGCCTATTTGCTACCCGCCGGCCACTATGAGCGGCTGATGGCTTACCTGGAAGACCTGGAAGACGCCAAGCTGGTGCGCGAGCGGGCCGATGGGCCGTTTGTGGATGTCTCGATCGATGACCTTTGACCTGCGTTTTCACGAGAAAGCCTGGCGCGAATGGCAGCAACTTGACGCGAGCGTGCGTGAGCCGCTCAAAAACAAATTGCTAGAGCGGCTTGAGCAACCCCGCGTGCCAGCGTCTGCCCTGCGTGGCCTGCCCAACTGTTACAAAATCAAACTGCACAGCGTGGGTTATCGACTGGTCTATCGGGTCGATGACGCGACAGTCTATGTGACTGTGATCGCTGTAGGCAATCGCGACAAGAGCCGGGTGTACCAAAGCGCAACCCAACGCCTGTGATCAACCCAAACCGGCCAACCACGCCACCAATTACTTATGACAAGCCAAGCCCGAACCCATGCCCTCCAACCCGCCGACTACCTGAAAAAAATACTGACTGCCCGCGTCTATGACGTAGCGAGCGAGTCGGCGCTGGAGCCGGCGCGGGCCTTGGGGCGGCGGTTGCACAACACAGTGCTGCTCAAGCGCGAGGACCAGCAGTCGGTGCGCAGTTTCAAGCTGCGCGGCGCCTACAACAAGATGGTGCAGCTGAGCCCTGAGCAGCTGAAAAAAGGCGTGATCTGCGCCTCGGCCGGCAACCATGCGCAGGGCGTGGCCCTGAGTGCGCACAAGCTGGGCGCGCGCGCCGTGATCGTGATGCCAACCACCACGCCGCAGCTCAAGGTGGATGCGGTGCGCAGCCTGGGCGGCGAGGTGGTGCTGTTTGGCGACAGCTACTCAGACGCCTACACCCACGCCGCCGCGCTTGAGAAAAAGCAGGGCCTCACCTTTGTCCACCCGTTTGACGACCCGGACGTGATTGCCGGCCAGGGCACGATTGCCATGGAGATGCTGCGCCAGCACCAGGGGCCGCTGCATGCGGTGTTTGTAGCCATTGGCGGAGGTGGCCTGATCTCGGGCGTGGCCAATTACATCAAGGCGGTGCGGCCCGAGATCAAAGTCATTGGCGTGCAGATGAACGACTCTGACGCCATGATGCAGTCGGTCGCCGCCGAGCAGCGGGTCACCCTGACCGACGTAGGGCTGTTTTCAGATGGCACGGCCGTCAAGCTGGTGGGGGAAGAGACCTTTCGCATCACCCGCGAGCTGGTGGACGAGTTCATCACGGTGGACACCGACGCGGTGTGTGCCGCCATCAAGGACGTGTTTGTGGACACGCGCAGCATCGTGGAGCCGGCAGGCGCGCTGGCGGTGGCTGCGATCAAGCAGTATGTTGCCCAGCACAAGACCCGGGGCGAGACCTATGCCGCGATTTTGTGCGGCGCCAACATGAACTTCGACCGCCTACGCTTTGTGGCGGAGCGGGCCGAGGTGGGCGAGGAGCGTGAGGGGCTGTTTGCCGTGACCATCCCCGAGGAACGCGGCAGCCTGAGGCGCTTTTGCGAGCTGATCGGCACCCTGCCGGGCGGGCCGCGCAATGTGACCGAGTTCAATTACCGCATCAGCGACTCGGCCCAAGCCCATGTGTTTGTCGGCCTGAGCACGCAGGGCAAGGGCGAGTCGCGCAAGATCACCGCCAACTTCACCAAGCACGGCTTTGACACGCTGGACCTGACGCACGATGAGCTGGCCAAGGAGCACATCCGGCACATGGTGGGTGGCCACTCCAAGTTGGCGCAGGACGAGCGGCTGATGCGCTTTGTGTTCCCCGAGCGGCCCGGCGCGCTGATGAAGTTTTTAAGCCTGATGCGCCCGGGCTGGAACATCAGCCTGTTTCACTACCGCAACCAGGGCGCGGATTACGGTCGCATCCTGGTCGGGCTGCAGGTGCCCAAGGCCGATGACAAGGCCTTTGCCAAGTTTCTCACCACGCTGGGCTACCCCCATGTGGAAGAAACCGCCAATCCCGTCTACCGCCTGTTTTTGCAGACATGAGCGCGCCCGGACTCAGCCCGCTGGACGGCAAGCTGGTGGTGGCGATCTCATCTCGCGCCCTGTTCGATTTTGAGCAGGAAAACCAGGTGTTCGAGCAGGGCGACGACCGCGCCTACATGGCCCTGCAGCTGCAAAGGCTGGAGCAACCGGCCCGCCCGGGTGTGGCGTTTTCGCTGGTGAAAAAACTACTGGCTTTCAACCAGGGGCCGCCCGGCGGCGGTGGCAGCCAACCGGTGGAGGTGGTGATTTTGTCGCGCAACGACCCGGTGTCGGGCATGCGGGTGTTCCGCTCGGCGCAGCATTACGGCCTGCCCATCCAGCGTGGCAGCTTCACCCGTGGCCAGCCGCCCTGGCGATACCTGAAGCCGCTGCACGCCAACCTGTTTCTCAGCACCCACCTCAGCGATGTGCGCGCCGCACTCGATGCCGGTGTGCCGGCGGCCCAGGTCTACCCTCACTCGGCCCATGCCAGCGAGGCGCACCCGAACGAGGTGCGGATTGCCTTCGACGGCGACGCCGTGCTGTTCAGCGACGAGGCCGAGCGGGTGTACCAGGCGCAGGGCCTGGACGCTTTCCAGCGGCACGAAAGCGCCAAGGCGCAGCAGCCGCTGCTGGCCGGGCCGTTCAAGCCGCTGCTGACCGCCCTGCAGCGCCTGCAAATCGAAGGCACCCCGGCCATGCGCATCCGCACTGCGCTGGTGACAGCGCGCAGCGCCCCGGCCCATGAGCGCGCCATCCGCACCCTGATGGACTGGAACATCGAGGTCGATGAAGCCATGTTTTTGGGCGGCTTGCCCAAGGGCGAGTTTTTGCGCGAGTTTGAGCCAGACTTCTTTTTTGACGACCAGACTGGGCACATTGAATCGGCCGCGCAGCACGTGCCTTCGGGGCATGTGGCTAGCGGGGTGCGTAACGGCTAGTTGTTTGCCTCGTCGCGTCTGATCAGGGCGGCGGGGCATTCCCATGGATGTCCGTCATTCTCGTGGTACTCCGTCATTCCCGTGAAAACGGGAATCCATGAAGATATGGATCCCCGATCGAGTCGGGGATGACGGCAGCTGGGGCGGGGATGACGGCAGCTGGGTCGGGAATGACTGCAGCTGGGCCAACCCTACCCGCTGCGGCAGGGGTCGACTGCGTGTCGCGGCGAGGTTAAGGAAGGAGCCCGCAGGGCGGAGGGACACGAGCGGCGGCATGCGGTCGGGCCCTGCTGCTCGCCAACCACCTCGCCCTGATCCCTGTCAACACAAGCAATGCCAAAAAGGGATACTCCGCCTACCGCAGCGACCCGGGAGCAAACGCCCATGACACCCAGCCAGAAACTCCAGGACTTCAAGACCTTTGCCGCCAGGGCCTGGGCCCTGACCCGGCCCTACTTTGCCTCGCAAGACAAGTGGAAAGCGCGCGGCCTGCTGGCGGCGATCGTGGCGCTGAACCTGGGGCTGGTGTACATGGCGGTGCTGTTTAACGACTGGAACAAGCTGTTTTACGACGCGCTGCAGGAGAAGAATGAGGCGGTGTTCTGGGCCCAGCTGGGGCGCTTCACCTGGCTGGCCTTTGCCTTCATCATCCTGGCGGTCTACAAGTTTTACCTGACGCAACTGCTGGAGGTGCGCTGGCGCGCCTGGATGACCGGCCATTACTTGCAGCGCTGGCTGGATGGCCAGGCTTTTTACCGGCTGGAACTGATGCGCTTCCAGCAGCAGCCCAACGCGGGCCAGGCTAACCCGGACAACCCGGACCAGCGCATCCAGGAAGACATCAACCTGTTCACCACCTACACCGTGTCGCTGAGCATGGGTCTGCTTAACGCAGTGGTCACACTGGCCAGCTTTGTCGGCATTTTGTGGGGTCTGTCAGGCGGCTTTGCCTTCACGATGGGCGGCAGCAGCTACAACATTCCGGGCTTCATGGTCTGGATGGCGGTGCTGTATTGCGCGGTGGGCAGCCTGCTCACGCACTACATCGGGCGGCCGCAGATCCGGCTCAACTTCGAGCAGCAGCGGGTGGAGGCTGATTTCCGGCACCACATGGTTCGGGTGCGAGAGTACAGCGAATCCATCGCGCTGGACCGGGGCGAGGCCGTGGAGCAAGCTCAGCTGGACCTTCGTTTCTCGCGGGTGCTGGGCAACTACCTGCGGCTGATCAAGGCGCAAAAAAACCTGGTCTGGTTCACCAGTTTTTTTGGCCAGGCGGCGGTGGTGTTCCCGTTTGTGGTCGCGGCGCCGCGCTTTTTTAGCGGGGCCATCCAGCTCGGTGAGTTGATGCAAATCTCCAGCGCCTTCGGCCAGGTGCAGGGGGCTTTGAGCTGGTTTGTGGACAGCTACAGCAACCTGGCCAGTTGGCGGGCCACGACCGACCGGCTGACCAGTTTTGAGGCGTCATTTACCGCGCTAAGCCACGCCCAGCGGCCCCTGTCTGCTATTGATTCAGAAGCACTGGATGTCAGCAACCTTAGCCTGGCACTACCCAACGGCAATGTGCTGCTGGCCGACACCGCGCTGCACGCCGGCGCCGGTGCTCGGGTGCTGCTGCAAGGGCCTTCGGGCAGCGGTAAATCAACCCTGTTTCGCACCCTGGCTGGCATCTGGCCCTTTGCCACTGGCAGGCTGGCGCGGCCGATGGACGCCATGTTCATCCCGCAACGGCCTTATTTTCCGAACGGGCCGCTGCGCGACGCGCTGGCCTACCCGGCACTGGCCGAGCGCTACAGCGATGCACAACTGCGCCAGGCCCTGCAGGAGGCCGAGTTACCGGCGCTGGCCGAGCGGCTGGACGAAACCGGCGCCTGGGGCCAGCAGTTGTCGGGTGGCGAGCAGCAGCGCTTGGCCATTGCCCGCGTTCTGCTGAAGAAGCCGCGCTGGGTGTTTGCCGACGAGGCCACCAGCGCACTCGACGAGGCCACTGAGAAAAAAGTGTACGAACAGCTGTTAAGTCTTGTCAGGGCTGGGGATGGCGCTCTATTTTCAATAGCACACCGGCCGGCGGTGGCGAGTTTTCACGGCACCCGCTGGGTTCTGCAGCCGCAAGCTGCGGGCACCGCTGCCCGCTACAAGCTGGTCGAGCAAGCCGCCTGACCGTGCCCATGCTCCGGCAAGCCGGGCGTGGGTGTGAGCGGCGTCGTTGTCGATGCCCTTGGCCTCAGATTTTTTCTTTTTTGTTGACCTTGCCAGGCGCGAGTGTCACGGCCTGAATGGCCGCAGAACTGGGCTGGGCCGATGAGGCGGCTTGAGCTTGGCCCGCCTCCATGTGGTTACGCACCTGCTGTTGTACCTGCACGGCACTGGCACTGGCGGCCCAAAGCGTTTCCAATTGGTCCATCAACATTTTAGAGATGGGAATCGGTGGCGGGTCTTCCACTTTTTCGGGGACGGGGCGCTGGATGGTCCAGTCTTTGGGCGTGTTCTCTTGAACACCTCGGCGGGTCGGGTCGGCCACACTGCTGTAGACCCCTTCGCCAGCTTCGGGCTTGGGTGACTTGCCAACCAGGTTAATCACACCGGGCGTGGCAGGCGGTTTGGCACTGGCTGCGGACGCCGGGTTGACCGGCGCCACCGGAATCACCCGCACCGTGGCGAGCGCGGCCGCATCCGCGCCGGTAGGGCGCGAAGCTGAGCTTCGATCAAAGGGTGGCATTTGCATGGTGGGTCAAGCTCGCTGGTGAGGTGATGGGCTTTTTTCCGGCTTCGTAAGTCATTAACGGCAGATTAAGCGGGTTATTTAGGCCTATTTTTAAAATATTTTCAAATTATTTGCTTGGCGTTTGCCTGATGGCCAAAAAAGGATTGGCGCTGGGCGGGTTGCCAGGACAGTCCCAGGCGCTATCGGCGACGGTTACCATCGACGCCATGTTCAGTTACCGCCACGCCTTTCATGCCGGCAACCATGCCGACGTCCTCAAACACATGACGCTGCTGGCCGTGCTGCGCCACATGACGCAAAAAGACACGGCCTTGACCGTCTTTGACACCCATGCCGGCGCCGGCCTGTACCGGCTGGACGGCGACTACGCGCAGACCAGTGGTGAGGCGGCAGATGGCTTTTTGCGTCTTCTTTCTGAAGAAAAACCGGCTCTAGCCCCCGCCAGTAAAGGAAAGTATGCTACTACTAAGATAGCAGAGGCGCCTGCGCCGATGCTGCGGGACTATCTGGACCTGGTGGCCAGCTTTAACACCAAGCCCAGCCAGCGCGTTTACCCCGGCTCGCCGTTCATCATCCAGCACCTGCTGCGCGATCGTGACAAGCTCAAGCTGTTTGAGCTGCACCCGACCGACGCCAAAACGCTGAGCGCCAACATCGCCCAGCTTGACGCCGGGCGCCAGGTGGCGGTGCTGCGCGAAGACGGTTTTGAGGGCCTGAAGAAGTTCCTACCGCCGCCGGCGCGCCGGGCCCTGGTGCTGTGCGACCCCAGTTATGAGATCAAAAGCGACTATGCGCGCGTGCCGGTGATGGTGGCCGATGCCCTGACCCGCTTTGCCACCGGCACCTACATGGTCTGGTACCCGCTGATTCCACGGCCAGAAGCGCACGACGTTCCGCGCAAACTCAAAACTCTGGCCACCCGCGCCGGCAAAAGCTGGCTGAACGCCAGCCTGACCGTGAAATCCAGCAAATTGACGACCGACGAGGCGGGCGAGGTGCAGCGCCCCGGCCTGCCCGCCAGCGGCATCTTCATCGTCAACCCGCCGCATACCCTGAAAGCAGCCTTGCAAGCGGCACTGCCACAGTTGGTGGCTAAACTGGCGCAAGACGAACACGCCGCATGGGCGGTGGACAACGGAGGATAGCGATGGCGAAGGGGATGATTCTGGCAGCCGGTCAGGGCACGCGGGTGCGCCCGCTCACGCGCGACCTGCCCAAACCGATGGTGCCGATTCTGGGCAAACCGGTGATGGAGTACCTGATCGAGCACCTGGCGAGGCACGGCGTGACCGAGATCATGGTCAACGTGGCTTGGCACCACCACAAGATTGAAGAGTATTTTGGCGACGGCCACCGCTGGGGCGTGCAGATCGGTTACAGCTACGAGGGCGTGCGCGACCACGGTGACGTGCTGCCACGACCGATGGGCTCGGCCGGCGGTATGCGGCGCATTCAGGATTTCAGCGGCTTTTTTGACGAGACCACCCTGGTGCTGTGCGGCGACGCGCTGATTGACCTGGACATCACCGCCGCGCTGGCCGAGCACCAGGCCAAAGGTGCGATCTCCAGCCTGGTGGCCATGGACGTGCCACTGGCGGACGTGCCCAACTACGGCATTGTGCTGGCCGAAACCGATGGCCGCATCGTCTCGTTTCAGGAAAAACCGCAGCCGGCGCAGGCCAAGTCGACGCTGGCCAGCACCGGCATCTACATTTTTGAGCCGGCGGCGCTGGCACTGATCCCGCCGAGCCAGGTGTATGACATCGGCTCGCAGCTGTTTCCGCAACTGGTGGCGCAACAACTGCCGTTTTATGTCCAGAACCGCCCATTTAACTGGATCGACATCGGCCGCGTCAGCGATTACTGGTCAGTACTGCAGCGGGTGCTGCGCGGCGAGGTGGCGCAAATGAACATGCCCGGGCGGCAGGTGCGACCCGGCATCTGGGTGGGCCTGAACACATCGGTCGCCTGGGACCAGATCAAGATCGAGGGGCCGGTGTACATCGGCTCCAGCGTGCGTATCGAGCCTGGTGCGACCATCACCGGCCCCTGCTGGATCGGCCACGGCAGCCACATCCGCACCGGTGCCCGGGTGGTGCGCAGCATTTTGTTTGAGTACACCCGCATCGCTGCGGACATGCGCTTCACCGAGATGATTGTCTCGCCCGACTACTGCGTGGACCGCCACGGTGACACCCTGTACCGAGGCGACGACACCAGCCCACTGCGCTGGGGCGACGCCCGGGCCTGACTCATAGACCAGGGCGCCGAGCTAGGCTAGCGCAAGCACGTCTGCCGCGTCGTCGGTGTCAGTTGCTGACGCGCTGGGCAACAGCCCGAGCCGGCGGCAAATCTCCAGAGTTGGGGCGCTTTGGTTCATGGTGTAAAAGTGCAGGCCCGGCGCACCGCCGGAGAGCAGGCGATGGCAAAGATCGGTCACCACATCAAGGCCAAACGCCTTGATCGACGCAGCATCGTCTTCAAAGGCATTCAAACGCAGCCGCAACCAGCGCGGGATCTCGGCGCCACAGGCGTCACTGAACCGAATCAGCTGAGCCGAGTTGACGATGGGCAGAACGCCCGGCACGATCGGCAGTGTGAGCCCCAGCGCCTGCGCATCGTCCTGCAGGCGAAAGTAGGCGTCCGGGTTGTAAAAATACTGGGTGATCGCCGAATTGGCCCCAGCCCCAGCCTTGGCAGCCAGGGCCTGCAGGTCGGCACTGGGCGTTGCCGCCTGCGGGTGCATCTCCGGATAGGCGGCCACCTCGATGTGGAAATGTGCGCCGGTCTCAGCCCGGATAAAGGCCACCAGATCGCTGGCGTACTGGAACTCGCCGCCACCGACTTGCTCAGCCGGCAGATCGCCCCGCAGGGCCACCAGGCGCTGCACGCCCATGGCGCGTAAGACCAGCAGTTGCTGGCGCACCGAGTCGCGGGTGGCGCCAATGCAAGAGAAGTGCGCGGCCGCACTCACCCCCTCGGCCAGAATGTCGCGCACGCTCTGGAAGGTGCCGGCCTGGGTCGAGCCGCCGGCGCCATAGGTGACCGAGCAAAATTTGGGCTTCAGGGCATACAGCTGCTGGCGCGCCAGGCGCAGCTTCGCTTCACCTTCCTGCGTCTTGGCTGGAAAAAACTCCAGACTCAGGGGTGTTTTGGACATGACGTTCATGGTGAACTAACTCCCGGGTATCGGGTCGCCCACGCGGTGGGCATACATGAAGAACTCGTGGTTGCCGTCACCGCCATCAATGGGCGAGTCGAACCACGCAGACACCTGCAGACCGAGCTCGGCGCAACAATCGCGCAGCCGCTGCTCCACCAACAGGTACAGACCCGCATCACGCACAATGCCGCCCTTGCCGACCTGGCCCGGCTGCAACTCAAACTGGGGTTTGACCAGCATCAGCAGTCCGGCCCCCGGTTTGAGCAACGGCACCAAAGCCGGCAGCACCAGGGTTTGCGAGATGAAGGACAAATCGCCCACGATCAAGTCAAACGCTGGTTCAAAAGGCGCTTGCGCCACTGTGTCCGGATCATCATAAAAATAGCCGTCAGCCCCTGTCGCGTCTTGATCTGCTGCTATCAAATCAGAAGCATCGAGGGCACGGGCGTTGAGCTTTTCCACGCACAGCACACGTGGGTCAGCACGCAAGCTGGGATGAAGTTGGGCACTGCCCACGTCCACCCCCACCACCCGGGTTGCGCCCTGCTGCAGCAGGCAATCGGTAAAGCCGCCGGTGGACTGCCCGACATCGAGGCAGGTCCTGCCCGAGACCGAGAGCTTGACCTGATGCAGGGCCGCTTCGAGCTTGAGACCGCCGCGCGACACATAGCGCGCTTCGGACAGGTCTTGCAACTGCAGCTCAGCATCGGCCGGAATCTCGTCACCATTCTTGGTGACGGTCTTCCAGACCTCGCCGACGCGCCAGCGCAGACCCCCCTCAATCAGGCGTTGGGCTTGCGAGCGGCTGCTGGCGAGCGCACGCGCCACCAGCAGCTGGTCAGCGCGCATCAGTAGCGGTAGGTATTGGCCTTGTAGGGGCCAGCCTTGCTCACGCCGATGTACGCAGCCTGCTCATCGCTGAGCTCGGTCAGCATGGCGCCGACCTTCATCAGGTGCAGACGCGCCACTTTTTCATCCAGGTGCTTGGGCAGCACATAGACCTGGCCTGCCTTGTAATCCTTGGGCTTGGTGAACAGCTCGATCTGGGCAATGGTCTGGTTGGCGAAGCTGGAGCTCATGACAAAGCTGGGGTGACCCGTGCCGCAGCCCAGGTTCACCAGCCGGCCCTTGGCCAGCAGGATGATGCGCTTGGACGGGGTCTTGCCCTTGGCTGGGAAGATCACGTGGTCCACTTGCGGCTTGATTTCTTCCCACTTGCACTTCTCAAGCGACACCACGTCAATTTCGTTGTCAAAGTGACCGATGTTGCAGACGATGGCCTGGTCTTTCATGGCCGCCATGTGCTTGTAGGTGATGACGTTCTTGTTGCCGGTGGCCGAGACAAAAATGTCGGCCTTGTCGGCGGCGTAATCCATGGTGACGACCTTGTAGCCTTCCATGGCTGCCTGCAGGGCGTTGATCGGGTCGATCTCAGTGACCCATACCTGTGCGGAGAGCGCGCGCAGCGCCTGGGCCGAGCCCTTGCCCACATCGCCGTAACCGGCCACAACCGCCACTTTGCCGGCGATCATCACGTCGGTGGCGCGCTTGATGGCATCGACCAAGGACTCGCGGCAGCCGTACAGGTTGTCAAACTTGCTCTTGGTGACCGAGTCATTCACGTTGATGGCGCGGAAGGCCAGCGTGCCCTTGGCCGACATCTCGTTCAGGCGCAGCACGCCCGTGGTGGTTTCTTCGGTCACGCCAATGATTTGCTTGAGGCGGCGGCTGTACCAGGTGGGGTCGACTTTGAGCTTGGCCTTGATGCTGTTGAACAGGCAAATCTCTTCTTCGCTACCGGGATTGGCCAGCACCTTGATGTCGGTCTCGGCCTTGGCACCCAGGTGCATCAGGAGCGTGGCGTCGCCGCCGTCGTCCAAAATCATGTTCGGGCCTTCAGACTTGCTGCCCTTGTTGCCGAATTCAAAAATGCGGTGGGTGTAGTCCCAGTAGTCGTCCAGGTTTTCACCCTTGTAGGCAAACACCGGCGTACCGGCGGCCACCAGCGCGGCAGCGGCGTGGTCCTGGGTGGAGAAGATGTTGCACGAGGCCCAGCGCACTTGGGCGCCGAGTGCCTGCAGTGTCTCAACCAGCACAACGGTCTGGATCGTCATGTGCAGGCTGCCGGTAATGCGCGCACCTTTGAGGGGCTGCGCCTTGGCGAACTCAGCGCGAATCGCCATCAGACCGGGCATTTCTGTCTCGGCAATGCGGATTTCTTTACGACCCCACTCGGCCAACGACAAGTCGGCAATGGCGTGGTCTTGGTTTTTGATAGGTTTCAATACAGCGTTCATGGCTCATTCCAAAAGTTATTTTGAATAAACCACCGGCTGTGTTGCGACTTTTTGGGAGGCTCACCGCACAGACCAGTGGGTGAGCGCAGTTGGTACGGCGACCAGGCTGGAGCCCAGTGGCGCACTCCGAGCCTCATTCACCTGATGTGAACTGCAACGCTCCTCGGAATGTTTGTGATTGTACACAGCTGCCTATGGCAGTTTGGATGAGCTGTTTCTAAAAAGCGACGGTTCCCGATCGGGCGGCCAATTGGCTCGTCACGGCGCCTACAGAGCCTCGCGCTAGGGCTTGCCCGGTGGGGGCGCATTCTGGGGTGGCGAGAAGCGCAGCACAGCGCTCGGCGCGCGCAGCGCGTTTCGTCATCATGCTGGCCGCGGTTATCCGAACGGCGTGAGCGCAGCGAACACAGTGAGTTCTGCGGCCCGAGCGCTTTGCGAGCATCGGAGCGGCGTCGGCACGCGGCGCCGTCCACCCCAGCTAACGCCCCACCGGGCAAGCCCTAGCGCGAGGCGGTCCAACACGAAGCAGGCCGATGCAGCGTAACCCTAGTTACGGTAGTTATAGTCCCTGCATTGCCACCCGAGAGAACCACCATGAGCTACGAACTGATCACCATCCGCACCGAGGCCGACAAGGTCGGCATCGTCACGCTAAACCGCCCCAAGCAGCTCAACGCCCTGAACGACGCGCTGATGGACGAGCTGGGCCAGGCGCTCAAGGCCTTTGATGCCGACCCGGCGATCGGTTGCATGGTCATCACCGGCAGCGAGAAGGCCTTCGCCGCGGGCGCCGACATTGGCGCCATGGCCGGCTACAGCTTTGCCGAGGTCTACCGGGGCGACTACATCACCCGCAACTGGGAACAGATCCGCAGCATCCGCAAACCGGTGATTGCCGCGGTCAGCGGCTTTGCGCTGGGCGGCGGCTGCGAGCTGGCGATGATGTGTGACTTCATCATTGCCGCTGACAACGCCCGCTTTGGCCAACCAGAGATCAAGCTTGGCATCATTCCCGGCGCCGGTGGCACCCAGCGCCTACCGCGCGCTGTGGGCAAGGCCAAGGCCATGGACATGGCACTGACCGGACGCATGATGGATGCGGCCGAAGCTGAACGTGCTGGCCTGGTGAGCCGTGTGGTGGCGCTCGACAAGCTGATGGACGAGGCGCTGGGCGCGGCGCTGCAGATCTGCGACTACTCACAAATGGCCACCATGGCCGCCAAGGAATCGGTCAACCGAGCCTTTGAGGGCAGTCTGAGCGACGGAGTGATGTTCGAACGCCGCTTATTTCACGCCTTGTTTGCCACTGCCGATCAGAAAGAAGGCATGGAGGCGTTTGTAGCCAAACGCAAGGCCAACTTCAAACACGCCTAGACAGCTGAGCCGGGGGCGCGCCTTATCGCCGGCCGAAGAACTGCAAAATGATCAGCACCGTCGGTCAAATTAGGGTAAATTCAATGCACAAAACTTCTGGCTCTCCGGGGAGGGCTGGCGCATTGACATGGTCTTAGCCGGTACTCGCCATTTGAATTTGCTGCTTCGCTGGCATGACGGCCTGCTGAGCGCTTGCCTGTCCGACGGGCACGCCTTGGGCCAAATCGCCCAACAGGTGGTCGACGCCGTCATGCTCAACCAGCTCAGCACCGAAGGCCCAATGGCCTGGCATGGGGCTGCCTCAAGCCCCGCCCGCGAACGCCTGGGCCAAGAGATTTTTCAGGAACTGATTCCAGCGCCTATCCGCCACCTTTTGGTGCAGTGCAAGGGCATGGCCATGCAGTTGCAGATTAACGAGGCGCTCATGGGTGTGCCCTGGGAATGGGCCTTTGATGGCCAGCAATACCTGGGCCAAAAATTCGCTTTGTACCGGCAATTGCTGCGGGATGGACCGCCGGCGCAAAGTCGGATTCGCCCGGTGAGCTACAGCCGCCACCTTAAAGTCCTGATCCTGTACATGGCGGCTGACCCGGCGCTTGACCAGACCTATGTGCAAGCGCTGGAGACGCAGCTCGACCCGATCGAAGGCCTGTCAGCGCGCGCCATGGCGGTGCCGGGCGAAGGCCGTGAGGCACTGCTGCGCCATATCGGCCACAGTGACATTGTTCATTGCTTGGGCAGCTTGCCGCGCTTGTTGGCCAGCCCGCAGGACGCCCAATCTGATTCCGAATCAGAACCTGCGCCGGTGATTCTGCACATCGGCGAGATCGTCGAACTGACCGAGCCACCCCGACTCCTGATACTGGAGGGTAGCAACGGCAGCTCAAAGGATGCTGACGCGTTGGCTTGGCAACCCGCGCTGGCGCGGACTGCCAGCGCCGCCGGCGTCGACACTCTGTTCTGGCTGGTGCCAAGCTCAGCGCAAGAGTCACCGGGGCCGATGGCTGAGTTTTACGGCGCACTGGCCAGCGGCCAACGGCTGGGGCAAGCGCTGGGAGCGTTGCGTGGCGCTGCCGAAGGCTCCCCGCGCGCCAGCGAAGCAGGTCAAGTTCTGGGCCTGGACCTGGTCTGCTATGGCGACCCGGCAGCCCTGCTGTCACCCGATGAGGCGGGCCCGCACCCGGATGACCATTTGCGCCAAGTTACCGTGCTGTGCTATGACTTGGTCGAATCCACAGGCCTGCTGCGGGCGCTGGGTGCTGAACGCTACAGCGAGGCGCTTGATCGATTCCACGCCACCTGTGCTGACATGGTGCGGCGCTGGAGCGGGCAGCCGAATGCGCCTCAAGGCAATGACGGTGTGATGTGCTTTTTTGGACTGCCGCTGGCCCACGAAGACGCCCCGGCGATGGCACTCAAGGCCGCACTGGCCATGGTCGATGCGGTGGCCCTGCTGCAGTTGGAGCTGCGCATCGGCGTGGTGACAGGCCCGGTGGTGGTCAAAGCGGGCGTGCCTCTGGGCGAACCCATCCACCTGGCGGCCCGTCTGCAGGCCATGGCTGCGCCAGGCACGGCCATGGTCAGCGAGTCGACAAGGTCGATCGTACAAGACCGCTTTGAATTCACCCCGGTTGACTCACACCAGGTACCCAAGGGGTTTGCCCAACCAAAAATGACCTACAGCCTGCTGGGTGAGGTGCGCCGCGACGGACATTTGGGCGACAAGGCAGACGACACCCCCTGGGTTGGTCGCCAGCGCGAACTCGCACTGTTGGATTCTGCCTGGGCGCAGGCAGTTCAAGGCCAGTTCGCCTCGCTGCTGATCGTAGGCGAGGCTGGCATCGGCAAAACACGACTGATGCGGGAATTCAGGGGGCGTCTGACAGCCCTGGGACATGGCGTGATCGTCCTGCCCTGTAGCCCAGAAACATCAGACAGTGCGTTCCGACCGGTGATTGACCTGCTGACCCGGTGGTTCCGCTTGAGTGAGACCGATCAGACCGATGCCATCAGAAACCGGCTGGAGCTCGGGCTGCGCGCCTGGCCTGGGCGGCAACACATCGTCGCGGGCCTAGAGCTCTTGCTCAGCCAGCAACCAGCCGCTGCCGCCGAGGCGCAGGCGCCAGAAAAAAACAGGCGCCAGGTGATCGATGCCCTGCTGCTATGGCTGGAAGACCTGGTGGCACAGGGTCCGCTGTGCCTGATCATCGAGGACCATAACTGCCTCGACCCGTCGACACGGGAACTGCTGGAACGTCTGCTGGGCGTCTGCAGCCGCTGGCCACTGTTGCTCATACGCACCGAGCGCAGCGGGGCTGGCAGCCAAACTGGCAGCCCTGGTGTCAGCCTCAAAGATGTGCCCGAGCGGCTGGAATTGGCCGGGCTGGGCAGTGAAGACACCGAGGCCATGCTGCTGAGCATGTGCGGCGCAAGTCTGTTGAGCGGACCGACGCTGAATCAGTTGGTGACCAAGACCGATGGCGTGCCCCTGTTCATCGAAGAAACTGCGCGTGCCCTGGTGGCCCGCCAGACGCAGACGACGTCCGGTAAAGAGACCGGGCTGGCTGCAAGCGCTATGGCTATTCCGGGCAAAGTGCAGGATTTGCTGATGGCGCGGCTAGACCGCCTGAACGCCGCCAAGGCCGTGGCCCAATTTGGCAGTGTCATCGGGCGCAGTTTTTCGCAGGTCATGATCGAGGCAGTTTTTGCCGATGCCGATGCCCCGGTCAGGGTTGATGGTGTGCTGTTTCACCTGGAAGCACTGGTGCGCGCCAGCATATTGGCGCAAACCATGGTGGGTCGGGACGTGCGATACCACTTTCGGCATGCGCTGATGCAAGACGCGGCTTATGAGTCGCTGTGGGAGCGCGACCGCCGGCGCTGCCACCGTACCGTGGCGCGTGTCATTAGCGAACACTTTCCCGGTTTGGCCGCGAGCCAGCCTGAGGTGCTGGCGCGCCATTGCACGGCAGCAGCCATGCCAGAGGCGGCGGTGCAGTACTGGGAAAACGCTGCGCGGCTAGCGATTTCGCGTTCGGCGCAGGTGGAGGCCAGCCACCACCTGGACGCCGCCCTGGCGCAATTGGCAGCGCTGCCGGGCGGGCTGGCCCGCGACCGTATTGAGCTGCGACTGCTGCTGCTGCAAGCCGGGCAGAGCATTGCCCTGCATGGCTACGGCGCCGACCAGGTGGGTGAGGCCTATGAAAGGGCCGAGGCACTGAGCCGCCAATGCGGCGATCAACGGGCTTTGCTGCGGGTCCAGTTTGGGCTGGAAGGCTATTTGTTCATGCGCGGCGATTTTGAGCGCGCGCATGCCGTGGCTGCCGACGCGGCCGAACTGGTGCAAAAATCAGCCGATCCTATGCGCCGATTACAGGCCGACTGGGCGGTGGCCAACCTGCTGTTTCATCAAGGAGCGCTCCCGGCTGCAGTCGAGCGCATGGACACCTGCCTAGCGGCCTACGCCCGGCTTGAGCAACGGCCCGGCCAGGTGCAAGACCCCGCCATCATGTGCCTCAGCTACTCGGCATTGGCGCAGTGGACGCGCGGCCTGGGCGACGACGCGCTGGCCCGCGCCAATCAGGCACAGGCGCTGGCGGTACGGCTGAAGCACCCCTTCAGCCAGGGCGAGGCCTACGGGCTCAAGGCCATGCTGCACTGCTACAGGCGCGAATACCTGGAGACCCTGGAACTGGCCCAGCGCGCCATCCATATCTGCGAGACCGGGGGCTTTTCGGTCTGGCTGGCGCATGCCAAGATCATGCATGGCTGGGCGGTGGCGCACCTTGGCAACGCCCAGGCCGGCAGCGCTGAGATGGCGGCCGGCTACGCGCTGTGGACCAGCACGGGTGCGGTGGTTACCTGCGCCTTCTACCTGGCCCTGCAGGCCGAAGCGCGGGCGCTGGCGGGCGAGCCTGAAGAGGGGCTGCAGTTGCTGCAGGAGGCCTACGCCATCGTCACCCGACACGGCGAGCGTTACTTCGAACCCGAGCTCTGCAGGCTGCAGGGCGAGCTGCTCATTCACTATAAAAATAATATCAAACTAATCAATCAGGACAAAGCTCAGCAGTGGTTTTTGCTCGCAATGTCGGTCGCCCAGGAATTGGGCATGGCCGCCTTTGAAGCACGTGCCGCGCAAAGCCTGGCGGCACTCTGGCAAAGCCAGGGGCGCCTGCCCGAGGCGCAGGCCCTGCTGGCCAGTGCCAACCAGGTAGCCATGATCAGCTGACAAGTCACAAAAAAGGGAGGGCCTATGGCCAAGGGAGCCACTGTCACGGGCAATTCCTGGGTCAAGAGTGCAGCGCTATTTGCAGACCTGTGCAACGACCAGCAACGCGCCATTCACTTGCGGGGGCTAATTGATCAGCGCAAGCCCGAGCCCTTTGCCAGCCGGGCCAGCACCACCTACACGCCTCAAGGCAACGGGCCAGACGACTATGAACAAACGGCCTGGCTGATCACTGACCGGGCGCAGGCCGAGGCTGCGCTGAAAGGTGGATCCGTCACGTATGGTCTGACCGATTACAGCAATGCGCCTTTTGGAGCCCTGGGCCGCAGCAATTTCATGCTCGGCATGGATGACGCCCAGGGACTGTGGGACCACGATCGGCAACGTAAGTTCGCCATCGATTACCTAACTGAAAAGAAGCCGGGGGAGACACTGGGCCTGTGCACCATCAGCCTGCGTGCGGCCGCGCTGCTGCCACTCAAAAAGCGTGAGTTTGATGTGGTGGCGCTGGCCGAACAGGCCGCCCTGCGCTTCGTCGCTTTCTGGTTCGGCTTTGCCCAGTCTGACCTGCCACTGCTGGAGGCCTGCACCCGCAAAGCCACCCACGCCCTGAGCTACCAGACCTTTGCCCGCCATTTCGTCACCGACCCCTTCGCACTGCCCGAGAACACCGCCGCCATGGGCGCACTCACGCGCCGCGCCGCCGAGCTGATCGACCTGTTTAAGCACCAGCACACGGCGCAGCAGCGCGACGAGTTCGAAGCCATCCAACGGGAGCTGGAAGAGTTAAGAGCGTTTGAGCCCGACAGCGTGTTTGAGCCCTGGCCGGCACCACCGCCCTGCCATCCTTCGAAACCAACAGCTGCACCCCGGGGCCCGGTCCATCGTTCATTGGCGGGTTTCACACCCGTGATGCAGCGCATGGCTGATATAGCCGGTGCCGTTGGGGTGGGCAAAACTTACGGCGGCACCGATTTGGCCGCCATCGTCACTGGCCTGATCGCCGGTACCGTGGGTAATGTGGTGGGCGCCGTGTGCTTGGCGCTGCAGTGCTTTTTTGAGAGCCCGGCACGTCTCAAGGCGGCACAGGCTGCTGCGGCGCTGGATTGGGTTAAGCACGGCCATCGGGCTGGCCACGATGCGAACCTGACGCCCTTCATTTGGGAGGCACTGCGGCTCAACCCGCCGGTGGCCTACCTGCCGCGCCGCACCACCCGCCCGATGACCTTATTCCCAGGGGGTGCCATCATCCCCGCAGGCAGCGAACTGGTGATCGCTGTGGGCGCTGCCACGCGCGCTCCGGGCACCTGGGATCCACCCGATAGCTTCGACGAGACTAGATACGCCCGCCTTGGTATCCCTTACGACCCACTCATATTTGGCGGTGAACCCGATAACCCACAGAAAAAAACTGTCAGCAGCTTCCTGCACCAATGCATCGGCCAGCACGTGGCCATGCCGCTGGTCACCCACATCGTGCGCCAAGTGCTGATGTTGCCAGGACTGGCAGAAACCATCAACCCGCGCAACGGTCAGCGCTTTGGCCTGACCCGGCAGTGGGGCTACCACTGCCTGAGCTACCCTTTGACTTACCACCGGTTTGAGTTGCTGCGCCATTCGCCGCTGCTGCTGATGATGGACCTGAAAGCGCCCTCGCAGCAGCACGCGCAGACGGTGCGGGGATTACTTCATCATCGGCGACAAGCGTTCACAGACGCGCTTCAGCATTCAGGCCATGTTCACTTTGCCTCGTTCCTGCTGCTGGAGAACGACAGCCGTCTCGCGATGTTCGCCTTCATCGACCAGGACACCAACGACCACCTGCCCAACCTGGCAAACGACCTCGGCCCACTGTTCACCCTGCTGCTGCCTCACCTGCGGCAGGCACCACCCCGCCCGATACACCAACACCCCTGGGAATTTGGCGAATGGCTGCGCCGCATCAACCTCGCGCCGGTGGGCGACTACGTGTTCAGCGCCTACCCCAACGCCAGCCTGGCCATGATTAAGCAGCAGTTTGCCCACGCACCGGCGCGGGTGGGCGCTGCCCAGCAACCGCTGCTGGTCAGCATGCCGATCAAACCGCCCACCGCCGTGCACGCCGAGCAGCTCAAGCGCGTCATCCAGGTTGGTGCGCCGCGCATCGAAAAAATGCTGCGCGAATCCAAGCACGTGCACTTTGCCTGCTTTGTGCTGCTGGAGAACGACAGCCAGCTGATGCTGCTGACTGTGTTTGACCGTGGCTTTGACCCCTATGTCGAGCATTTTGCGCTGCAGGTGGGCTCGCTGTTTGACCGCCTGTTTGAGCATATGGTGCATGCCCCGCCCATGCCGGTGGACGAGTTTCCGCAGGACTTCGTCAACCTCATCCGCCGCTTCAACCAGCCGCCCGAGGCCAACTTTTTCTTCATCGCCCAGCGCATTGCCGAGGCGGCCCAAATCCAATATGCATTCACCCGAAAGGCCCCGCTATGAGTGTCACGCCCTGCCCTGGCTCGACAGCCGGGACACCTGACCTCGGCGATATCCAGAAGCTGGTCACCCGCGGCTACAACTTCAATTTCAGCTGGCACCTCATTCTGACCGTACAAGACCCAGTGGATGCACGGAAATTCCTTCGGCAGCTTGCCGACGATGGTTGGCTGGTGGGTGCCGACGAAAGCTGGGTCAATATAGAGAAACGTTGCAAACGCGAGCAATCCATGCCCTGCGCGCTCAGCCTGGGCATCACGTTTGAGGGTTTGCAAAAACTCAAAACCAACGAACGCCGACTCGATGTGCTGCGGGACAAGGCCCCTGCCTTTGCCCAGGGCGCGTATCACAGAGCGGCCAGCCAGTTGGGCGACGTTGAAGGCAGTGCGCCGGACAAATGGGAAGTAAGTTTCAGGCCGGATAAGGCTCACCTGCTGCTGGTACTTCACGCAAACACCGAAAAGGCCCTCAAAAAAGCAGAAGATGAACTGAAAAAAATGGCTGGTGAGAAGGCGTTCGAAAAGGAGTGGGCACGACACGAGGCGGCGCACCTGACGACCGACCCCAAGAACCGGACGGTGCATTTCGGTATGCGCGACGGCCTGTCGAATCCGAAAATCCTGTACGAGGGTCCCGAGCCTACCGAGCGCGGCGAGCAGCCCGACCCCGTTCACAACCGCCACCGTCTGGGTGAATTCGTGCTGGGCTACGACAACAACGACGGCGTCAACCCCTGGCGCCTTCCGGCCGAGCGCCCGGCATCCAGCCGGATACCGGCGGCCGAGCAATCCAAGGAACTGGCCGACTTTTTCAAAAATGGCAGTTTTGCAGCCTTTCGCAAGATGCAGCAGCATGAGGCCGGTTTTCGCACCTTTGTGCAAAAGCAGGCCACAACCCTGCAGGGCAAACACAATTTGCAAGACGCCGAGGCCTTCATTCGCGCCAAATTGCTTGGTCGCTGGGATGACGGCAAGATACTGCAAGCCAAGGACACCATGGTCAGTGGCCCGACCGGCCCAGCCGCCACCGCCAACTTTGACTTCACCGGCGACCAAGCCGGGCAGGGCTGCCCCTTTGGCGCCCACATCCGGCGCATGAACCCACGCGACGATCCTGTGGTGCCCTTCAGGCGCCGGCCCATTCTGCGGCGCGGTATGCCGTACGGCGAGCCTTACAACCGTGAGAATTACAAAAAGAACGATGGAGAGGGTTACGATTACAAAGACGACGGAGAGAATCGGGGACTGATTGGCTTGTTTTTTTGCGCCAGCCTGGAACACCAGTTTGAGCACCTGGTCGGCCAATGGGCCAACGACACACCCATGGGCACGAACAACCGTGGCAACGCCCGCGACCCACTGATCGGCCTCAACGACCTTGTGCGGCATGTCTACGACATCCCCCTGAGCGACACCACGGCGCTGGCACTGCGGGGGCTCACCCCCTTTGTCACGACCAAAGGCACGCTCTACGCTTTCTTCCCCAGCCTGAGCGCCGTCAAGCAATTGGCAGAACCGCTGGCGCCTGACGCTGGCACTAACCGCCTCTACCCCTGTGAGACAGGCCCGGCAAGCCCATGACTGCCGACACCACAAGCCACGTCGGTCCAGACCTGCTGGACCCGGCGCAGGAACCGCCGTTGGACCGGTACTGCGACGTGGTCATGAAAGGCGGCGTCACCGATGGGGTGGTTTACCCCTGGGCAGTGATGGAATTGGCACAGCATTACCGGTTTCAAAGCATTGGGGGTACATCAGTGGGCGCCGTGGCGGCAGCCCTGACGGCCGCCAGCGAGTACAGCCGCCGCTGTGGCTCGGTAAACGGCTTCAACAAGGTGCTGCGCGAAGTGCCCGTGGCGTTGGCCGAACTACAAGGCGATGGCCAGACCAAGCTGTTTTCGCTGTTTCATCCGTACCCGGGCGGCGAGCCTCTGTTTCGGCTGTTTGTCGGCTTTTTCAGCAAGAAAAAAGGCTGGGCGGGTAACTGGCCCATCGTCAAGGACCTGTTGGCTGACTACCTGCTGCGCCCGAACCTGCGTCGGCCCCGGGATCGAGGCATCTTGCTGCTGCTGATTGGCGGGGCGCTGCTGCTGGGGGCCCTGTGCCTGCTTTACCCGGCCACGGTATTACCCCTGCTGCTCGTCTTGCTGACCAACCTGGCGGCAATCTCGGTACTGCTGCTGGGCATCATCGGCTGGCGGCTGTTGGGCGACGTTCGAACCCAACTTGGCGGGCCAGGCTGTGGCCTGTGTACAGGTATGGGATCCAAGGACGGCCCGCAGGGCTTCACCGAGTGGCTGCACGAAGGCATACAGGCAGCCTCCGGGCGGGACCTGAAAAACCCCCTCACCTTCCGCGATCTGTGGGACGCACCGGGTAGGCCTGACCTGGACCTGTACCGCGACGGCTGGACAGAGCGGCCGAAGTCCATCGCCCTGCAAATGATGAGCACCAACCTGACGCACGGCAGGGTCTGCGGCTTGCCCCTGACCGACAACTCAGAGCAGCTTTACTTCCGGCAAGAAGACCTGGAACCCTATTTCCCGGCCACCGTGATGAAACACTTGTGCGCCTGCAGCCCGGTGTTGGGCGGCTACGAGCATTTGGGCCTGCGCCGGCTGCCCCAGGGTGAATTGCCGGTGCTGGTGGCGGCCCGGCTGAGCCTGAGCTTTCCCATATTGTTCAAGGCCGTGCCCCTGTGGGCAATTCCAACGATCGGACAACCCTACCGCTGCTGGTTTTCAGACGGTGGTATTTGTGCCAATTTTCCGATCCACCTGTTTGATGCCGTGCTGCCACGCTGGCCCACCTTTGGCATCACCCTGGTGGACCGCAAGCATGCGTCGGCCAAGGTTGGGGACATCTGGATAGACGAGGCCAAAACGGTGCCACCTGAGCTCCGCCACCCCCCCTCTGAACAGCGCCTAGCGCCACCCAGCCTGGGCAGCCTGTTCACGTTTCTGGCAAACATCCTCGATGCCGCGCGTCGGTGGAACGATAACGCGACCGCCCGCCTGCCCGGTGTGCGCGAACGCATCGTCAACATTTACCTGGACCCGAATAGCAGCATAGGCGGCTTGAATCTGACCATGCCGCCGCAAGACCTGCTGGCCATGGCCAGCTTGGGCCAGCAGGCTGGCCAGGCGCTGGTTGCCCGGTACATCAAGGTCGCGCCGGGCCCCAATGGCAAGACGAAACCCTCAGTCCATTGGGACGAGCACCGCTGGGTCCGGTTCAACACGTTTGTCCGCGCTGTGGAGGGCAAGATGGCGCGCTTTACGCAATCGTCAGCCCAAAAAGCCCATGCCAGACCTCTGACGGGAATGATCAACGCATTGGTGCTGGCTCGCACGACCGGGAACCCGCCCCAAGAATATGCGCTGACCCCAACTCAGGCCGAAGCGATGCGCAAGGCGGCGCTGGCCCTGGCCGACTTGGAATCCAGCCTCATGGCGTCGTCGAAGGTTGTTCAACCCTTTGAACCGAATCCGCAGCCCGAACTGCGGCTGCGCGCCACGCTTTGAACCATGCTTTGAACCATGCTTTGTAGCACCCAGCCTGGGCTATACTGCTGCCCTGCCCGAGTCCCAGCGACTCAGTGCATCGGCGCTTTAGCTCAGTCGGTTAGAGCGATGGAATCATAATCCACAGGTCCGCGGTTCGAATCCGTGAAGCGCCACCAGTTACAGCCCGCATAGGATATGGAAAGCCTGCTACTTAATTGCTAGCAGGCTTTTTGTTTTGGGATATCTCGACTGTTTTACAGACTGTTGACAGACTGCAGTCAACGAAGGCGCGCGATTGCGGCGATCTGAGAAAACATCACGCCTGCGGCAATCCGAAGGTGCGTGAAATACTGACGACCGAAGAAGCGGTATCCTTGGTCTGTCTGAAAACTGCCTGGCGTGAGCACATTCAGTGGCCGCATATCCCCTGCTTTGCGGCCATTGCGGCGCGGGAAGGCGGGCAGTATGACCTTCCGAGCGCAACCCCATTGCGCCGCAGGTCACCGAACTGAAAGGACGATGTCAATGAAACGGTTGCTACTTGCGCTGGCGCTTCTTGACGTTGGCACTGCTTGGGCTGAGTGGGAGCGAATGGGCGAGGACAGCGGCCAAGTTACGCACTTCTTCGACCCGAAGACCATCGGCAAGGACGGAGAACTCAGAACTGTGCGCTGGCTGGAAGAGTTCAGGACCAAAGACGCCACCGGGGTGCTGTCGACCCGCTCGATGTACGAATTTGACTGTCAGCAGGAACGCCGCAGGACGCTCGCGTTCTCCAGTCACCCCGAGCGATGGGCCAACGGCAAAACCATCAGCAGTGGGCATCGCCCGTCTAACTGGGAGGCCGTGCCAGTTGACTCTTTTGCGGATGCCTTTCGCAAGTTGGTCTGCTCACGCTAACAAACAACATCCAAGAAGGAGAGCAGCTATGCAACCGAGCTTTAAAGAATTGACGAATTACTTCATCGGCTTAGGGGCGGCCGAGATTAATCATTCAGACAAAACCTATTTGGCCCATGCGATCGGCGTCTACAACGACATGAAGGCCTTGGGTGGTACCGATGAACTTTGTCGAGCGGCGCTGTTCCATTCGATTTATGGCACGCAAGGTTTCCAAGGCTTTATCCTGCCCATAGAGCGCCAGGCTGAATTGCGCAAACTGATCGGCGACCATGCCGAAAAAATCGCTTACCTCAACTGCTTTATGGATCGCCAGTCATTTGACGCAACGCTGACCCAACTTACCGAATTCGATACCATCATCCATCGTGAGACCCGCGAAGCATTGGTATTTTCCAAAACAGACTACGCCGACCTGGTGTGCATCCATCTTTGCGACTGGCTGGAACAAGTGCGGCGGGACCAGCGTTGGGACCATCGACGAGGCGCCTATAGAAAAATGGCCGAATATCTTGGCGGTAGTGCACTTGCTTCCTATGATCGCGTCTTTGCGTTTGAGCCCATGCGCCAGATCGTGACGGAATAGACACCAATGGGGCATTGTTGCAAGGCAGCAGGCGCAGTGGAAGTTCCGCCCACCCCGCTGTGGCCGTTTTCTTGCCAGCATGGCACCCTGCCCGCTTGAATGACATGGCTGCTCCAGGCCCCAACCTTCAATCTTTTCATGGTGATTCAGCGCAGTTCATTATGAATGAAATAGGGCTCTAGGCCCTGTGGTTATTGGATAGTTAGCTATTAAAATAATAGCAATCCAAGAAAAATCAAATCATCCGAACCAAGCCCCCATGAAGATCAAATCCATCCAAGCCTTTGCCATCGCCAGTGACCTGATGGGCGGCCCGGCGACGACGCTGGAACGTCGCCCGGCCTGGACGACGCATGCCGAGGTGGCCAGTCCGATGTCGCATTTCCCACGGTTCAAGCGCCTGCGCAGCAGTTGGCGGCCGCGCTGGCCGTCGGTGGCCTGCCTGGTGACGGCGGAAGACGGCAGTTGGGGCCTGGGCATGACGCGGTACGGCTCGCCGGTGATCAACATCATCAATGAACACCTGGCACCCCTGCTGGTCGATGAACCTTGTACCGAGATCGACACCTTGTGGAATATGCTGAGTGCGATGACATCGCCGTATGCCGGGGGCCTGTCTTGTTACGCCATCAGCGCAATCGACCTGGCCTTGTGGGACCTGAAAGGCAAATTGCTGGCAAAACCGGTTTATGACCTGTTGGGCGGGCCGGTTCGCCCCGACATCGAATGCTATGCCACCGGCAATGACACCGACTGGATTTTGGAGCAGGGGTTCCAGGCAACCAAGATCGCGTGCCCGTACGGGCCTGCCGACGGCGTGCAAGGGTTGGACGCCAATGAGGCAGTCGTACAAGCCACCCGCCAGCTGATAGGCACCGAGCGGGACCTGATGGTCGACTGCTGGATGGCGTTTGACGTGGACTACGCAGTTAGCTTTGCCCAGCGCATGCAGCCGTACCAACTGCGCTGGATCGAGGACTGCCTGATGCCGGATGACCTGGACGGCGTGCGCACCATGCGCGAACGGCTACCCGGCTATGGCCTGGCCGGTGGGGAACATTGGTACTCCCCGGCGCCGTTCGCCAGTGCCGCCAGTGCCCGGAACCTGGACGTGTTTCAGCCCGACATCGGCTGGGCCTGTGGCCTCACGGGTTGCCTAAAGATCGCGCGGATCGCACAAGACGCGGGCATCCCGGTGATGCTGCACGCAGGAATGAACACCGCCTATGGTCAGCATTTCAGCCTGGCGGTGCCCAACGCCACCATGGGTGAGTATTTCGTCGGCTCAGCGCCTGGCGTGCCTTTTGACGAGATACGCCTGACACCGGGCACGGCGGTGCCGCAGAACGGGCGGCTGATGCCGTCCAGTGCGCCGGGTTTCGGCCTGGGGCTGACATTGGCGCAGGTCCAGGCACTTGCCCTCTGACGGATCGCGACCACCCGCGCCTGCTGCACCAGGTCAGACGATGCGATGCGCCTCGATGTAGGACCAGTCGGGCTCGGCGCCCAGGCCAGGGCCCGTGGGCAGGCGTGCGTACCCATCGGCGCCTACCTGCATGTAGTCGCGCAAGCCGTAGTGGTAGGGGGCTTGCGGCACCAGCACCTCAATCATTTCAACGTCGCTGGCGCCGCACATGACATGCAGGTTGGCCAGGTTCATCAGCGCGCTGGCCCCGTGATGCGACACCACCTCAACACCCCTGGCCTGGCACAAGGCCATGGTCTTGAGGCAGCCGGTGATACCGCCTTTCCAGTACACGTCGCACAGCACGGCCGAGTAGGCGCGCGCATCGATGGCGTTGGCTATCGCGTGGTGCAAGCCTGGCAGGGTTTCGCCACCCATCACCGGGATCTGCAGCACATCGCGCAGGCGGCGGTAACCGGCCCAATCGTGCTGCGGCAACGGTTCCTCGTACCAGTGGTAGTCCAGTGCTTGCAACACCTCACCCACGCGCAGCGCGTCACGCGCGCTGTAGCGTTTGGCAGCGTCCAGCATCAAGCGTACATCGGGCCCAGCTGCGGCGCGCAAGGCCTTGGCCAACACCATGTCTCGGGCTGCGTCGTAAAACGGATGCACCTTGTAAGCCCTAAAGCCCAGCGCCAGCGCAGACCGTAGATCAGCCACATAAGCGTCCACACTGTCATGGTGGGTCGAGCTGGCATAGGCGCGCATGGTGCTGCGCTGGCCACCACATAACTGGGCGACAGTCACGCCCTGCAGCTTGGCCGCCAAGTCCCACAGGGCAACATCCAGCGCGCTGATGGCAAAGACGCTGACGTAGCCGGCCGGCTCCATAGCCGTCATCGCATCCCACAGCTCGCCCCGGTCTGCGGGATCGCGACCGATCACAAGCGGCCGCAACGAGGCTTCGATCTGGTTGGCAATCACCGCACCCGACTGGCCGCCGTGGGCACGCGCCAGGGAATAACCTTCAGTACCGTCTGAGGCCTCGACCACGGTCAACACCAGCGCCAGTGCCCCGGCAAAGGTATTCACATGGATCGGAATCATCGGCTGCGTAAAACACAGCGTGCGCACGGCGCGGATCGTCACAGAAGAATCTTGCACTGTTTACCGAATTGGCTTGACGCGTCGTCCAGGGCTCCTGGTCTCGTCAAACTGGCTCAATCGACCCTTACCTTGAGCTGGACCGCCAAGTCTGTCCAGAGCTTCAGGTCTTGGACAATGACCTCGGCAAATTCGCCTGGCGTGCTGCCGACGACGTCCTGGCTGGCACTGGTCAGCGATTCACGCACAGCGGGGTCGGCCAGCACCTTGACCAGCTCCGCGCGCAAGCGCGCAATCACCGGTGCCGGCGTGCCCGCCGGGGCCAGCAGGCCGTACCAGGCATCCAGCGTGAAACCAGGCTTCATCGCCTCAGCCATCGTCGGGACTTCGGGAAACTGCGCGCTGCGCCGCTGGCCGGTGACCGCCAAGGCGCGCAACTTGCCAGCTTTGACCAAGGGCAGTGCGATCTGCAAGGCCGGGAAAGCCAATTGGGTCTGGTTGGTCATGACCGCAGTCACCTGCTCGGCCGCACTTTTGTAGGGCACATGCACGATATCCAGGTTGCCGCCATTGGACTTGAGCAACTCGCCGGAGTAGTGGCCGATGCCACCGTTGCCGCCCGAGGCGTAGCTGAGGCTACCCGGCTTGTCCTTAGCCAAAGCGATCAGCTCCGGCACAGACCGGGCCGGCGAGTCGGTTGGCACCACCAACATGGCGGACACACGCGAGACCAGCGACACCGGCGCGAAGTCTTTCACCGCGTCGTACTTGACGTTGCTGATGCCCGGATTGCCCACCAATTGAGTCGCGTTGAACAGCAAGGTGTAGCCATCCTTGGGCGCGCGGGCGACAAATTCGGTACCGATGTTGCCGCCAGCACCGGCGCGGTTGTCAATCAAGATCGGTTGACCCAAGCCGACAGCCATGCGCGAAATCACCGCACGGGCAACCCCGTCCACGCCGGAGCCAGCCGGAAACGGCACCACCACCCGGATCGGACCCGTCGGATAGGTCTGCGCGTGCAAAGCGGGGACCGCCAGCGCCAGCACGAGGGCGGCGAACATTCGGCGGTGCAAGGGGGCGGCTACGTTTGGCATAGTGTTCTCTTTCTCGAGTCGGTCATTGGAGCCGACCATCGTAGCGACGAGCGCCCTTGGGTGGTGGCCCATTTTGGCCAGTTTTTCATAGAATGCAATTTGTGCCAGAAACCACACCTAAGCGTCTCGACGTCACCCGATCACTGCATCGTGCCGTGAGCCTGTTGCGGCTTTTGGCCGGCCACAGCCGCATCGGCTGGCGACTGAGCGACTTAGCCAAGCACACCGAACTTGATCCGGCCACGGTGCACCGGCTGCTGACTGGCTTGTGCGACACCGGTCTGGCGACCCGGGTGCCCGGCTCGAAGCACTACACGCTGGGCCCTCTGGCGTTTGAACTGGGCCTGGCCGCGACGCCCTACTTTGACCTCGGGCGGCTGGCGCGCGCCCGCCTGGCGGCGCTCGCCACCGAGCTCCATGGCACTATTTTTCTGAAGATACGCAGTGGTGTGGAATCGGTTTGCCTGGCGCGCCACGATGGCGCAGGGCCGGTCTCCTCGCTGCTGCTGGACGTCGGCGGCAGACGCCCCTTGTGCCTGACCGCCGGCGGTGTCGCGATGTTGCTGGCTTTGCCGCCAGCCGAGCAAACCCGCATTGAGGTAGACAACCAACGCACCATCGATCAGCAGGACACGATCCGATGGACGGGTGTCAGCAGGATGCTGGTGCGGTCTCGTGAACTCGGTTTTGCCTTGAACCTGGGCGACATCGCCACTGGCATTTCTGCGGTCAGCGTCGCCCTGTGCACGGACGGCCGGGCACCGGTGGCGTCGCTGACCTTGGCCCTGACCGGGTCGGCCTTGACCGAAGTCTCCGCCAGAGATCTGGCGGCCAGGCTGCGTCGCGAGGCCGACGCCGTTGCCCCGATGCTGGCGACACTGCGCCTGTAAGATCAGGCCGAGGGAAACCCTCAATCAAGCGGAACCACCTCGACATGCATCTCGAAGATCTCAAACAGTGGGTCGGCAAGACCGAAACCCTGGAAGACCATGTCACCTTGGCCCCGATGGCAGCACTGGCGGCGACGCTGGGCCGCGACGATCCGCCGCCCAGGCTCGGCGATGACCTGGCACCCTGCTGGCATTGGCTCTACTTTCTGCCCGTGCATCCGCTGGCCACAATTGCCACGGACGGCCACCCGAAGCGGGGCGGCTTCTTGCCCCCGGTTGCGCTTCCGCGCCGTATGTGGGGCGGCAGCCGTTTGTCGTTCATGCATCCGCTGCGGGCCGGATCGACCGTGACCCGCACCAGCCGTATCGCCGACATCAGCGCAAAACAGGGGCGCAGCGGCCCTCTCGTCTTCGTGCGGGTACACCACGAGCTGTCTGATGCCCAAGGCCTGGCCATCGTTGAAGACCATGACATCGTCTACCGCGAGATGCCCCTGGTCGGCGAGACCCCGCCACAAGCACCGGCAGCCCGCACAGACGAACAGTTCAGCCGCCGGATCACGCCCGACCCGGTGCTGTTGTTTCGGTATTCGGCCTTGACCTTCAATGGGCACCGCATCCATTACGATCGTCCGTACGCGATGGGCGAGGAGGCCTACCCGGGCCTTGTGGTGCACGGGCCGCTGATCGCCACCTTGCTCATCGACCAGTTGCGACGCCAGTACCCCACGGCGCAGGTCAAAACCTTCGAATTCAAGGCGATCAGCCCCCTGTTCGATACGGCGCATTTTGATATTTGCGGCCGGCTCGATGGTGACCTTGCAACCCTGTGGGCACGCGGACCCCAAGGCCAACTGGCCATCCAAGCCACGGCAACCGTTGCCAGCCACTGAACCAGAAAAAAAACCCATGAAGACCGAAGGCGCCCAAACTCACCAGGAAATTCGCGACGCGGTGCGGGCGCTGTGCGCGCAGTACCCGGATGCGTATTTCCGCAAAATCGACCAGGAACGCGGATACCCAGAAGACTTCGTCAACGCATTAACCCAGGCCGGCTGGCTGGCGGCCCTGATCCCGCAGGCCTACGGCGGCCCGGGCCTGTCCATGGCCGAGGCCTCGGTCATCATGGAGGAGATCAACCGCTCTGGCGGCAATTCGGGCGCCTGCCATGGGCAAATGTATGTGATGAACAGCATTGTGTTCAGTGGCTCCGAGGCGCAGAAAACCTTCTACCTTCCCAAAATCGCCGCCGGGGAACTGCGCGTGCAATCGATGGGCGTGACCGAGCCGAGCACCGGCAGCGACACCACCAAGCTCAAAACCACAGCGGTCAAAAAGGACGGTCGGTGGGTGATCAATGGCCAAAAGGTCTGGATCTCTCGGGTGCAGCACAGTGACCTGCTGATACTGCTGGCACGCACATCGCCATGGGCCGAAGGGCAGAAAAAGAGCGATGGCCTGAGCTGCTTCATCATTGACCTGGCTCAGGCCGTGGGCAATGGCCTGACCGTGCGCCCCATCTTGAACATGGTCAACCACGAAACCAATGAGCTGTTCTTTGACAACCTGGAGATCCCAGAGGACGCACTGCTGGGCGAAGAGGGCAAGGGCCTGCGCGTGATCTTTGAGGGGCTGAACGCCGAGCGCACCTTGATTGCGGCCGAGTGCATCGGCGACGGCTATTGGTTTTTGGACCGGGCCACCCAATACGCCAATGATCGCCAGGTGTTTGGCCGCCCGATCGGGCAGAACCAGGGCATCCAGTTTCCGCTGGCCGAGGCCTACATTGAGCTGGAAGCCGCCAGCCTGATGCGCTGGCGGGCCTGCGATAAGATCGACGCGCGACAAAATGCCGGGGCCGAGGCCAACATGGCGAAGTACCTGGCCGCCAAGGCCAGCTGGGAGGCAGGCAATGCATGTCTGCAGACCCACGGCGGCTTTGGTTTTGCTTGCGACTACGACGTAGAGCGCAAGTTTCGCGAGACCCGCCTGTACCAAGTGGCGCCGATCTCCACCAACATGATCCTGTCTTATGTGGGCGAGCACCTGCTAGGCCTGCCGCGCTCATTTTGAAAGCTTAGCCATGAGACCGCTGAACGGCATCACCGTCGTCTCCCTGGAACAGGCCATCGCCGCGCCGTTCTGCACTCGGCAACTGGCCGATCTGGGCGCACGGGTCATCAAGGTGGAGCGACCTGGCAGCGGTGACTTTGCCCGCGCCTACGACGGGCGGGTGCGTGGGCTTTCTTCTCATTTTGTTTGGACCAACCGCAGCAAAGAAAGCTTGACGCTGGACTTGAAGCACGACGCAGCGCAGCCGGTGCTGGACGCGCTAATTGAACGGGCCGATGTGCTGGTGCAGAACCTGGCGCCCGGCGCGGCGGCCCGGCTGGGGCTGTCTTGGGAGGCCTTGAAGGACAAGCATCCCCGCCTGATCGTCTGCGATATTTCTGGCTATGGCGACGACCCCGCCCGCCCTGGGCCCTACCGGGACAAAAAGGCCTACGACCTGCTGATCCAGAGTGAGGCGGGCTTTCTGTCGGTGACCGGTACGCCCGAGGATCCGGTCAAGGCGGGCATGTCCATTGCCGACATTGCGGCCGGCATGTACGCCTACTCCAACATCCTGGCCGCACTGCTGCAACGGGGCCAGACGGGACTCGGTAGCCGCATCGACGTGTCAATGCTGGAGAGCATGGCCGAATGGATGTCGTTCCCGATGTACTACGCGTTTGAAGGTGCCAGCGCGCCGCAGCGCAGCGGCGCGGCACACGCCACCATCTACCCCTACGGCCCGTTCCCGGCCGGGGACGGCAAGGTGGTGATGCTGGGCCTGCAAAATGAACGGGAGTGGGTGTCGTTTTGCGGCCAGGTGCTGTTGCAGCCGGCACTGGCCAGCGACGAGCGTTTCGATTCCAACGCCAAGCGCACTGCGGCACGCCAGGCCCTGCGCGACATCATTGTTCAAGCTTTATCTGCCCTCACGTCCGAGCAGGTGATTGAACGCCTGGACCAGGCGCAGATCGCCAATGCTCAGGTCAACGACATGCAGGCCCTTTGGCAGCATCCGCAGCTCCAGGCCAGGCAGCGTTGGGCTCAGGTGCAAACGCCGGCTGGCCCAGTGCCAGCGCTCTTGCCTGCCGGTGCTGCAGTGGATGACGCCGAAGTGGCCCGCATGGACCCGATTCCGGCGCTGGGGCAGCATACCGACGCCATCTTGGCGGAGTTGGGATTGGACAGCGTGGCAGTAGCCCGGCTGCGCGCGCAGGGTGCGGTGTGAGATGCCATTGAGTAACACAGGCCATTTCCGCAAAACCCATCTTTGAATCACGACACGTGATGGCTACTGCGTTTGACTTGATTTCAAATGTGTACATGACCGAGCAGCGCGCCGGCCTGTGTCTACCCGGGGCGGATTAGGTCAGTACCCGATCTACTCCATGGCATTCTTCCTGATGCTGAGCACGTTGCCCTTGACGCCTCTGTCTGACTTGCGGTCTGGCGTGTCACAGGGTGGAGCCAGCCCTATCAACATAAAGAAACCAACCGACTGTTTTATGATGGTGAGGTCACGCAGTCGGAGGATCTCGTGCCACAGATGCCTGCCGTCTGGGCACGATCAAGCCATAAGGATCGAAATGGATTTGGATGTTTTTGAGTGGGTCGGAACGCGAGTGTCGATGTCACTGAGCGGTGCAACAGCGGTGGTTCAGTTCTTCAATCCGCCACATGGTTATATGGATGAAGCGATGGAGGCCGAGTTGGCGCTGGTGCTGGACCGCCTGGAGCATTGGCCGCAAGGTCGAGTCGTGATCCTCACGGGGCGGGATCCCGGCGTCTTCATTCGGCATTACGACGTAGCAATACTGCACAAGCGGGCGCAATCCTTTCAAGCGAAAGGGAAGAAGTTCTCAATGGATCGGCCAGTTCCCAATGGCGGTATCCACGATTGCCTTGAGCGCATCGACAAGAGTCCCTTGATATTCATCGCAGCGATCAATGGTGTGGCTATGGGGGGCGGCTTTGAGTTGGCGCTAGGCTGCGATATTCGAGTGGTTCAAGAGGGAGACTACCAACTGGGTCTGCCAGAGCTCAATCTGGGCCTGCTTCCTGGTGCTGGTGGTACCCAGGCATTGGCCGAGTTGCTGGGAACCAGCAGATCCTTGTTCTACCTGTTAACCGCCAAGGTGTTCAATCCGCAGGAGGTTCTTGCGCTGGGTATTGCGTCGGCGTGCGTGAAGGATGTGCTTCACTCTGCGCATGGTTTAGCCCAGGGTATTGAGGCAGCTCCGGCTCGGGCCTGTGCGAATATCAAACACTTGGTGCGACATGCTGGTCGGTGGAATAAAGCTGATGGATTAGCCGCTGAACGGACATTGTTCTGCGACTGCATGGTCGACCCCGAGGCTCTACCGCTGATCGAGGCTGTTGCCCTCGGCCACCGCACCATCGCTGATGCATTGATTCCTCGCGCTGACCAAGCCCCGGCATGACGCGCAAGGCTGACTCCGCCAGCGCTGTCGGTGGCATTACACCCGATCGCAAAGCTGAACTCATCGACAAAGCAGCGCGCCTTTTTGGTGAGCGGGGGTATGGCAACACCTCCATGCGGGACATTGCAGCAGCCTTCGGGATTCTCCACGGCTCGCTCTACCACCACTTTGGTTCAAAGGAAGAGCTGTTTATCACTGTGTATGCCTCCGGGGTTGATGCCTTTATTGCCGTTGTACAGGCGGCTATTGCACCACTGGCAGACCCATGGGACCGGCTCGAGGCGGCATGTGTTGCGCACCTTGAGGCCCTACTGACCCGGGATAGCCCGGCGGCAACGGTGTTGGCAGACTGGTCATCAGCATATACCGAGACGATGCGCGTTGCCCTTGTGCGAGAACGTGATCGTTACGAACGGGTGTTCGGAGAATTAACGGAGGCCGTTGAGCTGGCACCCGGCATCAAGCGCCGGTATTTCCGGCTCGGGCTACTTGGGGCACTCAACGGGGCGCTCAATTGGTATCAGCCCGGGAGAGATTCACCAGCAGCAGTTGCTCGGCAATTGTTTGCGCTATTCCACCCGCCCCGCTCTTAGGCAGTAACCCCATAACGTCACAACGAGCAATAAACCGTTGTTTCGAAATCACTGACTCGAAAGTCGCCAGATTTTTAGATGGAACCCACACAGTCTTTCAACATCCGTGACATCGGCAGCATGCATATCGGCGGCAGGGAGATCGTACTCGGCGGGCTGGCTGAGCGCGAAGTGCTCTATTCACCGGGCAATCCGCCTGTCATGGTGAATCCCAACGGTGCGTTTGAAGTCGAACAGATGTACGTGCAATACGTCCGCCTTGCCGCGCCTAAAGCTCGCCATCCATTGTTGCTCATGCACGGTGGTGGACTGTGTGGCGTCACTTACGAGACCAAGCCAGACGGGCAACCCGGATGGCAAAGCTGGTTTTTGCACGCGGGTCACGATGTCTATGTGGCGGACGCCGTGGAGCGCGGTCGCGCGTCCTGGGCTCGCTTTCCAGAAATTTTTCAAGGCGAGCCTCACTTTCGCACGAAGGCGGAAGCTTGGGAGTTGTTTCGCATTGGGGCGGACGGATCCTGGCGCGGTAGTGCCAGTGCGGGCTCAGCCAATCCCGGAACGCTTTTCCCAATCGCCGCATTTGATCAGTTCATGAAGCAGGCCACTCCTCGGTGGACCACAACAGACAACGCCACGCAGGCGGCTTACAACACACTTGTCGATGATCATGGTCCGTTCGTCATCATCACGCACAGCCAGGGAGCGAACTTCGCGTTCAGGATGGCTGCCGCTCACCCCGATAAAGTTGCGGCGATCGTTGCTGTGGAACCGTCTGGTTTTCCGGCCCCACATCAGGAGTCCGTATCGGCCGTCCAGCACATTCCATATTTATTCGTTTGGGGTGACAACATGGGCTCAAGTGCCCTATGGGGTCGCATTAGGCAGGGGTTAAACCAATACGGCAACACATTGCGATCACAGGGTGTGGCCGTTGACGAACTGGACCTGCCAGCCATAGGGGTTAGGGGAAACTCACACATGCTGATGATGGACACCAACTCCAATCTGGTGGCCAGTTTGATTCAGAAATGGCTGAGCAACAAGGATCTGATCTAAAAAAAAGAGGCCCACCGGGCCTCTTTGATTAATCCTGCGAAGCGATTTACTGGTCCAGCTTGACGTTGGCAGTACGGATGTAGTTGCCCCAGCGATCGTATTCATTGTTATAAAAGGCCTGATAGGACTTCTGGTCCATCCGGTCGATAACCATGGTCATCTTACGCATGGTTTCGGCAACACCCTGTTCAGCCAGGGTTGCCTCAATGGCTTGATGCAATTTGGCCAGAACGTCCGCCGGAACTCCGGTTGGGGCCAGGAACCCGAGCCAAGGCCCCATATCGATGGCAACGCCTTTTTCGCGCATGGTCGGCACGTCCTTGAAATCGGCCAAGCGCTCCTTGGCGGCAACCACCAGCATGCGAACTGTGCCAGCCCGGGCGTGCTGCTCAGCCACAGGAATAGGACAAATTGCGCAGGTAATCTGATTGGCAAGTTGTGCCTGAATCAGCGGCGCTGTGCCGTTGTAGGGCACGTGCAGCAGATCAATCTTGGCCACCTGTTTGAGTGCTTCCACGGTGATCTGACCTGAACTGCCCTGACCCCAAGAGCCAAAGGTCAACGGCTGTTTAGCTTCGCGCGCCTGCTGAAGAAATTGCTCAAATGTTGTCGCTGGATTCGAGGCATGAACGGTCAGTGCCAAAGGGGTAAAGCCAATCGGCGCTACCGCAACAAACTCTTTCTTCGAGTCATAGGGCGACTGCTTGAGGATGTGCGGAGCAATCGAGTGTGAGTCAGCAGCGCCATACACCAATGTGTATCCATCGGCAGGACTCCGGGCTGCTACCGCGCTGCCAATGGTACCAATGGCCCCGGGGCGATTTTCAACAACAACCGCTTGCCCCAAGCGAGCAGAGAGGCTGGGCAGCATTGCTCGGACCAGGACATCACCACCACCACCTGCCGCCCAAGGCATGATGATCTTGATCGGCCGGTTGGGGTACGGCCCGGACTGTGCCATCGCGGCAATTGGCAGGCTGCCCAGCGCAGTGGCTGCAGCTGCACCGAGGACTTGGCGGCGGGAAATTCGGCTGGATTGCATAAAAGTCTCCTGTTGGTTTACTGACGACGGGGGGAACAAATTTAACGAAGCAAATTCTCGAGCAGCAGGGCCATGCCCTGGCCGGCACCGATGCACATGGTGATCACGGCATAACGGCCCTTGGTGTCCTGCAGATGATGCATGGCGGTCATGGTCATGCGCAAACCAGTCGCGCCTGGCGGATGACCGATGGAGATACCGCCACCGTAAAGATTGGTCCGCTCACGGGGCAGACCCAATTCCTTCTCGGCATGGAGGTTCACCACGGCGAAGGCCTCATTGACCTCAAAATAATCGATGTCACCTACGGTCATTCCGGTCCGTGCCAAGAGTTTGCGAACGGCTGGGACCGGGCCAATGCCCATCAAATTGGGATCAACACCGATCGTGGCCCAGTCCACAACCCGAGCTTGTGCCTGCAAATTGCGCCCTTGCGCAGCATCGCTATCGGCCACCACAATAAAAGCGGCTCCGTCAGTTACTCCGCTGGCGTTGCCCGGCGTTACCGTCCCATCTGTGGCGAAAGATGGGCGCAGCTGCCGAAGGCGCTCTAGCGTCATGTCCGGCCGAGGGAACTCGTCAAGGCTCATTAAGCGCCGAGTCCGGCCGTTGGCAACTTCGATGGGGGCAATCTGCCGCGACAGGAAGCCCGAATCAACGGCGTGCTTCGCTCGCTGCTGACTCATGAGGGCCCATTCGTCCATCGCCTCCCGTTGATAGCCATAAATGCGGGCGATGCTCTCAGCCGTCTGCCCCATGTACTCCTTGGAGAAGGGGTCACGGTAAGTGTTCTCCAGCAGGTCCTGAAGGTTCTGGTCACCTCGCTTGTGGCCCCAACGGCCTGTGCGGAGCACAAACGGGGCCCGGCTGTAGTTTTCAGCCCCACCAGCAAGAGCAATCGACGAATGTCCAGACAGGATCTGCTCGGCAGCCGAAACAATCGCCTGCAGGCCGGCGCCACATCCTCGGCTAACAGTCAAGGCACTCACATTTTCGGGCAAGCCCATGGCCACCGACACAACCCGGGCGCCAAACAGACTATCCGGATCAACAGGCACCGTATTGGCATACACCAGGTGGTCGATGTCTTCGCCCTGCAAGCCGCTACGCGCTAGGCAGGCCTTTGCGGCATGAGTTGCCAATTCCGTTAATGGCGTGTCGCGAAAGCTCCCACCAAAATCGCCAAACGGCGTACGCGCAGGCGCGCTGAGGACGATGTCTTTGTTCATGCGTGTTTTGTATGTCTATTTCTGTGGGCTTGCCGCTGAGCTCTGCGGGTGGTCGGCACTGGGGCGCTTTTTCAGGGGTCGACAGTCGAAGGCCTGCAAGCGCGGATCAGTACCAGGCGCAAAGATGCGGTTCTTTTGCACCTTGTTGGTCGCAGTCGCGGGCAGTTCCTCAAAAAAGGCCACCCAGGCTGGTGCTTTGTAGTAGGCGAGCTCGCCCAAACAGAAGGTCACCAGATCCTGCGCGGTAGCCACGTTGGCCGCATATCCGACCGAGGGCACCACCACGGCCAGCACCTCTTCGTCGCGCATTTCATCAGGAACCGCCATAACAACAACCCGGGCGACAGCCGGGTGAGCAGCGAGAGCCGCCTCCACCTCGCCTGCCGAAATGTTTTCTCCGGAACGGCGGATCATGTCTTTGCGGCGATCAACGAAATAGAGCATCCCGCTGCTGTCCTGTGTCACGACATCACCCGTGTGAAACCATCCTCCTCGCCATGCCGTTTGAGTCGCGTCCTCGTCATTCAGGTAGCCACTGAAAAAGCCTTGGCGCGGGTTATCGCCTTCAGCACAAACCAGAAGCTCCCCCGGCGCGTCAAGCCCAACATTCTGGTCGTGGTCATCAACCACCCTGACCCGTATCGGTGCGGCAGCCCGGCCAAAAGCGCGTGTATGGGTCATGCGGGGTTCATGCTGATTGGTCAAAAATCGCCCCGTCTCAGTCATGCCCCACACCTCAACCAAGGGAAAACCAAAGCGCTTCTCGAATGCCGGGTGCAAGGTCGGATCACAACCCGCGCCCAGTCCGAAGCGGATTTGATGTTTCGCCTCCCACGGCCCCAGATCCTGTTTGATCAGGGCAGGCGGCATGATGCCAAGGTAGTGAATTCCGGTGGCCTCAGACTTGACACAATCCTCCCACCAGGTGCTTACGTGGAAACGATCGGGCAACACCAAACAGTTGTCGGTGAGACACATGGTGGCGATGGTGGTCATGCCACAGTTCATGTGAAATACGGGCAGCGGGTTGAATACCCGTTCGCAGGCATGTCGTAGGGTCAGCAGCCCACCCAGATCACGGTACCAATCACCGGCCGTCAGAACATACTCGTTGGTGAGAATGCAGCCCTTGGGTTGACCGGAAGTCCCCGATGTGAAGAGGATCGCGGCCTCTCGATAAAGCGGGTTACCTGCTTCGAGAGCCGGTCTGGGAGCGGCAGGGAGCATTTGTTCCAGCTGCTCAAGGGGAATGTTTGGCCGTTGACTCAGCACGTCATCTGTGGCGATGGCCTGCGCGACGGCCTGGTGACGGTCGTGCTTCGCGACGATTGCGTCCACCTCTGCAAGACGCAGTGCATGTCGAATTTCAGCGCCGCGGTGATCAGGGTTGAGCGGGACAATAGACGCGCCCAGACGATTTAACGCGATGAAGTGGAAGAAATGGCGGGGATGATTGCCCACCGCCAGCGCGATGCGGTGCCCCACCCCCCAACCTTTCCCGCCATAAAGCCCTGCCAACCGATCTATTTCAGTCCCTGCCCGCGCAAACGTCCACTCGCGGCCACCGCTGATGGCGGATTCAGCCAGAAAAGGCAGCCCCCCGGCTCTTTGACGCGCTGAATCAAACGCCTCATAGAGGGTCATAGGGGGCTTCGAAATATCGCTCATTTCAGCGTTGTAGCAAGGTGATGGCACAGGCTGCCTCATCGAAACCCATCACGCCGCCCCCGTTTTCAGCCAAGCCGATGTCAGCGTCAATCACTTGCCGAGGGCCGCATTCACCGCGAAGTTGACCGGCCAACTCATAGATCATCGACAGGCCGGTCGCCCCGACTGGATGCCCCTTTGAGACCAGCCCGCCTGACAGGTTGGTAGGAATGCGACCGCCAAGCGCTGTTGCGCCACTGCCAACAAATGCGCCGCCTGAACCGATGTCGCAAAAACCAAGCATCTCAGCTTGGTAGATTTCACAAAATGAGGTTGCGTCATGCACCTCTGCCACATCGAGGTCTTGCGGTGTCATGCCTGCAGCTGCATAGGCGCGCTTAGCCGCCAAATGCGAGAGCCCTGGTTCATCCAGGCGACGGTACTTGCCGCCCGTCAATACGCTCGCGCGCACCCGAATCGCACGCTCCCTAACGGCAGGCGGCATCTCTTTGAGCGCACGCCCCGAGCAAAGCAGCCCAGCCGCCGCGCCGTCGCCAACTGGGGAACACATGGAGCGCGTGAGTGGCCAACTCACCTCCCTGTCGTTCAGAACCTCTTGCTGTGTGACCTCAAACCGATATTGAGCTTTGGGGTTGAGCGCACCCATGGCGTGATTCTTCGATGCTGCAAAGGCGATCTGTTCGCGCGTGGTACCAAAGGTCTTCATGTGGTACGCCGCTTGCATGGCATAGGTGTCCATGAAGAGGGTGCCGCCCGCTGCATTAGGCGCAAAGGGCTTGCCTGACTTTTCGCCAGCCTCTTGGTAGTAGGCCATCCACTCCTGGGGGTCAAGTTGATCGATCCCACCTTCAAAAATTTCCTGGGTTTTAGCGTGCTCTTCGGGGAAAAAAGTCTTCTCGACCCCGATCGCCAACGAAAGATCAGCCTGCCCGGAGAGGATGTCTTTGTACGCGCCATGCAATGCCATGGACGCGGTAGCACACCCACCCTCCACATTGATCATCGGAACTCGTTCAGGAAACAGTCCCTCCCGCACCAGGGGCGTGAAGCAAACCTGACCACGAATATTGCGCTGCCCAAAGGTGCCCATGCCGCAGTTGCCAAACCAGGCCTGCTCAATGCGGTCTCCAGTGGAAAGCCCGGCATCGGCCAACACATCAAGATAGGCCTGCCGAGTCAGATCCTTGAAGCTTCGATTGGCTTGCTTGCCAAACGGTGTGCAAGATACGCCAATCAGATAAACATCGTCCACGTTTGGTTCCCTTTAGACCGGGCTTTCGCTATGCGAGGAAAATCGGCAGCTGCGAGGGTCCACGCATAACCAGCGCATCGATCCAGTCCACTTCCCCGTTACCACGACGTATGTTCGGATATCGGGCCACCAACTGGCCGAGGCAGACCTTGGCTTCAAGTCTTGCCAGTGGTGCGCCTAAGCAAAAGTGCACCCCCTGACCGAAGGTCAAGTGACGGTTGGGCGTACGCCCCAAGTCCAGCGCATTCGGACGCTCGAACCGGCGCGGGTCGCGATTGGCCGCGTTGATCATGGCAAAGACTCGATCGCCCTCACGCAGCATCTTGTCGCCCAATTGATGGTCACGTGCGACGACTCTGGCGATGCTGTTGCTGGGACCGTCGTAGCGCAGAAACTCCTCGACCGCCAGGGTGATCAGATCGGGATCGCTTTTGAGCCGCTTCAACTGCTCCGGATGGTCAAGTAAAGCAACCACCGCATTGCCCAACAGATTGGTGGTGGTTTCATGCCCGCCGAAAAGGATCAGCATGCAAGTCGCAATCAGTTCGTCTTCGTTCAGCGATCCCTGCGCATCACGCGCTGCAATCATGAGGCTGATGACATCAGCATCCGGCTGATTTCGTCGCTGCTGAATTATTTCCTTGAAATAGCCAGACATCTGATCAGCTCCATCGCGCGCCTTGCGGTACTTGTCGCCTCCCCCTTTGGCCGTTCCGATGAAGAGCCTGAGGTCATCCGACCAGACCTTGATTTTTTCAAAGTCTTCCCGCGGCACGCCCAGCATGTCCAAAATCACGTGAGCGGGCACCAAGACAGCAACTTCCTTCATAAAGTCTATCTCAGCGCCGGCATCACACTTTTGGAAGATGTGGTCAACCGTCTGAACGACCTGAGCCTCAAGTGAGGCAATCATCGCTGGTGTAAATACTGAATTGAGTAGCTTGCGCAGGCGGGTATGTTCCGGCGGCGCCTTGAAAACCAGCCACAAATTGAGGTACCGCATCACTCCGGAGAGGATGTCGCGACGTTCGTCCTTGAGGGACTCGTAGAACGGCCGTAGCCGGTCTGAAGACATATTCGCCGACATCGCCACTTGGCGAACGTCGTCATACCTCGTGATCACCCAACTGCGAATGGGCTCGCTCCAATGCACGGGGTCGTGCTCCTGGAGCTCTTCATAGATCGGAAATGGATTGCGCCTGATGGCTTCATCCGCCGGATCGTAGACGGGGGTGGCGTGAGTCCCGCTCCTAACCTGATCGATACCCACGCGCGGCGCTGGGTCAGTGAGCAAATTTGGTGTCCGGGGTGTTTCAACCATGCGATCTAGCGTACCAGATCGAATATAACCAAACAAGTGTTTGGTTATATTTTGCGCCTAGGGTTTTCACTGAGAATCTCACTCACTGCGCCGCCCTCAGAACCCACTCAGTCAAGCAGTCCTGAATGTCAGGTTCTCGCTACGACCCTGTCCATCCAAGCGCCTTTTAGAAGCACCTTTCCTGATCGGCCACTGCGGCCTGCATGAGCGAGTGCCTCATGCACTTTTTCGAGCGGATAGACAGCCTCGACGTCCATTTTGAGGGTGCCGGCTTGGACCATGGCGACCAGTTCGGGGTAGAGAGACCGGGTCAGGCTACGGTTCTCAGCATTCGCAAACCAATTTGCCAACCAAAACCCCTGTACCCGAAGATCCCGAAAGACCAAATCATGGGCGGGCACTTCACAAGGTTGGCCACTCAGCAAGCCATAAACCACCAACAGGGAACTGTCGGCCAGACAATGGGCAAGGCCGCCGGAAGATTGCCCTCCTACCGCATCCAACGCCAATCGCGACATGTCACCGCCATTGGCCTGAAGCACCTTCTCGCGCAGAGCAGGTCCGCTTAGGTCAGCGTCGACGACCCAAACCGAGTCGCGGGTGTCGGGCTGGCCAACGGCGTCGGTTCGCCGCACGATATTGACAACTCTTAGCCCAAGGCTCTGGGCCATCTGGCGAACACTCTGTCCCACCGCCGAATTGGCGGCGTTTTGAATCACCCAGTCGCCGCTTTCGAGCTTGCGCATGTGCCTGAGCAAAATCCATGCTGTGGCAGGGTTTGCGGTCAACATGGCGCACTGCAGAACATCAGCAGTGACGGGAATGCTCACCAAAAAGCGGCGCGAAACAACGCGCTCATCGACCCAACAACCACCCGGGGCCATCGGCAGCACATGATCACCGGCGACCAAGTCTCGAACATCGGCCGCCACTTCCAAGACAAGCGCGACGCCCTCGTGTCCAGGCAAATAGGGCAGCGGGGGCTTCACGCCATACCGTCCGTCAACTTGCAGGAGATCAGCCGGATTGATCGTCATGGCCATCATGCCAATGCGAACTTGGCCGCTTTGCAGAGGTTCGCGAGCCACATGACAGATCTGCACGCGTTCGGAAATAGGTAGAGCGGGATCGGTAGATACAACCTGCACGCACCTAGGCAGGGCATCGAACAGAGGCTGGGCATGTTGGGAGATATCTGTGGCCATAGACGTCTTTTGCTTCCACCAAACAGTTGGTTGCCTAGTATCGCGCATCAGTGTTTGTACTTTGCCGTTTGATACCGACGCAGAGTTGCTCAAGCAGTTGTCCAACCCACAGTCTGCAGATTTGCTTTGACTACCCACGCCCGCAACGCAAAGGCGCGAGCAAATCCGACAGTCCGTTATGGTCGATCTCATGCATCAGGGCCAGCAGGCGCCCTAGTTCTCCCTTGGGAAAACCCTCTCGGGCAAACCAAGTGAGATAGTTGCCCGGCAAATCGGCAATGCGGCGGCCTTTGTATTTTCCGTAGGGCATTTCACGCGTCACCAGTAACTGCAAGTCTTCGGGGTTCATGTGGCAATCCTATTCCTTTAACCGACACCCACACAAATCATGACCTAACGTAAACAACTATGGTCTTCATTGAAGATCCCTGTTAGCACTCTCCCTAGAGGAGTGCTAATATAAGCGTCATGACTACAAGGAGTGCTGGTATGACGACTTACATCGCAAACTCGGGCAACGCGTTGGCAGTGGCCAATCCCTGGTCACTGGTGCCCCCGCTGGGCAATCTGGATGCTTATATTTCGGCTGCAAACCGGCTGCCGATGCTGACCCTGGAAGAAGAGCAGCAGTTCGCTCGCCAATACAAGCAGGACAACAATCTGGAGGCCGCTGGCAAGTTGGTGCTGTCGCACCTGCGGTTGGTGGTGTCGGTGTCGCGCCAATACTTGGGTTACGGTCTGCCCCATGGCGACCTGATTCAGGAAGGCAATGTGGGCCTGATGAAAGCGGTCAAGCGCTTTGATCCAGACCAAGGCGTGCGCTTGGTCAGCTACGCGCTGCACTGGATCAAGGCCGAGATCCACGAGTACATCCTGAAAAACTGGCGCATGGTCAAGGTAGCCACCACCAAGGCCCAGCGCAAGCTGTTTTTCAACCTTCGGTCGATGAAACAGCGTTTCAAGGCCGATGATGCTGCTGCCGACAGTGGCACCCACCGCGACACGCTCAATGAGGCGCAGATTGACGCCATGGCGCGCGAGTTGAAGGTTAAGCGCGAAGAAGTGATCGAGATGGAAACCCGGCTGTCAGGTGGCGATGTGCTGCTGGACCCGAGCCCATCGGATGACGGTGACGAAGCCTTTGGCCCGATCACCTACCTGACCGACGCCAACCATGAGCCAACTGCCATGATTGAAGCGCGCGAGCGCGACACGCTGGCCAGCGACGGCATCGCCATGGCGCTGGAGGCGCTGGATCCACGCAGCCGCCGCATCGTGGAGGAGCGCTGGCTCAAGGTCAACGACGACAGCTCGGGTGGCATGACGCTGCACGAGCTGGCTGCCGAATACGGCGTCAGTGCCGAACGGATCCGCCAGATCGAGGTCGCTGCCATGAAGAAGATGAAGACCACGCTAGCCGCATACGCCTGATCAACCACGGGTCGATTGGGGGCCAACCCGGCTCCGATTTGCGCCACAATGCCCCTGATGGTTTTGTCCCGCAGGGGCTTTTTTCTTTTTCGGGGGTTTTCAATGCTGCGCAGATTGGCTCAAACCGCTACTTTTTTGGTAGCAAACTATGCTTTATTGACGGGGGCTACAGCCCAAATTACCCCTCAAAGTACGCCGGGCTGGCCCAGCCAAGCGGTGCGGCTGGTGGTCGGGTTTCCGGCAGGCTCGTCTCCGGACCTGACAGCGCGCGCCTTTGCCGAACCACTGGCCAAAGCGCTCGGCCAAACGGTTCTGGTCGACAACAAGGTGGGCGCCGCCGGCAATATCGCGGCGGACTTTGTGGCCAAAGCGACCGACAACCACACCATCGGCCTGATGATCAATGGCAATATGACGATTGCCAAGCTGCTCAACCCCAAACTACCTTATGACCCGCTGACTGACCTGACCCCGGTCAGCCTGATTGGCGTGTCACCACTGGTACTGTGTGCCCCGGCCAATGCGCCAGGCGCCAACGCCGACGAGTTTTTAGCGGCCGCCCGCGCCGGTGGTAACCGCTGGAACTACGGGACACCAGGCGTCGGCACTGTGGGCCACTTGGGTATGGAGCTGTTCAAGGCCAAGACCGGCACGGCTGCCGTGCATGTGCCCTACCCCGGCTACCCTCAGGTCACCACCGCCATGATTGGGGGCGATCTGCAGTTGAGTCTGCTGCCGCCAGCTCTGGCCAGCGCCCAGGTCAAGGCCGGCAAATTGCGCGCCATCGGCATCACCGCCAGCACCCGCAGCACGCTGGTCCCCGAGCTGCCCAGCCTCTCAGAGGCCGGGGTGAAAGACTTCAACCTTGAAATCTGGAACGCTGTGGCCGCACCGAATAGCATGCCTAAACCCGTGGTAGCCCGCCTGTCGGCGCTGATCGCTGAAATAGCTCGTACACCAGAGATGCGGCAAAAGCTGTTTACACAGGGCTGGCAGGTGGTGGGCAGCACAGCAGAAGAGCTCGCCAGCCGGGTCAAGGTCGATACGGCCCAGCTCGGGCAGATCATCACCAGCCAGGGTATCAAGGCCGAATAGGCGCCGGCCCGCTCAAGCGCCTTTGATCAGCAGGGCGATATCTGCCGCCAGCGCAGGCGCGCCACTGCCATAGCGGGTGTAGAGCCGCAGTTTGCCGCGAGGGTCGTAAACGTAACAGCCCGCCGTGTGGTCCACGCTGTAGCTGGTGGGGGTCTTGCCCTCGACCTTCTTGTAATAGACCTTGAAGTCTTTGGCCAGTGCGGGCAAGGCCGCCGCGCTAGGGATCAGCGCCAGAAAAGCCGGGTCGAAATTGCCCATGTAGGCCTTGAGGACCTCAGGTGTGTCGCGCTCTGGGTCGACCGTGATGAACACTGCCTGAAGGCGGTCGCCGTCTTTGCCGAGTAACTTCTTGACTTCGGCCAGTTCGGCCATGGTGGTCGGGCAGGCATCGGGACATTGGGTGTACCCAAAAAACACAACGATCACCTTGCCGGCAAAGTCACGCGCAGTGCGCAACTGGCCATTGTGGTCGGTCAACGAGAAGCCACGGGCGTAGTCGGCGCCGGTGACATCAATGGCAGCAAAATCAGGCTTTTTGTCAGAGCAGGCAGAAAAAAGGGCTCCAGCCCCCGTGCCCATTGAGGTTGTAGCTATGATTTTTATAGCGAACCGTCGTTGCATGAGCGGCTTAAAGAAGGTAGTGGTCCACCAGCAGTGCAGCAAACAAGGCACTAAGGTGAATCAGTGAAAAGCGAAAAGTCTTGCGCGCCAGTGCGTCAGAGTACTCTCTCCACAGCCGAAAGCCATACCAGCAAAACCCCAGGCTCAGGCCAACTGCCACCAACAAATAGAGCCAGGAGCTCATGCCGTAAACATAGGGCAGCAGGCAAGCAGCAAACAGCACCAGGGTGTAGAGCAGAATCTGAAGCCGAGTGAACTCATTGCCATGCGTCACGGGCAACATGGGCAAACCAGATTTGCGGTAGTCCTCCACACGGTACAGCGCCAGGGCCCAGAAATGCGGCGGTGTCCATAAGAAAATGATCAGGCACAAAATCAAGGATTCAGGACCGACATCGCCAGTCATGGCCGCCCAGCCCAACACTGGCGGCATGGCGCCTGAAGCGCCACCAATCACGATGTTCTGTGGCGTCAGCGGCTTGAGGATCACGGTATAGATCACCGCGTAGCCTACAAAAGTGGCAAAGGTCAGCCACATGGTCAGTGGGTTAACCCACACATACAGCAGCACCGAACCGAGACTGCACAACACTGCTGAAAAGAGCAGCGTCTGGGCGTTGCCGAGTTGGCCCTTGGCAGTAGGCCGCCAGGCGGTACGCTTCATCTTGGCGTCAATGCCCTGTTCAACAATGCAGTTGAAGGCGGCTGCCGCACCGGCTACCAGCCAGATACCAACGCAGGCCAGCAAGCCTAACCGCACCTCAACCCAGCTGGGTATGCCTGGAACCGCCAGCACCATACCGATCAAGGCACAAAAGACGATCAACTGCACCACCCGCGGCTTGGTCAGGGCGTAAAACTGCCGAAACGGGGTCAGCGAGGCAGAGGACAAAGAGGCATTCATGCGCTGATTCCGTTCGCGACAGGGGGATGAGCCAGACTCGGTGCGGCATGAGTCTGGCTGACTGTAAACAGCCAGGTCAAGACCAGTACCAAGGCGGCTGCGCCACCGGTGTGCATCACAGCAGCCAACAGTGGCCACCCGAGTACAACATTGCTCAAACCGGTAAAGAGTTGCAGTGCGGCCAGCCCGGCCAGCCAGCGCGCTGGCTGGCGTAAATCGGGCAAACGATGCAAACGCCAGGCCAAAACAGCCAACAGGCCAAGTACCAGCAAGGCCATCAAGCGGTGCACATAGTGAATGGCCGTCAGTGCGGCAAAGGTGATGGCTTCACCCGCGCCTGTGAGCCCCAGCGCTCGCCAAAATTCAAAACCCTGTTGAAAGTTCATCTCCGGCCACCAACTGCCCTGGCATTTTGGGAAATCAGTGCAGGCCAGTACGGCGTAATTGGTGCTGACCCAGCCGCCCAAGCCGACTTGCAACACCAACAGACCAAAAGTCACCACAAGCAACTGCCGCAGACCAGAATCAACCGCAAGGGTTGAGCGTCCTTGCGCAAATTGCTGGTACTGCGCGGCTTGGTACCCGAGCAGGGCTAGCAAAGCCATACCGCCCAGCAGGTGAAGGGTGACGATGGCCGGAAACAGTTTCATGGTCACGGTCAGGGCGCCAAAAGCGCCTTGTACACAGACCCAGACCAGGGTCAAGGTAGGCCACCAAGGGCTCACCCCAGGCACGGCCTGATCGCGCTCGCCAGAGCGATGCGTGCGCCAGGCCGCCAGAGTTGCCACCAGGATCAGTGCACCGACACCGGTGGCCAGATAACGATGGATCATTTCAATCCAGGCCTTGCCGTGTGTGACCGGACCGGTGGGCATCGCACTTTGGGCGGCTGCAATAGGCGCGTGGGCGGCCAGGGGGGTGGCCTGCCCGTAGCAACCGGGCCAGTCTGGGCAACCCAAGCCTGAGTCCGTCAGCCGCGTGAAGGCGCCAAACATGATCAGGTCAAAGGTCAGGAACAAGGTCAGCACGGTCAGCGCCTGCTGGCGGCGCCATGGGCTGGCGTGCCGTTGCCGCCGCCAGACCCAGAGCACCGGACCGAGCGCAAGCAGCAGGCCTACGCCCATCAGAGCCAGCAGGGGTGACAAATCGTAAGCGGGCTGCATGGCCATTGACTCACTGAGCCGGCGCACGGCCAGGCTGGTCCCAAAATGCCGAGGCCCTCAGGAGCCGCTCGAGATCGCGCTTGGCCCTAGGCGCCGACGCTCGGTCCAGATCAGCCGGAAAACGGAGCATCCAATTGCCCATGGGATCCACCACATAGAGGTGCTGCTCAAGGCGCTTGCCCCCACTAGGTGTTAACCAGGCGGCCAAGTCTGAGGCCGGCAAACGTAACACTGTTGCCCCCTTGAGCGCGGGCAACAGGGCCGCGGAAACAGGCGTCTGATCAGCAATCAGCCAGACCCATTCCAACCGGTCTTTCTCTTTGCCCAAACCCTCTCGCAGTTGCCGCTGCAAATACAGATGCTCGGCACAGACCGCGTCACACGCCCCGCCCGCCACGCTCACCAGCAACCACTGCCCTTTCAGCGTGTTGAGAGGCGTCGGCTGACCATCCAGAGTGGCGGCAACCAGTGCGGGCAAGGGCCGTTGTGGATCCACCAGTTCCCCGAACACACGCCGGGCTTCAGGACGGATGAAGTAATAGGTGACGTAAGACGCCACAACCGGAGCGGCACAAGCCAGCAACACCACGAGCATGGTCCATCGCCCACGGCCGGTGCGCTGTGATTGCGCCATGGCCTGACCCGGTACCGGCACGCCGTGCACCGTTAGCGCCAGCGGCTGGTCATCGCCGGTTTTTGAATTTTTTGACAATTTGGAACCAGACATAAAGAATTGCAAACAGCCCGCTCAAGCCAAACCACTGGGCCGCATAGCCGTAGTGTTTGTCAACACCGGTGTCGGGCTGTAACCAGTCACGCTGCAGGCCATCTGCCCGGGCCCCAACTTCCTGAACCGACACCGGCAAAAGGCTAAGGCCACTTTCTTCTGCAAACGCTGCCATATCCAGATTTTGCCGTATGCGCCCCGATTGCTGGTCACCCAGCTCGTATAACTTGGACGGCGGCGGGGCAATGCGCCCACTGACGGTGACGGTGCCGGGTGGCGTATCCAGCACCGGGAGGCTGCTTCGATCCAAAAAATTACGTTGCACCCAGCCGCGCTGCACCAGCACAAAAGCAGGGCTGTCAGTCAGCGCCAATGGCGTCACGACAAAGAGGCCGGGCTTAGCGTTCATCTGCCGGTTATCCAGAAATACGGTGTGCTCTGGCAACCAACGGCCCTGCAGCAACACCGGGCGGTGCATGATGTCGGTGCGATGGGCTCGCCCTGCAAGCTCAAGGCCTGACAGAGCTGGTTGAATTGCCTGGTTGGCGATGGCGGCAGCCAGTGCCAGCTTGTCAGCGGCCCGGGACAGCTGCCATTTGCCAAGCCCAATAGTGAGCGTAACGGCCAGCCCAGCGGCAACTGTTATCAGCCAGAACCGACGCGCTGCATTCACTGGATAATGCCTGCCATGAAATACCTCGTCCTGCTTGCCTTCCTTGCCATCTTTGCCAGCCTTGGCACTGCGCTGTATTTCATGCTCAGACAGGGGGCCAAAGGCAACAAGATGGCCTTGGCACTGGGCATGCGAGTTGGCATTTCCATCCTATTATTTGTTTGCATACTGGCCGCCTGGAAGCTCGGCTACATCCATCCGACAGGCATTGCTGCCGGCCAATAGGCCTGGCAAAGTCGTTCAGACGACACCGACATCAATCAAAAAGGCACCGCGCGCGGTGCCTTTTTCATGCGCGTTGCAAGGGTCAGAGCCAGTACACCAAAATATACAGACCCAACCAGACCACGTCCACGAAATGCCAATACCAGGCTGCACCCTCAAAGCCGAAGTGCTTATCAGCGGTGAAATGACCCTTTTGCAGACGCAGTGTGATAAAAAGCAACATCAACATGCCGATGAAAACGTGAAAACCATGGAAGCCTGTCAGCATGAAAAAGGTGGAGCCATACACACCTGAACTCAGCTTGAGGTTGAGATCGACATAGGCGTGGTAGTACTCGTATCCCTGCACAAACAAGAACACCACGCCCAGGGCCACGGTCAGCCACATGAACGCAATCGTCCTGGCGCGTTTGCCTTCAATCAAGCCATGGTGGGCGATGGTCAATGTCACGCCTGAACTCAGCAGCAATGCGGTGTTGATGGTCGGTAACCAAAACGGCGTCATGGTGGTGAACGGCTCAACGATACCGGCAGGTGAGCCAGTGGCCCCAGCTGCAAGACTGGGCCATACAGATTTGAAATCAGGCCACAGCAAGGCATGCTCAAGGTTGCCGAGTTCAGGCACCGAGTGAGCGCGAGCCCACCACAGCGCAGTGAAAAACGCGCCAAAAAACATCACCTCTGAGAAAATAAACCAGCTCATGCTCCAGCGGAACGACAAGTCGATCTTGCGACCATACTGGCCGCCTTCGCTTTCACCAATTGCCTGGCTAAACCACTGGTACAACACACCCAGGAACCAGACCATGCCAAACGCCAGGGAATACTTGCCCCAGTCGGCGCCGTTGATCCACTGCCCTGCGCCCAGGATGACGAAAAAAAGACCGAGGGCCGCCAAGGCCGGATGCCGCGACGGGCTGGGTACAAAGTAGTACGGTGTTGTTCCGTGGGTTGTTGAACTCATGTCAGCTCCATTCCTTCCAGTTCTCTTCTATCCATTGTGGTGCCGGGAGTGCCTTATTTGGCAACCACCCAATTCACCAAAATCACCAAACTAACGACAAAAAAGGCCGCAGCGGCGATGCCTACCCCAATGATATGGAAAGGGTTGACCCTAGCCATATCTTCCTGCGATTCACTACCCTTGCGAATCCCTAAAAACGACCAAGCCACCACGCGCACACTGCGCCAGAGCGATGCTGTGCCTGCCTTGGCGGTGCCACTCACGTACCGGCTCCCGATGCGAGGTGCGGCTTGGCGTCAGCCACCGGCGCGGGGGGCGTCTTGCCACCTACTTCGAAAAATGTGTAGGAGAGGGTAATGGTGCGTACATCCTTTGAGAGCTTGGGGTCGATCACGAACACCACCGGCCATGACTTTTTTTCGCCGGGCTCCAGCGTGTACTGGCTAAAGCAAAAACACTCCAGCTTGTTGAAATGAGCTCCAGCCTGCTGCGGCGCGTAGCTCGGAATAGCCTGCGCCGCCATACGCCGGTTTTGCACATTCTGAAATTCATACATCACTGTGGCCATCTCGCCGGGATGCACCTGCAAGGACCGCTGCGCCGGCTTGAACTCCCAGGGTCCCCGCGCATTAGCGTCAAATTCAACCGTGATGGTGCGGCTGGTGTCCACCTGGGTATTGGCTGGTGTGTTGGCAGTAGCGCCAGGAATGTTGCGGTCGCCTAATGCAAGGATGTTGATGCCAGTCATCTCACAAATTGCTTTGTAGAGCGGCACCAGTGCATAACCAAAAGCAAACATGCCGGCGGTCACAACAAGCAACTTGCCCAGCATCCTGACATTGGCGCGGTACAAACCCATGCTTACTTACCGAGCAAGACCATTTTAGCCATGAAACCAAGGAAGAACACCAGAGCGATCGAGGCCAGAATCAGGCCAGTACGCAGGTTGGCTTTTTTTTGCTCAGGGGTCATCTTGCAGGTGTCCAGCGTGCGGTTAGCCGACGACTTTGTTGGCAGCAGCATTCAAGCGCGGCGGCGTCTCAAAGGTGTGGAAAGGCGCCGGCGAGGGAACTTCCCACTCCAGGCCTTCAGCCCCTTCCCACGGGCTTTGAGGGGCTTTCTCGCCCTTACCCATCATGCCTGGCAGCACAATAAAGAAGAAGAAATAGACTTGGGCGAGACCGAAGGCAAAACCGCCAACCGAGGCAAGCGCATTGAAGTCGGCGAACTGCATCGGGTAGTCGGCATAGCGGCGCGGCATGCCAGCCAAGCCCAGGAAGTGCATGGGGAAGAAGGTCACGTTAAAGGCAATCAGCGACCACCAGAAATGGATCTTGCCACGGGTCTCGTTGTACATGACGCCGGTCCACTTGGGGCTCCAGTAGTAGTAGCCGGCAAACATGGCATAGAGTGAACCCGCGACCAGCACATAGTGAAAGTGGGCCACCACATAGTAGGTGTCTTGCAACTGGATATCGATCGGCGCCATGGCCAGGATCAGTCCGGTGAATCCGCCCATGGTGAACACAAAGATGAAGCCGACGGCGAACAGCATGGGCGTCTCAAAGGTCATTGAGCCCTGCCACATGGTAGCGATCCAGTTGAAGATTTTCACGGCGGTGGGCACCGCGATCAGCATGGTGGCGTACATGAAAAACAGCTGGCCGGTCACGGGCATACCGGTGGTGAACATGTGGTGCGCCCAGACAATGAACGACAGAATCGCGATGCTGGACGTTGCATAAACCATGGAGGAATAACCGAACAGTTTCTTGCGGGCAAAAGCGGGCACGATCTGGCTGATGATGCCAAAAGCCGGCAAGATCATGATGTACACCTCAGGGTGACCGAAGAACCAGAAAATGTGCTGGTACATCACCGGATCACCCCCGCCAGCGGGGTTAAAGAAACTGGTTCCAAAGTGACGGTCGGTCAGCGTCATGGTGATTGCACCGGCCAAAACGGGCATCACCGCGATCAACAAGTAGGCCGTGATTAGCCAGGTCCACGAAAACATCGGCATCTTCATCAGCGTCATGCCGGGCGCCCGCATGTTCAGAATTGTGACAATAATGTTGATGGAGCCCATGATCGACGACGCGCCGAGCACGTGCAACGCAAAAATGCCGGCATCCATACTTGGGCCCATCTGCAGGGTCAGCGGTGCATACAGTGTCCATCCCGCAGCTGGTGCGCCACCGGGCATGAAAAACGAGCCCATCAGAGTCAGTCCGGCTGGAATCATGAGCCAAAACGAGAAGTTGTTCATGCGGGCAAAGGCCATGTCGGCCGCACCGATCTGCAGTGGAATCATCCAGTTCGCAAATCCCACAAAGCCCGGCATGATGGCGCCAAACACCA
>JBBAPO010000010.1:0-129649 GCA_040400795.1 Rhodoferax sp.
TGGGCAGCCGCTGGGACGAGGGCCGCAGCGTCACCCTGCAGAGCGACGGCAAGATCGTGGTCGCGGGCTCTAGCTCTGACGGCAATTACAACTTCGACTTCAGCCTGATCCGCCTGAACGCCGACGGCAGCCTGGACACCAGCTTCAACGGCACTGGCAAGGCGATCATTCCGGTGGGCAGCGGCTATGGCTATGGCCAAAGCGTTACCTTACAGCCCGACGGCAAGATCGTGGTCGCGGGGAGTAGCTACACCGACAACAGCCGCGACTTCAGCCTGATCCGCCTGAACGCCGACGGCAGCCTGGACACCAGCTTCAACGGCACTGGCAAGGCCATCATCCCGGTGGGCAGCAGCTGGGACGAGGGCCACAGCGTCACCCTGCAGAGCGACGGTAAGATCGTGGTCGCGGGCTCTAGCTCTGACGGCAATTACAACTTCGACTTCAGCCTGATCCGGCTGAACGCCAACGGCAGCCTAGACACCAGCTTTAACGGTACCGGCAAGGCCATCATCCCGGTGGGCATCAGCTGGGACGAGGGCCGCAGCGTCACCCTGCAAAGCGACGGTAAGATCGTGGTGGCGGGTATAAGTCACAACGTTGACAACGGTCAGGACTTCAGCCTGATCCGCCTGAACGCCGACTGCAGCCTGGACACCAGCTTCAACGGCACCGGCACGGCCATCATCCCAGGGGGTAACGGCTGGATCATGGGTAGCACCAGCGTCGACCTGCAGAGCGACGGCAAGATCGTGCTGGCGGGTACTGCGCACCACACTAGAAACACTGAAGATAATCTGACCAGCCTGATCCGCCTGAACGCCAACGGCAGCCTGGACACCAGCTTCAACGGTACCGGTAAGGCCATCATCCCGGTGGGCAGCGACTGGTGGGGCAACAGCGTCACCCTGCAAAGCGACGGCAAGATCGTGGTGACGGGTAGCGGATACAGCTTCAACGGCGACCTCGACTTCAGCCTGATCCGCCTGAACGCCAACGGCAGCCTCGATACGACCTTTAACTCTGGCGCCAATTCGCTAGGCGGCAGTGTGGCCTACACCAACGGCGGTGGCGCCGTTGCGCTGGACACATCTGTGACGGTGTTGGATGCTGAACTCGCCGCCCTGAACGGTGGTGAAGGCAATTACGCCGGTGCCAGCGTCACGCTGGCCCGCCGTGGTGGTGCCGATGCGAACGACCTGTTCTCGGCATTAGGTAATCTGAGCTTTAACGCAGGCAACGCGCTGCTGTCTGGCGTTGCCGTGGGCACGCTGAGCAACAGCACGGGCACTTTGGCCATCACTTTCAACAGCAGCGCCACGCAGGCGGTGGTTAACGAAGTGCTGTCCAGCATTGACTATGCCAACAGCAGCAACACGCCACCCGCCAGCGTGCAGGTGGACTGGACCTTCAGCGATGGCAATCCGGGTGGTGCATTGACGGCCAACGGCAGCAGCACTGTCATGATTGCCGGTGGCAACATCACCAACGCCGTCGCCGGAAACACCCTGGCGGTGACCACGGTGACGGCCAGCGATGCGTTGCTGGGCAGCGCCCCCAAGTTCACCCTCTCAGGCACGGATGCCAGTTTGTTCAAAATCTCCACCAAAGGCATGCTGACCTTCGCCACCGTCAAAGACTACGAGCAACCGGTGGACGCCAACCGCGACAACATTTACGACGTGTCGGTGAACCTGACCAACACCAAAACCGGCTATCAGGTGGTCAAAGACCTGACAGTGAGCGTTGAATTCGCGCCCATCAATGGCACAGCTGCCAGCGACACCCTCAAAGGCACCGCGGGCTGGGACACCCTAGACGGCCAAGGCGGTGACGACAAGCTCACCGGTGGTACCGGCCTGGACACCTTTTTGGTCAGCAGCGGTCACGACACCATTCTGGATTTCAATGCCCTGAGCAAAGGCGCCACGGGCAGCGAGATCTTGCAAGTGTCTGTCGGGGCTGTGGCTACCGCCACGCTCAAGGCCGCATGGACTGCCACCAGCGATTCTTTCAATTTTGGCGATGCATTGATCACCACGTCAGGCCTTGCGGTGGACCTGTCTGGTGTAACCCGCGGTGAGGGATGGGATGTGCTGAACAAGGGCAAAGCCACCACCCTCACCGGTAGCCAGTACGATGACGTTTTGACCGGTGGCACCGGCAATGACCTGCTACTGGGTGGGGCTGGAAACGACACCCTGATCGGCGGCAGGGGTTCTGACACATTGACCGGCGGTGCAGGAGCAGACACCTTCCGTTTTGGTGGCGACACCAAGACCGACCACATCACCGACTTCTTGTTGGGAACGGACCGCATTGAGTTCGACAATTCGGTGTTCAAAGCGCTGCTGGCAGAGGGCCAGTTGTCAGCCAACCAGTTTGTGCTCGGCACGGCCGCGACCACAGCCACGCAACGGCTTGTGTATGACCAACCCACGGGCAACCTGTGGTACGACGCGGACGGCTCGGGCAGAGTTAAGGCTGTGTTGATGGGCGTGCTGGATAACCACGCGCCGTTGACGCCACTGGATTTTTGGGTGATTTGAGCAACTGGCTATCGATACCAAATTTGAATCGACCAAGCCAAAATTCACTTTTTGAAAATGTTTAAAGAACCTGAAATCCTATGGACTCGGTTGGCGGGTGGCGCGGGCTTTGACACCGCACTTGGTGTCACCACCGGTACCGACGGCTCCATTTATGTTACTGGCCGGACCGATAGCCCCAATCTGGATAGTCAGATCAATAGCGGTGACTTCGATGCGTTCATCACCCGCTACAACAGCAACGGTAGCAAGGCTTGGGCACAGATAGGAAATTCAAGCGCATGAGTCTAAGTATCGCTCCTTGGAAGAGCCCTCAATCCACGTAGAAATCCTCGCCGCGCCCGCAGTTAGGCCGAGCCTGGTCGATCCATCGCCAGTACGCGCTGTTCACAAAAGGGGTTGGCGGTGCGCCTGATATGCCGGACGCATAGCCACGCGGCAGCGAGTCTGAGTCACCGTTTTGGCAAAAACCCCAAGTCCAGGCAAAACCCCAAGTCCAGCCCGGTCACCAATTGATGCGCTGATCGACCTCGTAGTCGGGGGCTGCTTGCGCTGCCAGATCCCAATCGGGCTCAATGTGCACCCCGTCATCCGACTGCGCATCGCAGTCATCCCACAGCAGCGGGAAGACTTCGTAGATTCTGGCGGTCAACACCGCCCACAGGTAGTGCGCCGGTGCGCGCTTGGGCGGCGCAGGCTCGGGCGCAAGTGGGATTGCTTGGCCCAGCGACACCACCCCAGGTGCGCCCTCGCCCGTGGTGGCTGGATATGCCTGAACGACAACTTGCTTGGTCGGCTGTGCCGGTGTCGCCGTTGTTGTTGCAGGTGGGTCTACTTCCGCACGGGCGGCACATCCGTGCAACTGCCATGCGCCACCTCCGCCGCCATGCCGATGGACTCCCCCAGCGTGGGATGCGGGTGAATCGTCTTGCCGATGTCCACCGCATCCGCGCCCATCTCGATCGCCAGCGCAATCTCGCCAATCATGTCGCCCGCGTGGGTGCCGACCATGCCGCCGCCCAGAATCTTGCCGTGGCCGCGGGCTTCCGGTGAGTCGTCAAACAGCAGCTTGGTGACGCCCTCATCCCGGCCATTGGCAATGGCGCGGCCGGATGCGGTCCAGGGGAACAAGCCCTTTTTGACCTTTATGCCCTGGGCCTTGGCCTGGTCTTCAGTCAATCCCACCCAGGCCACTTCGGGGTCGGTGTAGGCCACGCTGGGGATGACGCGGGCGTTGAAGGCGGCGGCAGCCAGTTCCTTGTTGCCCTGCAGTTCACCGGCAATCACTTCAGCCGCCACATGCGCCTCGTGCACCGCCTTGTGCGCCAGCATGGGCTGGCCCACGATGTCGCCGATGGCGAAGATATGGGGCACGTTGGTGCGCATCTGGATGTCCACCGGGATGAAGCCGCGGTCTGTCACGGCCACGCCGGCCTTGTCGGCTGCGATCTTTTTGCCGTTGGGCGTGCGGCCTACGGCCTGCAGCACCAGGTCGTACACCTGTGGCGCAGGCGCCGAGCCTCCGGGCTCTGCGCTTTCAAACGTGACCTCGATGCCTTCTGGCAAGGCGCGGGCACCCACCGTTTTGGTCTTGAGCATGATGTTGTCGAAGCGCTTCGCGTTCATCTTTTGCCAGATCTTGACCAAATCGCGGTCGGCGCCTTGCATCAGGCCGTCCATCATTTCCACCACGTCCAGGCGGGCGCCCAGGGTGCTGTAGACCGTGCCCATCTCCAGGCCGATGATGCCGCCGCCCAGAATCAGCATGCGTTTAGGCACCTCTTTGAGCGCCAGCGCGCCGGTGCTGTCCACCACGCGCGGGTCATCAGGCACAAATGGCAGGCGCACGGCTTGTGAGCCGGCGGCGATGATGGCGTTTTTGAATGCAATCACTTTTTTGGCGCCGGTTTTCTCTTGCGCACTGCCACTGGTTTCCTCCATCTCCAAGTGGTTGGCGCCGATGAAGTGGCCGTAGCCGCGCACCGTGGTCACCTTGCGCATTTTGGCCATGGCGGCCAGGCCGCCGGTGAGTTTGCCGATGACCTTGTCTTTGTGACCGCGCAGTTTGTCGATGTTGACCACCGGCGCACCAAAGTCCACACCTAAGTCGGCCATGTGGCTCACCTCGTCCATCACGGCTGCCACGTGCAGCAGCGCCTTGGACGGGATGCAACCCACATTCAGGCAGACGCCGCCCAGGCTGGCGTAGCGCTCCACCAGAATCACTTTCAGGCCCAGATCAGCGGCGCGAAAAGCCGCGCTGTAGCCGCCGGGCCCAGCGCCCAGCACCAGCAGGTCGCAATCCAGATCCGCCGCGCCGGCAAAGCTGGCCGCCACCGCAACTGGCCCGGTGGCCACCGTTGCTACGCTTTGTGTAGCAATCTCTGCTACAGCCACGGGGGCTTCAGCCGGTTTTGACTCTGAAATCTCCTGGCCAGCCGCAGCGCCTTCGGCTTCCAACAATAGCACCAACGAGCCTTGCTTGACCTTGTCGCCGAGCTTGACCTTGAGCTCTTTCACCACCCCGCCCTGGCTGGCCGGGATTTCCATGGAGGCCTTGTCGCTTTCCACAGTGATCAGGCTTTGCTCGGCCTTGATGGTGTCGCCGGCCTTGACCAGCAGTTCGATAACGGTGACCTCGGCGAAATCGCCAATGTCAGGAACCTTGATGTCTACGATTGCCATATTGAATTCCATTCATTCAAAACGTTGCTTCGCCGATCTTCGCCCTGCCAAACCGCCCGCAGCAGCGTGTGGGGCATGGGCCCCCGCCGATTTCTGGGCCTTTGACAGCATGAGGCGGGGGGCCATGCCCCACACGCTGCCGCCAACAAAGAAAATCAAAGCAACACCCGCCGAAAATCACCCAAAATCTGCCCCAAATAGACGTTAAAACGCGCAGCAGCAGCGCCGTCAATCACCCGATGGTCCCAGGTGAGCGACAGCGGCAGCATAAGGCGCGGCTGGAAGGCCTTGCCATCCCACACCGGCTCCATCTGGCTCCTGCACACGCCCAAAATCGCCACCTCAGGGGCATTGATGATGGGCGTGAAATAGCGCCCGCCAATGCCGCCCAAGGACGAGATGGTGAAGCTGGCGCCAGTCATTTCAGCCGGGCTAAGCTTGCCGTCACGCGCCTTTTTGGCCAAGTCGCTCATCTCCTGGCTGATCTGCAGGATGCCCTTCTGGTCGGCGTCCTTGATCACCGGCACCATCAGGCCGTTGGGCGTGTCGGCAGCAAACCCGATGTGGTAATACTGCTTGAAGATCAGCGCATCGCCGTCCAAGCTGCTGTTGAACTCGGGGTACTTCTTGAGCGCAGCCACGCAGGCCTTGATCAGAAAGGCCAGCATGGTGACCTTAACGCTTGCGTTATCTCCAGCTTTTGCCGCTTTTTCGTTCTCCAGGTTGGTGGCCACGCGGAAGGCCTCCAGATCGGTGATGTCGGCGTCGTCGTGGTTGGTCACGGCCGGGATCATCACGGCGTTGCGCAGCAGATTGGCGCCGCTGATCTTCTTGATGCGGCTCATCTCTTTGCGCTCGACAGGGCCGAACTTGGCAAAGTCAACCTTGGGCCAGGGGATCAGGCCCAGGCCGGCGCCGTCGTTGGCAGCGGCGGCAGCAGCCGGCTTGACCTGCGCTGCGATGGCCGCCGTTTGCACCGTGCCGGCCATGACCGAGCGGGTGAAGGCCTGCACATCGACCTCGGTAATGCGGCCTTTGGGACCACTGCCTTTCATTTCGGCCAGCGGCACGCCCAGCTCGCGCGCAAACTTGCGCACCGAGGGCGAGGCGTGCGGCAGGCCCAGCGGCGCAGCGCCCGGCGTATGGGCCGGGCTTGCCACTGCGGTGGTTGTCGCCGCCGGTGCAGCCAGCGCGGGTATGACGGCAGCGACCGGGGCTGACGCCACCGCTGCCACCGCTGCCACCGGCGCAGCAACGGCCGTCGCGGCCGGAGCCACACCTTCCAAAATCGCCAGCAGGTCACCAATGTTGACCTTGTCGCCAACCTTGACCTTGAGTTCTTTCAGCACACCAGCCGTCGATGAGGGGATCTCCATCGCCGCCTTGTCGGATTCGACCGTGATCAGGCTTTGCTCCAGCCGGATGGCGTCGCCAGTTTTGACCAGCACCTCAATCACGGTGACATCCTTGAAATCACCAATGTCGGGCACCCGCACTTCCACCGGGCCCTTTGACACTGCGGCCGCTGGCGCTGGCGCTGGCGCAGCCAATGCTACAGAAAAAGGAGCTAAATCGCTAGCAACGACGGGGGCTAGAGCCTGTTTTGGCTCTGAAGACGAAGCAGCAGCCGGAGCCACAGCGGCGCCAGCCACTTCCAGCATCAGCACCAGCGAGCCTTCTTTCACCTTGTCGCCAAGCTGCACCTTGAGCTCTTGCACCACGCCGGCGTGGCTGGAGGGTATTTCCATCGAGGCTTTGTCGGACTCCACGGTGATCAGGCTTTGCTCGGCCCGCACGGTATCGCCAGGTTTGACCATGAGCTCGATCACGGTCACTTCGGCGAAGTCGCCGATGTCGGGTACTTTGATTTCGATGACAGACACGTCAGTCTCCTTGTGTTCTGGGGGCCGGCTCAGGCGTACAGCGGGTTGATCTTGTCGACCTGGATGCCGTACTTGGCAATGGCCTCGGCCACCTTGGCGACCGGCACCGTGCCCTCTTCGCTCAGCGCCTTCAGCGCGGCGACCACGATGTAATGACGGTTCACCTCAAAGTGCTCGCGCAGTTTGCTTCTGAAGTCGCTGCGGCCAAAGCCGTCGGTGCCCAGCACCTTGTAGGTGCGGCCAGAACCATCACTGTTTTTCGGGATGAAAGGCCGAATCTGCTCGGCATAGGCCTTCATGTAGTCGGTCGAGGCCACCACCGGGCCGGTGTGCTTCTCCAATTGCTGACCAACGAAAGAAAGGCGTGGCGTATCCAGCGGGTGCAGCAGGTTGAAGCGCTCGGCGTCCTGGCCTTCGCGGGTGAGCTCGTTGAAGCTTGGGCAACTCCAGACGTTGGCGGCCACGCCCCAATCGGCCTCCAGCAGCTCCTGCGCGGCGATCGATTCACGCAGGATGGTGCCCGAGCCCAGCAGCTGCACGCGCGGGGCTAGTCCTTTGCCTTCTTTGCACAGGTACATGCCCTTGATGATCTGCTCTTCGGTACCGGCGGTGAGGCCAGGCATGGCGTAGTTCTCGTTGAGCAGGGTCAGGTAATAGAACACGTTGTCCTGCTTCTCCACCATGCGCTTCAAGCCGTGGTGCAGGATGACGCCCACCTCATGGGCAAAGGTCGGGTCGTAGCTGATGCAGTTGGGGATGGTGCCGGCCATGATGTGGCTGTGGCCATCCTCGTGCTGCAGGCCCTCGCCGTTGAGCGTGGTGCGACCCGAAGTGCCGCCCAGCAGGAAGCCCCGCGCCTGCATGTCGCCAGCGGCCCAGGCCAAATCGCCCACGCGCTGAAAGCCGAACATCGAGTAGTACACGTAAAACGGCACCATGATGCGGTTGCTGGTTGAATAGCTGGTGGCGGCGGCGATCCAGCTGCTCATGCCGCCGGCCTCATTAATGCCCTCTTGCAGGATCTGGCCGGCCTTGTCTTCCTTGTAGTACATCACCTGGTCTTTATCGACCGGGGTGTATTGCTGGCCGGCTGGGTTGTAGATGCCGATCTGGCGGAACAGGCCCTCCATACCGAAGGTGCGCGCCTCGTCCACCAGAATCGGCACCACGCGCGGGCCCAGGGCCTGGTCGCGCAGCAGCGTCGTGAGAAAACGCACATAGGCCTGTGTGGTGGAGATTTCGCGGCCTTCCGGCGTGGGCTCCATCACCGACTTGAACACGTCGAGCGAAGGCACGGTGAACTGCTCGTCGGCCTTCACCCGGCGGTGCGGCAGGTAGCCGCCCAGGGCCTGGCGCCGCTCGTGCAGGTACTTCATCTCAGGCGTGTCGTCGGCCGGTTTGTAGAACGGAATATTGGCAATCTGGCTGTCCGGCACCGGGATGTTGAAGCGGTCGCGGAAGATCTTGATGTCTTCGTCAGTCAGTTTCTTGGTCTGGTGCACATTGTTTTTGCCCTCGCCGCTCTTGCCCATGCCAAAGCCCTTGACGGTCTTGATCAGCAGCACGGTGGGTTGCCCCTTGTGTTTGACAGCGGCGGCATAGGCGGCGTAAACCTTTTGTGGGTCATGGCCGCCGCGGCGCAGCGCGAAGATGTCGTCGTCGCTCATCTTGGCCACCATCTCCAGCGTCTTGGGGTCGCGGCCGAAGAAGTGTTTGCGCACAAAAGCACCGTCATTGGCCTTGAAGGCTTGGTAGTCACCATCCAGCGTGTCCATCATCAGCTTGCGCAAAGCGCCGTCTTTGTCGCGCGCCAGAAGTGGGTCCCAGTCGCTGCCCCAGAGCAGCTTGATCACGTTCCAGCCAGCGCCGCGAAACTCGCCTTCGAGCTCCTGAACGATTTTGCCGTTGCCGCGCACCGGGCCGTCCAGCCGCTGCAAATTGCAGTTCACGACAAAAATGAGGTTGTCGAGGTTTTCACGGGCGGCCAGGCCAATGGCGCCCAGCGACTCCACCTCATCCATCTCGCCATCACCACAGAACACCCAGACCTTGCGGTTCTCGGTGTTGGCTATGCTGCGGGCGTGCAGGTACTTCAGAAAACGGGCTTGGTAGATCGCCATGAGCGGCCCCAGACCCATGGACACCGTGGGGAACTGCCAGAACTCGGGCATCAGCTTGGGGTGTGGGTAGCTGGACAGGCCCTTGCCACCCACCTCTTGGCGGAAATTGAGCAGCTGCTCCTCGCTCAGGCGGCCTTCGAGGTAAGCGCGGGCATACACGCCGGGCGACACGTGGCCTTGTATGTACAGGCAGTCGCCGCCATGCTCCTTGCCAGGCACAGCGCTCTCGGCGTGCCAGAAGTGGTTGAAACCGGCGCCAAACATATGAGCCAGCGAGGCAAAGGAGCCAATGTGGCCACCCAGGTCGCCGCCATCCACCGGGTGATGGCGGTTGGCCTTGACCACCATGGCCATGGCGTTCCAGCGCATGTAGGCGCGCAGGCGCTCCTCAATCTCGATATTGCCGGGGCAACGCTCTTCCTGGTCGGTCTCTATGGTGTTGACGTAGCCGGTGTTGGCGGAGAACGGCATGTCAATGCTGTTTTGCCGTGCGTGCTCCAGCAGTTGCTCCAGCAGAAAGTGTGCCCGCTCTGGGCCCTCACGCTCGATCACTGCGGACAGAGCGTCCATCCATTCACGGGTTTCCTGGCGATCGGCGTCGTTGGCCGTGCCGCTGAAAGGCTGATCGGGTGCTGCGGACATGTCTATCTCCTGTGGCTTGGTGCCAACTTTATTACGGTGTGGAAATTTTCCCACAAATTCATATTTTTTTCAAATAATGCTATTTCAATTCATATTATGAAATTTTCTGTGCAACTATGCCCTGGACAAGCGGCCACAAAGCAGCCGACGGCCAGGCGGCTCACCTACACTCGGTGGATGCCTCTACCGCAGCAGAAACAAGCCTCCGGCCCTGTCAATACGAAACCGCTGGCCAAACTACGCAATTGGTGGTGGCGCCTCACGCCGCAGCGGCAAGACCGCTTTGCCGTGCTGGCGCCCTTGGCGGCCGTGCTGCTGTTCTTGGCCGCCATCGTCGTGGCCTTTGCTTACCTGCGGCTGGAAGAAATCGACCGCGAACAAGAAGCCGTTCGGCGTGATGTTGAATACACGCAGCAGCGCCTGCGCCTGCGCTTGCTAGAGCGACAAGAACAGTTGATGCAATTGGGCAGGGAGATGTCTAACCGCGAGATCGACACCAACGATTTCCAGGCGCGGGCCGAAGCCATGATCAGCGCGCACCCCGAACTGCAAGGTCTGAGCTGGATCGACGAGCGCCGACGGGTCAAATCCAGCATCGGCACCGCCAGCCTGTCGGCCGTGCAACTGCGCACAGTGGGCAGCACCATCAAGACCGGCGAGAGCGAAAACTCTTACAGCCTGGCCAGGGACCTGCAGCAGCCGATCTACACCCAGCGCAGCGAGTCGCCGGACAACCCCGCCCTGTTGCAATTGCATGTGCCGCTGAGTGACCGAGCCCGCTTTTTAGGCGTCTTGTTGGCCGAGTATTCGGTCGATGGGCTGTTTCGTTATGGTGTGCCGTCTGAGGTGTCGGCCCGCTATGCCATTTCATTCCACGATGCCAAGGGCACACTGCTTGCCGGCACCAAAATCCCGCCACGAGGCCCCGCCACAGGCTTGTTGCCTTGGGTCAACCAAGCCAACGCCTATGAAGTGCCAGTGTCCCCTGTGGGCAATGGTTTGCTGATTCGTGGCCAGGCCTACCGCACCTCGCTCGGCGTCATCGGCAGCGGTCTGTTCTGGTTGGTGACAGCGCTCAGCGCCATGACCGCCTGGATGCTGATTGCCAACTGGCGCCACACCCGGCGTCGCTTACAGGCCCAGCAGGCCCTGGTGTCCGAAACCAGCTTTCGGCGCGCCATGGAAAACTCCATGCTCACGGGCATGCGCGCACTCGACCTGCAAGGCCGCATCACCTATGTCAACGCCGCTTTTTGCCAAATGACCGGCTGGAGCGAGTCCGACCTGGTTGGGCGGACCGCGCCATTTCCCTACTGGCCTGACAACGACACTGCCAACCTAACCGCCCGGCTTGAAGATGAACTGTCCGGCAAGACCACACCGGGCGGTATCCAGATGCGGGTCAAGCGGCGGGACAGCACGCTTTTCGACGCTCGGTTGTATGTATCGCCACTGATTGATGCCAAGGGCACCCAGACCGGCTGGATGACCTCCATGACCGACATCACTGAACCCAACCGGATCCGGGAACAGCTGTCAGCCTCCCACGAGCGCTTCACCACCGTGCTTGAAGCACTCGATGCGTCCATTTCGGTCGCCCCCCTGGGCAGTGATGAACTGTTGTTTGCCAATAAGCTGTACCGCCTCTGGTTCGGCACGCCGGCCGGCGGCCACCTGCGCCTGGTGGCTCAAGCAGGCGTCGTGCCCAGCCCACCCACTCAAGAAACTCAGGACGATGTGGACGCCTTTGCCGGACTGCCCACCAACCTGCTGCCCGAATCCGAAGCAGAAAGCGCTGAGATTTACATCGAAACGCTCGGCAAGTGGCTGGAGGTTCGCACTCGCTACCTCAGCTGGGTCGACGGGCGGTTGGCCCAGATGGTGATCGCAACCGATATCACGGCCCGCCGCATGGCCGAGGAACAGGCCGCTGCCCAGACCGAGCGGGCCCAAAATGCCAGTCGCCTGATCACCATGGGCGAGATGGCCTCCAGCGTCGCACATGAACTCAATCAACCGCTGACCGCCATCAATAACTATTGCAATGGCATGCTGTCGCGCATCAGAGCCCAGCAAATCACCGAACAAGACCTGCTGGGGGCGCTGGAAAAAACCGCCAAGCAGGCCCAGCGTGCCGGTCAAATCATCCAGCGTATCCGCTCCTTTGTGAAACGCAGCGAACCCAACCGCACGCTGTCTGAGGTGGCGGTGATGGTGGATGAGGCGCTGGAGCTGGCCGAAATTGAACTGCGCCGACGCAACGTCCGGCTAACCCACTATGTCGCGCCGCGTTTGCCGCAACTGATGGTGGACCCGATCCTGATCGAGCAGGTGCTGCTGAACCTGTTGAAAAATGCGGCTGAATCGGTCGATGCAGCGCAACGACCCTCGGCACAGCGCAGCGTCAAGCTGCGCGTGACTCAGCAAAGCGTCAATGATCGGGACGTGATTGAGTTCAGTGTCACCGACAGCGGCCGAGGCCTCACGGCTGAAGTCTCCGCCAGACTCTATGAAGCGTTTTACTCCACCAAGGCTGACGGCATGGGCATTGGCCTGAGCCTGTGCCGCTCCATCGTGGAGTCGCACCTGGGCCGAATGAAAGCCGAGAACATCTACAATGGGCCCGTCGCGAGCGGCTGTGTTTTTTCATTCTGGCTGCCGTGCATTCAAGCCGAGACGACATCAGGCATCGATCCCCAACTGACCGCGAAAGACGCGCACTGACACCATGAGCTTGATACCTAAAAAAGGCACTGTTTACGTGGTCGACGACGACGAGGCCGTGCGTGACTCCCTTCAGTGGCTGCTTGAAGGCAAAGACTACCGGGTACGTTGCTTCGAGTCGGCCGAATCCTTTCTCAGCCGTTACGACGCGCGTGAAGTCGCCTGCCTGATCGTTGACATCCGCATGGGCGGAATGACTGGTCTGGAGTTGCAAAGCCGGCTGATCGAAGTCAGCTCACCGCTACCCATCGTCTTTATTACCGGTCACGGCGATGTGCCCATGGCGGTGGACTCGATGAAGAAGGGCGCTATGGATTTCATCCAGAAGCCGTTCAAGGAAGACCAACTCGTCACCCTGGTGGAGCGCATGCTGGACCAGGCCAAAGACTCGTTTGCAGAATTTCAAAGCGCTGCCAGCCGGGATGCTCTGATGGCCCGCCTGACGCTTCGCGAAGCGCAAGTGCTGGAGCGTATCGTCGCCGGCCGCTTGAACAAGCAGATTGCCGATGACCTCGGCATCAGCATCAAAACGGTGGAGGCGCATCGCGCCAACATCATGGAAAAACTCAACGCCAACACTGTTGCCGACCTGCTCAAAATCGCGCTTGGGCAAAACGGCGGCAAGGCCTGAGCCATGTCTGCAGCCGCTCAACTTATTGATGGCGTGGCTTTGTCCCGCCTGCTTCGCAGCGAAGTCACCACCCGAGCCGCTGCCCTCAAAGCAAAAGGTGTCACGCCTGGCCTGGCCGTGGTGCTGGTCGGCGAGAACTCGGCCTCTCAGGTCTACGTGCGCAACAAGGTAAAGGCTTGCCAGGAAAGCGGCCTGCACTCGGTCTTGGAGCAGTACCCGGCCACCACATCTGAGGACGCCCTGCTCGCAAGCATTGACGCGCTCAACCGCGATCCTGCCATTCACGGCATCCTGGTGCAGTTGCCGCTGCCGGCCCACATTGACGCGCAAAAGGTGATCGAGGCCATCTCGCCGGCTAAAGACGTTGACGGCTTCCATGTCAGCAGCGCCGGCGCTTTGATGGTGGGGCAAGCCGGTTTCTGGCCCTGTACACCCTACGGCTGCATGAAGATGCTGGAGAGCATCGGCTACGAGCTCAAAGGCAAACACGCGGTGGTGATCGGGCGCAGCAACATCGTCGGCAAACCGATGGCACTGATGTTGCTGCAAAAAAACGCCACCGTCACCATCTGTCACAGTGCCACGGCTGACCTCAAAGCCATGACGCTGCAGGCGGATGTGATCGTGGCTGCGGTGGGCAAACTCAATATCCTGACGGCCGACATGGTCAAGCCGGGCGCGGTCGTGATCGACGTTGGTATGAACCGCAACGCTCAGGGCAAGCTGTGCGGCGACGTCGATTTTGACGGCGTCAGTCAGGTGGCCAGTCACATCACGCCAGTCCCCGGTGGCGTAGGCCCTATGACCATCACCATGCTGCTGGTCAACACCTTGGAAGCCGCCGAAAAAGTAGCCCTTGTCAACTGACACCTCCCGTCCATGAACCCATTACTTCAGTTCAACGCGTTCCCTCTTTTCGACCAGATTCGTCCCGAGCATGTCGCACCAGCCATGGACGATCTCTTGGCTGCGGCCGATGCCGCCCTGAACGCCGTCACACAGCCGGACTTTGTGCCCCAGTGGGAAGCGATTGCGCGCGTCCTGGACGTAGCAACCGAGCGGCTTGGGCGCGGCTGGGGAACGATCAGCCACCTGAATGCCGTGGCGGACACGCCTGAACTGCGCGCCGCGTACAACGCCGCCCTACCCCGTATCACCGAATTTTTCACCCGGCTTGGTGCCGACGAACGTCTCTATGCCAAGTACAAAGCCCTTGATCCAGCCAGCCTGAACCCGGAACAACGGCAGGCGCACCACAATGCCATGCGCAACTTTGTGCTGGGCGGCGCCGAGCTGCAAGGCACGGCGCGTGATCGCTTTGCCGCTATCCAGGAGCGCCAGGCCGCGCTGGGCCAGCAGTTCAGCGAAAACGCCCTCGACGCCACAGATGCTTTTGCTTATTACGCCAATCTGGCCGAACTGGACGGCGTGCCGGACGACGTGATCCAGGCTGCCCAAGCCGCCGCCCAGGCCGACAGCAAGGATGGCTACAAGCTGACCTTGAAGATGCCTTGTTACTTGCCGGTGATGCAATTTGCCGGTAGCAGCGCCCTGCGTGAGCGGCTTTACCGCGCCTATGTCACCCGGGCGTCGGAACAGGCCGACGAGGCCATGCGTAAATTTGACAACACCGCCCTGATAGGCGAGATGCTGACACTGCGCCGGGAAGAAGCCCAACTGCTGGGCTATGCCAATTTTGGTCAACTGTCGGTCGCCCCCAAAATGGCCGATTCACCCGAACAGGTGATCACCTTCCTGCGCGACCTGGCCCAGCGGGCACGGCCCTTTGCCCAGCGTGATCTTGCAGATTTGCGCCAGTTTGCCGCCACCGAGCTGGGTTTGACCGACCCTCAGTCCTGGGACTGGTCGTATGTGAGTGAAAAGCTCAAAGAAGCCCGCTACGCCTTTAGCGAGCAGGAAGTCAAGCCCTACTTCACGGCGCCCAAGGTGCTGGCTGGCTTGTTCAAGATCATTGAAACCCTGTTTGATGTCAGCATCGCACCCGATACCGCGCCGGTCTGGCACCCGGGGGTTGGCTTTTACCGGATTGAGCGGGCCGGGCAACTGGTGGGGCACTTTTACCTTGACCCGGCTGCGCGTTCCGGCAAACGGGGCGGTGCATGGATGGACGATGTGCGTTCCCGCTGGCTAAGGCCAGACAACGGGCAACTGCAGACCCCTGTGGCGCACCTGGTGTGTAATTTTGCCGATGGGGTTGGTGACAAGCCCGCGCTGCTCACGCACGACGATGTCACCACCCTGTTTCATGAGTTCGGCCATGGCTTGCATCACCTTCTCACCCAGGTGAACGAACGCGACGTATCCGGCATCAGTGGCGTCGAGTGGGACGCGGTGGAACTGCCGAGCCAGTTCATGGAAAACTTTTGCTGGGAATGGGACGTGCTGCGCCATATGACGGCGCATGTCGACACCGGCGAACCATTGCCGCGCGCCCTGTTTGACAAGATGCTGGCCGCCAAGAATTTCCAAAGCGGCATGCAAACGCTGCGCCAGATTGAATTTTCACTGTTCGACATGTTGCTGCATGCCGAACACGACCCTGCGCATGATCTTCTGCCCCTGCAGCAGCAGGTGCGCGACGAGGTGGCGGTATTGCAGCCGCCGGCCTGGAGCCGCACCGCCAATACCTTCAGCCACATCTTTGCCGGTGGTTATGCGGCCGGCTACTACAGCTACAAGTGGGCCGAAGTGCTGAGCGCCGATGCTTATGCAGCTTTCGAAGAGACAGCCGGTGCCGATGGCCTTCCCAACCGGGACACCGGCAAACGTTACCTACAGACCATACTGGAGATGGGCGGTAGCAGGCCTGCCATGGCGTCTTTCAAGGCATTCCGTGGCCGTGAGCCGCAGCTCGATGCCTTGTTACGACATCAAGGCATGGCGACACCGGGCTGAAAGCCGCTGGCGTGATGCTCACTAGGACGGCTCCCAAGTGCCTGGACAGCTTGGTGGCTGGAGTGGCCGTCACACTCATGGCATGTTCATTGGCGGCGCAACCCATTTACCGTATCGTCGGCGCTGATGGGCGAGTCACCTACTCTGACAAACAGCCCGCGCTAGCAGGTCAGAACAAAGTCAGCGAGGCTGGGCGAGCGCCCGAAGCAGATGCAACCCTGCCACTGCCTGTCAGCCTGCGAGCGGCCGTACGTCAATACCCTGTGGCCCTCTACACCACGGCAAACTGCACACCCTGCGCCACGGGCCGGGCCCTGCTGCTTCACCGCGGCATCCCATTTACTGAGAAAACCATCACCAGCCCGGAAGATGCTGAGGCATTTCAAGCACTGAGTGGCGAAAATACCCTTCCTCTGCTCACGATTGGCACCCAGCAAATCAAGGGCTGGTCAGAGACGCAGTGGCAGTTATTTCTGGACGCTGCAGGCTACCCCAGGTCGTCGCAGCTGCCACGCACTTACCGCTTGCCAGCGGCCAAACCCCTGGTAGCGCTGGCTCCGGCTGCGGTGGCAGCCCCCGGGCAAAGCACAGCCGCCAACCCAGACGCCCCGCCGGCACCATCAGACACGGCACCCGTAGACACAGCACCGCCAGCACCGACCCGCCAATCAATAGCGACACCTCGTGCGCCAGTTGGCGCCAACAACCCAAACCCGGCCAGCATCAGGTTCTGAGGCTGGATTCCTCATAGGTCACGGTGCGTACCCCACCGGGCGTGCCCAGCAGACAGACCTGCGCCTTCTGGTGGGCAAACACGCCCACCGTCACCACCCCCGGCCATTGACTTACCAAAGTCTCAAAACCTAAGGGATCCGCGATGTCCAGGCCGCTCACATCCAGGATGATCTGACCGTTGTCGGTCAGCAATGGCTGGCCGCCAATCATTCGCACCTTGGCCTCGCCCCCAAGCTCTGCAAATTGTCGCCCGATCCGGCGCGCGGCCATAGGGATCACCTCAACCGGCAGCGGATAACGCCCCAGGCTCTGCACCAGCTTGGACTCGTCTGCAATGCAGACAAAGCGGCGCGACTGAGCGGCCACAATTTTTTCACGGGTCAGGGCCGCGCCACCACCTTTGATCATGTAGCCACGGCCATCAATCTCATCGGCGCCGTCAATGTAGACCGCCAACTCGACCACCTCATTGGAGTCAAACACCGGAATACCCAGGGCTTGCAAACGCTGCGTGCTGGCCAGCGAGCTTGACACCGCCCCCTTGATGTCGCCACGCATGGTGGCCAAGGCCTCGATGAACTTGTTGACGGTGGAACCCGTGCCCACCCCAATGATCTCGCCAGGCACCACGTAGGCCAGGGCGGCGACGCCGACCAGGGTCTTGAGTTGGTCTTGGGACAGGGTGACGGCAGGGGATTGGTTTTTCATCTGGGAGAATCGGGCTGATCTTAGAAGTTGTCGTACTCACACCGCTTGAATTATCCGATGCCGTTACTCCCCTACGCCCTGGCCCGCCCCTTTTTGTTCGGTTTGGACCCGGAGGCGGCCCACGACCTCACGCTTCAAGCCCTGGCCCGAACCCAGGGCACACCCCTGCAATGGGCCTATTGCGCCGAGCGGATCCATGACCCGCTGGTGCTTGCCGGCCTGCGTTTCCCGAACCGGGTGGGCCTTGCAGCCGGGCTGGACAAGAACGCCCGCTGCATTGACGCACTAGGCGCCATGGGCTTTGGGTTTGTCGAGGTGGGTACCGTGACACCGCTGGCGCAACCAGGCAACCCCAAGCCCCGGATGTTCCGTCTGCCGCAAGCCCAGGCACTGATCAACCGACTGGGTTTTAACAACGACGGGCTTGCTGCCTTTATTGCCAATGTCACGCAGTCGGGCCATCACCGGCAGCGCGGCGCAGCCAGGACCGGCAAGCACCCCCCCATGCTGCTTGGGCTCAATATCGGCAAAAATGCGGCGACCCCCATTGAGCAGGCTACCGACGACTACCTGCTGGGCTTGACAGGCGTCTACCCGTTCGCGGATTACGTCACCATCAACATCTCCAGCCCCAACACCAAAAACCTGCGCGAATTGCAGTCCGACGAGGCGCTGGACAAGCTGCTGAGCGCGCTGGCCCAACGCCGCGAAGCCCTGGCACAACAGCACGGCAAACGCACGCCGCTGTTTGTCAAAATAGCACCCGACTTGGTACCCGAGCAAGTGCAGGCCATCGCCTTGGCACTGCAGCGGCACGGCATGGACGGCGTGATCGCCACCAACACCACGCTGGCTAGAGACGCGGTTCAGGGCCAGCCACATGCCACGGAGGCCGGCGGCTTGTCTGGGGCGCCAGTGCTGGTGGCGAGCAACCGGGTCATCACCCAGTTGCGCGCCGCGCTGGGCCCAGGCTTTCCGATCATCGGGGTCGGCGGCATCATGAGCGGCGCCGATGCTGTAAGCAAAATCCGGGCGGGTGCTGATGTGGTGCAAATCTACACCGGCCTGATTTACCAGGGCCCAGCCCTGGTTAGACAAGCTGCAATTCAGATTAAAAAAAGGCTCTAGGCCACGCCAGTATTGAATAGTCTGCTATTTTTTTTATAGCAATATCTTGTATTTTCTCATCACTTGGTTGAGCATGGCTTGCCAACGACAGGCGGCAGCCTGTGGTGATCAGGCTGGCGGGGCGCCAACCTCAATCTGTCGTCATCGCCAGCACATGCTCAGCAATCGCCAGTGAACTGGTCAGGCCCGGGGACTCAATGCCAAACAGGTTGACCAGCCCAGGCACACCATGCGTGGCCGGCCCCTGGATCAAGAAATCACGGGCGGATTCATTAGGGGCATGGAGTTTTGGGCGAATGCCAGCGTAGCCCGGCTGCAGCGCGCCGTCAGCCAGCCCTGGCCAGTAGCGCCGCACTTCGGCATAAAAGCCGTTGCCACGCGCCGGGTCTACCACCCAGTCCTCGGCCGAATCCACCCACTGCACATCGGGGCCAAAGCGGGCCTGGCCGCCCAGATCGATGGTCAAGTGCACACCCAAGCCGCCAGCTTGAGGCATGGGGTAAATCAGCCGGGAAAACGGTGTCCGGCCTTGCAGCAAAAAGTAGTTGCCTTTGGCAAAGCGGGTTTGTGGCACATGAATCGGGGCCAAGCCGTTGAAGGTGGCAGCTAAGGCACTGGCTTGAAGACCAGCAGAGTTGATCAGCAAACCGGTGCGCAGAACTGTGCCATCAGCCGTACGCAGATCAATATGGCTGCCCGCGCAATCAACCGCGGTCACGGGCGAGTTCGACACCACCAGACCACCTGCGTTCTCCAGGTCGCCCTGAAACGCAAGCATCAGGCCATGGCTGTCAATGATGCCGCTGCTTGGTGACCACAAGGCCGCCTCACACACCAGCGCGGGCTCCATTGCACACGCCTGGGCCGATGTCAGCAACTGCAAGTCATCAACGCCATTGGCTGCAGCGCGTTGGGCCAAGGCTTGCAACTGCGGCAGTTCGGCGGAACTGGTGGCTACCAACAGCTTGCCACAACGTTTGTGGCCGACGCCTCGCGCCTGGCAATAGTCATACAACAACCGTCGCCCCTGCACGCACAGGCGCACCTTGAGCCAGTTTGCAGAACCGTGCAGGCCAGCGTGGATGACTTCACTGTTTCGCGAACTGATGCCAGTACCAATGGCTGCGGCGGCTTCCAGGACCAACACCTCTCGCCCTGCCAAGGCCAGGGCACGTGCCACGGCCAATCCGACAACACCGGCACCAATCACCACACACTCGACCTGATCCATCCCGCCTCAACTCCCGTGATGCACTGTCAACAAGCGCCAACAAAAAAGGACTTGCGATTTCTCGTAAGTCCTTGTTTTATAACCAAAAAATTGGTGGGCAGTGCAAGTTTCGAACTTGCGACCCCTGCAGTGTGAATGCAGTGCTCTACCCCTGAGCTAACCGCCCTGTTCCCCTACCGGAGAAGACCTAAATTATGCCACAAGCCGTCAAGCTGCCAGCCGCCAAACCGTCTTGCCACCGCTGGCCTTGTCCAACTGTTTGAGCAGGTCCTCATGGGCTGCCAGCTCTTGCTCGCTGGCAGCAGGCACTGTCAGTGTGAAGCTGCGCAGGTCGACGCTTTCCATGGCGGGTCCGGCGGATTCTTTGGTCGTGGGCTCGATCAGCAAGGCATCCTGGCCGCGTGTCATGTTGATATAGACATCGGCCAGCAGTTCGGCATCGAGCAAAGCGCCATGCAGGGTCCGACCGGACCGGTCCACCTCAAGCCTGTCACACAGGGCATCCAGCGAATTGCGTTTGCCGGGAAAGAGGTCTTTGGCCATGGCCAGTGTGTCGATGACCTGCCCCACCTGGCTGATGAACGTTGGGCGGCCCAGCAAGGACAGCTCTTTGTTGAGAAAGCCGACATCAAATGGCGCGTTGTGGATTAACACATCAGCACCGGCCAAATAAGCCAAAAGATCTTCTGCTACCGCCTCGAAAGCCGGTTTATCTTTCAGAAATTCACTGGTGATGCCGTGCACCTTGAGTGCCTCTTCATGGCTGTCGCGCCCAGGGTTGACGTAGTAGTGGCGGTTGTTACCCGTCGGTTTGCGGTTAAACAATTCGACACAGGCGATTTCGATCACCCGGTCGCCGTTGTCAGGAGACAGGCCGGTGGTCTCGGTGTCTAGGAAGATTTGACGCATGGTCTGACGCCCGCCTCAATGAACTTCTTTGGCGTGGTTGATGGAGTATTTTGGAATCTCCACCACCACATCTTTTTGGGCCAAAAACGCCTGGCAGCTCAGGCGAGAGTTAGGCTCGAGACCCCAGGCTCGGTCCAGCAGGTCTTCTTCGTTTTCGTCCACCTCATTGAGTGAAGCAAAACCTTCGCGCACGATGACATGGCAGGTGGTACAGGCACAACTCATGTCGCAGGCGTGCTCGATGTTGATCTGGTGGTCGAGCAGCGCCTCGCAGATGGAGGTTCCGGCCGGGGCGGAGATTTCAGCGCCGTCCGGACAGTACTCGGGATGCGGCAAGATCTTGATGATGGGCATAAATGGGTTCCATGCAGTCGGCTTCAGACCGCTGCAATATTTTTTCCGGCCAGGGCCTTGTGAATGCCTCGGTTCATGCGCAGTGCGGCGAAGGCTTCGGTGCCCTTGGCCAGCGCTTGGGTTGATGCTTCAATCTCGGCCGCGTCATCAGACGCCACGGTGGCACGCAAGGCAGCCATCAAGGCATCGACGGCATCGCGTTCGACTGCTGCCAGCAAATCACCATCCGCGCGCAGCGCGCTCTGGGTCGCCAAGAGCATGCGGTCAGCATCAACGCGCGACTCCACTAACGCGCGGGCACGCATGTCGGCCTCGGCGGTGGAAAAACTGTCTTGCAGCATTCGGGCAATCTGGTCGTCGCCCAGACCATAAGACGGTTTGACGTCAATCTCCGCCTGAACCCCGCTGCCCTGCTCCACTGCACTGACACTGAGCAGGCCGTCAGCATCCACAGTAAAGGTCACGCGGATTCGGGCCGCGCCTGCGGCCATGGGCGGAATGCCACGCAGCTCAAAGCGAGCCAGGCTGCGGCAATCGGCCACCAGGTCGCGCTCACCCTGCACGACGTGCAGCGCCAGCGCGGTCTGACCGTCCTGGTAGGTGGTGAAATCCTGCGCCTTGGCGGTCGGTATGGTCTCGTTACGGGGCACGATGCGCTCTACCAAACCCCCCATGGTCTCCAAGCCCAGCGACAAGGGAATCACGTCCAGCAGCAACAAATCCCCGTCGGCGCTGTTGCCGGCCAATTGGTTGGCTTGCAGGGCCGCCCCCAGTGCCACCACCTCGTCCGGGTTGAGGTTGGTCAGGGGCTCCTGCCCAAAATGGGCGGCGACCGCCCGCTGTACTTGAGGCATACGGGTCGAGCCGCCCACCAAAACCACGCCCTGCATATCCTGAACAACCAGTTGCGCGTCGCGCAAGGCCTTGCGCACGGCGTTCAGAGTTCGTAAGGTCAAAGATTGTGTCGCCGCTTCAAAGTCTGTTCTTTTAACATCAAATACGAGCTTAGACCCCGTTAATTGGGCCTCGAATGCTACTGATTCAGTAGCAGACAAGGCCTCTTTGCAACGCCGGGCAGCCTGCTTGAGCGATGCCTTGTCCGTAGGACTGTCGACTGTGCGACCAGTCTGGGCGAGCACCCAGTCGGCCAGGGCCTGGTCGTAGTCATCGCCACCCAGGGCCGAATCGCCGCCAGTGGCCACCACCTCGAACACACCACGCGTCAGACGCAAAATGGAGACGTCAAAAGTGCCGCCGCCAAGGTCATAGATGGCGTAAGTGCCTTCGCTGCCGTTGTCCAGGCCATAGGCAATGGCGGCAGCGGTCGGTTCGTTAATCAGACGCAGTACATTCAGGCCGGCGAGTTGGGCCGCATCCTTGGTGGCCTGCCGCTGTGCGTCGTCGAAATAGGCCGGCACGGTGATCACCGCGCCAAACAGATCCTCAACCATGGTGTCTTCCGCGCGGTAGCGCAGAGTCGCCAGAATATCGGCACTGACCTCTACCGGCGACTTCTCACCCTGCACCGTGTGCAAGCCCAGCATGCCTGGACGGTCGGCAAACTTGTAGGGCAGTTTGCTGGCACCGGTCACATCTTGCAGACTTCGACCCATAAAGCGCTTGACAGAGGCAATGGTGTTTTCGGGGTCTAGCGCCAGCGCGGCTTGCGCCTCAGCGCCGATTTTTCTGCCGCCACCTGCCAGGTAACGCACCACCGAGGGCAGAATCACCTCGCCCAGTGCATCAGGCAAACACTCCGCAACGCCGTGCCGTACACAGGCCACCAGCGAGTGGGTGGTGCCTAGGTCGATACCGACGGCAATGCGTCGCTGATGCGGATTTGGCGACTCGCCGGGCTCGGAAATTTGTAATAAAGCCATGTTTATCGTATCTATTTAGGGCCCTATTGTCCCCGCTCTGCCGCCTCCAAGCGGTCTTGGCGCACCTGCACATCAACACTGAAGCGCTCGATGAACATCAAAGCACGCACTTGCTGAACCGCACCCGTCGCGTCGCCCTGATCGTCAAGCAGGGCCGCACAGGTTTGCAGCGCAGCCCCGCGACTGGCCATAACTTGTTGCCCCAGCACGTCCAGATCTTCCATGGTGCTTGCGTCGTCAAGGGCTTCGCGCCATGCCATTTGCTGCATCAGAAAGGCAGGCGGCATAGCGGTGTTGTTCTCAGCATTGACCGGTGCCCCACGCAACTCGCACAAATAGGCTGCGCGTTTGAGCGGGTCCCGCAGCCTCTGGTAAGCCTCATTAATGCGAACCGACCATTGCATCGCCAAACGTTGAGCGGCGGCTCCTTGCGCAACAAAGCGGTCCGGGTGCGCTTCGCGCTGCAGGTCTTTCCATCGTTGGTCAAGGTTTGCTCTGTCCTGAGCGAACCGGGAAGGCAGGCCAAACAGCTCGAAATCGCTGGACTGGAGGTTCACACCCGGAACGACTCGCCGCAACCGCAGCGGTCCCGTTCTCTGGGGTTGTTGAACTTGAAGCCCTCATTCAGGCCTTCGCGAACAAAATCAAGCTCAGTGCCATCCAGATAAGGCAGGCTTTTCGGGTCAATCAACACCTTGACACTATGACCTTCAAACACTACGTCTTCGTGGTTGAACTCGTCCACGTATTCCAGCTTGTAAGCCAAGCCAGAGCAGCCCGTGGTCCTGACGCCCAGGCGCACACCCACTCCCTTGCCACGCTTGGCCAAGTAGCGCGTCACGTGCCGTGCCGCGGCTTCAGTGAGAGTAACTGCCATGTCAGTGAGACGAGGCAGGCATGTGCTTTTGCCGATAGTCGTTGACAGCTGCCTTGATGGCATCCTCGGCCAAAATCGAGCAATGAATCTTGACCGGGGGCAAGGCCAATTCTTCGGCAATCTCACTGTTCTTCAGTGCAGCTGCCTGGTCCAGGGTCTTACCCTTGACCCACTCAGTCACCAAGGAGGATGAGGCAATGGCAGAGCCGCAACCATAGGTCTTGAAGCGGGCGTCCTCAATCACGCCAGTCTCGGGGTTGACTTTGATCTGCAATTTCATGACGTCGCCACAAGCCGGCGCGCCCACCATGCCGGTGCCCACCGATTCGTCGCCCTTGTCAAAAGAGCCGACGTTGCGGGGGTTTTCATAGTGATCAACAACTTTTTCAGAATATGCCATGGTGTTTTACCTCGGTTGGTTCAGTGGGCGGCCCACTGGATGGTGCTGATGTCAATGCCGTCCTTGAACATTTCCCACAGGGGGCTCAAATCACGCAGTTTGGCGACGTTGAGCTTAATGGTCTCGATGGCATAGTCGATTTCGGCCTCGGTGGTGTAGCGTCCGATGGTCATGCGCAGGCTGCTGTGGGCGAGTTCATCGCTGCGCCCCAAAGCGCGCAACACATAGCTCGGCTCCAGGCTGGCCGAGGTGCAGGCCGAGCCGCTGGAGACTGCCAGCCCCTTGATGCCCATGATGAGCGACTCTCCCTCAACATAGTTGAAACTCATGTTGAGGTTGTGCGGCACACGGCGCTCCAGATGGCCGTTGATAAAGACCTGCTCAACGTCCTTCAATCCATCCAGCATGCGCTGGTGCAGACCGCTGATACGCTGGTTTTCTGAGGCCATGTCGGTACGGGCGATCCGGAAGGCCTCGCCCATGCCAACGATCTGATGCGTGGGCAGCGTGCCGGAGCGCATGCCGCGCTCGTGGCCACCACCGTGCATCTGCGCCTCAATCCGAACCCTGGGCTTGCGTCGCACGAACAAGGCACCAATGCCCTTGGGCCCGTAAGTCTTGTGGGCGGTAAGGCTCATCAAGTCGACCGGCAGGCTCGCCAAGTCGATCTCCACGCGGCCCGTGGCTTGCGCGGCATCGACATGAAACACCACGCCCTTTTCACGGCAAATTGCGCCAAGGGCTGCAATGTCTTGAATGACACCGATTTCGTTGTTCACAAACATCACGCTGGCCAGGATGGTGTCGGGCCGGATCGCCGCCTTGAACACCGCCAGGTCAACAAGACCGTCGGCCTGCACGTCCAGGTAGCTGACTTCGAAGCCTTGGCGCTCCAGCTCGCGGCAAGTGTCCAGTACAGCCTTGTGCTCGGTCTTGACGGTGATGATATGGCGGCCTTTGGTCTTGTAAAAGCCGGCGGCGCCTTTGATGGCCAGGTTATTTGACTCGGTGGCACCCGAGGTCCAGACGATTTCTCGCGGATCGGCGCCGATCAGGGCGGCGACATGTTCGCGCGCCTGCTCCACAGCAGCCTCTGCTTCCCATCCCCAGGCGTGGCTGCGCGATGCGGGGTTGCCAAAATGCTGACGCAACCAGGGGATCATGGCGTCCACCACCCGCTCATCGCAGGGGTTGGTGGAACTGTAGTCCATATAAATCGGAAAATGCGGGGTCGTATCCATGTTTAGAATGCAGTAAGAAAAATCAGGTCTTGTTGAAAATATTACCCAGCGCAAACACGGAATTAGGCGCATTGATGCGGACCGGTTTGACGACGGGCATGCTGGAGATGGCGCGCTTGAGGGTGGGTTTATCCTCAACCTGCAGACCCTTGGCCAATTGGTCATCCACCAGTTTTTGCAGACTGACCGAGTCTAAAAATTCCACCATCCGGACATTGAGTGAAGCCCACAGGTCATGCGTCATACAACGCGTGCCTTCGCCCAGACAGTTTTCCTTGCCACCGCATTGGGTGGCGTCCAGGGGCTCATCAACCGACAAAATGATGTCGGCCACGGTGATCTCGGTCGGGTTGCGTGCCAGGGTATAGCCGCCCCCAGGGCCACGGGTCGATTCGACCAACTCATGCCGGCGAAGCTTGCCGAACAATTGCTCCAGATACGACAGCGAGATCTGTTGGCGCTGGCTGATCGCCGCCAAAGTAACGGGGCCGCTATTTTGGCGCAGACCCAGGTCGATCATCGCTGTGACCGCAAAACGGCCTTTGGTGGTGAGGCGCATCACAAACTCCTTGAGGGTGACTTGGTTGACTAAACAGTTCAAGTATAGCCATAAACCAAGTGATTTGCTCGGGTACCTAGACTGAACGGTCACATTCTGCGCGTACTCGGCGCGGTTGCGAGTAAAACAACATTGTCGCTGCCCGGGGCACCGAAAGCCTGTTGCTTCAACAACGCCAACTGGTCCCGCACCCTCGCCGCCTTTTCAAACTCCAGGTTACGCGCATGTTCCATCATGAGCTTCTCTAGTCGCTTGATTTCTCGCGCGATGTCCTTTTCGCTCATGTCCTCCACCTGCGCGCGCTGCAGGGCGTCGCGCTCGAGCTTCTCAGCTTCCTTGCCCGCCTTTTCGCTGTAGACGCCATCAATCAGGTCACGCACCTGCTTGACGATGCTGCGCGGCGTGATGCCGTGGGCTTCGTTGTGGGTGACCTGACGTGCGCGGCGGCGTTCGGTCTCACCCATGGCTTTTTTCATGGACTCAGTGATTCGGTCGGCATACAGAATGGCGCGCCCGTTCAGGTTGCGCGCGGCCCGGCCAATGGTCTGGATCAGTGAGCGCTCCGATCGCAAGAAGCCCTCCTTGTCAGCGTCCAGTATGGCCACCAGGCTGACCTCGGGAATATCAAGGCCTTCCCGCAGCAGGTTGATGCCGACCAACACGTCGAAGGTGCCCAAGCGCAGGTCGCGCAAAATTTCCACGCGCTCAACCGTGTCAACATCGCTGTGCAGGTAGCGCACCTTGACGCCGTTGTCAGACAGGTAGTCGGTCAGTTGCTCGGCCATGCGCTTGGTCAGCGTGGTGATCAGCACACGCTCGTGCTTGTCGACCCGGATCCGTATCTCCTGCAGCACATCATCCACCTGGCGGGTCGCCGGGCGCACCTCCACCTCGGGGTCGACCAAACCAGTGGGCCGTACCAACTGCTCGACCACCTGACCTGCGTGGTCTTTCTCCCACTGCGCGGGGGTGGCAGAGACAAAAATGGCTTGGCGCATGCGGGCCTCGAACTCTTCAAATTTGAGCGGTCGGTTGTCCAAGGCGCTCGGCAACCGGAAACCATACTCCACAAGCGTCGTCTTGCGGGCCCGGTCGCCGTTGTACATGCCGCCAAACTGGCCGATCAAAACGTGACTCTCGTCGAGAAACATCAGGGCGTCCTTGGGCAGGTAGTCGGTCAGAGTCGCCGGCGGGGCACCCGGCGGGGCTGCGCTGAGGTGGCGACTGTAGTTCTCGATACCCTTGCAGTGCCCCACTTCGGACAGCATTTCCAGGTCAAAGCGGGTGCGCTGCTCAAGCCGCTGCGCTTCCACCAGTTTGCCCATACCCACAAGTTCTTTGAGTCTGTCGGACAGCTCGGTTTTGATGGTTTCCACCGCCGCCAGCACCTGCTCACGCGGGGTTACATAGTGGCTGCTGGGGTAAACCGTGAAGCGCGGAATCTTCTGGCGAATGCGTCCGGTGAGTGGATCAAACAGCTGCAGCGATTCAATCTCGTCGTCGAACAGCTCGATCCGGATCGCCATTTCGCTGTGTTCGGCCGGGAAAACGTCAATGGTGTCGCCGCGCACCCGGAACTTACCTCGGGCAAACTCCACGTCATTGCGTTGGTACTGCATGCGAACCAGCTGGGCGATCAGGTCGCGTTGCCCGAACTTGTCGCCGCTGCGCAGGGTCATCACCATCTGGTGGTAGGCCTCGGGCTGACCGATACCGTAAATGGCCGACACCGTGGCGACGATCACCACATCGCGCCGCTCCAGCACGCTTTTGGTACAACTCAAGCGCATTTGCTCGATGTGCTCGTTGATGGCCGAGTCTTTCTCAATGAACAGGTCGCGCTGCGGCACATAGGCCTCGGGCTGGTAATAGTCGTAATAACTCACAAAGTATTCGACTGCATTTTTTGGGAAAAACTCGCGAAACTCGCTGTACAGCTGTGCTGCCAAGGTTTTATTGGGCGCAAACACGATGGCCGGTCGTCCCAGACGGGCAATCACATTGGCCATAGTGAAGGTCTTGCCAGAGCCGGTGACGCCCAGCAAGGTCTGGAACACTTCGCCGTCCAGCACGCCAGTAACCAGCTGGTCGATAGCTGTCGGCTGGTCGCCCGCCGGAGGATAGGGTTGATACAGCTCAAACGGGGAACCCGGATATCGCACGAAAATTCCAGGCAATGGCGCCGAGGCGACCTCCGCTGGCAGGACATCAGGGGCACGGGATAGGGGGATTGACATCAGGACGCGAAAATGGTTTAGGTGAAAATGAAAAAAAGCGCTCAGCCAGTCCGTGTGGTGCAGGCTATAGTGTGCCTAGACCAGATTTTCTCACGTGTGCCAGACGCGCAAGGCCAAGATGATCTGGCTTGCAGGCTTTTGTTAGAACCAGGCTGATCCATGCAAATTGAAGAAATTGAACCAAATGAACGGCGACAACACGAGCGGCGCGTGCTGCGCGGCATGTCGCAGTTACAGTTTGGCAAGCATCCGGCCATGGAAACCCGCACCATGGACATCAGCATCAGCGGTCTGGGCATCATCGCACCGGTCAACCCGCCAGCCCGCACGCAATGCACGATCCGCTTCGTGGTGCCTATCGACGTGGACCGCAATGTCACCATCACGGCAGCTGCGGTCGTGACGCACAGCGTGTACACCCGTTCAGACGATGGCTTCAAGGTCGGCCTTATGTTCGCGAACCTGCCAGCCGAAACGACCGCCCTGCTCCAACGCTTCATCAAACGCTAAGCCGGCACCACTGAGGTGGCTGGTGACGCTTATGATCGCCTTCAGTCGGTGTGGCCGGGCTGCGTAAACTCGGTTCTTAAACAGCCGGCTGGCTGAAGCCTTTTCCCCAACCCAAGTGCACAGGACTCTGCATGTCTTTCTTTTCTGCTGTCGAAATGGCGCCTCGCGACCCGATTCTGGGTCTCAACGAGCAGTTTGCTGCTGACCCAAACCCGGCCAAAGTTAACCTGGGCGTGGGCGTCTACTACGACGACCAGGGGAGGCTGCCACTGTTGGCCTGCGTGCAGGCCGCCGAGCAGGCCATGATGGCTGCCCCAACAGCGCGCGGTTACCTGCCCATTGATGGCATTGCTGCCTATGATTCAGGCGTCAAGGCATTGGTATTTGGCGCCAAGAGCGAGCCCGTCCAATCGGGTCGAGTCGCCACGGTGCAAGCCATTGGCGGCACGGGTGGCCTGAAAATCGGGGCCGACTTCCTGAAAAAGCTTAGTCCTAACGCCGATGTGATGATCTCTGACCCGAGTTGGGAAAACCACCGCGCCCTCTTCAGCAGCGCCGGATTTGTGGTCAAAAACTACCGCTACTACGACGCCGCCAAACGGGGCGTTGACTTCGACGGCATGCTGGCTGACCTATCCGGCGCAGCCGCAGGGAGCATAGTGGTCCTGCATGCCTGCTGCCATAACCCGACCGGCTATGACATCACACCAGCCCAGTGGGACAAAGTGGTCAGCGTTTGTGAGTCGCGCGCACTGGTGCCATTCCTGGACATGGCCTACCAAGGTTTTGGTTATGGCCTGGCCGAGGATGGTGCGGTGGTTCAGAAATTTGTTGCTGCAGGCATGAGCTTTTTTGTGTCTACTTCCTTCAGCAAGAGTTTTAGCCTTTACGGCGAACGCGTCGGCGCTTTGAGCGTGCTGTGCGACAGCAAAGACGAAGCCTCGCGCGTGCTGTCACAGCTGAAAATCGTGATCCGTACCAACTACAGCAGCCCACCCAGCCATGGCGGTGCGGTGGTGGCGGCGGTGTTGTCCAAACCTGAATGGCGGGCGCTGTGGGAATCTGAGCTGGGTGGCATGCGCACCCGCATCAAGGCGATGCGGCAGAAACTGGTTGACGGCCTGAAGGCAGCGGGCGTGCAACAGGACATGTCTTTTGTCACCAGCCAGATCGGCATGTTCAGTTATTCGGGGCTGAGCCGTGACCAAATGGTTCGTCTGCGCACTGAGTTTGGGGTGTATGGCACGGACACCGGTCGCATGTGCGTGGCTGCGCTCAACAGCAAGAATATTGACTACGTCTGCGCTGCAATTGCCAAAGTGATGTGATCAGCCTGGCTGGCGCCTAAACCAGCTGGCCCCCTAGATCATTCCGGCGGCGCGCAATGATTCCAGCGCAGTGCGCGCCTCAGGGCGGGGGCTGCGCATCAGGAAAAAGACCATGGCATAGCGGGAGGCAAAGGTCTGGGGCTTGCCTGAAGCCAGCCAGTCTGCAAAGAGCGGGCCAAACTCCCATCGCTCCCAATTACCCAAGTCAGACGCCACCAACCCGGGCCAGGGGGTTGTCTGGGCGACAAAGTAGCGATAAGCCTGCACCACACGTGATCGCCCTACGCGCTGACCGTCGGCGCCATGCACGCTGAGGGCCAATAACGCGGCCGAAACACCCACCTCGTGGGCTGATGGACCGCTGAGGTACTGCCGCTCCACCCAGTCCACCCCCTCTGGGCCTCGCAGTTCCAGCCAAGCGGCGAGCATGGCAGACAGGGTGGGTCCATCGCCTGCGCCGCGCACCCCCGCCATGCGCTGCTGCAACCAGTCAGCACTGACCTGGTTGCCGGCAAATTCAAGTAGCAAGGCATACAGTGGGCGCCGGGCCGTTAGCGCGGGCGTGTCGAGCCAGCGGACCAATTGCGCTGTGTTGAGCTTTGGGGCTGTAGCCCGCAACGAGGCATAGGGAGCGCTGGCTATTTCTTCGTAGGCAGCCTGGGCCACCAACGGTTCAAGGCTTTCGAGTTCCGGCAGAAACGCCCCGATACGAACCGCCCATTGACCGGAGGTCAAATTAGTCGCATCGGCAAAATTCACAAGACGACGCGCCCAATCCGCATGGTGGGATGCCAACTGACCGGCGCTTTGCCAGCCAGCTGTGCCGTTGCGGTAGAGCAATACCAACGGAGGCACCGTGAAAGACTCCAGAGCGCCCTGCGCTAGTTGGATCGGGCCCTGGGGCCATCCGCCCTTGATCAGCTGCTGAGCCACGAATGTGGTGCCGGCCGCCGGGGCCGCCAGCACCACCACATCAGCAGCGCGCAAACGTTGCCGCAGGGTACCTGCCGCGTCTGCGGGCGCACAGATGACACATGCCCAACTGACTGGCGTAAGGCCCAGCAGAAGAAGCAAAAGTAACAGGGCGGATCGCAGGAAGTACATGGGCAGTGGCTATGATGAGCGTTTGATTCTAGGGTCATGTCCCGACCTGGAGTAGCCCCTGAAACTGGAGAATTAGCCCATGCGCCGCTTGACCCTGCCCCTCATAGCCATGCTCACCCTAATGGCCAGCGAGGCCGGCGCGTGGAGCAACCATACCTTTGCGTCTTACCGGTCGTTTGAAGGTATGACCGAGCTCAGGCAGGCGGCTCCGGTTCGGGTGGAACCACTGGAGGCTTTTTTAAAAGATCAGGAGCAAGCCATTGAGAGTCTGCTGGCCAGCCAGGAGGTTTGGGCCAGTACTCAGCTTGATGTTTACCCCGCTCGCCCTGCCGCGCTGGCGTTCAAGGCCAACCCGGCGCGTAATGACCAAGCGCGTCGACTGGCTTTTCTGACCGCACTGCGGGTGGCGCCCAACAGCAAGTTTGCGCTTTATTTGCAGCCAGATCCCTGGGGCCCACCGCCCGAGGCGAACACGCTGTTGCCTCATGCTGTAGTGAATACGCTGCCAGAACAAGCCAACTCGACCTACCGTTTTGTTGGGCTGGCCGCAGGTGCCACGGTGCCGCCGCTGAACGTGCTGGCGTCCGCAACTGACGAGCCGGACTATGGGCTCGACATCAACCTGTGGCAGGACAGCCCGTCCGACTGGGGCAAAGTTTACGGATTTGGCGCCCTGCCGTTTGGCAACCCGGCACTTTATTTCTCAACCCAAGCGCCCTTTCACATGGGCTTCTTCCATGAGGACAAAGCGATTTACCTGGCCGCAGCCTTCATCAAGAAAACCTTCCCTTTATGGCGGGTACAACAGTACACGGGGCTGGCCACGCTGGCCTTTCGCAGCGGTCACCCATATTGGGGTTGGCGTTTTACAGGAATGGCACTGCATTACCTGCAGGACCTGACCCAGCCCTACCACGCCAGCCTGTCGCCAGGCAATGGCACAGCCAAGCTCATTGGTATCAACCTCTTGGCCATGGCTGGCATGCCGCGACTCAAAGACGAGATGATTGTGTTGCTGTCCAACCGGCATCTGGCGCTGGAAAAATACCAGAACCAGTTGCTGTACAACGCGGCCCTGGCCCGCCAGCCGACGGCCGTCGACCAGGCTTTGCGGCAAACCGACCGGGACGCCAGCTACCCGGCCTGGAACGATGTGTACACGCGGGATGTGGTCAGCCGGCAGTCGCACGCCATGGGGTCTCAGCTCACTGACGTTCTGGTGTCAGCCATGCCAGCTGGCTACGTGTCTGACCCCAAATTCGACTTTGGTGTTAAAGCAGCGGGCATTGACCTGGCCGCCGAGCTAGGCCGCCAAGGCAGCAGTACCAGTGCCCAGCGCGCCAAACTCGATGCCATGGTGGCCGAGCTGCTGGGTAATTTCGGAGCCCACAGCCGTAATTTGGTGCGAGGCGTGCTCAAAGGCGCTGGCCCTCTGCCGAAATAGCCTGTAGCTTGTCAAGCAGATACCGGCGTGAACCACATTGGAGTGGCCAACTTAAATCAAAAGCCTGGATAACTGTTATATTGCACTGCAACATTTTTTGAAGGTAAACCCACTGTGCTGTATCAAATCTACGAAACGCAACGCTCATTGATGGAGCCATTTGCTGACCTGGCGGCATCGGCAGCCAAGGTTTACAGCAATCCATTGAGCCTGTTTGGGCAGAACCCTTTTGCACAGCGTATTTCGGCAGGCTATGACCTGATGTACCGTTTGGGCAAAGACTACGAAAAGCCGGAATTTGGCCTGCGCACAGTCGACGTCGACGGGGTGGCCGTGGCCATTCATGAGCGCATTGAGATCAACAAACCGTTTTGCGAGTTGCGCCGGTTCAAACGCTTCAGCGACGACACAGCCACCCTGGCCAAGCTCAAGGGCCAGCCCGCAGTGCTGATCGTGGCGCCTTTGTCAGGCCACTACGCCACTCTGCTGCGTGACACTGTAAAGACCATGCTCAGGGACCACAAGGTCTACATCACCGACTGGAAAAATGCCCGCCTTGTGCCCCTGGCCGAGGGTGAATTCCATTTGGACGACTATGTCAATTATGTGCAGGAGTTCATTCGCCACCTGCAAGGCATTTATGGCAACTGCCATGTGATGAGTGTGTGCCAGCCCACCGTGCCTGTGCTCGCAGCAGTGTCACTGATGGCCACTCGCAGTGAGTTGACACCGTTGACCATGACCATGATGGGCGGCCCGATTGATGCGCGCAAATCGCCGACCGCCGTCAACAACCTGGCCATGAACAAGAGCTACGAGTGGTTTGAGAATAATGTGATCTACCGCGTACCGACCAACTTCGCTGGGGCTGGCCGACGTGTTTATCCTGGCTTTTTGCAGCACTCAGGTTTTGTGGCCATGAACCCCAGCAACCACGCCAAAAGCCATTACGACTATTTCAAGGACCTGATCAAGGGTGACGACGCCAGCACCGAGGCACACCGCAAGTTTTACGACGAGTACAACGCGGTGCTGGACATGGACGCTTCCTATTACTTGGAAACCATCCGCGTGGTATTCCAGGAATACTGTTTGGTCAATGGCACATGGGACGTTCGGAGTGTGAATGGCGACATGGAGCGGGTTCGGCCGCAAGACATCACCACCACCGCCCTGTTCTCGGTGGAGGGCGAGCTTGACGACATTTCTGGCTCAGGCCAAACCGAGGCTGTGCACAGCATTTGCAGCGGGGTGCCCAAAGCCCGTCAAAAACACCTGGAAGCCAAGGGCGCGGGCCACTATGGCATTTTCAGCGGCCGTCGCTGGCGTGACATCGTTTACCCCGAGGTGAAGTCCTTCATCTTGGCCAATGCGCTGGTCGCATCACCGGCGAAACCTGCGGCCACCACAACGCCTGTCATCACCACAACGCCCGTGGTCATGACTACACCCGCTGTGACCACAAAAACGGTCGCAAAAAAGGCCATCCGCAAGGCCTGATGGCTGCTGCAGTTGCCACCATCCTGGCGCTGTTGCCCCAAACGCAATGCACGCGCTGCGGCTATGCCGATTGCGCAGGCTATGCCCAGGCCGTGTCGGATGGCACGGCCGGCATTAACCAGTGCCCCCCCGGCGGTTCTCAAGGGGTAGAACGGCTGGCTCAAGCGACTGGCCTCCCGCCGGTGGCGTTAACTGAAGCCCACGGCCTTGAAGGACCCCGCTACCTCGCGGTGATCGACGAAAACTGGTGCATCGGCTGCACCCTGTGCATCAAGGTATGTCCGACCGATGCCATTCTGGGTAGCCAAAAGCGCATGCACACCGTGATCGAGCCTTATTGCACCGGCTGCGCCTTGTGCCTGCCGGTGTGCCCGGTCGACTGCATTAGTCTGGAGAACGCCACCCCAGGCGCCAGCGGCTGGGCAGCCTGGTCGCAGCCACAGGCTGATCTGGCGCGAAATCGCTATCAATTTCATAGCTATAGAACAAGCCGCGACAAGGCTGAGAACGATAAAAGGCTTGAAGAAAAAGCCAGCGCAACCTTGGCCGATCTGCCGGCGCACTCACAACACACCGACCCAGCGGTGCTGGATCAAAAGCGTGCCGTGATCGAAGCGGTTCTGGAGCGAGCGCGCCAGCGTCGCGGCGCACAGCCGGCTTCGGGTTCAGGCTGAGCGCAGCGCAGCCACCACCTCAGGCGGCGCCTGGACGAGCTCGATCAGGACACCCTCACCGGCAATCGGGAACTGGTCATTGGATTTGGGGTGCAAAAAGCAGATGTCGTAACCCGCCGCGCCCTGGCGGATGCCGCCCGGTGCAAAACGCACGCCTTGGGTGGTCAACCAGGCCACTGCGGCCGGCAGGTCATCAATCCACAGGCCGACATGGTTGAGCGGTGTGGTGTGTACCGCCGGCTTTTTGTCCGGGTCCAGCGGTTGCATCAAGTCCACCTCAACCCGGTGCACGCCCTGACCCATGGCGCAGATGTCTTCGTCCACATTTTCACGCTCGCTGCGGAAGTTGCCGGTGACCTCGAGGCCCAGCATGTCCACCCACAGGGTCCGCAAGCGGTTTTTGTCGGGCCCGCCGATGGCGATCTGCTGAATGCCCAGCACTTGAAAGGGTCTAGTCATGGCGTCTCTCAGGCTCAAGAAAACTCAACAATGGGCTGGTCCACCGCGAGGCTTTCGCCCTTGGCCGCCAGCACCTTGCTCACCACGCCGTCTGCGGCGGCGAAGAGCACATTTTCCATCTTCATCGCCTCAATCACCGCCACCCGCTCGCCAGCCTGCACTTTTTGCCCGGGTTGAACCGCCACCTCGACCAGCAGGCCAGGCATTGGTGACAGCACAAAGCGGCTCATGTCGGGTGGCGCCTTGTACGGCATCAAAGCGAACAGCTGCGCGGCCCTCGGCGACAGCACCAGGGCGTCGATCTGGGTGCCGTTGTGCGACACCCGCAGCGCCAGTGGATTTTTGGACGCCAGACCGCCGCGCTCCACTTGGACGGTGAGCGGGACACCGTTGCAGGTGCCGTTAAGCCTGACCTCGCCATAGCGGTAATTGCTACATATCTTGTAGCTGCGAGTGCCCACGGTGATTGAGCTGGAGCCGGTTTTGCCATCAAAGTCGGTGACCCTGACCGAGGTCTCGGTGCGAGCGCCGAGTTGGCCCAGGGTCACAACGACAAAGTCCTCGCCCACGCTGAGTTCGTGGCCGGCCATCTGGCCGCTGATCTGGGCCGCACGGTTGCGGTACTTGCGATGCACAAAGGCGGCCAGCGCCAGCAAGAGGTCAGGGTCGTCGTGCGGCACGTCCTCGGCGCGGAAACCCTGGCCGTAGTTTTCGGCGATGAAGCCGGTGTTGAAGTCACCCGCCACAAAACGCGGGTGAGCCAGTAGCGCGGCCTGGAACGGAATGTTGCAGGAGACGCCGCGGATCACGAAGCCATTGAGTGCCTCGCGCATCTTGGCAATGGCGTCGAGCCGGTCGCGCCCGTGCACGATCAGTTTGGCAATCATCGAGTCGTAGTGCATGGGAATCTCGCCGCCGTCCTGCACGCCGGTGTCCACCCGCACCCCCTGCCACTGGCTGGTGTCGGCGGCAAACATGGTCTCGCTGGGTGGCTGAAAGCGCACCAAGCGTCCGGTGGATGGCAAAAAGTTGCGGAACGGGTCTTCGGCGTTGATGCGGCATTCGATGGCCCAACCCTCGCGTTTGACCTGGTCCTGCGTCAAGGGCAGCGCTTCGCCTGCGGCCACCCGAATCATCAGCTCCACCAGGTCCAGCCCGGTAATGCACTCGGTCACCGGATGCTCCACCTGCAGCCGGGTGTTCATCTCCAGAAAGTAAAAGCTTTGGTCCTTGCCGACCACAAATTCGACCGTGCCGGCGCTCTGGTAATTGACCGCCCTGGCCAGCGCCACCGCCTGCTCGCCCATGGCCTTGCGGGTGGCATCGCTGATAAAGGGGCTGGGCGCCTCCTCGATCACCTTCTGATGGCGGCGCTGGATCGAGCATTCACGCTCGTTCAGGTACAGCACATTGCCCTGACTGTCGCCAATGAGTTGGATCTCGATGTGACGCGGTTCTTCGACAAATTTTTCAATGAACACCCGGTCGTCGCCGAAGCTGTTGCGGGCCTCGTTGCGGCAGCTGGTGAAGCCTTCCAGCGCTTCCTTGTCGTTCCCGGCCACGCGCAGGCCCTTGCCACCCCCGCCGGCACTGGCCTTGATCATCACCGGGTACCCAATGCCGCGCGCAATCTCGACCGCGCGCTCGGCCGACTCGATGGCGTCGTTCACCCCCGGAATGCAGTTGACACCGGCCGCGCCAGCCAGCTTTTTGGACTCGATCTTGTCGCCCATGGCGGCAATGGAATGGTGCTTGGGGCCGATAAAGACGATGCCCGCCTCCTCCACCCTGCGCGAAAACTCGGCGTTTTCACTCAGGAAGCCGTAACCCGGGTGCACGGCCTCGGCGCCGGTCTGCTGGCAGGCGGCGATGATTTTGTCGGCCTGCAGGTAACTCTCGCGGCTAGGCGCCGGGCCAATGTGCACGGCCTCGTCAGCCAGCATCACATGGCGGGCGTCGCGGTCAGCGTCGGAATACACGGCCACCGTGCGGATGCCCATCTTGCGGGCCGTCTTGATGACGCGGCAGGCGATTTCGCCCCGGTTGGCGATCAGGATTTTGGTGAACATCAAACAATTCCTTCTTTTTCAATACGGCTTGGATTTGTGATCGCTAGAGCTTGTCTGAGCCCGCTTGGGCCACGGCGTACCCGTCTCCGCGAATGTCCTCCGCCCGCTGCGCGGGCTCCCCCTTTATTTCGCTGCGACGGATACACCGTGCCCCAAGCTGCGAAAGGAGTTTTGTCTTGGACGGTGGCAGACCCAACCATCAGGATTGGGCTGCCTGGGCGTTTTGCGCAGGTCAAGGAGGAGGCCGAAGGCCGGGGGACACGGAGCAAAACGTCCGGGCGGCCCAAGCCTGCGGAGCGCCATTCCATCGGCATACCCATGGCATTCAAAGCGGAATGTTCCCATGCTTACGCCACGGGTTTTCCAGCTTCTTGTCACGCAACATCACAAGCGAACGGCAAATGCGTTTGCGGGTCTCATGCGGCAGGATCACATCGTCAATGAAGCCGCGCGCGCCGGCCACGAAGGGGTTGGCAAAGCGGGCCTTGTACTCGGCCTCTCTGGCGGCCAGCTTGTCCGGGTTGCCTTTGTCCTCGCGGAAGATGATCTCCACCGCACCCTTGGCACCCATCACCGCAATCTCGGCGTTGGGCCAGGCAAAGTTGACATCACCTCGCAGGTGCTTGGAGGACATCACATCGTAGGCGCCACCGTAGGCCTTGCGGGTGATGACGGTGATCTTGGGCACGGTGCACTCAGCGTACGCATAGAGCAGCTTGGCGCCGTGCTTGATGATGCCGCCGTACTCCTGGCTGGTGCCGGGCATGAAGCCGGGCACGTCGACAAAGGTCACCACTGGGATGTTGAAGGCATCGCAAAAACGCACAAAGCGCGCGGCCTTGACGCTGCTTTTGATGTCCAGACAGCCGGCCAGCACCAGCGGCTGGTTGGCCACGATGCCCACGGTCTGGCCCTCCATGCGGGCAAAGCCGATCAGGATATTTTTGGCGTACTCGGGCTGCAGCTCGAAGAAGTCGCCGTCGTCCACCGTCTTGACGATCAGTTCCTTCATGTCGTAGGGCTTGTTCGGGTTGTCAGGCACCAGCGTGTCCAGGCTCAGGTCCATGCGGTCAGCCGGGTCGCCGCTGCGCCGTACCGGCGCCTTTTCACGGTTGGACAGCGGCAGGTAGTTGTAGAGGCGGCGCAGCATCAGCAGGGCTTCAACGTCGTTCTCAAAGGCCAGGTCGGCCACACCGCTCTTGGTGGTGTGGGTGATGGCGCCGCCCAGCTCCTCGGCTGTTACTTCTTCATGCGTCACGGTTTTGACCACTTCCGGGCCGGTGACAAACATGTACGAACTGTCCTTGACCATGAAAATGAAGTCGGTCATGGCAGGCGAGTACACCGCGCCGCCGGCTGAGGGCCCCATGATCATGCTGATCTGCGGCACTACGCCACTGGCCATCACATTGCGCTGGAACACATCGGCATAACCACCCAGGCTGGCCACGCCCTCCTGAATGCGGGCGCCACCCGAGTCATTCAGGCCGATCACCGGAGCACCGACCTTCATCGCCTGGTCCATCACCTTGCAGATTTTCTCGGCGTGCGCCTCGGAAAGAGCGCCGCCGAACACGGTGAAGTCCTGGCTGAAGACAAACACCAGCCTGCCATTGATCATGCCGTAGCCGGTCACCACGCCATCGCCCGGAATTTTGTTGTCCTGCATGCCGAAATCGACACAACGGTGTTCGACAAACATGTCCCACTCTTCAAAGCTGCCTTCATCCAGCAGCAGTTCCAGCCGCTCGCGGGCGGTCAGCTTGCCTTTTTTGTGTTGCGCATCGATGCGCTTCTGCCCGCCGCCCAGGCGGGCAAGCTCACGCTTGGCTTCGAGTTGTTCAAGAATGTCTTGCATGATGGGTGGTTCCTATCGTTAGGTTCATCTAGGGATGACTCGGGATGAATTGGGATGAATAGCTATTAAAAAAATAGCAAACTATTGAGCCGGGACAAGGGCTAGGAGCAATTTTTTTGCTGCAGTAGAGGCGGCAAGTCGACCCGACTGAACCTCGGCAATGAGTTGTGGCAACTGGGCCTGTACCGTCGGGTTAGCCTGAAATGCCTGTTTCAGCCCGGCGTCGATGCGCTCCCACATCCAGGCCAGCGCCTGGCGCTGGCGCCGCTGCGCCAGTTCGCCGCTGTCGGTCTGTAGCGCCCGAAAACGGGTCACGGCAGCCCAGAAGCCTTCCAACCCCTGCCCCTGCAACGCACTGAGCTGGATGACCTGCGGCTGCCAGTGCTCGGCGCTATGGGGGTCATGCGCCTTACCGTGCATCCCGAGCAGGCGCAGGCTGGAGGTGATTTGCGCCTGGGCCCGGGTGGCGGCTGCCGCATCCAGATCGGCCTTGTTGATCACCACCAGATCGGCCAACTCCATCACGCCCTTTTTGATGGCCTGCAGGTCGTCGCCTGCATTGGGCAACTGCATCAGCACAAACATGTCAGTCATGCCCTGCACCGCGGTTTCGCTCTGGCCCACACCCACGGTCTCCACAATCACGATGTCGTAGCCCGCTGCCTCGCACACCAGCATGGCCTCTCGGGTTTTTTCAGCCACGCCGCCCAGCGTGCCGCTGCTGGGGCTGGGCCTGATATAGGCCTGGCCGTGAACCGACAAGCGCTCCATACGGGTCTTGTCACCCAATATCGAGCCGCCCGACACCGAGCTGGACGGGTCAATGGTGAGCACCGCCACCCGGTGGCCGAGTGCGATCAGGTGCAGGCCCAGCACTTCAATGAAAGTGGACTTGCCCACGCCCGGTACGCCACTCAGGCCCAGCCGAAACGAGCGACCGGTGTAAGGCAACAGTGCCGTCAGCAAGGCGTCGGCCTGCGAACGGTGGTCGGCGCGGGTCGACTCCAGCAGGGTGATGGCCTTGGCGATGGCGCGGCGCTTCTGGGCTGAATCACCACCAAGCATATCGTCGAGCAGGGTCTGCGCCATCATTGACCGCGATTCAGAGGATGTCAAACGCCCGGCCATCGGGCAGGCGATAACGGGAAAAATCGTGTACGTCGAGGGTCATGATGCGGTTCACACCCGTGTCTGCCGCCAACCACAGCAGCGAGGCATCGGCCAAATCCATTTCAGTTCGGGGTGACTCGGTGTAGCGGCGCATCGTCTCCACCATGCCATCGAGCATGTCTTGGCCGAAGGGGAAAATCGTCAGTGCGTCTGCCGCTACCCAACGCAAAAAGGCATAACGCTGCGGCACACCCAGCAGGTGACTGGCCTCGGTGATGCAGGGCCAGGTCGAGGTCAATGACCATTGTTGCGCAGCTGCAATACCGAACAGCTGCTGGTAATGCGGCTGTCCCGGCTGATCACGCCCGAACAGTGCCACCATGGCACTGGCATCAACGATCGCCGCTGACACCGTGCTTGGCCTTAAGTTTGTCCAGCAACTGTTCCCGCGAGCGGACAGTGTCATAGGGCTGTTCGTAGCCCTCAAAAGCCTGAGCCGTCGCGCGGTCTGCCGGTTCGGCATCCGGGCCATAGGCTTTCTGCTCTTCCTCAGTCTTGAGCGCCATCATCAGCTCGTAAGGGTTTTTCCGGCCCAGTGCGCGTTCTACCGCGTTGATGATGAATTGGGATTTGGTCACGCCCTGGCGAAGAGCCGCTTGCGCAAGCTGCTTTTCAAGCAAGGGGTCCATGCGAACAGAGACAGCCATAAATCAGACCCAGTGAATACGGTATTACAGTATAACGACGTCAAATCAGGCTGTAATCGCCTTGCGGATCTGCGCCAGCACATCCTGAGCGCTGACCGGAATCGGTGTGCCCGGACCGTAAATGCCCTTGACCCCTGCCGCGTACAAAAAGTCGTAGTCCTGGCGCGGCACGACGCCGCCCACAAACACGATGATGTCGTCAGCGCCCTGTTTCTTCAGCTCGGCAATGATGGCAGGCACCAGGGTTTTGTGCCCGGCCGCCAGCGTAGAAACGCCCACAGCGTGCACGTCGTTTTCAATCGCCTGGCGGGCGCATTCCTCAGGGGTCTGAAAGAGCGGGCCCATGTCCACGTCAAAACCCAGATCGGCGAAGGCGGTGGCCACCACCTTGGCGCCGCGGTCGTGGCCGTCCTGCCCCAGTTTGGAGATCATCACGCGGGGCCGGCGGCCCTGCTGTTCGGCAAAGGCGGCAATGTCCGACTTGAGCGCGTTCCAGAACGCCATGGTGTCGCCATGCGTACTGTCGCTGTCGTAGGCGGCGGCATAGACGCCTGAGACCTTGTTCGTGTCCGCACGGTGGCGGCCAAAGGCATGCTCCAGCGCATCGCTGACTTCGCCTACGGTTGCACGCAGGCGGATGGCCTTAATCGACAGGTCCAGCAGGTTGCCAGCGCCGTCATTTGCTGCAGAAGTGATAGCAAACAATGCAGCTGCGACAAGGGCTGAGTCCCGATTTTGCTTAATATTATTGAGGCGGGCAATTTGGCCTTCTCGCACCGCCACATTGTCGATGTCGCGCGCCTCAATCGCATCTTCGGTTTTGAGCTTGTACTTGTTCACGCCCACAATCACATCCCGACCCGAATCGATGCGGGCCTGCTTTTCGGCGGCGGCGGCCTCAATTTTCAGTTTGGCCCAACCACTGTCCACGGCGCGGGTCATGCCACCCATGGCCTCCACCTCTTCAATGATCGCCCAGGCGGCATCGGCCATGTCCTGGGTCAGCTTTTCCATCATGTAGCTGCCAGCCCAGGGGTCGATCACGTTGGTGATGTGGGTTTCTTCCTGAATGATGAGCTGCGTGTTGCGCGCGATCCGGGAAGAAAACTCGGTCGGCAGGGCAATCGCCTCATCAAAACTGTTGGTGTGCAGGCTCTGGGTGCCGCCAAAGACCGCAGCCATGGCCTCGATGGTGGTGCGCACCACGTTGTTGTACGGGTCCTGCTCGGTCAAGCTCCAGCCGCTGGTCTGGCAATGGGTGCGCAGCATCAGGCTCTTGGGCGACTTGGCGTCAAAGCCTTTCATGATGCGGCACCACAGCAGGCGCGCCGCCCGCATCTTGGCCACTTCCAGGTAGAAGTTCATGCCGATCGCCCAGAAAAACGACAGCCGGCCGGCAAATTCATCCACATCCAGGCCTGTGGCTATCGCCGTCTTGACGTACTCCTTGCCGTCAGCCAGCGTGAAGGCCAGCTCCAGCGCCTGGTTGGCGCCAGCCTCCTGCATGTGGTAACCCGAGATCGAGATCGAGTTGAACTTCGGCATGTTGCGCGCGGTGTAGCCAATGATGTCGCCAATGATGCGCATAGAGGGTGCCGGCGGGTAGATGTAGGTGTTGCGCACCATGAATTCTTTGAGGATGTCGTTCTGGATCGTCCCCGACAGCTGGTCCTGCGCCACGCCCTGCTCTTCCGCCGCCACCACGTAGCCCGCCAGCACCGGCAGCACGGCGCCGTTCATGGTCATGGACACGCTCACCTTGTCGAGCGGGATCTGGTCGAACAGGATCTTCATGTCTTCAACCGAATCAATGGCCACGCCGGCCTTGCCCACATCGCCGGTCACACGCGGGTGATCGCTGTCATAACCACGGTGCGTGGCCAAGTCAAAGGCCACGCTGACGCCCTGACCGCCGCCAGCCAAGGCTTTGCGGTAGAACGCGTTGGATTCCTCGGCCGTGGAAAAGCCGGCGTACTGGCGGATGGTCCAGGGTCTCACAGCGTACATACTGGCCTGCGGTCCGCGCAGATAGGGTTCGAACCCGGGCAAGGTGTCGGTGTGGGGCAGATCGGCCATATCTGCCGCGGTGTACAGCGGCTTGACCGTGATGCCGTCCGGGGTGAGCCAGTTCAGCGCTTCTATCTTGCCGCCCGGCGCCGATTTAGCCGCAGCCTTGGCCCAGGTCTCTAGGCTGGGAATCTGGAATTCAGGTGACTTGGAACTCATCTTGACCTTTGGTTAACGCCGCGTAGTTTACGTTATTTATAATTATTGATGCAAAATATTGATGCCAGCTTACAATTCCATCTATGCCAGCACGATCTTTAGCCCCGCGAGCACTCTATGAGGAGGTGGCTGAATTATTGCGCCAGCGCATCTTCAGCCGCGAACTCGAGCCGGGCAGCTGGATCGATGAGCTGAAAATTGCCGAGGCCTGCGGCATCAGCCGAACGCCGTTGCGCGAAGCGCTCAAAGTGCTGGCGGCCGAGGGACTGGTCACCATGAAGGTGCGGCGCGGCGCCTACGTCACCGAAGTCTCGGACCGGGACCTGGCCGATGTCTACCACCTGATGAGTCTGCTTGAATCTGACGCGGCCGGCGTTGTCGCGAGCCAGGCCACTGACTCGCAGCTACAGGAGCTTCAGGCACTGCATACCGAGCTGGAGGTTGCCGCCAACCCAGCGACGGCCAACCGTGAACGTTTTTTCGAACTCAACGAGCGGTTTCACATGCGCCTGCTGGAGATTGCCGACAACCGCTGGTGCAACCAGATGGTGACCGACTTGCGCAAGGTGATGAAATTGAACCGGCACAACTCCCTGCTCAAAACGGGCCGCGTCAGCGAGTCGCTGCAGGAGCACCGAGACCTGATGGCCGCTTTGACAGCGCGCGACGCACCGTTAACGCGGCGATGCATGCAGGACCATTTCCGAAACGGGCTGGAGGCCGCTGCCTAAAAACTAACAGGAATGGGCCACCCGAAACCCGATGTGATCTCGACGACGATGGGGGTAGCTCATGCTACGGGTCGCGCAGCGCAGGTAACGCGGTTCATCGCTGTAAAAGGAGCCACCACGTAACACACGTTGCTCTGCCAGGTCTGACGCCTCCCGGCCGTCAGCCTGTGCATAGGGGTAAGGTCTGTAAGCGCTGCTCACCCACTCCCAGACATTGCCGGCCAAATCAAGAACGCCATAACAGCTCGCTCCGTCAGGGTAGCTTACGACCGGCATAGAACCACCCCGGTTCATGTCCTGAGCAAAGTTGGCACGGGTGCCGTCGGGCAACTGAGCGCCCCAGGGCCAGGGTCTGCCGTCGTTGCCACGCGCTGTTTTTTCCCACTCCGCCTCGGTGGGTAGTCGCACGTCGGCCCAAGCGCAGAAGGCCTGGGCATCGTGCCAGTCAACGTACACCGCCGGATGATCCAACAAGGCCAGTGGGGCACGACCCTGTGACCAATGCCCCGGTGCCGGATAAGCCGTAGCGTCCACAAACGCCTGATACTGACGGTTGGTGATGGGCGTCCTGGTGATCCTGAAGTCAGGCAGTAGTACGGTTTGCTGAGGGTATTCGTTGTCGATATCAGCCGGACGGTTGCTGCCGTGGCGACTGCTGTGTCGATCCGACTGGTGGACTGACTGAGCAAGCTCACCCGGCCAATCATTACCCATCAGGAACTCGCCCGCAGGAATGGGCAACCAATCAAAATCCAGAACACCGGTCAGACGACTCTGGGCATCCTTCACCACCCGGAAGCCAATGTAAATGTCGCGTGCGGCCGCGTGGACCGCATGGCGATCGGCACACCTGACATGTCGCATCGGGTGGTTGTAGGTCCCGCCCCGGATCACCACACGGTCGCCGACAGACGGGCTTTCTCGGCCGTCGGCCGAGGAATACGGATAGGGCCGGTGGGCACTGCCTGTCCACTCCCACACGTTGCCTGCCATGCCCAGTACACCAAAGGCACTGGCACCCGCCGCACAGGCATCCACAGCAACCGTATCGCCCACCGTGTTGTCGCAATTGCAAAGCTCAGGCGACGGCGGGGCTTCACCCCAGGGCCAGGTACGGCCATCCGCGCCCCGCGCCGCCTTTTCCCATTCTGCTTCGGTCGGCAGTCTCACGCCGGCCCAGGCACAGAACGCCAAGGCGTCCTGCCAATCCACATGAGTCACCGGGTGATCGCGACGAAACCCCTCTGCATCCGAGGTCGTCCAGTGGCCCGGCGTCGGGCGCCCCGTCGCCTTCACAAAGACCCCGTACTGGCCGTTGGTCACGGCAAATCGACTGATCGCATAGTCGTCGAGCCGTAACCTGTGCTGCGGATGTTCATCAGGGCCAGGCCGTCTGTCGCACGGCGGCGCTGTCCCCATCAGGAAAGGGCCGGCAGGAATATCTATCCAGTCGAAGTTCATCTGTTAGATCCTTAGACCATCGCCCTACAGAAAACCCCACCAGGCTAAGTGCTCAAGGCCAGCTCTGCCAGGTTGATGGTTGCCAAACGGTGACCAAAGTTGGCCGAGTAATGATACAACTGCATGGCCAGTTGGTGACCGACGCCGAATCGGGCTGCCACCCAATGCTGCACATGCCACCAAGACCAGCTCAAAAACCGGTTTGCATCAGCACTCGGGATCGCCCGCAATGGAACAGTGTTAAATGGAGCCCTGTAACGGCATCATGCTCGAAGGTAGTTAAGCCCATGAAGAACAAAGAATCATTGCGCAGCGCCCGCTGGTTTGCGCCGGACGACCTGCGGTCATTCGGCCACAGGTCCCGCGCCATGCAGATGGGTTACGGCCCGGAAGACTGGGCCGGCAAGCCTGTCATCGCCATCATCAACACCTGGTCAGACATCAACCCCTGCCACACCCACTTCAAGCAGCGAGTGGAAGATGTGAAACGCGGTGTCCTGCAGGCCGGCGGATTTCCATTGGAACTACCGGCGATCTCTTTGGCCGAGCAGTACGTCAAACCCACCACCATGCTCTACCGCAACATGCTGGCCATGGAAACCGAAGAGCTGATCCGCAGCCACCCCGTGGATGGTGCGGTGCTGATGGGCGGCTGCGATAAGACCACCCCGGGCCTGGTGATGGGCGCCCTGTCAGCCGGTCTGCCCTGCGTTTACCTGCCCGCCGGGCCTATGCTGCGCGGCAACTGGAAAGGCCAGGTGCTCGGCTCAGGCTCCGATGGCTGGAAGTATTGGGATGAACGCCGCGCCGGCAAGATCACCGAGACGCAGTGGCTGGAAGTCGAAGCCGGCATTGCGCGCAGCCACGGCACCTGCATGACGATGGGCACCGCCGCCACCATGATGGGCATTACCGAAGCACTTGGATTGGCACTGCCCGGGGCCTCCAGCATCCCCGCTCCGGACGCCAGCCACCCCCGCATGGCCGCCGCCTGTGGACGCCGCATTGTGGACATGGTCTGGGAAGACCTTACGCCGGCTCGCATGCTGAGCCGCGCCAGCTTTGAGAACGGCATAGCGGTCGCCATGGCAATGGGCTGCTCCACCAATGCCATCATCCACCTGGTCGCGATGTCGCGCCGGGCTGGCCCGCACTGTGCGATCGGGCTGGATGACTTTGATGCCGTGAGTCGCCGCGTGCCGGTGATCGCCAACATCCGGCCGTCGGGCCAGAGCTACCTGATGGAAGACTTTTACTACGCCGGCGGCTTGCCGGCATTGATGAGCCGGCTAACGCCCCACCTGCAACTGGAGGCCCTGACCGTCACCGGCCGTACCGTGGGCGACAACATTGCCGGTGCCGAGGTCTACAACGACGACGTGATTCGCCCACTCGACAAACCGCTTTACGCCGAAGGCGCATTGGCGGTGCTGCGCGGCAACCTGGCGCCAGGTGGTGCAGTCATCAAGCCCAGCGCCTGTGCTCCCCAGTACCTCAAACACACCGGTCCGGCGCTGGTGTTTGACAGCTACCCGGAGATGAAGGCGGCGATTGACGACGAGAACCTGGACGTCACGGCAGACCACATTCTGGTGCTGCGAAATGCCGGGCCCAAGGGCGGCCCCGGCATGCCAGAGTGGGGCATGCTGCCGATTCCTCTGAAGCTGGTCAAGCAAGGCGTGCGCGACATGCTGCGGCTCAGCGACGCCCGCATGAGCGGCACCAGTTACGGTGCCTGCATCCTGCATGTGGCCCCGGAGAGCTATGTCGGTGGCCCCCTGGCCCTGGTTCGTACCGGTGACCTGATCAGCGTGGACGTGGCAGCTCGGCGCATTCAGTTGGAGGTGAGTGACGAGGAACTGGCAGCCCGACGTGCCGCATGGACGCCCCCAGCGCCACGCTTTGAGCGAGGTTACGGCTGGATGTTCAGCCGACATATTCTGCAAGCTGACGAAGGCTGCGATTTTGATTACCTCGAGACCGCGTTTGGTGCCCCGGTTGCCGAGCCCGACATCTACTGAGACCAGCGGCTCAGCTCAACCCCATCCTTATCCCCCACCACCAGGACCCACCATGCCCTTGACCACCGAAACCCGCCAGAACCTCATGAAAGTCAGCGTGGCCACACTGTGCACCGCGCTGTTCAAACGCGGCCTGCGCAACCAGTTCATCCAGGACGTGCACCCACTCAACAACACACTGCCCAACATGGTCGGTGAAGCCTTCACCCTGCGCTACATCCCGGCGCGTGAGGACATCAACCCAATCAGCGTGTTCCTCGACCGCAAGCACCCGCAGCGAGTAGCCGTTGAGCAATGCCCACCCGGTGGCGTGCTGGTGATCGACAGCCGAAAAGACCCTCGCGCGGCATCTGCCGGTGGCATTTTGGTCGCGCGGTTGATGGCGCGTGGCGTGGCCGGTGTGGTCACTGACGGCGGTTTTCGCGACTCGCCCGAAATTGCCAAGTACACCATGCCGGCGTACCACAACCGGCCCAGTGCACCGACCAACCTGACTCTGCACCAGGCCCTGGACATCAACGTGCCCATCGGGTGTGGCGACGTGGCGGTTTTCCCGGGCGATGTGGTGGTGGGCGATGCCGAAGGCGTGATCGTGATCCCAGCACACCTGGCCGACGAGGTGGCCCTGGAAGCAGTTGAGATGACCGCCTTCGAGGACTTTGTCACCGAGAAAGTGCATGAAGGCCGCTCCATTCTTGGCCTGTACCCCCCAACCGACGAGCAAAGCCGAACCGACTTTGCGGCCTGGCGCCAGTTGCACCAGCGCTAAGCACCGTCGATATCCAAGATTCACGACAAACCCACCATGACTTCACCCACCTCAGAGAGCGCGCAAGGCTACGTCACCGATGCGCGCAACGACGCCGTGCTAATTTATGTCAACGGCGAGTTTTTCCCCAGGAACGAGGCGAAGGTCTCCGTCTTTGACAGCGGCTTTGTGCTGGGCGACGGCATTTGGGAAGGCTTGCGACTGGTGCAAGGCCACCTGATCAGCCTGGACGCGCACCTGGACCGGCTGTTTGAAGGGGCGACTTCGATTGCGCTAGACATTGGCATGAGCCGCGAAGAAGTGAGTCGTGCAATTTACGCCACGCTGGAACGCAATGGCATGACCGACGGCGCGCATGTGCGCCTGATGGTGACGCGCGGCACCAAGAAAACGGTGAACCAAGACCCCCGCTTCGTCATTGGTGGCGCCACCGTGGTGATCGTGGCCGAGTTCAAGACGCCCAAGCCAGAGACTCGCGCAAAAGGTCTGGCGCTGCTGACCTCGACCTTCCGCACCAGCAACCCTGATGTGTTTGACCTGAGGCTGAACTCGCACAGCCGCCTTAATTTGATCCAGGCACTGATCCAGGCGATCAATGCCGGCGCGGATGAGGCGCTGATGTTGGATTCGCGCGGCTTTGTCGCCAGCTGCAATTCCACCAACTTTTTTATTGTGCGGCGTGGTGAGCTCTGGACGTCAACCGGCCTGTACAGCTTCAAAGGGATCACGCAACAAAAGGTCATTGATGTCTGGCGGGCACAAGGCCGTGTGGCGCGTGAATGCGATTTCACAGTGGCGCAGGTCTACTCTGCCGAAGAGGCCTTTGTCACCGGCACCCTGGGTGGCGTGACACCAGTGACCAGAATCGACGGCCGCGTTATTGGTGACGGCAAGCCCGGCCCTTTGACAGCCCAAGCGAGTGGTTTTTATCTGCAGTCGGTCTTGGCTGCCAGCACCGCAGCCGAACAGCCCTAGGCCATGGCTGCGCGCCAGGTCAGAAGGTAGGCGTATTGATGCGGGCACCTGAAGCCAGCAACTCCTCAAACAGCAGCATCACATGCCGGCCCGTGGCCGAGTAGGGGTCGAATTCTGGATGCTTCATCTGGACCATCGGGTCCATCTCAGACAGGTCGACGTGCGCCATCGACCAGTTGCCAAAACGGCGCTCAGTAATCTCTTCCAGCATCAGCAGCTCAACGTCCTTGTGCCGCCGGTCCACCATAATCCGGGCATAGAGCTGGTTAACGGCGCTTCTCTCACCCTCCAGCACCTGCAAAAACAGCCCATCGCCCTGACACAGAACGCCGGTGATCCCGTGACCCGGGTTATAGGACTTGGCGGCTGAAAGAATAGAGGCTGTCACCGTGGAGGTTATCGGCCCCACGGCACGACTGACATAAAGCACGCGAATTTGCATCAATGACACCCTGTTATTGCCATATTGGCGCGCGCCCCTGAATCGCAAGCTGCCGCCATAAGTTGGCCTGTGAGTCGCTCAGTGTAACGACGCCATTCAAAAACGGGGGCGCTGGCTGCTGAAATCAGCTTGGTGCTTGCGCATCTCGCTGGCGTCATCCCGATGCCGAATACCGCAGTCCAGATAATTCTGGTGCAGCCGCGCCAGCGCCGCAGGGTCGAGCTTGACGCCCAGGCCGGGGCCCGGTGGCGGTGCCAATTGACCACCCCGAATTTGCAGTTTGCCACCTTCAATGACTTCGTCTTCCTGCCAGGGGTAGTGGGTATCGCAGGCATAGGCCAGGTTGGGCAGGGTCACGCCCAAATGCGTCATCGCCGCCAGGCTAATGCCCAGATGCGAGTTGGAATGCATTGAAATGCCCAGGCCAAACACCCGCCCTATGGCCGCCAGCTGCTGCGATGCCCGCAGGCCACCCCAGTAATGGTGGTCCGACAGCACCACCTGCACGGCGTTCAGAGCCACCGAGCGCGGCAAATGGCCAAAGGCGATAGTCACCATGTTGGTGGCCAGCGGCATGGTGGCAAAGGTGGCCACCTCGGCCATCTGGTCCAGGGTGCCCACCGGGTCTTCCAGGTACTCCAGCAGGCCAGGCTCCGACAACGCCGGCATCAGCCGCCGAGTTGTGGCCACCGACCAACCGCCGTTAGGGTCGATGCGAAGCGGATGTTTGGGAAAGGCTGCGCGCAGTGCCCGTAAACCTTCCACCTCCAGCTCTGGCGCAAACACGCCGGCCTTGAGTTTGATGGAGCCAAAGCCATAGAGGTCGACCATGCGCTGCGCCTGCGCCACCAACTGCGCGGGATTCAAAGCCTCGCCCCAAGGGTCAGTGGGGTACCCGGGGTCGGCATGGTGCCGCGCGTACTTGTAAAACAAATAGGCGCTGTAGCTGACATGGGAGCGCACCGCACCACCCAAGAGGTCGTACAGCGGTCGCCCGACGATCTGGCCCTGCAGGTCCCAGAATGCCACCTCGAAGGCACCCAGCGCACTGGCACGGGCCTTGTCGCCTTGGGGTGGAAAAGGCGCGCCGGTGTCGGGGCTGCTGCCCACACAGCGGTACACCACTTGCGTCAGGGCGTTAAGGGCAAAGGGGTCCAGCCCGATCAATCCAGGCGCAATGCGGTTCAGGTCGGCGAGCGTATCGGCCTCACCATAGCTTTCGCCCAGGCCAATACGACCGCTCGCGGTCTCGACCTCGATGATGCTGCGCAAGGCCCAGGGCTGATGAACCCCGCCCACATTCAGCAGCGGCGGATCGCGAAACGCGATAGGGGTGACACGGACGTCAACAATACGGTCAGACATGGTGGAAAAGTATTCGCAAGTTAAAAACGGCGATCACTCAGGCTGAGGGTCATCTGCCCTCGCAGCACGCCCCCTGAGGGCAGTAGCACAGCCCCGGTACCGGCCACGCCGCGCGCAGCCAAATTGAAGCCATCGGCGACATGGCTGACCGGCTCCAGGCAGAGGTACACCGGCTGTGGGGGTCGGTGCACTACCAGGTGCGACAGCACCGCGTCAGTCTGCAGACGCAACAGCTCGCCCTGGGGCAACTCCAGGTCCAGCGAGCCGTCCCATTCCGACAGGTAGTCGGTCAAAGCGCCAGGCGGCAGCGACTTGGGCGCGTCATAACCTTCAGGCTCTGGCAGCGGCTCTGAGCCATGGGCCAGACAGTCGGCGTCTGCCAGCCAACGGCGGCCAGCGTGGTAGCGCAAGCGCGCGTTCTCGTTGTGCAAAAAATAGGGGTGGAACCCGATGCCGGTCGGCATGTCACCGGAGCCCAAATGCGTGAGGCTCAGATCCAATTGCAGAGCGTGGGCTGTCAGGCGCAGCCGCATATCAGCCTGCAAATGCCAGGGCCAGGCGGCACAGGCCGAGCTGTCCAGCCGAAGATGAGCGGACGTTTCGTCGTATGACACCACAGCCCAAGGCAGGCCATGGGCATGGCCATGCAAGGTATGGGGATAGGCGTTGGGGTGAGGTGGCAGTGCCACCGTACCTGTGGCGGTCTGCAATTGGCCCTGGGCGATCCGGTTGGAATAGGGCACCAGCGGGTAAATGCCGCCCTTGGCCCAGTTCAGTGGGTCGACCCCGGGATCGGTGTACGGGTACAGAACAGGCACCGCATGCCCGTCCGGGTGCACCAGGGTCAGGCTGCAGACCCGACCACCGGCCTGCGGCCGCAACACGGCGCGGGCCGCACCAGCGACCAACAGCAGGTCTCCAGGCAGAGACTCAGGCATAACCCGTGGAGCCGTCAGGCTTGGTCGGCACCTTGCGTTCCCAATGAATATAGGCCTCGGTACCCAATAGTGTTTCGTCCATCTCCATGCCCCAGCCTGGCCGGTCCGGCCGCAGCTCCAGGTGGCCATCTTTGGGCAGATAGGGGTCTTTAACGTACCAGGCGCCTTCCTCCCGCACCTCAGGGGTCACCGTCGCATCGGTGCCAAAGACATAGCCTGGGCCATGCGGCAGGCGGTACTCCAGAATGCGAAAGTTGGTCTGGCTGGCACAAAAATGCAAATTGACAGCGGTCGCCAGTGGCCCCATCGGATTGTGGGGCGCGATGCTCACAAAATGCGCCTGGGCCAGCGCATTGATCTGCAACATTTCAGTCAGGCCACCCACCACACAGATGTCAGGCTGAATGATGTCGCAGCCACGCACCTGCAGCAGGCGCAAAAACTCAAAACGGCTGTAAAGGGATTCACCGGTAGCCAGGGTGCACTCCAGACCACGCTTGAGCTCACCCCAAGCCTCAAAGTTTTCCGGTCTGATCGGCTCTTCAAAGAACAGAGGGTCATAGGGCGCCAACGCGTTGCCCAGTTGCACCGCCTGTGCCGGCTCAAAAATCTTGGCGTGGGCATCAAATGCCAGCTCGTACTCGGGCCTCACCGTCTCACGCAACTGGTGAAAATACTCAGCCGATGTGCGCACCACTTCACCCCAGCGATTGCGGTGCATGTCGATCCGGTAGGGGCTGAGTTTGAATGCCTGCAAGCCCCATTCGTCGTACAAGGCGTCCATTTGGTCGCGGGCAATGGCTGGATCGGGGGCGGTGTACAGACCCGCATACACCTTGACCCGGTCGCGCACATGGCCACCCAGCAGGCTATAGACCGGTACGCCCAGCGCCTTGGCCGAGATGTCCCACATGCAATGGTCCAGCGCCGAGATGGCCGCCAGACCCAGCGCTCCCGGCGGAAAGCGCGTCTGCTGCATCAGGTAGTGCGTCAGGTAAGTGATTCGCCGCGGATCCTGCCCTTTCAAGAAGGTCAGCAGGTAATCCAGCAAGGGGAATAACGCAAGGTCCGGCCCGTGGTTGTAGCACTCGCCCCAGCCTGTGATGCCGTCGTCGGTGTCCATGGCCACCACCACGCGGGGGCGGTTCTTGTCGCGCGACATGAAGACGCGCAGACGATCGATTTTCATATCAGTTGCCGGTAAAGTATCTGGCGCGTTGCAATCGCGTCTGCACGTAAACATTCTCGTCGTGGGTGCCCGGCTCGTAGGAGCCGGAGGAGGCCGACACCTGTGACGAAATATTGGCCTGGCTGGGGTAGCGCGCCACAAAAGCCTCATCAATATCGACACCTAGCCCAGGGGCGTCAGGCACCTTCAAGAAACCGTTCACCGACAGCGGGTGCGGCAACACAGTGTGCTGCCGGCCTTCCCAGTCGTCTTCAATCCGCTCCAAAAACAAGGCGTTTGGAATGGCAGCCAACAGATGCAGCGCGGCGTACTCTGCCACCGGACCGAGCGAGCCCGAGTGTGGCGCCACCATGATGTGATGGGCTTCGGCCATGGCGGCGATTTTCTTCATCTGGGTAATGCCGCCGGCACGCCCGGTGTCTGGCTGGATCACATCCACCAACTCGCGCTCGATCAGGTCGCGCGAACCGTAGATGGTGCTCATGCGCTCCCCGGCTGCCAAGGGCACCTGGGCGGCGTCGCGGATGCGCTTGTAGCCGTCCAGGTTATCAGGCGCAATCGGGTCTTCGATGAACAGCAAGTGGTAAGGCTCCAAGGCACGTGCCAGTCGCGCCGCATCGCCCGGGGTCATCCAGGGTGGGCCATGCAGGTCAATCATGATGTCCATCTCATCACCCACCGCTTCTCGCAGGGCCGCCACTTTCCGCACTGGGTCCGACACGCCGCCGCACTTGATGGCGGTGACGCCGCGGGCTTTTAGGCTCAATGCCGCCTCGGGCGTGTTGGCATGGGCATAGATGCGGATCTGGTCACGGACCTTGCCGCCCAGCAGATTCCAGACCGGCACGCCGAGGGCTTTTCCCTTGATGTCCCACAGCGCCATGTCTATGCCTGTCATGGCGCCTGCGCCGACCGTACCGGTCAGGCCATGCACCATGATGGCCGACATCATGCGTTGCCAGAGGCGCTCGATATGGGTGGGGTCCTCGCCCACCAGCAAGCGCTTGAGGTCTTGTACCGCAGTTTCGATCACACGCGGCCAGCCCGAACATTCGCCAATGCCCACCAAACCCTCGTCGGTATAGACCTTGACGAAAAGCCAGTTTCGGGTGCCGGTGATGCCCGGTGAATAGCTTTGGCCGCCAAAGGCATTGTCGGAGGCCCAGGCTTTGGGCGCGGGCACACCTACATGCATCAGAAAGGTCTTGATGTCAGTGATTTTCATGACGATGCCTTAGGATTCCGGGTTGTAGCGGAAACGCTTGTGCATGCTGCGGGCACGCGGGTCAGGCTGCGGAATGGCCGACAACAGCGCCTTGGTATAGGGATGGGTGGGCGCGTCGCAGACCTGGTTGGTCTCACCGGTCTCCACAATCTTGCCACGGTACATCACAGCGATGCGGTCACAAAAATAACGGATCACCGCAATGTCGTGACTGATGAAGACAAAAGACAAACCAAGTTTGTCCTGCAAATTCAGCAACAGGTCGAGCATCTGTGAACGCAGTGACACATCAAGTGCCGAGGTGGCCTCGTCAGCGATGATCACGCGGGGGTTAAGTGCAATGGCGCGCGCAATCCCGATGCGCTGGCGTTGGCCACCCGAAAAAGCATGAGGATAGCGCTCGCGCCAAGCCGGCTCCAGGCCTACGTTCTGCAACAACTCGGCCACCCGTTCGTCGAGCGCTTTGCCGGTGGCGATGCCGTTGACCAGCAGGGGCTCGCCCACAATTTGTGCCACCGTCATACGGGGGTTCAGCGAACTCACAGGGTCTTGAAAGATCATGCGCATTTCACGCCGGCAATTCTTGAGCGTCTGTTTGTCAGCTTTTACGATGTCGACCACCGAGCCATCGGCGCGCCGGTAATCGATGGCACCGGCTGTCGGGTCGTACACGCGCAGCAGGCAACGGCCCATGGTTGTTTTGCCAGAGCCAGACTCTCCAACAATACCCAATGACTCTCCTGGCAGCACGCTGAACGACACACCGTCTACGGCCTTGATCGGTGCCTTGGCGGTGCCAAAATATTGCTTAAGATCACGCACCTGCAAAATCGGCTCCACCGTGCTGGCGATGGGTGGACGGCTCAGCCGAATATCGGCCGTGCGCCCCAGCTTGGTCACCGAGCTGATCAGCATGCGGGTGTAGTCGTCCTTTGGCGCATGGAAAATATCATCGACTGTGCCGGTCTCCACCACCTTGCCATGGTTCATCACGATGACCTGGTCGGCAATCTCTGCCACCACACCCATGTCGTGCGTGATGAACATCACGGCCATGCCCTGGGACTTTTGCAGGTTCTTGATCAAGTCCAGAATCTCGGCCTGGGTGGTCACATCCAGTGCCGTCGTAGGTTCATCCGCAATCAACAGCGCCGGCTTGCAAGCCAGCGCCATGGCGATCATCACCCGCTGACGCATCCCGCCAGAAAACTCGAAGGTGTAGCGGTCCACCGCTTTGGCGGGATTGGGAATCTCAACCTGCGTCAGCAACTCCACGCAGCGTGCCCGGGCTTGCTCCTTGGACATCTTGAGGTGCAGCGTCAACACCTCCATGATCTGGTTGCCCACAGTGTGCACCGGCGACAGGGAGGACATGGGTTCCTGGAAAATCATGGCGATTTCGGCACCGCGCACCGCACGGATCTCCCGCGAACGCGCGCCCAACTGGGCCAGGTCCACGCTGCTGCCATCGGGACGGTGCAGCACCATGGAGCCGCTCACAATGCGGCCCGGATCGTCCACAATTTGCAAAATGGAGCGGGCCGTGACGCTTTTGCCACTGCCACTCTCCCCGACGACGCAGAGCGTTTTGCCCCGAACCACATCAAATGACACACCGTCAACCGCCTTGATGGTGCCAGTACGGATCGAGAAATGGGTTTGAAGGCCACGCACTTCCAATAGCACGCCGTCTTTGGGGGACTGGCTGTCGACGCTCATCGTTTGGGGGGTCACGCTCATTTGTTGTAGGGGTCAGAGGCGTCGCGCAAACCATCACCCAGAAAGTTAAGCGCAATCACCGCCAGAACCACGGCGACACCCGGCGCAAACAGCCAGGGTGCGGTGGCAATGGAGCGGATGTTTTGCGCCTCCCGCAACAGCACGCCCCAGGAAATGGTGGGAGGCTGCAGGCCTAGGCCTAAAAAGCTCAAGGAAGTCTCCGCCAGAATCATGGCGGGAATGGCCAGCGAGATCGATGCAATGATGTGGCTTGAGAAGCTTGGCAACATATGGCGAAAAATAATTCGCCCTTCAGAGGCGCCGTCCAGCCGCGCTGCAGTGACAAACTCTTCAGTCCGCAGGCTCAGGAATCGACCGCGCACCACCCGCGCCAACTGCGCCCAACCGGTGAGCGAAAGGATCAAAGTGATCATGAAGTAATTCAGCGTCGCCGGCCAATTCTGTGGCACTGCAGCGGAAGCCGCCAGCCAGATGGGAATCGTGGGCAAGGACAACACCAACTCAATCACACGTTGAATGACGAAATCGATCCGCCCGCCGTAATAGCCCGATATGCCGCCCAGCACAATGCCAATACTCAAGGCCAGGAAGACCCCAACCAGACCCACCGACAGCGAGATTTGCGTGCCCAGCATGATGCGGCTAAAAACACAGCGGCCGAGACGGTCTGCACCAAAGAAGAACAGCGGCTGGCGTGCTTCCTGCGACGCAAACAAGTGGGTGCGCGAGTTGAACAGCCCCAGAACCGAATACTCGTAGCCTTCGCCGAACAGCTCCAGATAGACTTTGCGCTCTCTGTCCTCCTCGTAGAGTGAGGCCAGTGTTTTGGGATCGCGTTTGAGCACATACGGATGGATGTAGGGCCTCAAGGACCAACTGCCGTCGCTCGATGTGTCAATCAGGTGCAGCGCCTGTGGGGGATGAAACGCCGTACGCACATTTTGCTTAGACGGGTCATTGACGGCGAAGAAGCCCGGTACCACCGCCACAATGTACAACGCAGCCGTGACGATAAGTCCCGCCATGGCGAGTTGGTGGCGCTTGAAGGCCCACCAGACCAATTGCCATTGCGATGCAACCGCCAGGCGGCTCGAGGAGGTAGCAGTGTTATTCAAGGCGAATACGCGGGTCAACCAGCGCCAACAAAATGTCACTGACCAGTGAGCCCAGCACTGTCAGGGCACAGATCAGCAGGATGAAGGCCCCGGCCAGGTACATGTCCTGGCTCATCAGCGACTGCAGCAACAAGGGCCCGGCCGTTGGCAGACTCAGCACAATGGCAACGATGATGGAGCCCGACACCAGGTTGGGCAGCAGCCAGGCAATGGTCGATATAAACGGGTTGAGTGCCAGGCGCAGCGGGTATTTCACCAGCAGGGTGAATTCGGACAGGCCCTTGGCCCGCGCAGTGGTCACGTAGGGCTTGTGCAGCTCGTCCAGCATGTTGGCACGCATTACCCGTATTAGGCTGGCGGTACCCGACACAGCCAGGATAACCACCGGAATCCACAAGTGTTGCAACAGGTCTATCACCTTATTGATGCTCCAGGGTGCCGTCAGGTACTCTTCTGAGAACAGACCGCCTACGTTTTGCCCGAATTCCACGGCAGCCACGTACATGAGCACCAGCGCCAGCAAAAAACTCGGGATCGCCAGACCCAAAAATGACAAGCCTGTAACGATGTAGTCCGCCACTGAGTACTTTTTGACTGCGGAGAACACCCCCACCGGCAAGGCGATGCCCCAGGTGAGCAGCAGAGCCGACAGTGTCAACAGTAATGTCAGGGCCATGCGCTCCCAGATCAGGTCACCCACCGGCTGCTGCCACTCAAAACTCAGACCAAAATCACCCCGCAAGGCAATGTTGGAGATCCATTTCCAGTACTGCACCACCATAGGCTGGTCCAGACCAAAACGGTTGCGCAGATCAGCTGCCGTGTTTTGGTCCACCACCTCGTTGGAGGCCGCCAGCGTGGCGATGTACGTGGTGACGTAATCGCCAGGCGGCAACTGGATCAACACAAATGACAGGAAGCTGATCGCCACCAGAAACGGCAGCATCCAGAGCAGCCGTTTGACGATAAAGACCAGCATCGTGCGTCAGCTACGGGTAAAGAAAAACTGCTGCGGCATCGCCGGGCCGGGGTTTGGCCAAGACCAAGCGCTGGGGTAGCTCTTGGGCACGTTTTGCAGGTTGTTCTTGGCAATGCCAAAGGAGTTGACGGCCAGGCAAACACCAATGGTCTCGAACGCATCGGCGCAGAGGTCAAACACCTGCTTCATCAGCTCACCACGCTTCTTGAGGTCTGCCGTGGCACGCGCGTCGTCGTACAGCTTCATGCGCTGCTTCTGGCTCGCCGGTGGCTCCTGTCCATCTTTGCCGCCAGACAAATACCATTGGGTCCATGGGATGGCGTAGCGCGAGCCTTGCGCATGCTGGGCAAAGTAGTCACGGGCATCCAGCATCGGGTCCAGACCGCCGGGTCCGGGCCAGACTGCGGCGTCATGGTCATTGCTATCACCACGGGTGTAATAAAGCGCCCGCTCGATGGTGTTGACCTTGATATCGATGCCAATCTCGGCCCAGTGGCGCTTGACCAGTTCCAGCGTATCCACCGCATCGGGGTAGAGCGTGGGAATCACGTCGATCGAGAAAAACACTTTTTGGCCATCGGGCCGCAACCGGAATTTCTGGGCGTCACGTTTGCTGTAGCCAATCCGGTCCAAAATTTCATTGGCCAACTTGGTGTCGTGCTTGGTGAACTGATGTGACAGCTTTTCATTAAACCAAGGGTGCCCGGGGCGCGGGCCGGTCTGGTACGGCTCCGATTGACCCAAGTAGACCAAGTCAATGATCTCCTTGCGGTTCATACCCAGCGACAGCGCTTGCCGGAACTCCTTGTTGGCGAACATCTCGCGCATCTTGGCGTCTTTGTGCGTCATGTTCAGGTAGATCTGGACCTGCTGCGAACCCGCATTTACCAGCTCAATCAGCCGATAGCCGCCTTTTTGCATGTTTTGCGACAGGGTGGGCTTGTTCTGCAGGGAGTCAATGTGACGCTCCTGAATATCAAGCTTGCCAGACAAGGCGTCCAGCATGAGCGACTCCACGTCCTGGGCAATGCTGAAGGTCAGCCTGTCGATGTAGGGCAGTTGTTGGCCGGTCTGGTCGACCTGCCAGAAGTAGGCGTTGCGCTCCATCACGACGCGGGTCACGCCACCGGAATAGGCTTCGGTCACCACCCACGGGTCCAGCGTGGGCTTTTCCACGTTACCCCAGCGTGCAGGGATTTCAATGTCGCCACACTTGCTGCGGAACAGTGAGGCCCAGTCCGACAAATTGGCCGCCTTGGCAAGAGCCGCCACATTGGGGTTGTACTTGGGGTGGAACTGGCTGCAGTAGTGCTTGGGGAAAAGCGTCGGGTACTGACCCAGGGGGGTGGCCATTTGCTCCAGGAACAAGGCATAGGGCGTTGCAAAAGTGAACTTCACCGTGGTGTCGTTGAGCTTGGTCACCACCGCAGGCTTGTTGGCAATCACCAGGGTTGACGGCACCGACTTATAAAGTTCGCTGTTCTTGGCGCAGTCCTCGATCGAAAAAATGATGTCGTCCGCAGTGAACGGCTTGCCGTCAGACCACTTCATGCCAGGACGGAGTGTGAATGTGAACTCGGTGGAGTTGGCATTGACATCCCACTTGGATGCAACGCAAGGAAGCACCTCAGTGAACGCCATGTTCCAACGCACCAGACCTTGGTTGCCCACCATCCGCAGAATACCATTGTGGTCAGCACTGCCACGCAGGCCACGACGAAGTGCACCGCCATAGGTGCCCACTTTTTCGGCCTGAATCACCAAAGGCGCAGAGGGCAGGCGCTGCGCCAACGCGGGCAACTTGCCGTCACTGACTAACTTTGCCAAGGCTGGCGCTTCCTTGCCCGCTTGGGCCCATGCGGTGCTTCCCACACCCGCCAGCGTCACGGCACCAGCAAAGCCTTTGAGCACTTGGCGACGCTGGGCGTTGCGAGGGCTCGTGGAACGAGGGGCTTGGTTCATACAAAAACTCCAACAGAAGTAGGGAAAACCGGATGGGTGCAAGCCCCAAGGCCTGACCCGCTGCGTGTCCGCCCCGGCTTCCAGACAGGGTTAGACAACAGGAGAGACTTTGTTTGACAACCTTTGGACTGTCAAGTAATTTATGATCAGTACAAACCCTAGACCGCAGAAAAAGCTGGCCTTAGAGGGGATTTGGTACCACAATGTTCACAATATTTGTCATACAACCACCAATATGTCATACCATGTTACAGCCGTGTTGGTGATGTCCGCCTCATGAAGCAATCCCCTATCACCTTGGCAGAATTTACCGGCTCAGTGCTGGCTGTGCCACCCTTAGCACGTCATGACGACTTGTCAGTCAATGATTCCGCCAACCGGCAATTGATAAAGCATATTGAGGCCGGCGGCATTCGGACCCTGCTGTATGGTGGCAACGCTAACCTGTACCACATGCCCTTGCGGGAATATGGCCCGATGCTGGACATGCTGGCCGATGCCGCCAGCTCTGACACACGGGTCATTCCCGCAGTGGGTCCAGACTTTGGCAAGATGATTGAACAGGCGCAACTGCTGCGCAATTCAGGTTATCAGACCGCCATGGTGCTGCCAATGCAAGGTTTCACCACGGCACAAGGCGTGGCCGAAGGCATATCTCGCTTTGTTGATAGTGCCGCCATGCCCGTCACGCTCTACATCAAGAGCGAGCAGTACATTGACCTAGACACCCTGCAGGCGCTGGTCGAATCGAACAAGGTTTTGTGCGTCAAATACGCCGTGGTTCGGCCCAACCCGAACGACGACCCGTTTTTGCAAGCCATGATTGACCGTATTTCCAGCAGCCGCATCGTCAGTGGCATGGGGGAGCGGCCGGTGTTGTCGCATCTGGGCCACTTTGGCCTGGCATCCTTCACCACTGGCTCCGGCTGTATCGCCCCAAAGGCCTGCATGGCGCTGTTGGGCGCCCTGCAAAGGCTGGACATGACCGAAGCCCAGCGGCTGTACGACCTGTTCTTGCCGCTAGAAACGCTGCGGGATTCGGTCTCTCTGATCCGCGTCCTGCACGACGCGGTCACCTGGTCTGGCGTGGCCGACATGGGTGCCCAGTTGCCGCTGCTGAGCCCGTCGCCTATTTCAATGCGTGGTGCGATCGAGGCGACCGCCAGGCAACTGTTGGCGGCTGACGCCAACGCCTAGCCCACCGTCTGGCCATGACCGCACGTCGCACCCCGGAAGGTCTTGCCGATCGGGTCTACCGCGAGTTGCTGGCTTTGATCATCCAGGGAGACCTGCAGGAGGGCGACCGGCTGTCCACCGAGCAGACCTTATCCGAGCAGTTCAAAACCTCGCGTCCCACCGTGCGCGAGGCGCTTTCAAGGCTTCGGGCCGATGGCATCATCACCAGCCGCCAGGGCGCGGGCACATTTGTCACGCGCCGACCCGACCCGGATTTACCCCGTTTCATGCCACTGGAGTCACTGTCCGATGTGCGACGGTGCATCGAGTTCCGCATCGTTATTGAAGGCGGTGCGGCGGCCTTGGCAGCGGAAATGGCCGACGAAGCCGACTTGGCACTGATTCAACGTGAGTTGGCGCGGCTTCAGGCTGCCGTCAATAACCAGGTGCTTGGCGTGCAGGAAGACTACGATTTCCATATTGCTATTGCCCGCGCCAGCAAGAACCAATTTTTTGTCTCGGTCATTGCCTCAATCCAACAGCATGTGACATTCGGCATGGACCTGCTGCGCAATTTTTCTCTCAGCAAAAGTCATGAACGCTTGCTGGGTGTGCAGGCCGAGCATGTTGCTGTGGTCGATGCGATCCTTCAACGGGACAGTGCGGCGGCGGAGGCGGCCATGCGGCTTCACCTGCAGAACACACGATCGAGAATGTTTGGCAGCTGACGCAGCACGCTTGCCTTTTCGCCCGGACTTAACCCAAAACCAATTGGAGATCGAATGCCTACCGTGTTCACAAGCGCCCAACGCCAGGCCTATGACAAGGATGGCTTTGTCCTCGTTCCGTCTCTTTTTGACGCCGAGGAAATCAGCCTCATGCGCCAGGCCATGGAGCAGGACCCGGCGCTCAAACATAGCCTCTACGAACGCCGCGACGCTCAGGGCAAGGCGACACGGATTGCCCTGTGGAACGAGCCGGGGGACAGCGTCTATGGTTTGGCGGCGCGCAGCGAGCGGGTGGTCGACACCATCGAAGACATGCTGGGCGCCGAGGTCTACCACTACCACTCCAAGCTCACTGCCAAGGAACCCTTTGACGGCGGCGCCTGGGAATGGCACCAAGACTACGGCTACTGGTACCACAATGGCTGCTTATTCCCGCACATGGCCAGCGTGATGGTGGCGCTGGACCGCGCCGATCGCGACAACGGCTGCCTGCAGGTGATTCGCGGCTCGCACCGGGCCGGTCGCATTAACCACAGCACAGGGCCAGGTGAGCAGGTAGGCGCCGACATGGAACGTGTGTCTCAAATGCTGACGGAGATGGAGCTTGTCTATGCCGAGATGGCGCCGGGAGACGGTTTGTTCTTTCACAGCAATGTGATGCACCGTTCCGACCAAAACCGCTCGCCCAATCGGCGTTGGACAGTACTTTTTTGCTATAACGCCGCCCACAACGCCCCTTACAAAGAACAAAGCCATGCCAGCTACACCAAACTTGATAAAGTGCCTGACCAGGCCGTCAAGGCCGCAGGTGTACGGCTGAGTGACCCTGCTCAAACGCAGTTTCAGGTCAAAAAAGCCCATGCAGCGCCCAGCGCTGTCACGCCTTAATTCCAACTCACACTTTCAGCAGGAATGCCGACCATGATTCCACGCCTTTTGCTCACCGGCGCTGCCGGCAAACTTGGCCGCCACCTGCGAACCAGCCTGCGGCCCTACGCGCAGCTGATGCGGCTCTCCGATATCGCCGCCATAGACGCCGCCGGCCCAGGGGAAGAGGTTCAACCCTGCCAATTGGCCGACAAACAGGCGGTAGACCAACTGGTACGTGGCTGCAATGCCATCGTGCATATGGGCGGCCTGGCCACCGACTACCCCTTTGAAGAAATTTTGGAAGCCAACATCAAGGGGGTACTGCACATCTATGAGGGCGCCCGCCGCCACGGCGTTGAGCGCGTGGTGTTTGCCAGCTCCAACCATGTGGTGGGATTCCATCAACAAGACGAGGTGCTGGACACCGACTGCCTGCGCCGCCCAGACAGCTATTACGGCCTGTCCAAATCGTTTGGCGAAGACGTTGCCCAGTTTTACTGGAACCGCTATGGGATTCAAAGCGCAAGCCTGCGCATTGGCTCGGCCTTCCCCGAACCCAAAGACCGGCGCATGCTTCACACCTGGCTGAGCTACCGCGACCTGACCGAATTGATCCGGTGCTGCCTGCAGGCCCCGCAAATCGGTCATACGGTTGTATTCGGCATGTCTGACAACCGCGACCCCTGGTGGAACAACGCCGGCGCTGCTCACCTGGGGTTCAAACCACAAGACAGTGCTGAGCCCTACCGTGCCCAGCGAGAGGCCATACCACCGCTTGAACCCAGCGACCCAGCACGGCGCTACCAGGGTGGTAGCTTCGTCAAAAGTGGGCCCTTTAATTAATTGGGGTCAGATTCCAATTAATTGACATTCAGCAACAATGAGTTTTAATGAATCTGACCCCAATTAAAGGAGAAAGCTATGCGACCTGAAATTTCTTATCCCCGCGAGGCGGATACGCCGGTCTCACATCTGCCGTTCAGCCCAGCCGTCCGGGTGGGGCATATGGTGTTCGTGTCGGGACAAGCCTCGGTCGATATCACCGGGGCCATTGTGTCTGACACGTTTGAAGGTGAGTTCCGGCGGTCTGTGGAGAACCTGCGCAAGATCTTGCAATCGGCAGGTTGCACTTTGGCCCAGGTCGTTCAAACGCGCAACTATGTGCGCGACGCCAGCGATTTGCCCGAGTTCAATCGGCTTTACCGCGAGTATTTTCAGGCGCCCTACCCTGCACGCACCACCATCACCGGCTGCCTGTCTGCCGCGCTGCGCTTTGAGTTGGAGTGCATCGCGGTCGCTGATTCCAGCGCCCAATGACTCGCCCACGAAAAGTTCTGTTCATTTCGGCCGATCAATGGCGTGGCGAGTGCCTGTCGGCGCTGGGGCACCCTGTGGTCAAAACTCCCCACCTGGACGTCCTGGCTGCTGACGGCACACTGTTCAAGCAGCATTTCGCAGTCACCTCACCCTGCGGCCCCTCACGCGCGAGCCTGCAGACCGGTCTTTATTTGATGAATCACCGTTCCGGGCGCAATGGCACGCCCCTGGACCAACGCCACACCAATTTGGCCAAGGAAGTTCGCAAACTGGGATTCGACCCCACGCTCTTTGGTTACACCGACACCAGCGCCGACCCGCGTGGCCGTGACCCGGCTGACCCATCGCTGCGCACCTATGAGGGCCCGCTGCCAGGTTACAGCATCGGCCTGCTGTTCCCGGACTATATGAGTGCCTGGATGCAAGACCTGCACGCCAAAGGCTACCAGTTTCAAGGTCGCAAGGACATCTACCAACCAAAGACCGACTTTGACAAGCCAGCGGACCGTGGGCATCGCTTCATTCCGACGCTGTTTACGGCGGAGGATAGCGACACCAACTTCATGGCTGATCAGGTGATCCATTGGCTGGGTGACCACCGCCATGAAGACTGGTTCATGCACTGCGTCTTTTTGCGGCCTCACCCGCCAGTGATCACCCCCGAGCCCTACAACGCCCTTTATGACCCGGTCAATGTGCCGCTGCCTAATCGGCGCGCCACCCCAGAATTAGAAGCCTTACAACACCCGCATCTGGCTCAATGGATCAATTGCTTTGACCGGCCCAACCACTACGACGAACACAACCCCAACAACCTGGTGAACATGCCTGAGCTTGAACTGCGCCAAATGCGGGCCTGCTACTACGGCATGATGAACGAGGTGGACGACGCCGTTGGCCGCATCGTCGCGCATCTGAAAGCCACTGGCGAATACGACAACACCTTGATTGTTTTCACCTGCGACCACGGCGAAATGGGCGGTGATCACTACACCTGGGGCAAAGAGCTCTACTTTGACCCAAGCTTCTACATTCCGCTGATCATCCGCGACCCTCGCCCAGAGGCCGATGCCGGACGTGGCATCCAGGTGGATGAGTTCACCGAGTCAGTGGACCTGATGCCCACCATGCTGGACTGGTTGGGAGCCGCTATTCCAGCGCAGTGCGATGGCCGGTCGCTACGCCACTTCCTCAATGGCGATACGCCTGCACACTGGCGGAAGGAAGCCCACATGGCGCTTGATTTCCGCAGCAGTCCCTGGGGCGGCTACGACGGAGAAGCGGCACTCGGGTTGCTGCCGGATGAATGCCAGCTGACCATCATTCGCGGCCGACGTTGGAAATATGTGCACTTTGTTGCCCTGCCACCCCTGCTCTTTGATCTGCAGGAAGACCCGACAGAAATGCACAACCTGGCTCAGGACCCGGCCTGCCAAGGGGTGCTGCTAGACATGGCGCAAAAAATGTTGTCGTGGCAAATGCTGCACCAGGAACATGTACTGAGCAACCTGCACAACGGGCCGCAGGGGGTAGAAGACCGCAGTCGGGTCAGGCACTGATCCTACTGCTCAGGCGTACATCCACGGCGTCAGCTGAGACCGGTAGTGCCACCTGGTGATCGCGGCTGAACTGGTAGTCCTTGAAAATATGCTCAGCACTCAGCGTTTGATAGCTGCCGTCGGCCAGGCGGTGAGTGGTGTCCTTGAGCCGGTAGGTGTAATGACCACATGTCCAGCAGTTGAAATTGCGCATATGCGTGCACAGACAGGTCTTGTCCATCACCTTGATCGTCTTGACGTCAGGGTGCAGCGCCACCTCGCGGTTGTAGGCGTTGATGTAGGCGCAACTCCCGTTACCGTCTAGCAGGTAGCCATAGGCTTCGCAATTGGGCCGGATGCCGGAACCGATGGCAGGTGTGCTCTTGAGCATGCGCATCGGGTAGCCCGTGGGCGAGATGGTGTTGACCTCAATGTCTGACTCGCTGGCCCGGAAGTAATCCTGCTTCACGTCAGTCGGCAGACCACATTCATTGGACACAGTGAACCGAGTGGCGACCTGCACCGCAGCCGCCCCCTGCTCCAAAAAGGACACGGCGTCACTACCAGTGAACACACCGCCCGCCGCGATCAGCGGAATATCGAGCTGCTCGGCCTTGAGGTACTGCAGGATTTCGGCCGTGATGGTGGCTAGGTCATAGTCGGCCCAGTCCATACCGAAGCCCAGGTGGCCGCCGGCTAGCGGCCCTTCCACGATCACATAGTCGGGCAGCCGGTTCAGCCGCGCATTCTTACGCAGAAACAACTGCAGCGCCCGCACCGACGAGACGATGATGCCAAGTTTGGCATCACGAAACCTCGGGTGCTCGGCGATCAGTCCGAATGAGCCCAAGTGCAGCCCTGCGCTCAGGGTGATGCCGTCAATACCGGCATCCAGCGCCGAGGCCATGCGCACCTGCAGGGTTTCGCGCGGCGCATTCATGGTCAGCTTTTCCATGCAATTGACGAACACCAGCCCCTCGCCGCGTTTGGCATCCATGGTCGCGCCAACGTGGCGACGGGTTGCGTCAGCCAACACGCCGAGATCAAATTTGACGATGGACTTGTCAGATTTGTCGATGTTATGTTTGTAAAAGCGGGTCTTGTCCTTGACAAAACTGGTGTCGAAGCGGCGGTCTGACACATCGGGCACCATGGCATCTGAGATATGACCGACCCCTCCCAACCTGGCTGCCTCCAGCGCCAACTCCGCCGTGGAAATGTCCACGCCCATGCCACCCACCATGATGGGCACGAGTTCTTTTTTTCCGAACTTCAGGCGGAAATCATCAACACGTTTCATGAATATCCTTATGCCCGACACGTTTTGGAGGTCTGTCGGGGCGCTGTAATTCTATCCGGGGGGTGCGTTTAGAGCTGCCGCTCCAACAATGCCCCCGAACGTGCGGAGTACTTGGCCAATGCATCCATTTTTTCGATATGCACCATGGCCTTGCGCCCACCGTAGACCGCCAGCTTGAGCCATTCGCATTCGGCTGCCAGTTGGGCGTCATCCTTCAGTCGGGTGTGCCAGACTCGCTTCTCGGCATCCCAACGGTAAGACCGCGCCTTGAGCACGTCCTTGGCGTCAAACGGCGCTTGTGTGGCCAGCAAGCGATAACTGGGCGATGCAGCGGCTTCCGCCAGACGGGCCAATCCGGTCTTGCCGTCACTCGTCAGCGGTGCCATCAGGACCGTCAGCAGAGCATAGCAATCCACCTCCGCCCGGTGGGCCTCATAAAACAGCCCTTGATGCAAAGCCAGATGCTCCAGCTTGGCAGAACTTCGGCCTTCTTTCTTCCATTCGATATCGGCGAATGAGCAGGCCCACGGCAGCGCGGCAAAGCCCGGGCAGCGCGCCTCGCAAAAGGGCCTGTCGAAGCCGGCATTGTGGGCCACGACCAGATCAGCATCGGCCAACAAGGCCTCGATGCGCGCCATATCCAGGAATTGCCCGCGGACCATGTCGTCCGAGATGCCTGTCATTTGGCTGACCTCCTCCGGAATGGGTTGGCCGGGGTCCTCCAGACCATCGTAGATCTGGACATCGCCCACCGGCAGGCCGGTCAGTGTGTCAACATCAACCCGCAGCATGGCCAGTTCCATGATGCGGTCCTTGGCATGGCTCAAACCGGTGGTTTCCGTGTCGAGAATGACCATTTTCAGCAGCGGGCCAACGCTGGAGCGCGCGAAATGCGTGACCGGCACCAGGCGGCGCAAGACCCGGTAGTCTGGATGGCGGGCCAATTGGTCGGCCATGGCCGGAAGATCGGGCAAACCTTTGGTTTTTTGAGCAGCCCTTCGGGGCCCCGATGTCGGCTTGAGGGGATGGCCATTTGGCAGGTCAAAGCCGAGTGGTAGTTGCGATGGTGTCAAGTCAGGGTTCCCTAAGTGCGATCGTCTCGAGTTTGCATAAAAGTCCCAACCGGCAAATTTGTGCTTCAGCTCGCTTGAAATACATGCAACATAATTTGTCTTTGCCAAAAAATGAGATTTACCGCATTTCTCGATAAGTTTAGGCGACTATCGGGTTTTCTCTCTGCCCCAACACAACTAACCTGCTCTAGGATATAAAGGTTCTCAAACTCACCTTGCTCAAACGGAAAGAATCGCATGAATTCAACCCCAACCACCCGCCGCTTCGTCCTGACCCGGAGTGCGGCAGTCATCGGCGCAGCCAGCACTGGGCTGATGCTGCCACAACTGGCAAAGGCACAGAGCGGCAAGCTTCGCGTCGGGCTGATGCTGCCCTACACCGGCACTTTTGCCCAACTTGGTGTAGCCATCGAGAACGGTGTTCGCTTGGCGATCAACGAACAAGGCGGCAAGCTGGGTGGGCGTGAGATCGAGTATTTCAAAGTGGACGATGAGTCCGAACCGGCAAAAGGTATTGAAAACGCCAACAAGTTGGTGCAGCGTGACAAGGTCGATGTCCTGATCGGCACGGTGCACTCCGGCGTGCAAATGGGTATCCACAAAGTGGCGCGTGACAGCGGTGTGCTGTGCTTGATCCCCAATGCGGGCGTGCACATGGCCACCCGTGCGCAATGCGCTCCCAACGTGTTCCGCACCTCGTTTTCCAATTCCCAGCCCACCCGGGCTTTGGGTGCTGCGATGGTGGCCAAAGGCCATAAACGTGCGGTCTGGATCACCTGGAAGTACGCGGCCGGTGATGAGGCCTTTGAAGGCTTCAAAGAAGGCTACCTGGCCGCTGGAGGCACCATCATCAAGGAGTTGGGCCTGCCGTTCCCCAATGTCGAGTTTCAGGCCCTGCTGACTGAAATTGCAGCGCTCAAGCCTGATGCGGTCGCCTGTTTCTTTGCTGGCGGCGCCTCGGCCAAATTCATGATCGACTACGCCGCAGCCGGCCTGAAGGACAAAATCCCGCTTTATGGCTCCGGATTTTTGACCGAAGGCATGCTGGACGCAGCGGGCCCCGCAGCAGAAGGCGTGATGACGACGCTGCACTACGGCGACTCGATTGAGACGCCGCGCAACAAGGCATTTCGCCTGGAATATGCCAAGGCCTTCAAAATGCAACCCGATGTGTATGCGGTACAGGGCTACGACACAGGCCTGTTGCTTGTCCATGGCGCCAACGCCGTCAAGGGAGACCTCAACAACAAAGCCGTGCTTTACAAGGCGATGGAAACGGTGACTATCGACAGCCCACGTGGCAAATGGACCATGAGCAAGTCGCACAACCCAATTCAGGACATCTACCTTCGGGTGGTCCAGAACAAGGAAAACAAGGTCATCGGCGTTGCAGCCAAGGCGCTGGCTGACAGCGGCGCGGGCTGCAAGATGGGCTAAGCGTTGCCTTTTTGAAGCCAAAGGGAGGCACGTGCCTCCCTTTTTTCGGTGCACTGCATTCAATGGATTTCCCGACTTTTCTCATCCAACTGCTCAACAGTGTGCAGTACGGCCTGCTGCTGTTCATGCTAGCGGCGGGGCTCACCCTGATCTTCGGCATCATGGGTGTGGTCAATCTGGCACACGGTAGTTTTTACATGCTGGGTGCCTACCTGGCCTATTCACTCAGCGCCCAGTTGGGTAGCTTGACACTGGCGCTGCTGGTGGGGACGCTGTTGTCTGTGGGCTTTGGACTTGCCTTGGAGTGGCTCTTGTTTCGCCATTTTTACAAGCGCGACCACCTGGACCAGGTGCTGCTGACCTTCGGCCTGATTTATATCTTTGAAGAGTTGCGCTCCATGATCTGGGGCGACGACGTGCATGGTGTGGCCATCCCTGCCTTGCTGGGCGAATCTATTCCCCTGACGGCCAATCTGTCTTATCCGGTCTACCGGCTGTTCATGTCGGCGGTGTGTGTCGCGCTGGCGCTCGGGCTGTACTTGCTGATCTCCAAGACACGCCTGGGCATGAAAATCCGGGCCGGCGCCTTCAACCGCGACATGGCGGAAGCACTGGGCATCAACATCAAGCTGATCCACGCCATCGTGTTTGCCATTGGTGTCGGTCTGGCGGCGGTTGCAGGGATGATCGCCGCACCGGTCTCCAGCGTTTACCCCAACATGGGCTCGCAGGTTCTGATCATGTGTTTTGTGGTGGTGGTGATTGGCGGCATTGGCTCGGTTCGGGGCGCGCTCATTTCAGCGCTGTTAGTTGGCTTGGTGGACACCTTTGGCAAGGTGCTGCTGCCTTCTGTCTCTGGCATGCTGGTCTACATGCTGATGGCGGCCGTGCTGTTGTGGAAACCAGAAGGACTGTTCAAGCAATGAGCACGCCTACAGCCAATCTAGAGGTATTTCCCCGCAGCGTGCGCTTGGTGCTTTGGCTGGGGCTCGCAGCGCTGGCGGTGTTTCCGTTTGCCGGCAGTGATTTTTATGTGCAAATGGTCACGCGCATGATGATTCTGGCTATTTTTGCCATGAGCCTGGACCTGTTACAGGGGGTGAGCGGGCTGGTGTCGCTGGGGCATGCCGCGTATTTTGGTCTGGCCGGGTACGCGCTGGCCTTTCTGATGCCGCAAAACGAGGCGGCCTCGCTGTGGCTGACGCTGCCGCTGTCAGTTCTGGCGTCTGGCCTGGCAGCCTTGGTGATTGGCTTCTTTGTCGTCCGTACCCACGGCATTTATTTCATCATGGTGACGATGGCCTTTGCCCAGATGGTGTTCTTCTTGTTCTTTGACAACAAGGCCCTGGGTGGCTCCGATGGCCTCTACATCAATTTCAAACCCACAGTGAACCTGGGCGGCTGGACGCTGATGGATCTGGACAACAAAAAGACCCTGTATTTTTTCACACTGGCCGCCATGCTGTTGGTCTATGGCTTTCTGCGGCGCCTGTTGTGGAGCCCCTTTGGTCGAGCACTGGCTGGCATCCGGGTCAATGAACACCGTATGCGGGCGCTCGGGTTTGGCACCTTTGGCTACAAACTGACCGCCTTCTCACTGGCTGGCGCACTGGCCGGACTAGCCGGTTACCTGTGGGGCGTACAAACCGGCTACATCAACCCCGAATTAATGGGTTTTCACATGAGTGCGCACGCCATCATGATGGTGATTCTGGGTGGCATGGGCAATTTTGCCGGCGCCATCGTCGGCGCCTTTGGCTTTGAGGTGGTGCTGCACCTGTTCAAAGACCTGCCGCAAGTCGGCAGCGTGCAACTGGGCAAACATTGGCAGTTGTGGATGGGCAGCTTCATTGTGCTGGTAGTGATTTTTGCGCCGCGCGGCCTGCTCGGGCTGGCGGACCGTCTGGGCCGCCACAAGGGAGCTGCTGATGAGTGAGGTGCTGCTGACGGCGACCGGCCTGACCAAGCGCTTTGGCGGCCTGGCGGCGGTGAACAATGTGTCGCTGACGCTCTGGCGCGACCGGATTCATGCGGTGATCGGCCCGAATGGCGCTGGCAAGTCAACGCTGGCCAACTTGCTGTCGGGCGACTTGCCGCCGACAGACGGGCAGGTAATGCTGTGTGGCGCCGACATCACCGGCTGGACGCCAGAGCGCATTTCGCGCCAGGGCCTGGGCCGGAGCTACCAAAAAACCAACATTTTCCAGGCCTTCACCGTCTGGGACAACGTGCGCCTTGCCGCACAGTCGCGACAGCCCCAGCAGCCCTGGAATCCACTCAGCTGGCTACTAACTGCTAGCAAATCAATAGCTACAAATGACCGTGCGACAAGGGCTATCGAGCTTTCTGGCTTAAAAGATCGGCGTGTCGCCATGGCTGGGGCAATCAGCCACGGCGAGCAGCGGCAGTTGGAGATTGCCATGACACTGGCCACCGAACCTCAGGTGCTGCTGCTCGACGAGCCTCTGGCTGGCATGGGTGTGGCCGAAGCCCAACGCATGGTGGAGCTCCTGCTCAAGCTCAAGGCAGACCACGCCATACTGCTGGTTGAACATGACATGGACGCCGTGTTTGCCTTGGCCGACCACCTCACCGTGATGGTCAACGGCCAGGTCATCGCCAGCGGCACGCCTGAGGCGATCCGTGGCAACGCCGACGTGCAGGCGGCCTACCTCGGGGAGGAGCACGCATGAAAGAGGCGCTGATCGACGCACGCGGATTGAACACCTTCTACGGCGCCAGCCACATCCTGCGCGATGTCGACTTCTCGGTAGGCCGGTCCGAAACCATCGGCCTGATGGGTCGCAACGGCATGGGCAAAAGCACCCTGCTGAAGAGCCTGATGGGCCTGGTCAAGCCTCGCAGCGGTTCGGTGCATGTGATGGGCCAGCCAATGACCGGACGCGCGCCATTTGAAATTGCCCAGCTTGGCGTGGCCTACGTGCCGGAAGGCCGAGGTATTTTCGGCAACCTGAGCGTCGTGGAAAACCTCAAGATGGCGGCTCGCGCCGGCACCCGCGGCCAGCGCGACTGGACCTATGAACGGGTGCTGAAGACCTTCCCTCGCCTGCAAGAGCGCCTGGGTCACGGCGGCCAGCAACTCTCAGGCGGCGAACAGCAAATGCTGACGATCGGTCGGGCCCTGATGACCAACCCGGATGTGCTGATTCTGGACGAAGCCACCGAGGGTCTGGCCCCGCTGATCGCGCGCGAAATCTGGCACATTTGTGGCCTGATCCGCGAGACCGGCATCAGCAGCGTCATCGTCGACAAAAACTGGAAGCACGTGACCCAGATCACCGACCGCAACGTGATCCTGGTCAAAGGCCAGGTCGTGTTTGAGGGCAGCTCCGATGCACTGCGTGCGGAACCGGCCTTGCTGGAGCAGCATCTCGGCGTTTGATTTTGGGCGCTACAGCAGCGGCCGCAGCTCTGCGGCTGTCTCCAGCAGCAGCGGCAACAGGTCGCGCTGCATCTGGGCGGTGGACAGCCGGGCCGGCGCAGCCACCACATTCAGGGCAGCCAGGGTTAGGCCCTGGCTGCTGCGCAAGGGCACGGCGAGCGCGTGCACACCCAGCTCATGCTCTTCGCTAGCCAGGCAGAAATCCTGCTGTCGCACCTGCTCCACCATCTGCCGGAAAGCCTTCAGGTCGGTCGTGGTCAGTGGCGTCATTCGCGCGAGCTGACGGCCCTTGAGCCATTGCGTGAACTCGGGTTTCGACTTCGCTGCCAAAAGCACGCGCCCGGTCGATGTGGCGTGGGCCGGCAAGCGCGAGCCCATGTGCAGCCCGTAGGCGATCACGCGGCCTGGTTCGCTGGCCGGGCCGGTGCGGTCGTTGCCGCTGCGCGCCACGATCACGACTTCGTCGCCGTCCAGCACCACCGCAGAAAACGAGGCCTGGGCGCGCAGTGCCAGCCTGTTCAGTGTGGGCTGCAACACCCTTGGCAGGCGCGCTGAGGCCAGGTAACTGCCAGAAAATCGCAACACCTTGCTTGACAGCCAGAAGTAGCCAGCCTCGGTTTCCAGGTAGCCCAGATGGGCCAAGGTCAACAGGTGGCGCCGCGCGGCAGCCCGGGTCAGCCCGGTGCGTTCCGCCGCGAGTGTGGCGTTCAGGCGTTGCCGATCCGTGCCGAAGCTTTCCAGCACAGCCAAGCCCTTGGCCATGCCGGCAATGAAATCCACCTGTGAAATCGTCATTTTGCGGCCGGTAATTTTGCGCGATTATCGCCCCGCTTAGCCAATCATCGCGCAAGCCTTTGATTCAAGCTGGCATGGCGCCTGGCTGCCCGCCTATTCTTGGCAATTAACTTCAAGGACAAGGAATGCGAACTCAAGTCGCCATCATCGGCGCCGGTCCGTCGGGCTTGCTGCTAGGCCAGCTTTTGCACAAGGCCGGCATTGACGCGGTCATCATTGAACGCCAGAGTGCCGACTATGTACTGGGCCGCATCCGGGCCGGGGTCCTGGAGCAGGTCACCATCGACCTGCTCGACGAAGCCGGTGTGGGCTCGCGCATGCACCGTGAGGGGCTGGTGCACGGTGGCTTTGAGCTGTTGTTCAAGGGTGCCCGCCACCGTATCGACATGCAAGCATTGACCGGCGGGCGCCAAGTGATGGTGTACGGCCAGACCGAGGTCACTCGCGATCTGATGGACGCGCGCGCCGCCGCTGGCCTCGCCACCATCTACGAGGCCGGCGAGGTTAGCGTGCATGACTTTGATGGCGAACGGCCGCGGGTACGCTATGTCAGCCAGGGCCAGCAGCATGAACTGAGTTGCGACTTCATTGCCGGCTGCGATGGCTTTCATGGGGTCTGCCGCGCCAGCGTGCCGCCCGGCGCCATCACGGAATTTGAAAAGGTCTACCCCTTCGGCTGGCTGGGTGTGCTGGCCGATGTGCCGCCGGTGTCGCACGAGCTGATTTACGCCAACACGGAGCGCGGCTTTGCACTGTGCTCGATGCGCAGCACCACCCGCAGCCGCTACTACGTGCAATGCCCGGTGAGCGATTCGCTCAGCCGCTGGTCGGACGACGCCTTTTGGGCTGAGCTGAGGCTCCGGCTGGACCCCCAGGCGCGTGAGCAGCTGGTCACTGGCCCGTCCATCGAGAAAAGCATCGCCCCGCTTCGCAGTTTTGTCGCCGAGCCGATGCGCTTCGGAAGGCTGTTTCTGGCTGGCGACGCGGCGCATATCGTGCCGCCCACGGGCGCCAAGGGGCTCAACCTGGCCGCCAGCGATGTCAAGTACCTGTCTGCCGCACTCATCGAGTATTACCAGGAGGCAAGCGCCGCAGGCGTTGACAGCTATTCCGAGCGCTGCCTGCGCCGGGTCTGGCGCGCCGAGCGCTTCTCGTGGTGGTTCACCTCGCTGATGCACCAGTTCCCTGAGGCCGGCGGCTTCGGCCAAAAGGTCCAGGAAGCCGAGCTGGACTACCTGGTTAATTCCAATGCGGCCGCCACAGCGCTGGCAGAAAACTACGTGGGTCTGCCGTTACAGTAGGTGACTATGTCTCAACCTTCCCGATCAGCGCCCGTGCTCAAGGGGGTCCGCCTCCTCAGCCTGTGCCTGAACCTTCCCGGCCCGGCCGCCCTGATGCGATGTCGGCAAATGGGCGCACGCTGCGTCAAGCTGGAGCCCCCAGGCCCACTCGGGGGGCCAACCGGCACATCCGGTGACCCCATGGGCCAGTACAACCCAGCGGCCTACGGCCTGTTGCACGAAGGCGTGCGTGTCAGGGTGGCCGACCTGAAAACCGACCGGGGCCAGGCGGCCTTGCACCGCGAGCTGGCCAAAACCGATGTGCTGCTCACCTCCTTTCGGCCCTCGGCGCTGATCAAGCTCGGCCTGGACTGGAAGCTGCTGCACCGGCAGTACCCCGCCCTGTCACAGGTGGCCATCGTGGGGGCACCAGGCCTGCGCGCCGAAGAGCCCGGCCACGACCTCACCTACCTGGCCGAGCATGACTTGGTCAGCGGCCTGAACCTGCCGCCCACCCTGTACGCCGACATGGGAGGCTCGCTAGCGGCATCAGAGGCCGTGCTCAAGGCCGTGCTGTTGCAACAAAATACGGGCAAGGGCCGATACCTGGAGGTAGCTCTGTCCGAAGCGGCGGCCTACCTGGCACTGCCGCGCGCCTGGGGCCTGACCCGCCCTGGTGCCCCAGTGGGTGGTGGCCATGCCGGCTACCGCGTCTACCCCTGCCAGAATGGCCGGGTGGCAGTAGCTGCCCTCGAGCCACACTTTGCCCGTGCGCTGTGCAACGCCGCTGGTCTGGTATTTGGTGGGGTGACCACCATGCTGCAGCCCGCCAGCCGAGACGCCATCGCCACCTTTCTGCTGGGCCAGTCGTGTGAGGCGCTGGACAGGCTGGCGGTTGACAAAGACATTCCGCTATTCACCCTGCCGGCTTGAGCAGCTCGGCATTCTGCCCAGGAGACCGCTGCCATGGCCTACCAAGATTACAACCAGAGCCTGCCACGCAACAGCGCCAACCACACTGCCCTGTCACCCTTGAGCTTTCTCGCGCGCTCGGCCCAGGTCTACCCGGACCGCCTCTCGGTGGTACACGGTGCCACGCGCTTTACTTGGGCGCAAACCTACCAGCGCTGCCGGCAACTGGCCAGTGCCCTGGCGCGGCGCGGTGTAGGCGCCGGCGACACGGTGGCGGCCATGCTGCCGAACACGCCGCCCATGTTTGAGGCCCACTTTGGCGTGCCCATGCTGGGCGCCGTGCTCAACACCCTGAACACCCGGCTCGACCCGGCGGCCATCGCCTTCATGCTGACGCACGGCGAAGCCCGGGTGCTGATCACAGACCGCGAGTTCTCGGCCACCATCCGTTCCGCCCTGGCCCTGATGAGCGGTCCCCGTCCCCTGGTGGTGGATGTGGATGATCCGCTGGCCGAGGGCGGCGAACCCATTGGCGAACTGGATTACGAGGCCTTTCTGGCACAGGGCGACCCCAACTTTGACTGGGCGCTGCCCGGGGACGAGTGGGACGCGATCGCCCTCAACTACACCTCGGGCACCACCGGCAACCCGAAGGGCGTGGTCACCCACCACCGAGGCGCCTACCTCAACGCCGTGTCGAACGTCGTCACATGGTCCATACCGCAACACCCGGTTTACCTATGGACCCTGCCGATGTTCCACTGCAACGGCTGGTGCTTCCCCTGGACCTTGGCGCTGCAGGCCGGGGTGAGCGTGTGCCTTCGCCGGGTGGACCCAGCCTTGATTTTTCCGCTGATCCGCGAGCACCGCGTCAGCCACCTGTGCGGCGCGCCGATTGTTTACGGGCTGCTGATCAACGCGCCGGAGTCGCTGCGCCAGGGCATCAGCCACCCGGTCGCCGGCCTGATCGCTGGCGCGGCGCCACCGGCGGCCATCATCGAGGGCTGCGAGCGCATCGGCATCGACATTACCCATGTGTACGGACTGACCGAGGTCTACGGCCCGGCGGCTGTCTGTGCCAAACAGGGCGACTGGGCCGGGCTGCCGATCGGCGAGCGTGCCACCCTGAACGCCCGCCAAGGCGTGGCCTACCCGCTGCAAGAGGCCATTGCCGTGCTCGACCCTGATACCCTGCAGCCGGTCCCTGCCGACGGCCAGACCATGGGTGAAATTTTCTTTCGCGGCAATCTGGTCATGAAGGGCTACCTCAAGAACCCGCAGGCCACCGCAGATGCCTTTGCCGGCGGCTGGTTCCGCACCGGCGACCTGGCCGTGCAACACCCCGACGGCTACATCAAAATCCGCGACCGCAGCAAGGACGTGATCATCTCGGGCGGTGAAAACATCTCCAGCATCGAGGTCGAGGATGTGCTCTACCGCCACCCAGCCGTGCTGGTGGCCGCCGTGGTCGCCAAGCCCGATGCCAAGTGGGGTGAGGTGCCCTGTGCCTTTGTAGAGGTGCGTGACACGGCGAGCGTGACCGAAGCCGATATCCTCACCCACTGCCGCGCCCATTTAGCACGCTTCAAGGTGCCCAAGCAGGTGGTGTTCGGCCCGCTGCCCAAAACCTCGACCGGGAAGATCCAGAAATTTGTGCTGCGCGAGCAGATGCGCTCGGCTTCGGCGATGGATTGACACAGCCTGATAATCCGGCCATGTCGAAACCCCAACTCGAACTGCTCAGCCTCAGAAATGCCTGCCAGCGCCTGGCCGAGGGCTGGATTCGCTACCAACAGAACCAGGGCGACACGCAGCTGCGCGACGGTTTGATCCAGCGCTTTGAGTTCACCTATGAACTCAGCCACAAGATGCTCAAACGTTATCTGGAGGCCACATCAGCCACACCTGACGCCTTTGACGCCATGCCCTTCGCCGACCTGATCAGAACGGGCAACGAGCAGGGCCTCTTGCGCAGCGACTGGCCCCGGTGGCGGCTGTTTCGTGAAATGCGCGGCAAAACCAGCCATACCTACGATGAGAACGTGGCCCTGGCGGTGGTGGCCGACATTCCCGCTTTTATGGAAGAAGCCCAGTTCCTGTTGGCTCAATTGCAGGCGCGGACCCTCTGACATGGCGCCACCCATCTCGGTTGCGCCTCAGGAGTGGTCGATTGTTCAGCGTATCCTGAAAGACATCGTCCCGCACCGGGCAGTATGGGCCTTTGGCTCTCGCGCCCGTTTTGCGGCCAAGCCCTACTCTGACCTGGACCTGGCCGTGTTGGGCCCAGCGCCACTGAGCCTCGAAGCATCAGCCCGACTGCACGAGGCGTTCACCCAGTCTGATTTGCCCTACAAAGTGGACGTGGTGGATTGGGCCTCGACCTCCCCTGAGTTCCAGAACCTTATTGCACAACACCATGTGGTGGTGCGGCCAGCGGACCCACTCCCGGTTCAGTCGACGTGACCTAAGCCGAGCTACTGTGACGCGGCAGGCGCTCGCACCAGCAGCACCACCGCGCGCGCCTCCATCGCCTGCCCGAGCCCAACGGGACCGAGCTTTTCAGCAGTCTTGGCCTTGACGTTGACCTGGTCAAGCGCCAGGCCCAGGCCCGCGGCAATGCGGGCGCACATGGCCGGTATATGCGGCATCAATTTGGGCGTTTGGGCAACAATGGTACTGTCTATGTTGCCAATGGCCCAGCCAGCAGCCAGCACGCGCCGCGCGGCTTCCACCAGCAGCACCATCGAGTCGGCCCCCTTGAAGGTGGCGTCGGTATCCGGGAAATGGCGGCCGATATCACCCAACGCGGCGGCCCCCAGCAGCGCGTCGGTGATAGCGTGCAGCAGTACATCGGCGTCTGAGTGGCCTAGCAGCCCCAGATGGAACGGCACGGTCACGCCACCCAGCACCAGCGGGCGGCCCGCCACCAGCGCATGCACATCCCAGCCCTCACCAATCCGCAGACTCATACCTGTGCCTTTCTGAGGGTGTCCGAGAGCAACAGCACCTCGGCCAGTGCGAAGTCTTCCGGGTAAGTGACCTTGAAGTTGCGCGCGTTGCCCGGCACCAGCCGGGGCTGCCAGCCCATGGCTTCCATCGCGCTGGATTCGTCGGTCACCTGCTCGCCCGTTGCCTGCAGCGCCTGGCGCAACGGTCCGATGCGAAACATCTGCGGCGTCTGTGCCAGCCACTTGTCGCCACGGGCTACTGTCGCCGCCACGCGGCCATCTTGCTCGGCTTTCAGGGTGTCGGCGAGCCGGTGCGCCAGCAAGCCGCCCACCGGGTCCGAGAGGCAGGCGTCAATCAGGGTGTCGATCTGGGCAGGGGTAATCAAGCAGCGCGCGGCGTCGTGCACCAGCACCCAGTCTTGGGGCACTGCGCCCTGCTCCAGTAAAAAATTTAAACCATTAAAAACGGTCTCAGCCCTTGTCGAGCCGCCATTGTTAGCTATCAAATACTGAGCACTGAGATGGTCAAGTACAGTGTCGCCCGCAGCCAGGATAAGCGCTACCCGGTGCAGCCGCGTCACCCCAGCAAAGGCCGCCAGTGTGTGCATCACCAAGGGCTGACCCGCCAAAGCCTGGTACTGCTTGGGGCCGACTGAGCCCGCTCGCGAGCCGCTGCCGGCGCAGGGAATCAAGGCCCACAGGCGGGGCAAAGCGGGTGATTTGGGCGGGTGATCAGGCATGGGCTTGGCCCCATTCTAAAATCCTCTATATAAACCCATGGATTTACCCAAACTGAACCCGGGCAAGCGCTACACGCTGCCCCGCCCGACCGGCTCTGCCGACGCCCTCTTACTGGCCCGCCTGGGCCAACGCGACAAGGACGAGCACCGGCCCACCGCCATTGTCACGGCCAACGCCGCCGACGCCCAACGCCTGCTCGAAGAGATCGCCTTCTTTGCGCCGGAGCTGCGCTGCGTTCTGTTTCCCGACTGGGAAACGTTACCTTACGACACCTTTTCGCCGCACCAGGACCTGATCAGCGAGCGGCTAGCCACGCTTTGGCGCATTAGCCAGCGCGACCGGGAGGCCGGCGCCGACCTGATTCTGCTACCCGCCACCACGGCGCTGTACAGACTGGCGCCACCGGCGTTCCTAGCCGGCTACACCTTTCAGTTCAAGGTCAAGCAACAGTTGGACGAGGCCAAGCTGAAAGCCCAACTGACGCTTGCCGGATATAGCCACGTGACGCAGGTGGTCAGCCCAGGCGAATACGCGGTACGCGGCGGCTTGATCGACCTGTTTCCCATGGGCAGCCTGGTGCCGTTCCGGGTAGACCTGTTTGACAACGAGATCGACAGCATCCGCACGTTTGATCCGGACAGCCAGCGCAGCTTGTACCCGGTGCCCGAGGTTCGGTTGCTGCCTGGGCGCGAATTCCCGATGGACGAGGCCGCTCGGGCCCGCTTTCGCAGCCGCTGGCGCGAGTTGCTGGACGGTGACCCCACCAAGAGCCGTATCTACAAAGACATTGGCAACGGTGTGGCCACGGCGGGCATCGAGTACTACCTGCCGCTGTTCTTTGACGAAACCGCGACAGTGTTTGATTACCTGGGCACAGACGCCACGGTGGTTTTGCACGGTGATCTGGAGCCAGCTTTTGCGCATTTCTGGCAGGACACCCGTGAACGATACCGCCTGGTTCAGGGCGACCCGGAGCGCCCGGCGCTGGCGCCTGAAGCACTATTTTTAAGCGCTGAGCAGTTTTACAGCCGCGTCAATGCCCATGCCCAGTTGTCGCTGCGACCCACGGTGAGCGACGTGGCAGACAACGCGCATTTCCAGGCCTTGGGCGAGTTGGGCGTGGTTCGTGGCGCCGAAGACCCCTTGGCCCGCCTCAAAACCCATTTGCGCAACACGGCGCATCGGGTGCTGGTGCTGGCCGAGAGCGAGGGCCGCAAAACCAGCCTCTTGGATTTCTTGCACGCCAGCGCACTCAACCCGCCGGGCTTTGACTCGCTGGCAGAGTTTTTAGCCAGCGAGGAGCCACTGGGGCTGGCCACCTCGCGCCTGGCCACCGGCTTTGCCTGGCTTGACGCCGGCGTTGACTTTGTCACCGAGACCGAGCTGTTTGCCGCCGGCCCCACCCTGCGCCGCCGCAAAAAGCAGGAGCAGGTCAGCGATGTTGAGGCCCTGATCAAAGACCTGAGCGAGCTCAATGTGGGCGACCCGGTGGTGCACTCGGCCCATGGCATCGGCCGCTACCGTGGCCTGGTCAATTTGGACTTGGGTCAGCTGCAAGCTAATGGTCAGCCGGAAATTCAAGAGTTTTTGCACCTGGAATATGCAGACAAGGCCACCCTGTATGTGCCGGTCAGCCAGTTACAGCTGATCAGCCGCTACACCGGCGTCAGCGCCGACGAAGCGCCGCTGCATAAGCTCGGCAGCGGCCAGTGGGACAAGGCCAAGCGCAAAGCGGCTGAACAGGTGCGCGACTCGGCAGCAGAGTTGCTCAACATCTACGCACGGCGTGCTGCGCGTGAGGGCCATGCCTTCCGTTACTCGCCCGGGGACTACGAAACCTTTGCCAACGACTTCGGCTTTGAAGAAACCGCGGACCAAAAAGCCGCCATCCATGCCGTGATCCAGGACATGATCAGCCCACGCCCGATGGACCGGCTGATTTGTGGCGACGTTGGCTTTGGCAAGACCGAAGTTGCCCTGCGCGCCGCATTTATTGCCATCACCGGGGGCCGGCAGGTGGCGTTTCTTGCGCCCACGACGCTGCTGGCCGAGCAGCACTACCAGACCCTGATCGACCGCTTCGGCAAATGGCCGGTCAAGGTCGCCGAGATGAGCCGCTTTCGCTCGGGCAAGGAAATCACCGCCGCGCTCAAGGGTGTGGCCGACGGCAGCATTGACATCGTGGTCGGCACCCACAAGCTGCTCAGCCAGGACACGCACTTTAAAAACCTCGGCCTACTGATCATCGACGAGGAGCACCGCTTTGGCGTGCGCCACAAAGAGGCCATGAAGGCGCTGCGTGCAGAGGTTGATGTGCTCACCCTCACCGCGACTCCAATTCCGCGCACCCTGGGCATGGCGCTGGAAGGCCTGCGCGACCTCAGCGTCATCGCCACCGCGCCGCAACGCCGGTTGGCGATCAAGACCTTTGTGCGCACCGAAGGCAACGGCGTGATCCGCGAGGCGGTGCTGCGCGAGCTCAAGCGGGGCGGCCAGGTGTACTTTTTGCACAACGAAGTGGAGACCATCGAAAACCGGCGCGCCAAGCTCGAAGAGTTGCTGCCCGAGGCCCGCATTGCCGTGGCCCACGGCCAGATGCCCGAGCGCCAGCTGGAGAGTGTGATGCGGGATTTTGTGGCGCAACGCTACAACCTGCTGCTGTGCTCCACCATCATCGAGACCGGCATCGACGTGCCCACCGCCAACACCATCGTAATGAGCCGGGCCGACAAGTTTGGCCTGGCGCAGCTGCACCAGCTGCGCGGTCGGGTAGGCCGCAGCCATCACCAGGCCTACGCCTACCTGATGGTGCCCGACCTGGAGGGCCTGACCAAGCAGGCCAGCCAGCGGCTGGAAGCGATCCAGCAAATGGAAGAGCTGGGCAGCGGCTTTTACCTGGCCATGCATGATCTGGAAATCCGTGGCGCTGGCGAGGTGCTGGGCGAAAACCAGAGCGGCAACATGCTTGAAGTGGGCTTTCAGCTGTACAACGAGATGCTGTCCGAGGCGGTGCGCTGCCTCAAGGCGGGTATTGAGCCCGACCTGCTGAGCCCGCTCAACGTCACCACCGACATCAACCTGCACGCCCCGGCACTGCTGCCTAATGACTTTTGTGGCGATGTGCACCTGCGCCTGAGTTTTTACAAAAAACTGGCTACAGCCAAAGCCGCTGAACAGATCGATGCCCTGCTTGAAGAGCTGGTGGACCGTTTCGGCAAACTGCCGCCGCAGGCACAGAACCTGATCGACGTGCACCGGCTGCGTGTGACCAGCCAGCCCTATGGCGTGGTCAAGGTTGACGCGGCACCGACCGGTATCAGCATCACCTTCAAAAAGAACCCACCAGTGGACCCAATGCGCATCATCGCGCTGATCCAAAAAAACCGGCACATCAAGCTGGTGGGCAACGAAAAGCTGCGGATTGAGCGTGCCCTACCCGAATCCAAAGACCGTGCATTATTGGTGCGTGATGTGCTGCGCAGCCTGGGGCAACCCCAAACTGCAGCTGTGCCAGCCGGCTGAACCGTGCCGCCGGTAGCACCCGGCGCGTCTGTCCACACCATCGTATTCCCTAGGTCAATCGACCGAATACCTCGTCCATAATGGGGGCCGCCTTTTGTACCCTTGTCGGGCACGGATGTTGCGTAATGACCCTTGACACTTACATTGAATCAGCGAACAGTCAGAACCGAACCATGCCGGAAAACATAGCCCCTGTGTTGCAGGTCAATGAGTTGAGCACGCGCTTCAAGACGCGCTCCGGGGACGTGCACGCTGTCAATAAGGTCAGCTTCGAGCTCAAGCCCGGCGAGTTGCTGGGCGTGGTCGGCGAAAGCGGCTCGGGCAAATCAGTCACCATGATGTCCTTGCTGGGCCTATTGCCCAGCCCGCCAGCCATGGTCGATGGCGCATCGGTGATGTTCGAGGGCGTGGACCTGCTGCGTTGCTCGGACGAGCAGCTGCGCAGCATTCGGGGCGCTCGCATCGGCTTCATTTTCCAAGACCCGATGACCTCGCTCAACCCGGTTTTTACCGTCGGCTTCCAAATCATGGAGCCGCTGCGCAAGCACATGGGCCTGAGCAAGCAGGCCGCAAGCCAGCGCGCCCAAGAGCTGCTCGAACTGGTCGGCATCCCGGATGCAGGGCGGCGGCTGGGAGACTACCCGCACCAGTTCTCAGGCGGCATGCGCCAGCGGGTGATGATTGCCATCGCCCTGTCCTGTGACCCCAAGGTTCTGATCGCCGACGAGCCCACTACCGCGCTCGATGTCACTATACAGGCCCAGATCCTTGAACTGGTGCGAGAGTTACGTCAAAAGCTCGGTATGGCGATTGTCTGGATCACCCATGACCTGGGCGTCATTGCCGGCATTGCTGACCGTGCCATGGTGCTGTACGGCGGCCAGATTGTTGAAATGGCGCCTGTGCAGGAGCTGTTTTCACGGCCGGCCCATCCCTACACCCGGGCCCTGCTCAAAACCCTGCCCCGGCTCAGGGGCGCGCGGGCAGAGAAACTCGATGTGATCGAGGGCCAGCCGCCCATCATCAAAGCCGCACCATCTTCGTGCGCTTTTCGAGCCCGCTGCTCAGTGGCACTGGAGCGCTGCGCCAGAGAAAACCCGCAGCGCCTGAGCATTGCCCCAGGCCATGATGTGGCCTGCTTCTGGGATCACACCACCGGGATGGAGCGCCATGCTTGAGACTGCACCCACCCATGCCGATAGTGCGGTGAGCGCTGCCGCCCGAGCTGTTGCTGTGAGCCCGCAGCCCATGGTTCAGGTGCGCGGACTGAAAATGTATTTCCCGATTTACACCGGCCTGCTGCAACGCCGCTCGGGAGAAGTCAAGGCAGTCGATGGGCTGAGCTTTGAGATCCCGGCCGGCCAAACCCTGGGCCTGGTTGGCGAGTCTGGCTGCGGCAAATCAACCTGCGGGCGCGCCATGCTGCGCCTCTACGAGCCTACGGCGGGTCAGGTCATCATCAACGGGCAAGATGTGAGTGCCGCGCCCGCCAAGTTGCTCAGGCAGTTACGTCCGGCCATGCAAATGGTTTTTCAAGACCCCCAGGCCAGTCTGAACCCCCGCATGACCGTGGCCTCCATCATTGGCGAGCCACTGCTTGAGCACACCCGCCTGAGCCGGGCCGAGCAGAGCGAACGCATTGACGAGTTGCTCGATCAGGTCGGACTCAACCGCAATTTTGCCAACCGCTACCCCCATGAATTCTCAGGCGGCCAGCGTCAGCGCATCGGCATTGCCAGAGCCCTGGCACTCAACCCAAAATTTATTGTCTGCGACGAGCCGATTGCCGCGCTCGACGTGTCGATCCAGGCGCAGGTGGTCAACCTGCTCGAAGGCTTACAACAGCGCCTGGGCCTGACCTATCTCTTCATCAGCCACGATTTGTCGATGGTGCGACATATTGCCAACCGGGTCGCAGTGATGTATCTGGGCCGGATTGTCGAGCTCGCAGACCGCGACGCCCTCTACGCCAGCCCCCGCCACCCCTACTCGCAGGCTCTGCTGTCAGCCGTGCCAGAGCCCGACCCGCAGACCGAGGCACGCCGGCAGCGCATTGTGCTCACCGGTGATGTGCCCTCCCCGGCTCGCCCTCCCCAGGGCTGTGCCTTCAGCACTCGCTGCCCGCAGGCCATGCCGCACTGCCGGGAGACGGCCCCGGTACTTAGCGAGATTGAGCCGGGCCGCCAGGTGGCCTGCCACCTGTACACCCACCAAGCTGCAAGCGCTTTAGAAATAGTGGCACACTGAGTTTTTCGTAGAGTCTTTCCTGTCAACCAACCCATCCTTCAAACTAAGGAGTTCAACTTGAAAACACGTTATTCACTACTCGCCTTGGGCGCGCTCCTGGCGCTGTCCCAGGCCGCCATGGCCCAACGCGGCTCCAGCGGCCATGTCAATGTGATTTACTGGCAAGCCCCCTCCATCCTCAACCCTTACCTGTCTGGCGGCACCAAAGACCTGGAGAGTTCCTCACTGGTGCTTGACCCACTGATCAAGTTCAATGAAAAAGGCGAGATGGTTGCCGCATTGGCCGAAGATGTGCCCACGGTTGCCAACGGCGGCTTTTCTGCCGACTTCAAAACCATCACCTACAAGCTCAAAAAAGGCCTGAAATGGTCAGACGGCACGCCCTTCAACGCACAAGACGTGCTGTTCACCTTTGAGTACTGCCGAGACATCAAAGGCTGCGCCAAGTCCAGCACCTTCACACCGGTTGACAAAGTGGTGGCACTGGACGACCACACGGTGCGCATCACCTTCAAGTTGGCCAAGCCCTACCCCTACGACATATTTGGCGGCGCCACAACGCCCATCATTCAAAAAGCCCAGTTCAAAGACTGCCTGGGCGACAAAGCTCCAACCTGCTCCAAGCAAAATTTCAACCCGGTGGGCACTGGGCCGTTCATGGTGAAGGATTTCCGCCCCAACGACGTGATTCAAATGGTCGCCAACCCCAACTACCGGGATCCAGCCAAGCCAGCCTTTGCCACACTCACGCTCAAAGGCGGTGGCGACGCCGCAGCCGCTGGCCGTGCGGTGATGGAAACCGGCGAATTCGATTACGCCTGGAACCTGCAACTCGCACCCGATGTGCTGGCACGCATGGCCAAGGGTGGCAAGGGCAAGACCGTGTCTTCATTTGGCACCTTGGTGGAGCGCATCGAGCTCAACCTCACAGACCCGGCGGCCAAACACGGCGAAACCCGCTCTACCGCCAAGCACCCGCACCCCTACCTGAGCGACATCCGGGTGCGCAAGGCCCTGTCCATGGCGATAGACCGCAACCTGCTGGTTGAAATCGGCTACGGCCCAGCGGGCCGCCCCACCTGCAACATCGTGCCCGCACCAGCGGCCTTTGCCTCCAACAACACCGATTGCATCAAGCAGGACATGGCCGGGGCCAAAGCTCTGCTCGAGCAGGCCGGCTGGAAAATGGGCGCCGACGGGGTGCGCGCCAAGGACGGCGTGAAAATGGACATGCTGTACCAAACCTCGACCAACGCGGTTCGGCAAAACTTTCAGGCCCTGATCAAACAGTGGTGGACCGAGCTGGGTGTGAAAGTTGAATTGCGCAATGTGTCGGCCTCGGTGTTTTTTGGCGGTGATGCTGGCTCGCCTGACACGTTTCAGAAGTTTTACGCCGATGTTGAGATGTATGCCAACAACTTTGACGGCACCGATCCGGAAAACTACCTGGCAGAGCGGGTCTGCAACAAGGCTCCACGGCCCGAGACCCAATGGCAGGGCACCAACATCAACCGCTACTGCGACCCGGCCTTTGACAAACTGGCCATAGAGATGACCACTGCGGCAGGTATTGACAAGCGCGCTTCATTGGCCAAGAAGCTCAACGATATGCTGACCAAAGAGAGCTATTCCATGATTCCCCTGGTCGACCGTGGCCGTATTTCAGCGCATATCAACTCGTTGGGCGGCGTGCTGCTCAACACCTGGGACAGCGAACTCTGGAACGCGTCTGATTGGTACCGTATCAAGTAAAGCTTCCACAGACCAAGCCAACAGGCCCTGACCACAGGGCCTACCCAGCCGGGGCCGGTCAGGCCCCGGCTTTTTTTGACTACGCTGCGCATGTTCAACTACATTCTTCGCCGTTTGCTGATAGCCGCGCCCACGGTGCTGCTGATCAGTCTGGCCATCTTCATGCTGCTGGAGCTCGCACCAAACGACCCGATGGCCAATGTGCCCCTGACTATTCCGCCCGAGGTCAAGGCCAAGATGCGCGAGGCCCTGGGCCTGGACCAACCCAGTTGGGTGCGTTACCTGCTTTGGCTGAAACAATTTTTCTGGGTTGAGCCGCTCAACCTGGTTGACCATTGGTTTGGTACGGCCTATGCCGCCGACCAGCAGCGCATCCTGTCCTGGCAAACCCGCAGCCCAGTGACTGAGCTGATTTTGCAACGCCTGCCGCAAACCCTGTGGGTGGTGGGCATGGGTTACCTGATTGGCATTTCGCTGGCCCTGCCGATCGGTATTTTGTCGGCCTACAAACAATACAGCTGGTTCGACCAAATCGGCACCTTTGTATCGATGGTGGGCTACTCGGTACCCACTTTTTTCACGGGCGTGCTGCTGATCGTGGTTTTTTCGGTTCAGCTCAATTGGCTGCCCTCGATCTACGACACCACGCTGGTGGTGAATTCCTGGCCTACCTTTGTGGTCCAACTCAAACAAATGGTGATGCCCGTGGCAGTGCTGGCCCTGTTCAATGCGGCGCAGGTCAGCCGCTACATGCGGGCCGCAATGCTGGACAACCTGAGCAACGACTATGTGCGCACCGCGCGCGCCAAAGGCATGGGTGAACAGGTGGTGGTGCTGGTGCATGTGCTGCGAAATTCCTTGATACCGGTGGTCACCGTGATCGCCTTGGGCGTGCCCTCTATTTTTGCCGGCGCCATCATCACCGAGCAGGTGTTCAAGGTCAATGGGCTGGGGCAGTTGCTGATCAATGCCATCCAGTCCAACGACCTGCCGCTGGTGCAAACATTGACCTTTATTTTTGCCACCCTGATCGTTACCTTCAACCTGATTGCCGATGTGCTGTACGGCCTGCTCGACCCAAGGATCCGTTATGACTGAGCCACGAGCCAAATTACAAGTCGAGCAGGCTGAAGGCGCACAGCGCAGCCACTGGCATGATGTCTGGCAACAATTCAAAAATCATCGCGGCGCCATGGTGGGTGCGTCGGTGTTCCTGTGTATTTTGCTGTTTGTCTGGGTCGGGCCACTGTTGTGGAAGATAGACCCGGCTTATGCCAACCTGTTGATGCGCAATAAAGCGCCCAGCCTGCAGTTCCCGTTTGGTACCGACGAACTCGGGCGCGACCTGTTTGCCCGCATGATGGCTGGCGGAAAGGTTTCGATCGCGGTCGGTTTGACTGCCATGTCCATCGCTATTTGCCTGGGTACGCTGATGGGCGTGACCGCCGGCTTTTTTCGCCGCCTGGACGGAGTCCTGATGCGTGTCACAGACCTGTTTCTGGCCCTCCCCCTGCTGCCCCTGCTGCTGGTGATGGTGATGCTGTTTCGGGAAGTCCTGTCCAGCCGTCTGGGGCCTGAGGCCGGCATCTTTATTTTGATGGTGGTGTCGATCGGCAGCACCTCCTGGATGCAAACCGCACGGGTGGTACGCGGCGAGGTGCTGGCCCTCAAGGAGCGCGAATTTGTACTGGCGGCCCGCTCGATTGGCGCGCCACCAGTGCGCATGATCCTGCGCCACATCCTGCCCAACACCCTGAGCCCCATCACCGTGGCTGCCGCGCTGGGCATTGCTAGCGCCATCATCATCGAAAGCGCCCTGTCTTTTCTGGGGCTGGGTTTTCCGCCAGACTTCCCCACCTGGGGCAGGCTGTTGTTTGATGCAGTGGATCATTTGCAAGACCATCCCAACCGGGCGCTGCTGCCGGGCATCGCTATTTCTTTGACCGTGCTGTCGGTGAACTACATCGGCGACGGTCTGCGCGACGCGCTCGACCCCCGCATTCGCGGCCGGTAAGGCCTACACCAGCGCCAGGCTGGCACGCACCGTGCCTGCCTTGTCGTGGCGCACCACCACCTCCACGCTGCCGCCAGCGGCCGAGCGCACCACCCAGTTCAACTTGGCCCGGTCGCCCATGGGGGTGTGGTCGGTCCAAAAGCTCACCAGCGTGTGCTTGTAGGCCCGGCCTTCCAATTCACCGGCAAGGGTGCGCAGATTGCCCGAGACCAACTCGGCGCCAGGCGGCAGGGTGATCTCGCCGATCAGCCCCCGCGTCTGCTTGCGCTGCAAAGCCCGCTTGGACACGTAGGAGGGCAAATGCCCGGTGTTCTGCACCCCCACCTCGATGCGCCAGCTATCCGGCCCCAACTTTTCGCACACCGCATGGACCAGTTCCAGCCGAGGGGATGTGAGCGCGTTCCAGATCAGCCAGTCGGGAAAACGCGCAATCTCTTTCTCCAGCAGATGGGGCGGCGGGTTGCGGAAGGCGTAAATTTTGTCCCAACCACCAATTTCCACTGGCCCCAGCTGTGGGTGCTCAAAGGCATACCAATCCACAAAGCCTTTGCCCTGCAGCGCGGTGTCAGACCAAGCCAGCAGTTTGAGGTCATCGGCCACCGGGTGGTCACGAAACCAGTCGATGTACTTGTAGTCGGTGATGCCGGCCTCGCGCATCGGGCACCAGATCTCCACCGTCCATTTGTACAGGCCCAGGTGGTCGTAAATCCAGTCAAAGCCGCCAGTCGTGACCTCTTTGGGGTGGTAGCGGAACTCCTCAAAGGTGCTGATGGCCGGGTAGCCGGTCAGCTCGGTACCCTTGGCGCCCTGCGCCTTGAACACCCACAGGTCTTCGGCCGCCATGTCCACATCGGGGTGGCCAGAAAACGGTCGCAGCAGCACGCCGCTCCAGGTGTGAAAGGTCACTCCACCGGTGATGTTGGTGTGCCGGGTGATGAAATCCACCACCGTGCGCACCTCGGGCTCCGAGGTGGGGAACGGACCGGCGCCCAGCTGCTCAAACTCTTGGCGCCACTGTGCCGGAAAATTACGGTTAAGGTCCAGCCCCTCAATGTCACGGTTGACCTTCGGGCTGAAGGTGTCGTCATCGCGCAGCAGGCCCTCGGGCAGGATGCGGTAATAGGTGCCCCCCACCTCGGTCGGCTCGCGCGCCACCATCAGGCGCGGGTGCTCGGGGTGGCACTTCCAGTTGCCGTTGGCATCCAGCACACGCATCGACAAAATGCGCCCGTCGCCATCCACGTCACCGGTATCCAGGCCCTCCACCGGCTCCTCGTCGTAGGGGTAAGGCCGGGTCGATGAGCGGATGATTTTGGGCGGGTCTTGCATGGCGTACTCGGCGCCATCCGGGTTCATGCGCGGGCAAATATAGAAAGCCCGGGTGTCCAGGCAGCGCGTCACCGTCTCGCGCTGGCCGTAGTCTCGTGTCAGGGTATCAATCAGGTACAGGGCGGCTGCGCCACCGGCCAGCTCGCTGGCGTGGATGTTGGCGTCCACCCAATAGGCCGGCTTATCAGCGGCCGGGCCGGTAGACTGGTTGGTCACGGTCAGCACCCAAATGTCGCGGCCCTCGTGGCTCTTGCCAGCACTCTGAATCGACAGCAACTGCGGGTACTGGCGCGCTAACTCGTGCAGGATGGCCGAGAACTCGTCATAGCGGTAATAGCGGTCGTAGGCGATGGGCATGATAGGGTGCCGCACAGGCGGCTGTTACGGAAGTGCCCCGAGAGCATACCCTGACACCGGACGGGCCCCGGATGTGATTGAATCTAGGCCTAGCCGTCTGGCCACACCTTACCCACGGAGCCCCTCCCATGCACAGCGACACCCCCAGCACCGCCACCCTGGACTGCCTGCGCCAGCTGATTGGTTTTGACACCACCAGCCGCAACTCCAACCTGGCCCTGATCGACTGGGCCGGCGCCCTGCTGGAGGGCCATGGCGCCAAGCTGCGCCGCGCCTACAACGCCGACCGCACCAAGGCCAACCTGTTCGCCACCTTTGGCGAGGGCCCGGGCGGCATTGTGCTGTCTGGCCACAGTGACGTGGTGCCCACCAATGGCCAACCCTGGACCTCAGACCCCTTCAAGGCGGAGGTACGCAACGGCCGGCTGTACGGTCGCGGTGCCTGCGACATGAAAGGCTTTATTGGCGTGGTGCTGGGCCATGCGGCCCAGTTTGCCGCAGCGCCGCTGCGCACCCCCATTCACATTGCGCTGAGCTACGACGAAGAGGTGGGCTGCCTGGGCATCCCGGTGCTGCTGGACGAACTGGCCATTGCCGGCATCAAGCCGGACGGCTGCGTGGTGGGCGAGCCCACTGACATGCAGGTGGTCACAGCGCACAAAGGTGGCCGCGTCTACCGCTGCAAGGTGCACGGCCGCGCGGCCCACTCATCGCTGACACCGCAAGGCCTGAACGCCATCGAATACGCGGCGCGCGTGATTACCTTTATTCAAGACCTGGGCTGGCGCGAAGAGGCGCAGGGCCTGCGCGTGGACGGCTTTGGCGTGCCCTACACCACCATCTCCACCAACGTCATCAGCGGCGGCAACGGCCGCAACATCATCCCGGCCGAATGTGAATTTTTCTTTGACTACCGCTACGTGCCGGGCGTGGAGGCCGACAGCTTCATCAACACCATCCGCGCTTACGTGGCCGAGCACGTCGAGCCCCGCATGAAGGCCCGCTTTCCTGATGCCAGCGTGACGCTGGAGCGCATGAGCGATGTGCCCGCGCTAGACGCCAAAGAGCAGGACAGCATCACCGTGCTGGCCAAATCACTGCTGCGCCCGCACGCCTCGGCCAAGGTGTCTTACGGCACCGAAGGCGGCTTTTTTCAGCGCTCGGGCACGCCCACCATCATCTGCGGCCCCGGCAGCATCGAGCAGGCCCACAAGGCCGACGAGTACGTGGACCTGTCGCAACTGCAGCAGTGCGAGCAGTTCATGGACAAGCTGGTGCATAGGCTGAGCGGCGACCTGACACTGTAAGGACGACGGCCGTACAGGCTGACAGCCTGCACATGTAGGCCGAGCGCATCGCGGGCCTCTTTGGGAGGCACGATTGGGCCGGGCCCAGCCAGGAACTAGTTTGACTTTCTTTTAAGCCCGAATGCAATCAACAGCATCAAGAGCATGCTTGACCCCATAGCAAGGTAAGCCAGGCTAAAACCTGCCAGCCCACCGCCTTCAAAGTCAGCAATGGCGCTGATGCAGGTGACAGCCAACAGCGTCCCCACGGCATTGAAGATATTGATCAACCCCTGGGCTGTGCCGCGCAGGGCAGGCGGGGCTTCATCAATCGCAATCGAGCGCAGCGCGCCGCTGACCACCACACCCAAGCCAATACCTACCAGCACAGACGCTGCCACGAAAGCGGCAATGCCAGTCTGTGGCATGGCGCTTTGCAGGTAGCCCAGCGTCAACAGCCCAAAACCAAAGATCACCATGTTGCGGGCACCCAGGCGGTTAAGCAGCCGCCCCGCCGCCATAGAGCCCACCATGGAGCACAGCACCAAAGGCAGCAGCGCCAGCCCCGCATGCTCGACGCTGACCCCATAAGCCAGCGTGGCAATGGTGGTCAAAAACACAATGCCACCCATGGAGAACCCAACGCCCAGGGTCAGCATATAGGTATAAGCCAACTGCCGGTTTGCAAAGAGCTCAAAGGGAATCAGCGCGTGCGCCTTGCGCTTCTCGATCGCCACCAAAGCGACCAGCAGCACGCCACTGGCAGCCAGAAACCAGAGCCACAGCAGCAGCCCCGTGGCCGAGTCCGCCAGGCGCGAAATGCCCAGCACAAGACTCAGCAGAAACAACAAAGTCACGGCAATACCCGCTGTATCGACGGGCCCTGGTGCCGCGTCGGTACGCTTAGCCGGCAAGCTGCGGGAACCCAACCACAGCACCACCAGAGCGACGGGAATATTCACCAGGAACAGCCAGCGCCAGCCCAGCGTGGATGTGATTACGGTCGCCAGTGGCGGCCCGAGCACAAAAGCCATGCCGTGGGTGGCACCAATCAGGCCCAAAATACGACCCCGCCGCTCGGCTGTGAACACATCACCAATCACCGCACTGGCCACCGGCGCAATGCCCCCTGCGCCAATGCCCTGGATCGCACGGCTGACCAGCAGCAGGTCAAAGCTGGGCGCAGCGGCGATGCACAGCGAGCCGATGGCGAAAAGCGCCACACTGGCCAGATACACCGGACGGCGGCCATGGCGGTCGCTGAAGCAAGCCATCAGCGCCGTGCTGCACATCGAACACAGGGAAAAAACGGTAGACAGCAGTCCGGCAGTACGGTTGTCAATACCATAGGCTACACGCAATGCAGGCAGGACTGGCCCCACGATGGCCGAGTCGAGTGCTGCCATAAAGACACCGACAAACAGCACCTGCACCAGGCGGCGCTGTACTGCATCAGCAGTCGGCAAAGTAGTGGATGGGTGGTTCTGCTGGGTCATCAATTCGGCTACGGCGGCGTGTCAAGGCGCCAGAATTTGGGGTTAGAACACGCAGCAAGATTATTGACTGGAATCCCACCACGGTCATTGGCCGGCCCACGATTTTGCCAAAAAGTGCCCCCAACCCTTATAGAATAGGGGTTTATAGCTACTAATTTAATAGCAAATCATGTCTCACCCTGCCCTTGCCTCACCCGGCCTCGTTCTGCAAAGGGTTACCGCCCCGCTGCGCCTGACAGATTTCAAGTTGATCGCGTTTGACATGGATTCGACGCTGATCAACATCGAGTGCGTGGACGAGATTGCCGACGCGGTGGGGCGCAAGGCCGAGGTGGCGGCCATCACCGAGGCTGCCATGCGGGGTGAGATTGCCGACTACAAAGACAGTCTGCGCCAACGGTTGGCGCTGCTCAAGGGCGTCAGCGTCGACAGCATGGCGCAGGTGTACAGCGAGCGGCTGCGGCTGAACCCTGGCGCTGCTGAGCTGGTGGCCGCCTGCAAGCAGGCTGGGCTGAAGGTGCTCCTGGTATCGGGCGGTTTTACCTACTTTACCGACCGGGTGCGTGATTTGCTGGGTATTGACTACACCCGTTCCAACGTGCTGGAGCTGGCAGACGACCGGCTGACGGGCCGCATGGTGGATCAGCCCTGGGGCGATATTTGCGATGGCGAAGAAAAACGGCGAATGCTGCTACAGACCTGCGCCGCATTGGGATGTGCGCCTGGTCAGGCCATTGCCGTGGGCGACGGTGCCAACGATTTGCCCATGATGGCCGTAGCCGGCCTGTCGGTGGCCTACCACGCCAAGCCTCGGGTGCGTGAGCAGGCTATGGTGGCGATCAATAGCGGCGGGCTGGACCGGCTGCTGGAAGTGTTTCTACCCAGCTGAGCCGACCCAGTTCAGACGATCGTCACCACCGGTCGGCCGGCCTGCACCACAAAGCGGGCCAGGGTCTCGATGCCGGCGTCGGGGCGGGTCACATCGTCGACCACGCGCAGGGTGGTGCGGAGTTCTGATGGGCTCAGGTCCAGCAGGCCATAGCCTTTGCGTTGGGCGTCAGCGAAGACAAAGTGGGGGTTTGCCGCCAGTCGCTCGGCGGTGCGGGCGTTGCCGCCCGATCGTGAGGTGATGCTGGTGCCACAAAACTCCACGCCAATGCTGGCACTGGCGGGGTTGCTGTAGTCGGCCTTCACGTGGCCCACCCAGTTTTCATGCACGTCGCCGCCAAGAAACACAGGGTTGGCCACCGCATGCTGACGCAGCGTGTCAGTGAGGCGGCGGCGTGCCGGCCCATACCCATCCCAACCGTCGTTCCACAAGTTCTGGCCCCCGCCTGCCTTGGCGTCGCGCGGGCCAAACAGGGATTGCTGGCCCAGCATCTGCCAGCGCGTCTGGCGGCTGCGGGTGTGGGCCAGCTCTTGCGCCAGCCACTGCTCCTGGCGCAGGCCCAAGAGACTGCGGCCAGGGTCTTGCCAGGCAGGGCACTGTGCCGGGTTCACCATGCTGGAGCCCAGGCCGATGCCCTTGGTGCAAGCTTGCGGATCCTTGTACTGTCGGGCGTCCAGCAGATAGAGATCAGCCAGCTGACCAAACTGGACGCGTCCGTGAATGCGCATCTCTGCGCCGCTGGCCAAGCCGGCGGTTGACTGGGTTAACACAGAGTGCCGAACAGGCATGTGCTCGTACCAAGCCTGGTAGGCGGCTGCCCGACGACGGGCAAAGTCGGCTGGACTGGCTGGGTCGGAAAAACCACTGTTGCCCGCCTGCAGGCCGGCGTAGTCGTTTTGCACCTCATGGTCATCCCAGGTGACCCACCAAGGGCAGGCCGCGTGCATGGCCTGCAGGTCTGGGTCGCTCTTGTACAGGGCATAGCGTTGGCGGTAGTCATCCAACGTGACCACCCAGCCACCGGGAGGCACACGTACCTTGCTGGTACGTGCCGGGTACTCGTACAAGTAGTCACCCAAAAACACCACACCGTCGGGCTGATCCTCTCGCAAATGCCGCCAAGCGCTGAAAAAGCCATCCTCCCACTTTTGGCAAGAGGCATAGGCCAGGCGCAGCCGCTGCACCTGCGCCTCGGGGCCCGGCAGCGTCAGGGTGCGCCCGACCGGGCTGACATAGTCGCCCACCATAAAGCGGTAAAAGTACCAGTGCTCGGGCGCTAAACCGGGTACTTCCAGATGCACTGAATGCGCCAGCTCAGGCGGGGCAAGGGTTTGCCCGCTCTGCACGATGCGCTGGAAACCTTCGTCATCGGCCACTTCCCAGCGTACGGTTACCGGTTCAGGTCCTTGGCTGGCAGCCGCCACACCGGGCACGTGCAGTCGCGTCCAGAGCAACACAGAGCTGGCAGTGGCCGCGCCACTGGCTACGCCAAGGGTGAACGGGTTGGCCGGCCAACGCGGCTGGCTCCAAGCGCTGCGCGGCAACCACAAGGTGGTGGCCATGGCGAGGGCAGCCTGCAAACAGCCACGACGACCGACCAATCTTGGGGCCGCCGGCTGCGACTGTTGGTTCATATCACTCGCGGTAGCGATCACACAGCGCCTGGGTGGCATTTCGGAACGCCCCAAGGTCACTGCCCACGCCAACAAAAGTGGCGCCCATAGCCAGGTAGCGGCGGGCGTCGGCCTCCACAGGGGCCAGAATGCCCGAAGCCTTGCCGCAGGCCTTGGCATCGGCAAACACGGCAGCAATGGCCGCCTGCACCTCGGGATGGTTGGCGTTGCCCAAGTGTCCGTAACCGGCCGCCAAGTCAGACGGTCCGACAAACAGACAGTCCACACCCTCTACCGCGCCAATCTCACGGGCTGCTGCCACGCCGGCACGGCTTTCAATTTGCACCATCACGCAAACCTGATCATTGATGCCCTTGAAGTAATCGGGCACAGTGCCGTAACGGTTGCTTCGCTGAGAGACCGACACGCCGCGAATGCCCTGCGGCGGATAACAGGTGGAGGCCACGGCGCGCCGAGCCTCTTCGGGGGTGTCAACAAAAGGCACCAAAAAGTTGTAGAAACCGGCATCGAGCAGGCGTTTGATCTCGACCACGTCGTTGCTGGATGGGCGCACCACTGGGGCGCTGACGCTGTCCTTGAGGGCCATCAGTTGCGGAACAAAGCTGAGCACATCGTTGGGCGAATGCTCACCGTCGAGCAGCAACCAGTCAAAACCGGCGATACCGAGCACCTCGGTCGTGATGGGGCTAGCCAATGAAGCCCAGCAACCGATCAGCCGCTTGCCGGCCAGCAGGTCGCGTTTGAAACTGTTGGGGAAAGCCTGGTACGGCGTGCTTGATGTCATGGGGCTCTTTCGGTTCAGGTGATGGGTGCGGGGTTGAAAAGGACCAGCGCGTTGTGAAGTTTCCAGTGTTCAGCCCAGGTCTTTTTGCGGCCGCTGGCCACCTCAAGCATCAGGTGGAACATTTCCCAACCCAGGTCTTCGATACTGGCCTGGCCATCGGCGATTCGTCCGGCGTTGATGTCCATCAGGTCATGCCAGCGCCGGGCCAGCTCGGTGCGGGTGGCCACCTTGATGACCGGCACCTCGGCCAAGCCGTAAGGCGTGCCGCGCCCGGTGGTGAACACATGCAGGTTCATGCCTGCGGCCAGTTGCAGCGTACCGCAAATGAAATCACTGGCCGGGGTAGCGGCGTAGATGAGCCCTTTTTGGCTGGCCCGCTCGCCGGGCGCCAGCACCCCGCTGATGGGTGCGCTGCCCGACTTGACGATCGAGCCCATGGCTTTTTCAACAATGTTGGACAGGCCGCCAGCCTTGTTGCCTGGCGTGGTGTTGGCGCTGCGGTCAGCGTGGCCGCGCTGCAGGTAGGCGTCGTACCAAGCCATTTGGTCGATCATGGCCTGCGCCATCTCAGGACGGGTGGCCCGGCGGGTCAGCTGGGCGATGCCATCGCGAACCTCGGTCACCTCAGAAAACATCACCGTGGCGCCGGCACGTACCAACAGGTCTGTACAAAAACCGACCGCAGGATTTGCGGTGACGCCAGAGAAAGCGTCGCTGCCACCACACTGCACACCCACCACCAGCTCGCTCGCCGGTACAGTTTCGCGACGGCGGGCGTTGAGCCGCTCCAGGTGCGGCACAGCGCGCGCCACGATGGCGTCAAGCATGGCCATAAAGCCCACATGCTCAGCATCTTGCAGGCACAGCACATCCAGCGAGCCTTTGTCTGTGGCACTGATTGCAATGCTGCCGGCCGGGAACAGGCGCTCGGGCTGCAGCTTCTCGCAGCCCAGACTAACGACCATCACCTCGCCGCCAAAGTTGGGGTTGCGGCTGATGTTGCGCAGCGTGCGGATGGGGATGATGGCGTCAGGCGCGTCTATCGCCACGCCGCAACCATAGCTGTGCTCAAGCCCCACCACGCCGTCCACGTTGGGGTAACGCGGCAGCAGCTCGTCACGGATGCGCTTGACGGCCTGCGCCACCACCCCGGCCACGCACTGCACCGTGGTGGTGATGGCCAAGAGGTTGCGGGTGCCCACCGAGCCGTCGGCATTGCGGTAGCCCTCAAAGGTGTAACCGGCCAGCGCCGGCAGGTCTGGCGCGGGTGCTGTGGCCATGGGCAAGTCGTCAAGGCTGCAGGCAGCCGGCATGGCCAGCAGGCGTTCGTGCACCCAACTGCCAGCGGGGATAGGTTTGAGCGCATGGCCGATCACTGCGTTGTAGCGCAGCACGGGCGCGCCTTGGGCCAAGTCAACCAAGGCCACCTTATGGCCCTGAGGCACCTTGTCCACCAGCGTCAGTCCGTCTGGCATCAGGGTGCCAGCTGGCAGCCCTCCGTCGTTGGCCACGATGGCCACGTTGTCGGCCACGTGCATACGGATATGACGCGGCAGATCCACGGCAGACTGGCTGTTCATACCGAGGCTTGTGTCGGGAAGCGCGAAAAAACCGGCTCTGGCAGACCGGTAGCGCCACAGTCCAGCGCAAAGACGGCCCCATTCAGGCCGGGCTGATCCGCGCTCACGGTGCCCGGCAAAATAGACGCGACAAACAAGGTGCTCAGCGTCGGCCCGCCAAACGCGCACATCGACGGTTTGGCCACTGGCACAGGCACAGAGCGCAGCAGTTGCCCCTGCGCCGAGAAGCAATGCACCAGGCCAGCGTCATTGCCGCAAATCCAATAGTTACCCTGCTCGTCCACGGCGGCACCATCAGGCCGGCCCGGCAGCGGGCCCATGTCGACAAAGTCACGCCGCTGGCTGACCGCGCCATTAGCCGGGTCAAGATCAAAAGCCCAGATTTTTTGAACCGAAGGGTGCGAATCAGACAGGTAGTAACAGCGCCCATCCGGGCTAAAGGCCATGCCGTTTGGCGTGATCAGCCCATCCACCCGGGCTGGACTCAGACCCACCTCATCCAGACAAAACACCGCACCCACCGGCGCCGCCAGGCCCATGTCCATGCACATGGTGCTCAACCAGAAGCGCCCCTGCCGGTCGCACCGACCATCATTGAAACGCATGTTGGCCCGGGGGTGGGTGATGCCGACCAACAAAGTGGCCTGCAAGGCCGGCGGCGCCAGCAGGGTCACCGCAAAGACACCGCTCTCCATCGCGGCGACCAAGCCGCCACGGGCGCTCAGGACGATGCACCCAACACGTTCAGGGCTGTGCCAACTCTGCACCGTGCCAGCCGCACTGTCCCAGCGGTGAATGCGTCGGCCTTCAATGTCTACCCAGTACAGTGCTTGCTCGGTGACTGACCACACCGGCGATTCGCCGACGCGGTCACGAGTGTCGGTGATCACCCGGCATGGCAGGCTTGAGGGGTCTGTGGATGGTGAGCTCATGGCAGTTCAGGTGAAAGGTCCGGTGCGGACAAAAACGCCGCCCTGAAACTGCACCGCTGGGTCGGCAAGGTCCGGGGGCGGGGTACGGGCATAGACGGCATCGCGGAATACATCAGAGCTGTCTTGCGGCACATAGCCCACGTGCTTGGCTTGTGCGTTGTCCCACCATGTCACGGCGTTGTCAGACATGCCAAAAATGATGGTGTGGCCCAGCACCGGCGTGCTCAGGCAGGCCGTGATCAGGCGGTGCAAATCGTCAAAACTGAGCCAGGTGGCCAGCATGCGGCGGTCTTTCGGCTCGGGAAAAGACGAACCGATGCGCACACAGGCGGTCTCGATGCCGTAGCGGTCAAAGTAAAAACGCGACAAATCCTCCCCAAAGGCCTTGCTCACGCCGTACAGCCCGTCAGGGCGCGCCGGCCGGTCAGCCGTGATGGTCTCGCTTTGGCGGTAAAACCCGGTGACGTGGTTAGAGCTGGCAAACACAACGCGCTTGACCCCGTGCAGTCGGGCTGCTTCATACAGGTTGTAAACGCCAATAATATTGGCCTGCAGAATGGGTGCAAATGGTCCTTCGACTGAGATACCGCCCAAATGGACGATCGCATCCACACCACGCACCATGCTGCTGACCGCCTCGGCGTCGGCCAGATCGGCCAGCACAACTTCCTCGTCAGGGCCGGCATCGCCAACGCTGACGCGGTCGGACAGACGCAACACATCGCAGTTGGCTTTGAGCCGTTGCCGCAGGGCCAAGCCAAGGCCGCCTGCCGCGCCGGTTAGAAGTATTTTTCTGTGATTGTTTAGGCTCATGGGCTCGCTTTCGGGTGGAGTGCCTCTGCCAGGCGCTGGACTTGTGGAATTTCAAGCCTTGCAGTCAACCCAAGTCGCGCAGAGCAGTCGGTGCTGACCTGTTCCCTTAGAATTTTCCGCTGCCCAGTCAGTGTAGTCAATAATGAACGCCAGCGAGGCCACCCTTTTGAGCTCAATGCCACAACACACAACGCCAGACCAGCATACCCCCCGCATCACTGCCCTTCGGGTGATTCCAGTGGCGGGCAGCGACGGCATGCTGCTGAACCTGAGCGGTGCCCACGGTCCATTTTTCACACGCAATCTGCTGCTATTGACCGACAGTTCCGGTCATACCGGCTTCGGTGAGGTACCGGGTGGAGAAAAGATACGCCAGACCCTGGAGGCTGCGGGTGATCTGGTCGTTGGCCAACCGTTGGGGCAATGGAACCAGGTCCTGAACGGCATGCGCAATCGCTTTGCCGACCGCGACAGCGCGGGACGGGGCAACCAGACCTTTGACCTGCGGGTCGCGATACACGCCGTAACAGCTGTAGAGAGTGCCCTGCTGGACCTGCTGGGCCAGTTTCTGGGGATGCCGGTGGCCGCTTTGCTGGGCGAGGGCCAGCAACGCTCCTCCGTGGCGGTGCTGGGCTACTTGTTCTATGTGGGCGACCGCCACCAGACCGACCTGCCATACCGCTGCGAGCCTGATGCCAGTGACGACTGGCTGCGCTTACGCCATGAAAAGGCGATGGATGCCCAAGCTATCCTGCGACTGGCAGAGGCCGCGCAAGCGCGCTACGGTTTCCAGGATTTCAAGCTCAAGGGCGGCGTGCTGCGCGGCGAAGACGAAATTGAGGCGGTGACGGCGCTGCACGAGCGCTTTCCCGGCGCCCGCATCACGCTCGACCCGAATGGGGGCTGGTTATTGAAGGACGCGATTCGGCTGTGCCGCGACCAACAAAAGGTATTGGCCTACGCCGAAGACCCCTGCGGCGCTGAAGGTGTGTTTTCTGGGCGCGAAGTGATGGCTGAGTTCCGGCGCGGCACCGGACTGCCCACCGCCACCAACATGGTGGCCACCGATTGGCGCGAGATGGCGCACACCCTATCACTGCAGTCGGTCGACATTCCGCTGGCGGACCCTCATTTTTGGACCATGCAGGGTTCGGTTCGGGTGGCGCAGCTGTGCCAGATGTTTGACCTGACCTGGGGATCGCACTCCAACAACCATTTTGATGTCTCGCTGGCCATGTTCACCCATGTCGCAGCCGCGGCACCGGGACGAGTCACCGCCATTGACACCCACTGGATCTGGCAGGACGGTCAGCGGCTGACGCAGTCGCCGCTGCAGATTGTGGACGGCAGCATCACCGTGCCAGACCGACCTGGGCTGGGCATTGAGCTGGACATGGTAGAGGTCGAAAAGGCGCATAAGCTGTATCTGAGGCATGGCCTAGGCGCCAGGGACGACGCCATTGCCATGCAGTACCTGATACCCGGCTGGACATTTAACCCAAAGCGACCCTGTTTGGTGCGATAAGTCCTGATCAGCCCACTGCGGGTCGTCGCGTCGAGCCGGTCCGTTCAGCCACCAAGGCAAAGCCAAAGGCCAGGGCTTCGCTGATCCATTGGTCGATGATCTGGCGCTCCTGCTCGGTCAGGAAAAACATCAGGTCTACATCATGGCGGACGTAACGCGCTGGCAACCGATTCAAGGCGATGCAGGCGACATCCGTGAGCATGTCATCATCAAAATCCGGGTAGTCGTAGGACAAACGGATCACGTCTTCCAAGACGAGGCGCTCGTAATAATTATGGACCTGCTCGAAATTTATGGTCATGAAACCCTCGGACAAAATCGTTCAGTGACAGCCGCAGGGACGCATCTTACAAGACTGGCAGGCCGAGCCCGGTGAGATCCCTCAACCAGGGCAGAACCGGCTACAAAGCACTGTTTCAGCCAAAAAGAAAGCGCAATTGAGCAGCTATTAAACTTGTAGCAGGGTTCGTTGTGCGCTATAGTTATATTTATCAGCAGCGCGAAGGTCGCTGGCTGGCCGGTTTAGCACTGGAGGCAAACCGGTTAGAAGAGTGAACAAAGCCAAGAAGGAGATTCCGTTAATGAGTTCCAAGGAAAATGCAGCGACCAATCAACTTCTGGCGCTGCTGGAATCCCGGTATGCAATCCGCGTCATGTGGGCCTTGAAAGACGGACACGCCCAGACATTTCGCCTGTTGCAGGACAGTGTTGGCGGCATCACCCCGAACACCCTCAATACCCGTATCAAGGCCCTGCGAGAAGCAGGGCTGGTCGACCACGGCGGCGACGGCTATGTCGTAACGCCGGTTGGCGCCGATCTGCTCAAACGTCTGGGTGACTTGCCGGCTTTCGCTGGCAAATGGGTGGCCGGCATGGCCAAGAAAAGCAGCTGAGAGAAGGCGGCAGGCAGCCATAGCGGCTGGCATAATCAGGGGTTTTTTGCAGGGCTTACCAGCATGCGTGCGGGTTAGTCACGCAGCCGCCCTGATCACCTTCAAGGACCCAACCATGAGCACCAGCACCCCCTCCGGCCTCCAGTACGAAGACACCTTGCCCGGCACCGGGCCAGAGGCGGTCAGCGGCCATCAGGTCGCCGTTCATTACACCGGCTGGCTTTTCAAGGACGGCGTTCAGGGCACCAAATTCGACTCCAGCAAGGACCGAGGCGATCCCTTCGTGTTTTCCTTGGGCGCAGGTATGGTCATTCGCGGTTGGGACGAGGGCGTGGCCGGCATGAAGGTCGGCGGGGCTCGTACTCTGATCATTCCCGCCGAACTCGGCTATGGTGCGCGCGGCGCTGGTGGCGTGATTCCGCCCAACGCCACCCTCAAATTTGACGTCGAGCTGTTGGGCGTTTCGGGCTGATCCGGCTGCGACCCGCGGCTCAGATCCGCACAGAACCCGATACCAGTCACGGGGGAGCACACTTGAAATTGTCAAGACTGCCCCGAACTGCCGGGTGTTAATTTGATCAACCTGTTTCTTTGTATGTCTGATCCCAACACCTCCCCCCCTCCTTCAATGGCCACAAACTACCAGAGCACAGAAGATATGGTTGCGGCCCATGCCGCCATGGACGCTGGTGCTCTCGCCAAAGTTCAGGCCGACCTGGCCGACCTACAGGCCAAAAGTGCTGACTTAGCCGACCAATATCTGCGCGCCAAGGCTGAAGCCGAAAACGCGCGCCGCCGAGCCGAAGACGAAATTGCCAAAGCGCGCCGGTTTGCCGTCGAGGCCTTTGCTGAGAGCCTGCTTCCGGTGGCGGACAGCCTGGAAGCCGGTTTGCTGATCAAGGACGCCAGCATCGAGCAGATCCGCGAAGGCGCGCAAGCCACCCTTCGCCAGTTGCTTGCTGCTCTCGAGCGCAACAAAGTGGTGGCGATCAACCCAAGCTCTGGCACCCGCTTTGACCCGCACCAACACCAGGCGATCAGTGTCGTGCCTTCAGAGCTCGACGCCAACACGGTCGTTACTGTCCTGCAAAAGGGCTACGCCATCGCTGAACGTGTGTTGCGGCCAGCCTTGGTGACGGTTAGCGCACCTAAATAATCATTCGCGTGGCTTGAAAAGCTTCAAGTAAGACGCAAGTTCAAAACATCTGAGTACAGGAGTTCATCATGGGAAGAATCATCGGCATTGACCTGGGCACCACCAACAGTTGCGTGGCCATCATGGAGGGCAACACCCCCAAAGTGATTGAAAATTCTGAAGGTGCTCGTACCACCCCGAGCATCATCGCCTACCAAGAAGACGGCGAAGTGCTGGTCGGCGCATCTGCCAAACGCCAGGCGGTGACCAACCCCCGGAACACCTTGTTTGCCGTCAAACGCTTGATCGGCCGCAAGTTCACTGAAAAAGAAGTGCAAAAAGACCTCGATCTGATGCCCTACAAGATTGTGGCGGCCGACAACGGTGACGCCTGGGTCGAATCTCGTGGTAACCGCCTTGCGCCACAGCAAGTCAGCGCCGACGTCCTTCGCAAAATGAAAAAGACGGCGGAAGACTACCTGGGCGAAGCCGTGACCGAGGCCGTTATCACTGTGCCGGCCTACTTCAATGACGCCCAGCGACAGGCGACCAAGGACGCCGGGCGTATCGCTGGCCTTGAAGTCAAACGGATCATCAATGAACCCACCGCAGCAGCGCTGGCCTTTGGCCTGGACAAGAACGAGAAAGGCGACCGCAAGATTGCGGTCTATGACCTCGGCGGCGGCACGTTTGACGTCTCCATCATCGAAATTGCCGATGTTGATGGCGAAAAGCAGTTCGAAGTTTTGTCGACCAATGGCGATACCTTCCTGGGCGGCGAAGACTTCGACCAGCGCATCATTGATTTCATCATCGGCGAATTCAAGAAAGATCAAGGCGTTGACCTGGGCAAAGACGTGTTGGCCCTGCAGCGACTCAAAGAAGCCGCTGAAAAAGCCAAGATCGAGCTCTCCAGCAGTGCGCAGACCGACATCAACCTGCCCTACATCACCGCCGACGCATCGGGGCCGAAGCACCTGAGCATCAAATTGACTCGCTCCAAGCTGGAGTCGCTGGTGGAGGAGCTGATCGAGCGCACCATCGCGCCTTGCCGCACCGCCATCAAAGACGCTGGCGTGAACGTGGCCGACATCCATGACGTGATCTTGGTGGGTGGCATGACGCGCATGCCCAAGGTGCAGGAAAAGGTCAAGGAGCTGTTTGGTAAAGAGCCGCGCAAAGACGTCAACCCGGACGAGGCTGTGGCGGTGGGTGCCGCTATTCAGGGCCAGGTGCTGGCAGGCGACCGAAAGGACGTGCTGCTGCTGGACGTCACACCTTTGAGCCTTGGGATTGAGACCATGGGCGGGGTGATGACCAAGATGATCACCAAAAACACCACCATCCCGACCAAGTTTGCTCAGACCTTTTCAACGGCCGAAGATAACCAACCGGCCGTCACCATCAAGGTGTTTCAAGGCGAGCGTGAAATTGCTGCTGGCAACAAGATGCTGGGCGAATTCAATCTGGAAGGCATTCCGCCGTCGGCTCGCGGCACGCCGCAAATTGAAGTCGCCTTTGACATCGACGCCAACGGCATCCTTCACGTCGGCGCCAAAGACAAAGGCACCGGGAAAGAAAACAAGATCACGATCAAAGCCAACACCGGTCTGAGCGAAGCCGAAATCCAGCAAATGGTCAAAGATGCCGAGCTGAATGCGGCTGACGACAAGAAAAAACTTGAACTGGTTCAAGCCAGGAACCAGGCGGACGCCAGTCTGCACAGCGTCAAGAAGAGCCTGACCGAGTACGGCGACAAGCTCGAAGCTGGCGAAAAAGAGAAGATTGAGGCCGCTGTCAAACAGCTTGAAGAAGCGATCAAGGGCGAAGACAAGGCCGCTATTGAAGAACGCAGCACTGCCCTGATGACGGTGAGCCAGAAGCTGGGTGAAAAAATGTACGCCGACATGCAGGCCAAGCAGGCTGCTGAAGAGGCGGTCAATGCCAATGCTGAGCCTACTGGCGGGGCAGCCAAGTCGACCGGCGGACAGGCCGCTGCGGACGACAATGTGGTTGACGCAGAAGTCAAGGAAGTCAAGAAGGGCTAAGCCTAGGGACTGCCGGACCGGCACGCGCGCCGCGCTGAATCGCCTGAGGTGGTTCAGCGCGGCGTTTGTATTGAAACAGGGCAACATCAAACATGGCAAAAAGAGACTTTTACGAAGTCCTGGGCGTTCCTAAGAACGCCTCTGATGAAGACATCAAGAAGGCTTATCGCAAGCAGGCGATGAAGCACCACCCTGACCGCAATCAAGGGGACGGGTCCAAGGCCGCCGAGGAGAAATTCAAGGAATCCAAGGAAGCCTATGAGATGCTGTCAGACCCCCAAAAGCGTGCGGCCTATGACCAGCACGGCCATGCCGGTGTTGACTCCAACATGCGTGCCGGCGGAGCCGAGGCCTATGGCGGGTTTGCCGAGGCGTTTGGTGATATTTTTGGCGACATGTTTGGCCAGCAACGCGGCCGCCCTAGCGGCGGCAAGCAGGTGTTCCGTGGTAACGACCTCAGCTACGCGATGGAGGTCACGCTTGAAGAGGCTGCCCGCGGCAAAGACGCCCAGATCCGGATTCCGAGTTGGGACAATTGCGATGTGTGTCATGGCAGCGGCGCTAAGCCCGGTACCCAGGTCAAGAGCTGCGGCACCTGCCATGGCTCTGGCTCGGTACAGATGCGCCAAGGCTTTTTCAGTGTGCAACAGACCTGCCCCACGTGCCGAGGCGCGGGCAAAGTCGTCCCTGAGCCCTGCACGGCGTGTAGCGGGCAGGGCAAGATCAAACGCCAAAAAACGCTTGAGATCAAGATCCCGGCGGGTATCGACGGCGGCATGCGCATTCGTAGCGCCAACAATGGTGAGCCTGGTGCCAACGGCGGTCCAGCCGGAGACCTTTACATCGAGATTCGGCTCAAGAAGCACGATATCTTTGAGCGGGAAGGTGACGACATCCATTGCTCAGTGCCGGTCAGCTTTGCCACGGCTGCAATGGGGGGCGAGATTGAAGTTCCCACCCTCGCAGGCAAGGCAGCCATTGATATTCCCGAAGGCACCCAGACCGGGAAACAGTTCCGGTTGCGCGGGAAGGGCATCAAGGGCGTGCGCTCCAGTTACCCCGGCGACTTGTATTGCCACATCGTGATCGAAACCCCTGTCAAACTCAGCGAGCACCAGCGTAAGCTGCTGCGCGAACTCGATGAGTCGCTGAAAAAAGGCGGCGGCAAGCACTCCCCCAGTGGCGACACTTGGACCGACCGCCTCAAAAGTTTTTTCAGCTAACTGCCTCTGCCGAGCGCAGCCCGCGCCTACTCCAGCTCAGAGTGGCCGGTGTAGCACAACAGCTGTGACAGGCGTTCGGCAATTTCACGGACGTGCCCTTCGACGTCCGGAATACTGGGGCTCTGGGGTCGATCGAGCCGCTCGTAATGGGGCACAGTCAATGCGGCAACGACCTCCCGGTCATTGCCAAAAATAGGGCGCGACACATCTGTGGCACCGCGGATGCGGCTGCTCGGCGAGGTGATCGATCCGTCGCGCCTAGCCTCGTCAATTTGCCGTAACAACTGCGCGGCATCGATCTCCAACTCGCCGTGAATACGGATCTGCGCTGCCAGCATCCGGGTGCGCTCGGCTTCATCCCGAAAAGCCAACAGGACCTTGCCGGATGCGGTGTCACTGAGCTTGCCCAGCGCACCCACCTTGGCACCCATCGTGAACGGCCCAGGCGCATCCACCTGTGCAACCACAAGCAACTGGCCATCATGGTAGACACTCAAATGGCAGGACTGGTACGCCCGGCCAGCCAACTCCCGCATTAAGGGCGTTGCCGTGGCCACCAAAGACCTGAGCGGTTGTTGCCGGTGCGACAACTCAAGCATTTTCAGGCTTAGGCTATACCGGTCGTTTTCGTCCAGGCTGAGGTACCCCCGCTGCTCAAGGGTGACCGCCATGCGAAAAATTTCACTCACGGTCCGCCCCATCGCCTTGGCCAGGGCATTCAAGCTCATCGGCTGATCGGCGTTGGCAAGGACTTCCAGAATATCCAGGCCCTTGTCCAGGGCTGGCGCGGTGTACTTAGGGGAGGAGCTGGCCATCGGGATAGCTTAATGCTGAATTATGAGCAAAATAGTTTTTCATCTGTAATGAATTTGGTCTTTAATTTCTCTCTACGAAACAACCGCTATCAAAAAATACTCAAGCTTAAGGGTTTTCACCCTCCTTGACCCCAATCTTCCAACCTAGACTGAAATGACATACAAGGATATTCGCTAAATTATTGAAAAATAATTTTACAAATAAAATGGCCTACACTTTTCAGTTCAGAGACGTCTTTGCCCAGAAAGAGGCCATTGCCGACGGCATTGGGGTCACGCTTCAACTGAGCGCCATCACCATCGGCTTAGGCTTTGTACTGGGCATCGCCGTCGCAGTCAGTCTGGTCTACGGTCGCAGTTGGCTGCGCGGCATAGCCCGGGCCTACGTAGAAGTGATACGCAACACCCCGCTGATCGTTCAACTGTTTCTTATTTTTTTCGGCTTGCCAGGCATTGGGATCAAGCTTGACGTAATGACCGCCAGCGTGCTCGCCCTCACCATCAACCTGGGTGCCTACACCGCAGAGATCGTTCGCGCCGGCATTGAGAGCGTGCCCAAATCTCAAATTGAAGCTGGGGTGTCGCTGGGCTTGACGGGCCCGCAGATTTTTCGTCACGTGGTGCTGATGCCCGCGCTGAAAAATGTCTACCCATCGCTGTCGAGTCAGTTTGTGCTCATGATGCTGGCCACCAGTGTGGTGTCGCAAATCTCGGCGGCTGACCTGTTTCACGCCGGCTCCATCATCCAGTCCAGGACCTTTCGCGACTTCGAGGTCTACACCGTCATCTCGCTGCTGTACCTGTGCCTGACGCTGCTGATGCGTGGCGGTTTCGGCCTGTGCTTCCACCTGATCTTTCGCAGACGATGATTCGCGAACTCGCCCTGGTCGATGTCTATTTCCTGCTGCTGGCCGTGCGCTGGACTATCGGGTTGACCCTGCTGGCCCTGCTTGGAGGCGGCACCGTTGGTCTGTTTGTGGCTGCTTTTGGTGCCTCCAGGCACCGACTGTTGCGCGGCCTGGCGTTCGGCTATGTCGGAATCGTCCAAGGCATTCCGCTGCTGGGCTGGCTGTTTATTTTCTATTTCGGCCTGTCCATTGCCGGCTACAACCTGCCGCCACTCGCGGCAGCTACGGTGGGTTTTTCCATTTATGCCGGCGCCTTCCTAGGGGAAATCTGGCGGGGTGCACTCATTGCCATTCCCAAAACCCAGTGGGAAGCCGGCGTCTCAATAGGGCTGACCTACTTGGAGCAGTTGCGCCACGTCATCATCCCCCAGGCGATTCGGATCGCTATCCCGCCCACGGTGGGCTTCATGGTTCAGCTGATTAAAAACACGTCTTTGGGCGCGGTCATCGGCTTCGTTGAGTTGACGCGCGAAGGCCAGCTGACCACCGCGTCCACCTTCCAGCCCTTCTCGGTCTACCTGCTGGTCGCCCTGATGTATTTCAGCCTGTGCTACCCCCTCACTCGGTACAGCCGAATACTGGAAAGGAAACGACGTGCCCTTCGTTGAATTGAAATCGGTGGTCAAACGTTATGGCAACAACACCGTCTTGCAAGATGTTGACCTGAGCATCGAAAAAGGCGAAATCATTGCAGTCATCGGCCGTTCTGGCTCCGGCAAGAGCACCATGCTGCGTTGCATCAACGGCCTAGAGCCCGTGCAGGCGGGCGAGGTCTGGGTCGATGGCGTCGCCGTGCATGATGCCACCGCCAATTTGCGCGAGCTGCGCGCGCGCGTCGGCATCGTGTTTCAGAGCTTCAACCTGTTCCCGCACCTCACAGTAGAACGCAACATCACTCTGGGCCCAATGATCGTCAAGGGCGTGCCTGCCGCGGAGGCGGCCGCCCTGGCGCGAGCTGCGCTGCGCAAGGTTGGCCTCGAGGAGAAGATCGGAGCTTACGCTGACGAACTGTCCGGCGGACAGCAACAGCGAGTGGCCATTGCGCGCTCCCTGGCCATGGCGCCGAGCTTGATGCTGTTTGATGAAATCACCTCTGCGCTTGACCCGGAACTGGTCGGCGAGGTGTTGCTGGTGCTCGAAGAAATGGCCCGCGAAGGCATGACCATGCTGCTGGTCACTCATGAAATGAGCTTCGCTCGCCGGGTGGCGCACCGGGTGGTCTTCATGCACCAGGGCAAGGTCTGGGAACAAGCACCAGCCGCAGAATTTTTTGCCAACCCCAAGACCCCTGAGCTGAAAAGCTTTCTGAGCGCAGTTCTGCACTAATCACATCCTCTCACGATATCCAAGCACGACTTTAGTATGGACGAGTTTGAATCACGCCGCAGCCGCGTCAGGGAAGCGATGCAAGCGCAGGGGCTTGACTGGCTGGTGCTGTGCCATCCTGTCTCAATCCACTGGCTGACAGGCTCCGATGCGAAGAGTTACCAAGAGTTTCAGTGCTTGTTCGTCTCCGCCGCGTCAGCGCCCCTGATCATTTTGACGCGCGAAGGCGAGCGCAATGAGTTTGAGCAGGACGCTCTGGTAGACCAGGTCTGTACCTTTGGCGGTGGAGAGAATGAAGATCCGATCGGCGCCTTCATGGCCTTGGGGACTTCTTTGGGCCTACGACAAGCTCGCGTCGGCCTGGAGGTACCAGCTTATTACCTCCATCCACACCACTATATGCGGCTGCAACAATGGCTAGGCGACGCACTGGTGGCGGAACCCAGCAATTTGGTGAACGACCTCAAACTGGTCAAATCAGGCGCCGAACTTGTCTATATCCGCCAAGCCAGCCGGACAGCCGATGCTGCCATGGCCGTATTTGCCGCAACTTTGCAAGCTGGTCGCTCGGAGCTGGCTGTGGCAGGCCAGGTCATGGCCGCATTGCTGTCCGCGAACAGCGGCATTGCTGCCAGCCCCATCAACCTGGTGTCTGGCGAGCGCTCGTGTTTCAGTCATGGGGCACCGACGGAGCGGGTGCTGCGCGGCGGCGACTTTGGCAGCGTTGAATTCGGCGCCACACACCGCCGCTACACAACGACCATTGGCCGTCAATTCTGCCTGGGGCAACCCAGCCCGAGGATGCAGACGCTCTATGCGGTCGTGCGTGCCGCAAGTGATGCCTGCATTGCAAAGATGCGCGACGGCGTACCTGCAGCAGAACCTCACGCCGCTGCCAAGTCAGTCATTGAGCAAGCTGGGATGGGCACCTACCGCGTCCACACCTCAGGCTACGGGGTGGCTCCCGGGTTCCCGCCAAGCTGGGCCGAGCCTTTGCACCTGATTGGCGACAGCACTTACACGCTGCGGACCGGTATGGTCATTAGCGTCGAGCCCCCCGTCTTTATTGGCGCCGAACGCCTGGGCGCGCGCTTGGTTGACAACGTGCTGATCACCCAAGATGGCGCTGAGTTGTTATCCAGGTACAGCCGTGACTTGATTGTGGTTGCAAATGATTGAAATTTGCCGTTCCTTCCCGGCAATACCGTGCGGGCCCGCGTGCCGGCACGGATAAGCAGGAAGACCCATTGGTTTTTTATAGGAGCTAGTTATGTTAAAAAAATGGATCCGAAATCTGGCCGCCGCCCTGCTTGCGCTGGGCCTTGTTAACACTGCCATGGCTGATCGCCTACAGGACATCTTGACTGCGGGCGTCATACGCATTGGCGTGCCACTGGATGTGCCGCCCTTTGGCTCGCAGAATGCCAACCGAGAAGCCGAGGGCTTTGACGTTGACATGGCCAATATGGTGGCCAAAGCCATGGGCGTGAAGCTTGAGCTGACCCAGATCACCGGCGCTAACCGTCTGCCCTTCCTCCTGACTGACAAGGTCGACGTGGTGATCTCGGTCATGGGCCTAACGCCTGAGCGTGCCAAGCAGATCATGTTCAGCTCGCCCTATGCCAACACCTCGCTGGCCGTCTACGGACCCAAAAACATTGTGGTCAAGTCGGCCATGGACCTGGGTAAATACAAAATCGCGGCGGCCAAAGGCACCACCCAGGAGATGGCGCTGTCAGCCGCCAACCCCAAAGCCAACATCATGCGCACAGAAGATGACGCCACGGCCGCCTCTGCCTACTTGTCCGGCCAGGCGCAATTGTTCTCGACCAACAGCATCGTCGCCATTGATCTGGCCAAGAAGAACCCAACCAAAGAGTTCGATCTCAAGTTCAACATCCGTAACAGCCCGGCCCACATGGGCGTGAAAATGGGCGAGCACAACCTGGTGCGCTGGCTCGACTCTTTTGTGTTCTTCAACACCCAGAATACAGAGCTCGACAAGCTGCACCAAAAGTGGCTGAACCGCAAGATGGACGCGATGCCGGCCCTGTGATGAAAACGCCAGCGACGACAGAAGTGCGGTGGGACCGGATGACGGCCCCGGATCTGGCGCGTGCTGCGCGCAAGAAAACGGTGGTCATCATCCCTTTGGGGGCCACCGAGCAACACGGGCCCCATCTCCCGACCCAGGTCGACTGGCGGCTCGCGTACGAGGTCTCGCTGCGTGCGGCGAGCCAGATGCACAGGCCTTTCAGCGCTCTGGTCACGCCGGCGATCCCGTTTGGCATGTCTGAGCACCATATGTCGCTTGGCGGCACGCTGACTCTCAACTATGCTGCCATGGCCGCGGTGGTCGGCTGCATTGTGAAGTCAGTGGCCCGGCATGGCTTCCGGCGTATCTTCGTGATGAACGGCCATGGCGGCAATATTGCTGCGCTAGAGACCATCATCACCGAGCTGACGGTGGAGCTGAAACTGCCCCTGGCGGCCGGCACCTACTGGCATATTGCCGAAGCGTCCATTGCCAGTATCCTGACGCAGCAGGATCGGGTGCTGCACGCCTGTGAGGCCGAAACCTCCATGCTGCAGGCCCTCTCGCCCGAGACGGTCAAGCCGCTCAAGAAGTCATTCCGGACGCCGCTAATCCCGGGGCTGTCGGCCATCGCTGGTGTCAACCCGGGCATCTACCGTTGGCAGCAACTGGGCACTCGATCACCCCTGGGGCTGATCGGCGAAGCCTGGGCCGCCAGCCCTGAAAAAGGGCAGCAACTGCTGAAAGCCATCGCCAGTGACGTGGCAAAGGCCCTGTCAGAGCCGGCGCTGTGGGATGCCCCTATTTAGACCATGAAGTTATACCAATGAGCACAACCGTATTCAGCGACATCGACTGGGACCAGGACGGCAAACAGGTCGGCACGCTACATCTGCCCCACTCGCCCGATGACGACGCCTGGGGCGTGATCCCCTTCCCCGCCGCCTCCATCAAAAACGGCCAGGGGCCGGTGGTGGTGGTCTCGGGCGCCGTTCATGGCGATGAGTACGAGGGGCCCGTGGTCATCGCCGAGTTGATGCGGCAGATCCAGGCGAGTGATGTGACCGGGCAATTGATTTTGCTGCCCACGCTCAATGCGCCGGCACTGAAAGCCGGCCGCCGCACCTCGCCGATTGACCACCTTAACCTTAACCGCGTCTTCCCCGGCGATGACCACGGTTTGCCGACACAGCAAATCGCCCGGTATGTCACTGACCACATTCTGAGTCGAGCCAATGTCTACCTGGATCTGCACGCCGGTGGACGCACGCTGTTCATCCAGCCCAGCGCCCACGTGGTGATGGCCGACGGCATGGCGCCCGATCTCATCAAGGCCAACGCTAAACTGGCCGAAGTCTTTGGCGTAGGGATCACGGTGCAGACCAGCAATATGGGCGACTACCGCACCTCGGCTGGCTACGCCACGCTGAAGGGCATTCCCACCCTGGCGGCTGAAATGGGTATGGGCGGCTGGGTGACGGGCGACTCTGTTCGCGCCACGCGCGAGGCCACCCACCGGGTGCTCAAGCACACCGGCGTGCTGCCACACATCGCCACCGTGCCCGGCGAAAAAACACGCTGGACTCGCATCAACGGCGGCAAGGCCTATGTGTTTGCGCCGATGGACGGGTACTTTGAGCGCCGCTTTGCACTAGGCGAACGCATCGAGGCGGGTCAACTGGCCGGCCTGATGCACGCCCTGAACCGCCCCAACCTAGAGCCTGAACCGGTGTACTTCCAGTCCGGCGGCACGCTGTACGCCCACGGTCTCATTGGCCATGTGAGGGCCGGACAAAACCTCGCGGTATTGGTTGAAGACGTGGCCGCACCGCTTTAAACCATGCTGACCGCTGAATCACGCGCGCGCGACTTTCCCAGCCTGGCTGGGATGCACTACCTCAACAGCGCGGCGGAGAGCATTCCGCCACTGTGCGTGATGGATGCGCTGCAGGCCTACTGGCGCGACAAGCAGCAGGGCATGCGCGGACGAGATGGCCACTACGCAGCCATGGCTCAGTGCCGCGAGATCAGCGCGCACTGGGTAGGGCTCACGCCTAACGAGGTGTCTTTCTGCTCTTGCAGCGCCGAAGCCTACAACCTGCTGGCCAGCGCCCTGAATCTGCAACACGCGGACGAGGTGGTGGTCAGCGATCTTGACTTTCCGTCTGGGGCAACCCCTTGGTTGGCGGCGCCCACGCGGCCAAACGTAAAGGTATGGCGATCACGCTCCGGTGGTTTGGACGCCGCCGACCTGTTGCCGCTGCTCAATGCCAAGACGCGCCTGGTGCAGGTCTCGCTGATCAGCTTTTACAACGGTTTCCGGCTGGACTGGCAACCCTTTCACGACGCGGTGCGGCAGTTGGCGCCCCATGCCCTGATTTCGGTCGACGTGACCCAGGCGCTGGGGCGGGTAGCGCTGGACTGCCTGGGTGCAGACTGCATCATCTCCAGCACCCACAAGTGGGTTCTGGGCCTGCACGGCGGCTGCATCGTCGGTATTCCTGAGGCCCGGGCCGCCCAACTGACCACGCGGGCGGGTGGCTGGTTTCAGCTCAACAATGCGTTCGACACCGACCGCTTCGAGCGACTCGGCACCAAGCCCGGCGCCGCCAGTTGGTCGGTCGGCATGCCCAACTTTGCGGCCATCTACGCACTCAATGCAGGCCTGCGCTACCTCGGGGCCATTGGCCTGGAGGCGGTGACGCAGGTGGCCGACCCGCTGACCCAGGCGCTGCACGCCGGGCTGTTGGCACAGGGCATTACGCCCATGGCGCCGCGACGGGAACCCACCGATTCCGGCATTGTGGCCTTTCAGCACCCGCGCAGCGACGCGATCCAGGCCGCCCTGCAAGCCGAGAACATCCATGTGATGCGCCAAGCCGGCCGCCTGCGTGTGGCGGTGCACGGTTACAACACCGAGGCAGACATCACCCACTTTTTGAGCACACTGGACGGCGCCCTGCAAGGGGCATGAGGAGAAGCACCGTGACCACAAGTACCACTGACTTTCTGCCCGGCGGCTACCGCTACATACCCGGTGTGTTTCAGTACGCCGGCGGCGTGGCCGCCCTACCGGGCTGGCGCATTGAGCGCGCCCGCTTCATGACACCGGTACCGCTGGCGGCGGGTTTTGAGCGCATTGCCAGCGTACTGCAACAGGCCGAACGGCCTTTGACGGCTTTTTGCGCCTGCGAGCTGCAGTCGCCCGCGCCCTTTACCGAAGATGGCTTCAAAGCGTTTAACGAGGTCTATGTCGGCACACTGGCGCGCTGGGGCATTTACCAGCAGGGCGTCAACCCGGTGGCCCGCGCCAACACCTGCCCAGCCGTGGCGCCACCGGACGGACCAGCTTTTCATGCCTTTTGCTACACCGTGCCAGTCACTGATGCAGCGCCCAGTTTTGTGGTGGCGGGCAGCGGCGAAGCGCCGGAGGGCAAGGGCAACTACCGTGACCACATCATTGCACTGGGCGACACCAGCCCCGATGGACTGCGCCGCAAAGCGGTGTGGGTGCTGGGCGAAATGGAACGCCGAATGGCCGCGCTGGGCGGCAGTTGGCAGAGCACCACAGCGGTTCAGGCCTATACCGTGCATGACCTTTACCCCTTTCTGGCCGACGAGATCGGACGGCGTGGCGCCCTGCGCCAGGGCCTGACCTGGCACCTCAACCGCCCGCCTGTTCAGGGCATTGACTTCGAAATGGACTGCAGGGCGATCGCGGTGGAGCACATGCTCACAACCTGACGGGCTAGCCAGGTCGGTCTGGCCTGCGATGGGTCGGGTCCTAAAATCAAGCGATGCCTGCCTACCTGACTGCCGCCTTCTACAAATTCGTCAACCTGCCAGATGCTGAGCAGCTCAAGCCGCAGCTGCTGGCTTGTTGTGAACAGCACGCCGTCAAGGGGCTGATCCTACTGGCGACTGAGGGCATTAACAGCACCATTGCCGGCCCAGCCGAAGGCGTGCGGGCCGTTCTGGCCTATTTGCGGCAAGACCCGCGCCTGGCAGACCTGCAGCACAAAGAAGCATGGTCCCAGCGTGCGCCCTTCTACCGCATGAAGGTCCGAATCAAAAAGGAAATCGTCACGCTGGGGGTGCCGGGCGTGAGCCCGACCCACATGGCGGGCACCTATGTCAAGCCGCAAGACTGGAACGCCCTGATCAGCGACCCCAGTGTGGTGCTGGTGGACACCCGCAATGACTACGAGGTCGGCCTGGGCACGTTTGTCGGTGCGCTGGACCCGAACATCGCCCGCTTTGCCGATTTACCCCAGTGGGTGGCGGAGTCAGCCGCATTGAACCCAGCCGGCAAAAAACCCAAGGTCGCCATGTTCTGCACTGGCGGCATTCGCTGTGAAAAGTCCACTGCACTCATGCGGGCGCAGGGATTTGACGAGGTCTACCACCTTGAAGGCGGTATCCTCAAATACTTGGAAACCGTGCCGCCCGAGCAGAGCCTGTGGCAGGGCGAGTGCTTTGTGTTCGACGAGCGGGTCTCGGTCGGCCATGGCCTGCAAGCCGGGCCGCACGGCCTGTGCCGGGCCTGCCGACAACCGCTCACGGCAACAGACCAGGCCTCGACGCAATTCGAGGCGGGGGTGTGTTGCCCCAAATGCGCCGACCACAGCAGCGAGGCGCAAAAAAATAGCGCACGTGAGCGTCAGCGGCAGTGGGAACTGGCCAAATCACGTGGCCAGGTCCACATCGGGGTGCCTTTAGCCCCCCGTCATCCTCGCGCAAGCGGGGATCCAAGGCAATTTACGCCCAACGCAGCTTGAAGCCCCAGGTGTCGGGCCGGCCTAGGCCGGAATGACCAGGCGCGCGCGCGCCGCAGCATACTCGCGTTTGAGCTGGGCCACGTAATCGGCCGTGCTCTGGATTTTGGTGATGGCGCCAATGCCCTGGCCACAGCCCCAAATGTCTTTCCAGGCCTTGGTCTTGTCACCACCAAAGTCCATCTTGCTCGGGTCGCTCACAGGTAGTTGGTCGGGGTCCATGCCGGCATTGCGGATGCTGGGCGCCAGGTAGTTGCCATGCACGCCGGTAAACAGGTTGCTGTAGACGATGTCGTCCGAATTGCTGTCCACGATGGATTGCTTGTAGGCCTCGGCCGCGCGCGCCTCCTCTGTTGCAATAAAGGCAGAGCCAATGTAGGCAAAGTCGGCGCCCATGGCCTGGGCGGCCAGCACCGCGTCGCCGGTCGAGATCGAGCCGCTGAGCGCCACCGGACCGTCAAACCATTGTCTGATTTCCTGAATCAACGCAAACGGGCTCTTCACGCCCGCGTGGCCGCCCGCACCTGCAGCCACGGCGATCAGGCCGTCGGCGCCTTTTTCAATGGCCTTGTGCGCGTGCTTGTTATTGATGATGTCGTGCAGAACCACACCACCGTAGGAATGGGCGGCGGCGTTGATGTCTTCGCGCGCGCCGAGCGAGGTGATGATGATCGGCACCTTGTATTTGACGCACATCGCCATGTCATGCTCGAGCCGATCATTGCTCTTGTGCACGATCTGGTTGATGGCATAGGGGGCGGCCGGTTGCTCCGGGTGGGCGAGGTTGTGAGCGGCCAGCGCCTCGGTGATCTCGATCAGCCACTCTTCCAGCTGCTCGGCCGGGCGGGCGTTGAGCGCCGGCATGGAGCCGACCACGCCGGCAATGCATTGGGCGATGACCAGCTTGGGGTTGCTGATGATGAACAGCGGCGAACCGATCACCGGGAAAGGCAGCTGGCTCAGGGCTGCAGGAAGCTTGGACATACCGTCTCCAGAGAAATTTATGTATAAAAGTGGCCCTAGCCCTTGTCGCAGCTAGGTTTACAGCTATTAACTTAATAGCAATTCAGAAAGACTCCAACGCCAGGCCAGTGACCGAGTCGGCGCCGTCCAGGATGGCATCGCGCAGACCGGGGGCCCGGGTCAACAGGTGGTCGGCATAAAAGCGCGCAGTGACAAGCTTGGCCCGCATGAAGGCCTCGTCCACACCCTGCGCCAATTGCTCTTGTGCCACCAGCCAGGCACGCGCCAATTGCCAGCCAGCCATCAGGTTACCGGCCAGCATCAGGTAGGGCACGCTGCCGGCAAACACCGCATTCGGGCTGGCGCGGGTCTGGTCGGCCACAAAGGCCACCACCTCGACAAAGGCTAGGCGCGCCGCCTGCAGTCGCCGGGCCACGGCCAACGCGTCGGCACTGCCATTGGCGTTCAGGGCTGCTTCGGTGTCCTCAATCTGGGCTGCGATAGCGCGGGCTGTCTGGCCGCCGTCGCGCGACGTCTTGCGCCCGACCAGGTCATTGGCCTGGATGGCCGTGGTGCCTTCGTAAATGGTCAGAATCTTGGCGTCACGGTAGTACTGGGCCACGCCGGTTTCTTCGATGAAGCCCATGCCGCCATGCACCTGCACCGCGGCCGAGGTGACCTCCAGGCTCATCTCGGTGCTGTAGCCCTTGACCAGCGGCACCATGAACTCATAAAAGGCTTGGTTCTGGCGCCGCACCTCGGCATCCGGGTGGTGGTGGCCAGCGTCAAAAGCAGACGCCGCCACTGTGGCCATGGCACGGCAACCCTCGGTCAGGGCCCGCATGGTCATCAGCATACGCCGCACGTCGGGGTGGTGAATGATGGGCGCCGCCTTGGGCAGCGAGCCATCCACGGGACGGCTCTGCACGCGTTCGCGGGCAAAGCTCACGGCCTTTTGGTAAGCCCGCTCGGCAATCGCAATGCCCTGCACACCCACGCCAAAGCGGGCGGCATTCATCATGATGAACATGTACTCCAGGCCACGGTTTTCCTGGCCCACCAGGTAACCCGCAGCGCCGCCATTGTCGCCGTACTGCAGCACCGCGGTCGGGCTGGCTTTGATCCCCAGCTTGTGTTCGATGCTGACGCAGTGCACGTCGTTGCGTGCGCCCAGAGAACCATCGGCGTTGACCAGAAACTTGGGCACAACAAACAGGCTGATGCCCTTGACGCCTTCGGGCGCGCCAGTGACGCGTGCCAGCACCAGATGGACGATGTTTTCGGCCATGTCGTGCTCACCCCAGGTGATGTAGATCTTGGTGCCAAACACCTTGTAGCTGCCGTCCGGTTGCGGCTCGGCCCGAGTTCGCACCGCCGCCAGGTCTGAGCCGGCCTGCGGCTCGGTCAGGTTCATGGTGCCGGTCCACTGACCACTGACCAGTTTTCCCAGGTAGGTGGCTTTGAGTTCGTCCGAGCCGGCGGTCAGCAGCGCTTCAATCGCGCCGTCAGTCAGCAGCGGACAAAGGGCAAAACTCATGTTGGCCGAGTTTTGCATTTCACCGCAGGAGGCCCCAATGGTCTTGGGCAGACCCTGCCCGCCAAAGGCCACCGGGTGCTGCAATCCCTGCCAGCCTGCCTCGGCAAACTGAGCAAAGGCCTGCTTGAAGCCGGGCGTGGCAGTGACCGTTCCTTGGTGCCAGCTCGACGGGTTGCGGTCGCCGTCCCAGTTCAGGGGTGACAGCACACCCTCATTGAACTTGGCAGCTTCTTCAAGCACCGCCTGCGCGGTGTCAAAGCCGGCATCTTCAAACCCAGGAATGGCCGAGATCTGTTCAATATCGGCCAGGTGCCGGATGTTGAACAGCATGTCTTGAAGGGGGGCGCGGTAACTCATGTGCAATGCTCCAGTTTGTGCAACCTCATCCAAACAGGGGCCAGCCCCGGCCGGCCCCCGGGCGCACAGGGGCCGAGGCGGCGGTATCGCGCCGCCGCACCACCACGATCAAATCGAGGCGGTCAGCGCCGGCACGGCGTCAAACAGGTCGGCTTCCAGGCCGTAGTCGGCCACCGAGAAAATCGGTGCCTCGGCGTCCTTGTTGATCGCCACGATCACCTTGGAGTCCTTCATGCCAGCCAGATGCTGGATGGCGCCGCTGATGCCGCAGGCCACATACAGCTGGGGCGCCACGATCTTGCCGGTTTGTCCAACCTGCCAGTCATTCGGGGCATACCCGGCATCTACTGCCGCGCGTGAGGCACCCATGGCCGCACCCAGTTTGTCAGCCAGCGGGGTCATGACCTCCATGAACTTCTCATTCGAGCCCAGCGCTCGGCCACCCGAGACGATGATCTTGGCTGAGGTCAACTCCGGGCGATCGTTCTTGGCAATTTCAGCCCGCAAAAAGAACGCTTTTTCGCTGGCCGCAATAGCGCTGATCACTTCGATGGCCGCGCTGCCACCCGAGGCAGCCGCCGGGTCAAAGCCAGTGGTACGTACCGTGATGACCTTGGTGGCGTCCAGACTTTGCACTGTGGCAATGGCGTTGCCAGCGTAGATGGGGCGCTCAAACGTGTCGGGCGATTCAACCCGCGTCACGTCGGAGACCTGTCCGACGTCCAGCCGGGCTGCAACGCGCGGGGCGATGTTCTTGCCAAACGCGGTTGCAGCGAACAGGATATGGCTGTAGTTGCCAGCCAGCGCCAGCACCTGGGCGGCGACGTTTTCTGCCAGGCCGTGGGCAAAGCCCTCGCCTTCGGCATGCAGTACCTTGGCCACGCCAGCCACCTGGGCAGCGGCGGCTACTGCAGCTGCGGCATTGAGGCCAGCCACCAGCACATGAACCTCACCGCCGCATTGAGTTGCAGCGGTAATGGCGTTGAGGGTTGCCGCGCGCAGCGAAGCGTTGTCGTGTTCGGCGATTACAAGTGATGTCATATCAGGCTTTCGGTGTGATGTTCAGATGACTTTGGCTTCGTTCTTGAGCTTGTCGACCAGCGCGGCGACATCGGCCACCTTGATGCCGGCGCTGCGCTTGGGCGGCTCCACCACTTTGAGCGTCTTGATGCGGGGTGACACATCCACGCCCAGATCTTCAGGTTTGAAGATGTCCATCTGCTTTTTCTTGGCCTTCATGATGTTGGGCAGCGTGACATAACGCGGCTCATTCAGGCGCAGGTCGGTGGTGATGATGGCAGGAAGGCTGAGCGACAGTACTTCGAGGCCGCCGTCCACTTCACGGGTGACTGAAGCCTTGCCGTCGACCACTTCGACCTTGCTGGCGAATGTCGCTTGCGGCAGGTCGGCCAGCGCTGCCAGCATCTGACCGGTCTGGTTGCAGTCGTCGTCGATCGCTTGCTTGCCAAGGATCACCAAGCCGGGCTGCTCTTTGTCCATCAAGGCCTTGAGCAGCTTGGCCACCGCCAGCGGCTGCAGTTCGGCCGTGGTTTCGACCAAAATTGCCCGGTCAGCGCCGATGGCCATGGCGGTGCGCAGTGTTTCCTGGCACTGAGTCACGCCGCAGGACACCGCGATCACCTCGGTGGCGACGCCTTTTTCTTTCAGGCGCACCGCCTCTTCAATGGCGATTTCGTCAAACGGGTTCATGCTCATTTTGACGTTGGCGATGTCCACACCCGTGTTGTCCGACTTGACCCGAACCTTCACGTTGTAGTCCACCACCCGCTTGACTGCGACCAGGACTTTCATTGTTGTCACTCCAGAGGGTTATTAATTCTGCGTTTTTGACTTGACGTACGCGTCAACCACTTGATTCTATGTCGCACACCTCGTGCACCGTATCGGGCCGACCAAATCCCGCACATTAATCGCTAAATAGTACGATCGTGCTTTTATTATAGGGCGGACTTCTCGGCAAGGGCGGTCTTGCCCTCAACCTTCAGTTGGGTCGGGCGTGGACCACTCGCTGCGGAAAGGGAATCTCAATGCGGTGCTCGCGCAGCAGCCGCAAAATGTCGAGGTTGACCAGTGATCGCAGGTTGAGCGTGCCATTTTCCGGGTCGGCAATCCAGTAACCCACGGTAAATTCAAGGCCATCGGTGCCAAAGGCCGACAAGGCCACCGCAGGCGCAGGTTCACGCAGCACGCGTTGCTGGTTCAAAGCCGCCTGTTCCAGCAATCGAATGACCAGGTCCACATCACTGTCATAGGCCACCGAGACCACGGTGGATTGCCATACCAGCGCATCAGCCAGGGACAGGTTCTCAACCCGACTGGTGATCAGCAGCTCATTGGGCACGATGGATTCACGGCCTGTGAGCGAGCGGATCACGGCATAGCGGGCATTGATCTGGGTGATGCGCCCTTCGAAATTGTCCACCCGCACGTTGTCACCAATGCGCATGCTACGTTCGGCCAAAATGACAAAGCCGCTGATGTAGTTGGCGGCCAGCTTTTGCAGGCCAAAGCCCAGCCCGACCCCGATCGCGCCGCCCAAAACCGACAGGGCCGTGAGATCAATGCCAACCGACGCCAGCGCAATCAAAAGCCCGACAAACAACAACAGGGCCCGGGTGGCATTGCTGACCGCCATGCGCAGCGACAGTTCACCGCCGGTGGCCGAGCGCAACAGCCGCGTCTCGATCGCCGAGGCAATCCACAGGGCGACGATCAGTACCAGGCCGGCGGTCAGGCTGCCCTCGATCAGGGTGCGCACCGACAGGCGCGAGTCACCCATCATCCAGGTGATCTGGTCCAACTCTTCCAAAACCAGCGGCAACAGCCCACTGACCCACAGCACCATGACGATCCAGGCAACCCAGGAAATACTGCGTTCAAGGGCCCGCACCAAGGGGGTCTCCCGCAGGGTGGCCTGCAGCACCTTGACCCCTAGCCGGATCGCCAGCAGCGACAACAGCACCGGGATGGCAATCTTGAAAACGGTCAGCGGCACCCAGTTCATCACGATGCCGCGCGCCGCCAGGCTCAAGCACAGCAGCAACAGGGGAAACAGCACCCCGTCGATGATGCGCTCGCCGAAAAGGATTGACCGGCGCTCACCCTGAAGTGTTCCCCGGCCCAGCAGCCAGGCCAACAACCAGGCTAGCGCCCCGCTGGCGGCCAAGGCGCCCAGTTCGGTCACGGCGGCGGGTCGTGCCAGGGCCTGCAACCAGCTTTGAATGTCGGTGACGGGAGTCTCAGACATCCGCCAGCACCCGGATATGGGCCTCGACACTGCGCCCCAGGGCGCTGAGGTTGTAGCCCCCCTCCAAGCAAGACACGATACGGCCCTTGGCGTGGCGCCGGGCCACGTCTTTGATGCGTTGGGTCATCCAGGCGTAATCCTGCTCAACTAGGGCGAGTTGACCCAGATCGTCGTCACGGTGCGCGTCAAAACCGGCACTGATGAAGATCATTTCGGGCGCAAAAGCTTCAAGGCGAGGGATCCAGGCGTGCTCAATCAATCCGCGCACCTGCGGCCCCCGGGTGTAGGCCGGCACCGGCAGATTGACCAGGTTACCGGCGGTGGACCGGCTGCCGCCCTCTGGGTAGAACGGGTGCTGGAAAAAGCTGACCATCAGGATGCGTTCGTCACCGGCGACAATGTCCTCGGTGCCATTGCCGTGGTGCACGTCAAAGTCGACAATCGCCACCCGTTGCAGCCCGTGCCGCTCTAGCGCGTACATGGCAGCCACCGCCACATTATTGAAAAAGCAAAAGCCCATGGCGTGGTCCCGGCAGGCGTGGTGCCCGGGCGGTCGCACGGCGCAAAAAGCGTTTTCCAGTTCTCCGGCCAGCACCGCGTCGGTGGCCGCCAGCGCGGCGCCAGCGGCGCGCAGGGCGGCGTCCCAAGTGTGGACATTCAGCGAGGTATCGGGGTCAACCTGCGCGTGGGTCGGACCACCCGCGGCAATCTCGTCGCGCAAACCGTCGCTCAGGCCGCGCAGCGCCGCCACATGCAAACGGTGGTGAGCGAGCTCGATATCAGCCAAAGGCGCCAGGGGCGGTTCACGCCGCGCCAGCACTTGGTTCAGACCTGACATGAGCAGGCGGTCCTCAATGGCATCGAGCCGTTGCGGGCATTCCGGGTGCCCGCGCCCCATGTCATGCTTCCAGCAGTCGCGGTGGGTAAAGTAGCCGGTCATTGTCACGGTGTTCTCCTGCGTCCTGATTTTTTTGTTAAGGTCGCGCCATGGATGCAACACAAGTCAAATCACTGGTTGATCGAACGCTGAAATCACTGGTCGATCAGCTTAACACGGTCATCGTTGGCAAAGCGGCCCAAACCCAAGACTGCGTGGTCTGCCTGCTCGCTGGTGGGCACTTGCTGATTGAAGACGTGCCAGGCGTCGGCAAGACCACCCTCGCGCATGCGCTGGCACGCACTTTTGGACTGCAGTTTTCGCGCGTGCAATTCACGGCTGACCTGATGCCGAGCGACTTGTCGGGGGTGTCGGTTTACGAGCGCGCCAAGGAATCGTTCGTGTTCCACCCCGGCCCGATCTTTGCCCAGGTACTGCTGGCCGACGAGATCAACCGCGCCAGCCCCAAGACGCAGAGCGCACTGCTGGAAGCAATGGAAGAGAAGCAGGTCACGATCGAAGGCCAGACCCGACCGCTGCCGCAGCCCTTTTTCGTGATTGCCACGCAGAACCCTTTGGACCAAATCGGCACCTATGCCCTGCCAGAGTCGCAGCTGGACCGCTTTTTGATGCGCATCTCGTTGGGCTACCCGGACCGTGAGGCCGAACGCGAGTTGTTGACCGGACACGACCGACGTGGCCTGTTGGACGCTTTGCCCAGCTTGTTGAGCAGCGCCGAACTACAAGCCCTGCAGCAGCGCGTGCTGGTGGTGCACGTATCGGCGCCGCTTCTCGACTATGTTCAGGACCTGATCGCCGCCACCCGCAACGGCCAGTGGTTTGTGCAGGGGCTCAGCCCGCGTGCTGGCATAGCCGTACTGCGCACGGCGCGCGCGCAAGCCATGCTGAGCGGGCGCGACTACGTCGCCCCTGATGACGTGCAAGCCATCCTGCCGCAAACCGTGGCGCACCGGCTGGTGCCGCTCAGTCAGTCCGGGCGCGGCGCCTTGGAGCAGGTGAGTGCCATGCTCGCGGCCACCCCGCTGCGCTAGTCACCCAAGCGCATGCTCTTTCGCGCCATGATGCCGACTGCCCTGCCCATCTTCTGGCGGCGGCCGGGCAACCACCTGCGGGCCCGTTGGCAGCGCTGGTGGTTGTTGCGGCTGGCACCCACCGACAGCACAGTGCTGACGCAACGTCTGGTCTATGTCCTGCCCAGCCGGCCCGGGCTGATGCTGGCGGCCACGCTGCTGGTGCTGTTGGCGACTGCCATCAACTACCAGCTCAACCTGGGTTATCTGCTGACATTTCTTCTGGCTGGCTGCGCCGCGGCCAGCCTGCACCTGTGCCATGGCACTTTGCGCGGCTTGCACCTGAACCTGCTGCCACCGGCGCCCCAGTTCGTCGGCAGCGCCGCCGGCCTACAGATTTACTTGCACAACCCACGGCGCAGTGGGCGCTACGGCATCGGCCTGTCGGTCTGGGGTGAAAACCAGTGGGTCTGGACCAACGTGCCCGCACAAGGCAGCGCCAACGTGCAGCTGGCCTTTGCGCCGGCGCGACGTGGCATGCACCCCCTGCCCTTGCTGACGGCCGAAACCCGATTCCCAATGGGCATCTTTCGGGTCTGGAGCCTTTGGCGGCCGGCGGCAGAGCTGCTGGTTTATCCGGCGCCCGAAGTAGCGCCACCACCACTGCCAGCCGGCGAGCCACGCGATGGGGCGGCCACTCCATCGCCACGCCAACGGGGTGAGGAGCATGACGGCCTGCGGGGCTACCGCCGTGGCGACCCCTTGAAACGGGTGGTCTGGAAAAAAATGGCCAAGACTGGAGAACTGATCAGCCGCGACGAGGCCCGCGCGCAGGCGATTGTGCTCTGGCTTGACCTGCGCCTGACTGCCCTGGCCGACCCGGAGCAGCAGTTGTCACGCCTGTGCGCCTGGGTGCTGCAATCCGAGCGCCTTGGCCTCGACTATGGCCTGCGGCTGGGTGCTATCTCCCTGGGGCCAGACCAGGGAGAAGCACACAAGCGACGTTGCCTGGAAGCCCTGGCCCGTTTCTGAGACCGCATACCCATGGCCAGCTACGCGCCCCCAACCCGTCTGCAAGGCCTGCTGCAAGTCATGCAGCAGTGGCCGCGAGAGACTCGCGACACGCTGTTCATGCTGACCGTTATTGCCTGCGTGCTGCTGCCGCAAGTCAGCCACTTGCCGGTGTGGTGCAGCCTGACCGCCGCCGCCGTGCTGCTCTGGCGTGCTGCCCTGACGCTGACCGGCCGTCCGCTCCCGCGACGTTGGTGGTTGTTGCTGGTGCTTGGTCTGGCGTTGGCGGCGACCCTGTTCACCTACCGCACAGTGCTGGGGCGCGACGCCGGAGTCACCCTGACGGTGGTCTTGCTGACCCTCAAGACCCTGGAGTTGCGGGCGCGCCGGGATGCTTTTGTCGTCTTCTTTCTTGGCTTCTTCTCACTGCTAACCACCTTTTTTTACTCCCAATCGCTGCTCACCGCCGTTGCCATATTGCTGGCGCTGCTGGGTCTGCTCACCGCCCTGGTCAATGCCCACCTGCCCGTTGGCAAGCCGCCGTTGCTCCAGTCGGCCCGCATCGCTGGTGGCATGGCCCTGCTGGGCGCGCCGATCATGGCTGTGTTGTTCATGCTGTTTCCACGCATCGGGCCGCTGTGGGGCCTGCCGGCCGACGCCATGAGCGGGCGCAGCGGGCTGTCGGCCACCATGGAGGTCGGCAATGTGGCACAGCTCGCGCTCGACAGCAGCATTGCCATGCGGGTCCGATTCGAGGGGACAGCCCCGCCTGCATCAAGCATGTATTTCCGAGGGCCCGTGCTGTCGACCTTTGACGGGCGGGCCTGGCGCGCCTTGCGCAGCGACTTCCCGCCGGGCATGCAACCGGGCGCCGACCTGCAGGTGCGGGGCGCCCCTGTGCCCTACGAGGTCACTCTTGAGCCCAACCACCGGCCTTGGCTGCTGCTGCTCGACGTCAGCCCCGAGGCCCCCGCGTTGAAAGGGCTGAGGGCCGGTATGACGCCTGAGCTGCAATGGCTGACGGATCGGCCGGTGACGGACCTGCTGCGTTACCGCGCCGAGGCCTACACCGACTTCCGCCATGGCCCCATGAGGCTGCTGGCCGGCTTGCAGGACTACCTGGCCTTGCCGCCTGGCTTCAATCCACGGACGCTGGCTTTGGCTGCAGAAATGCTGCGGCAGCCCGAGCTGCGCCAAGGCGACGGGGCCAGCCTGGTGGCAGCCGTGCTGCAGCGCCTGCGCAGTGGTGGCTACACCTACACCCTGAGTCCGGGTTTAAGTGGCCAGCACAGTGCCGACGAATTCTGGTTTGACAGCAGAAAAGGCTTTTGTGAGCACATCGCCTCCAGCTTTGTGGTTCTCATGCGGGCCATGGACGTGCCGGCGCGGGTGGTCACCGGCTACCAGGGCGGCGAGCGCAACGATGTTGATGGTTTCTGGGTGGTGCGCCAGCGTGATGCCCACGCCTGGGCCGAGGTCTGGCTGGCTGGACGCGGCTGGGTAAGGGTTGATCCAACGGCAGCCGTGGCGCCTGGGCGCATCGGCACCCTGGAACGGCTGGAAGCACCCGAGAACGCCATCGGCACGGCCCTCATCGCGGTCAGCCCACAGCTGCGCTTGACGCTGCGCGCCCTCTGGGATGCCACCAACAACCGCTGGAACCAATGGGTGCTGAACTACGGCCAGGACCGGCAGCTTAATTTGATGCGCAACCTTGGTTTCGAGGCACCCAGCTGGGAGACCGCCAGCTACCTGCTGATTGCCATTGTGGTGTTGACCAGCCTGCTCGGCGCGGCCTGGACCCTGTGGGACGGGCACCGGCAGGACCCCTGGCTGCGCCTGCTGGCGCGCGCTGCAGCACGGCTGGCCAAGCGCGGTGTTCAGTTGCCGGCGCAGTGCACGCCCCGGGAAATGGCGCGCCTCACGCTGGCGCAATTCGGCGACAACAACACCTTCGCAATGGCCATGCGTGATTGGCTTCTGCGTTTGGAGACCCAGCGCTACGCCACGCCCAAGGCCGCGCGCGAGCGGCTCGTTACACTGAGCCGAGACCTGCAACGCATTCCCCAACCCAAGTGAGCCCACAAAGCCTGTTATTTGCTACCGTATTTATAGCTATAACCCTAATATCCACGGGGGCTAGCGCCCTAAAACACCCTAAGAAAAAGGTGGTCGCAGCCGCCAAGGCACTGGCACTGCCAGCTGCCGCCACCGGCCCCGCCTATGCCGGCCGCGACGAGGTCATGCTGGCGGCTGACGAGATCGCCACCCGGCGCGAGTTGGATCCGGCCTGGGTACGCCGCACGATTGGCCTGGCCCACTACAGCGCCCAGGCCGCCCAATTCATTCTTCCGCCGGCCGTAGGTGCGGCTAAAAACTGGGCCGTCTACCGCAGCCGTTTTGTGGAGCCCATTCGCATCGGGGCCGGCGTCAGATTCTGGCGCGCCCACCGCAAGCACCTGTTGCGGGCGGAGCAAGAGACCGGCGTACCGGCCAGCCTGATTGTGAGCGTGATCGGGGTTGAGACGCTGTACGGACAACACGTTGGTAACTTCCGTGTACTGGACGCACTGACCACACTGGCCTTTGATTTTCCGGTCGCGCACCCACGTGCGGCGGAACGCAGTGCCTTTTTCAAGGCAGAGCTGGAGCAACTGCTGATCTTGAGCCAGCGCAGCCAGATCAACCCCTTAAGCTGGCGCGGCAGCTACGCCGGCGCCATGGGCCTGCCCCAGTTCATGCCTTCAAGCTGGGCGCGCTTCGCAGTCGACTTTGATGGGGACGGCCGCATTGACCTGTTTGCCAGCCCCGCCGACGCCATCGGCTCAGTGGCAAACTATTTCAAGGCCTTCAACTGGCAGCCCGGCCTGCCCACTCACTACCCCGTGCGCTTTGACACCGCACGGCTGGACCTGGACGCCCTGCTGGTGCCCGACATACTGCCCACCTTTAGTGTGACCAGTTTCCAGGCCAAAGGCGCCATTCTGGAGGGCGCTGCCCTGGCCCACAGCGGCCCGCTAGCGCTGGTGGAACTGCAAAACGGCAGCGAGCCACCCAGCTATGTGGCCGGAACCGACAACTTTTATGCCATCACCCGCTACAACTGGAGCAGCTACTACGCCATGGCGGTGATCGAACTAGGCCAGGCCGTCCAAGCGGCTCTGGCCAACCAAGAGCAGACTGCAAAACCCCGGTCATCTCGTCAAAGGTGACAGGGTTTGCAAAGGCCTTACGGCTTCTTGGGGGGTGGGGGGGGAGCACCAGCACCAGCGGGCGGCTGACCCTGTCCACCACCGGTCGGGGGCGGCTTCGCACCACCGGCGGGCGGCTGACCCTGTCCACCACCGGTTGGAGGCGGCTTCGCACCACCGGCGGGCGGCTGACCCTGTCCACCACCGGTCGGGGGCGGCTTCGCACCACCGGCGGGCGGCTGACCCTGTCCACCACCGGTTGGAGGCG
>JBBAPO010000011.1:0-125277 GCA_040400795.1 Rhodoferax sp.
ACATCGTCAGGCTACCCGTCCGGAAAACGCCCAGTCTTTGACTGGGCGTTTTTTTTGGTGTGACTGCTTTAGGGGATCATCTGGTTACCGCGGGCGCAGGTATCTGCGCCAGACCTGCATGCAAGGGCTGAGGCACCAATACCTTCATCGAACCGGGTAGCGGCACAATAGTGTTTATTGCAACTTAATTGAAATGGGCTGGGGAACTCAGCCAAGCTCCAACTTTGGGGCCCAACGCAACCCATATGCATAAATCTCGATTGCATATTTTGACTGTGGTAGCGATCTGTAACTGAATTTGGACCGAAACAGACTGGAGGAGCGTTGGCCCTGTAGATGTAAGTAGGCTGAGGGCGTTGTGGCGTAGCGGTAGGATTGCCCACAGTTAGTCTTGTGGTACCAACTGTCTCAGCAATCCGCTATCCTTGAGCCTGTTTAAAAAGCCGCATCTCCTGCGCCAACACTTGTGTCAGACCCTCACCCCGCACGCCTTTTCGACAGAGAAGACAAACGCACGTTCCTTCAAAAACTCGCCGAATTTATCCATCCGGGACCGGACTCAACGGCCGAATTGATCGAGACCTTGGCTGAGGCCGAGGAGAACAACATCATTGGCGCAGAATCACGCATCATGCTTGAGGGCGTGATCCGTATGGCCGACATGACGGCGGGCGATGTGATGGTGCCCGCGACGCGTATGGACTTGGTGAATATCGCCGAGCCTTACGATGCCTTGTTGCATGTCGTGATCGACACCGCGCACTCCCGCTTCCCGGTTTATGACGGTGAGCGTGAGAACATCATCGGAATTCTGATGGCCAAGGACCTACTCAAGCTCCAGCGGGCGCCTGAACTCAATATCCGTGCATTGCTGCGGCCCGCAGTGTTTGTCCCCGAAACCAAGGGTCTCAATGACCTGTTGCGAGAGTTCCGCGGGAACCGCAACCATTTGGCGATTGTGATCGATGAATTTGGCCGGGTTGCCGGCCTGATCACCATTGAGGACGTGCTGGAGCAGATTGTGGGTGAAATCGAGGATGAATTCGACATCGCCGAAGACGAGGGCGATATTTTTGGTCTTGCTGACCGCACCTACCGTGTCAGTGGTGACACCGCAATTGACCGGGTCAACGATGCATTTGGCGTCACTTTGATTAGCCGTGACAGAGAGGAAGAGTTTGACACCGTCGGTGGTCTCATCGCCCATAAAATGGGGCATGTACCAAAACGCGGGGAACGCCACGATATCGCTGGGTTGAGCTTTGTCGTTCTGCACACCAAAGGCGGTGCTGTGAAATGGTTCAAGGTGTCGCCGCTTGAGGCCAACACAGTCTGACAGTCCTCCGCGCCAAGTGAATACGCCAAATCAGCGACTTTTGGGCAGCCTGTCCATCCTGAACGTCGTGCTGGCGCTGGCCGCTGGATCGCTTCATGCGCTCAGCATGGCTTGGCCGCGCTTCCCGGGCTGGTCAATCCCAGGGCTAGCTGTGGGCCAGCCGGTCTGGTGGCTTGAACTCGTCTCGCTGGCTACTCTAGCCTGGCTGCTGCGGCGATGTGTCCGACGACCCTTGGCCAATTGGCGAGCGGGACTGCTTTACGGTGGACTGTTTGCCTGCGCCTGGCTGACCCTGGCTTTCGGTTGGACTTTCGTCGCCATGCACACGTACGGCGGACTCCCTGCCCTGCCATCGGCGCTGGCGGTGTTGGCCCTTGCAGCTTTTCTTGCGAGCTACTACGCCGCCGCATGTGGTGCCTTCGTGTATTTGGCCCCACTCAGTCCCGGTTACAGTGCCGCGCTTTTCTCGGCGCTCTGGCTTTTGGCTGAATTGGCTCGTGGTGTTTGGCTGACCGGCTTTGGCTGGGGTGCCACGGCCTATGCCCACACAGATGGTCCGTTAGCGAACTACGCACCCTTGCTGGGCGCGTATGGCGTCGGGGCTTTGGCCGCATGGCTTGCCATGGCGTTGGCCCAATTGCTGCCAGGTCGCCCACGGCCGCCACGTCAAGGCCTGCTGGTCAGTGCGCTGTTGGTACTCAGTGTGCCCGCGCTTGCCCGACTGGTGGTACCTGACCTGACCCAGAGTAGCGGGCACCTCATGGTCACGCTGCTGCAGGGAAATATTCCTCAGGACCAAAAATTTGAGACTGGCAGCGGTGTCCCTTTGGCGCTGCAATGGTACGGGGAGCAGTTGCAGCACGCCAACACCACCTTGGTGGTCGCGCCCGAGACCGCGTTGCCATTGTTGCCGCATCAGCTACCCAACGGCTACTGGACAGCATTGCAAAACCGCTTTGCAGGCGGGACGCAGGCCGCGTTGATCGGCATCCCTCTTGGCAATTTTGAAGAAGGCTATACCAACTCGGTCGTCGGCCTGCGTCCGGGGGCAGAACGGCCGTGGCGCTATGACAAGCACCATTTGGTCCCTTTTGGTGAGTTCATTCCGCCCTGGTTCAAATGGTTTACTGAACTGATGAACATTCCCTTGGGTGACTTTATGCGGGGTGGGCTTGGCCAACCGACCTTCCAATGGGGTGGCCAGAGGCTGGCGGCCAATATCTGCTACGAGGATCTGTTTGGGGAAGAGCTCGCTCACCAGTTCCACGACGCGGATCAAGCTCCGACGATTCTGATAAATCTCAGCAACCTCGCATGGTTTGGCGGGAGCTTGGCTATGGACCAACACCTGCAAATCGCAAGGTGGCGGGCGCTGGAATTTGCCCGCCCCTTCCTGCTGTCCACGAACACCGGGGTAACGGCGATCGTGGACCACCATGCGAGGGTGTTGCAGACGTTACCGCGCGACACACGCGGCGTGTTGGTGGGCGAGGTCGAAGGACGAACTGGTCTCACCCCCTACGCCTGGTGGGTGTCCCGATTTGGCCTTTGGCCGTGCTGGCTCGCCGGCTTGGCCATGGTTCTGGTCAGCTGGCGGTGGCACTTGCGAAAACGCTAAAGTTCGCCGTCATCGCCGACTTGGAACCCCCGTAAAATCAGCATCTGCACACCGGCGTGGTGTGTCTGTTGTCAAAACCCGGGTTCTGCCGGCGCCGAACCCCGACCGCTCATGTTGACCTTCCAGCAAATCATTCTGAACCTTCAGTCCTACTGGGACGCCCAAGGTTGTGCCCTTCTACAGCCTTACGACATGGAAGTGGGGGCGGGCACGTCTCACACCGCCACCTTTTTGCGTGCGATTGGCCCCGAGCCCTGGAAAGCGGCCTATGTTCAGCCCAGCCGTCGCCCGAAGGACGGTCGTTATGGCAACAACCCGAACCGTTTGCAGCATTACTACCAGTACCAGGTGGTGCTGAAACCCGCCCCCAGCAACATTTTGGAGCTCTACCTAGGGTCGTTGGAGGCGCTTGGGTTTGACCTGAAAAAGAACGATATCCGCTTTGTCGAGGACGATTGGGAGAACCCCACATTAGGTGCCTGGGGCCTGGGCTGGGAGGTCTGGCTCAATGGCATGGAAGTGACGCAGTTCACCTATTTTCAGCAGGTCGGCGGCATCGATTGCAAGCCAGTTACAGGTGAGATCACCTACGGACTGGAGCGTCTGGCGATGTACCTGCAGGGGGTGGACAACGTCTACAAACTGCAGTGGACCGACAGCATGAGCTATGGCGATGTCTACCTGCAGAACGAAAAAGAGCAGTCGGCCTACAACTTCGAGCACTCGGACGCTGACTTCCTCTTCACAGCCTTCGCGGCGCACGAGAAGCAGGCCAAGCACTTGATTGAGGTGCAACTGGCCCTGCCCGCCTATGAGCAGGTCCTGAAGTGTGCACACAGCTTCAACCTGCTCGACGCACGTGGCGCCATCAGCGTCACCGAGCGTGCTGCCTATATGGGCCGTATCCGAAACCTGGCGCGCAGCGTGGCGCAAAGCTACTGGGACAGCCGGGAGCGACTGGGCTTTCCGATGGCGCCGCGTGCCTGGGTGGACCAAATGGCGAAGAAGGTCGCGTGATGAACACTGACAACTTGCTGGTGGAATTGTTTGTTGAGGAGTTGCCACCGAAGGCACTCCAAAAGCTGGGCGATGCTTTTGCCCAGGAATTGGCTGCTCAGTTACGCGCGCAGGGCCTGGCTACGGCGGAATCGGTAGTCACACCCTTCGCCTCGCCGCGCCGATTGGCAGCGCACATCAGCCACGTTTGGCGTCAGGCCGCCGATAAAGCCGTTCCGCAAAAACTGATGCCCTCCGGTGTCGGACTTGACGCTGAAGGCCAGGCCACGCCAGCCCTGCTCAAGAAGCTGCAAGCGCTGGGTGCGGACCTGTCGGACCCGGTGGCCACGGTCGCCGCGCTGCGCCGAGCATCCGATGGCAAGAACGAGGCGCTGTTCTATGACAGCCTGGTCACCGGCGCGACCTTGGACATCGGCTTGCAGAAAGCCTTGGAAGAGGCACTGGCCAAGCTGCCGATCCCCAAGGTGATGAGCTACCAGCTCGAGACTGATTGCGAGCTGCCAGGTTGGAGCAGTGTGCATTTTGTACGCCCGGCGCACGGCCTGTTGGCGCTGTACGGCAGCGCCGTGGTGCCGGTGAAGGTGCTGGGTCTGAGCGCCGGCAACCACACCCAGGGGCATCGCTTCGAGGCGCGTGTGTCGCCGGTGGTGGTCGACCATGCCGACAGCTATGCGGCCACCCTGCGCGACGACGGCGCAGTGATCGCCAGCTTTGCTGAGCGGCGTTTGGCCATCGTCAGCCAGTTGGCCAAGGCTGCCGAAAAGCTGGGCCCTGGCTACCAGGTGCTGCTGGACGACGCGTTGTTGAACGAGGTGACTGGTTTGGTCGAGCGACCCAATGTGCTGGTGTGTCGCTTTGACGATGAGTTTTTGGATGTGCCGCAGGAATGCCTGATCCTGACCATGCAGGCCAACCAGAAGTATTTCCCTTTAGTGGATGGCGCCGGACGGCTGACCAGTCGCTTTCTGGTGGTGAGCAACATCAACCCGGCTGACCCCAGTGCCGTGATTGGGGGCAATGAGCGGGTGGTGCGTCCCCGACTGGCTGATGCTCAGTTCTTTTTCAACCAAGATCGCAAGAAAACCCTGGAGTCCCGGGTCGAGGGCCTGTCCAAAGTGGTTTACCACAATAAATTGGGAAGCCAGGGCGAGCGGGTCGAACGCGTGCGCGCGATTGCGCACCGGATCGCCGGCCTGATGGGCGAACGCCATGGCCAGGTAGTCGATGGCGCAGCGCTTCTTAAGGCGGTAGACACCGCGGCGCAACTGGCCAAGACCGATCTGCTGACCGACATGGTGGGCGAGTTTCCCGAGCTGCAGGGCATCATGGGCGGGTACTACGCGATGCACGATGGGCTTGGCGAGGACATCGCGTTTGCCATTGAAGATCATTACCGCCCACGCTTCGCTGGCGACAATCTCCCGCGTAACTCAGTCGGTCTGGTGGTCGCCTTGGCCGACAAGCTGGAGACTCTGTGCGGCATGTTCGGCATCGGCAACCTGCCGACCGGCGACCGCGACCCATTCGCACTGCGCCGCCATGCGCTGGGCGTTGTGCGCATGCTGGTCGAGCGTACTCTGCCGCTGCATTTTCATGAGTTAACGCGGCTGGCTTTTGGCGCGTTTGCCGATGGACTGCTGCAGGATGCCTGTACTGAGCTGGACCTGTTCCTGATCGAGCGCCTGAAGGGCTATCTGAGGGAGGGGGGCTATTCGGCGCCCGAGGTGGACGCCGCAATCCACGCCCGCAAGTTGACCGAATGGTCCAGCATCCCCAAGCGCCTGGCGGCGGTGCGTGCCTTTGCCCAACTCCCCGAGGCGCCAGCTCTGGCCGCTGCCAACAAACGCATTGGCAACATCCTTAAAAAGGCAGCCGAGGTGGATGCTCATGTCAGCCCGGTACTGCTCAAGGAGCCGGCCGAAATGGCCTTGTACTGCGCCATGCAGGACGTGCTGCCCCGGGCGCAGGCGCTGTTCGAAGACGGTGACTACACCGGCTCCTTGCAGGTGCTGGCGGCGCTGCGTGTGCCGGTGGACGCCTTCTTTGACGGCGTGATGGTCAATGCTGAAGCGCTGGATTTGCGGCTGAACCGCCAGGGCCTGCTCAAAAGCCTGTTCGAGGCGATGAACCGCGTCGCCGACCTGTCCCGACTGGCCGCCTGAGGGGTCCCATGAAGCTTGTGATCCTTGACCGCGACGGCACCCTCAATGAAGACAGTGCCGACTATGTGAAATCGCCTGAGGAGTGGGTGCCCCTGCCCGGTGCGCTGGAGGCGGTGGCCCGGCTCAACCACGCGGGCTGGCATGTGGTGGTGGCCTCCAACCAGTCAGGCTTGGGCCGCGGCCTGTTCGACGTGTCGACGCTGAATGCCATGCACGCCAAGATGCACCGAATGTTGGCTGCCGTTGGCGGCCGGGTGGACGCTATTTTTTATTGCCCGCACGGGCCGGACGAAGGTTGCCGTTGTCGTAAGCCTGAACCGGGTCTGTTTGAGCAGATTGGCGAACGTTATGGGCTTGACTTGCGTGGTGTGCCGGCCATCGGCGACTCCCCGCGGGATGTGCTGGCCGGTATGGCCGTGGGCTGCGAGCCGCACCTGGTGTTGACCGGTAAAGGCGAGACGTATGCCCGTCGTGGCCTGCCAGACACCCTGCCGGCAACAACTCGTATGCACCAGAATCTCGCTGCTTTTGCCGATGCGCTGATCGCGCGCGGCCATCGTTCACCATGAATTTGATCCGCTCCATCCTGCACATGGCGTGGATGCTCATCACCGTCATCCCCTGGGGTATCGGGGTGGTGCTGTTGTCATTGCGTGTGCGCGGTGCGCCTTTATGGTGGTTTGCTGTCAACTGGATGCGGGTGGTGATGTGGGGCACGCGCGTGATTCTGGGCGTTCGGTTTCAGGTACACGGTTTAGCGCACCTGCCCGATGGCGCCACCAGCCCAGCGATCCTGCTGGTTAAACACCAATCAACGCTGGAAACGCTGCTGCTGCCAACCCTGATGCCGCACCCGCTGGCCTTTGTGTTTAAGCGCGAATTGCTCAAGATTCCATTTTTTGGCTGGTCGATGGCGCGGCTTGACATGATTCACATTGACCGCGAGTCCCGTGCCCAGGCGCTCAAGCATGTGGTCAGCCAAGGCAAATCCCTGCTTGGGCAGGGGGTCTGGATCATCATGTTTCCGGAAGGCACCCGCATGGCGCGCGGCGAGAAGGGCACCTACCAGACGGCGGGCACCCGGTTGGCGGTGGACACAGGAGCGCCTGTCATTCCAATTGCGGTCGCCTCAGCCCGCTGCTGGCCACGCAAGGGCTTTATCAAGTCGCCGGGCGTGGTGGATGTGTCGATCGGGCCGCCCATCGCCAGTGTCGGGCGCGAACCCAAGGCGCTGATGCGAGAGGTGGAGGCCTGGATAGAGGCCGAGATGCGCCGCATCGACCCCGAGGCTTACCGCTGAGCTGCCAACATGCATCCGCTGTTGCGATACACGCTCGATCTTTTTGAGCCAAATACCTCACCAGCCCTCGTCGATACTGAATCTATAGCTATTGAATCTATAGCAAACAAGGCTTATCAGCCCGGTGACAGGCTGGAGGCCGTTACGGCGCCAGCGCGATTCCAGCATCCGCAGGCCAACCGCGAGGCTCGGCTCGGGGAAGCCCTGGTGGGCTTCCAACTCAAGCGCGGCAAGCGCCGCACCATTGGTTTTTCGGTCGGGCCTGACGGGCTGGTGGTTAGTGCGCCCAAGTGGACGCCGCTCTACCAAGTGGACGCCGCTCTGGCCGAAAAATCGGGCTGGATCTTGCGCAAACTGGCCGAAACCCGTGCAAGACATGATCGCTTGCAGGCCAATCGCATTGACTGGCGCGACGGCGCTAGCCTGCCGTTTTTGGGGAAGATGGTTCGCCTGGTGCTTGATCCCAGCCATGCCTTTGCCGACGTTGGGGGCGCGCTGCTGCCCGGCGGGGACGGCACCGAACAACTTCACCTGGCCCTGCCGCGCGGCGCCACGCCCGAGCAGATCCGAGATGCCGTGCAGGCCTGGCTGATGCGCCAGGCCAAGACCCTGTTTCAGCAGCGGCTCGCGTACTTTGCGCCGCAGTTGCAGGTTCAGTGGCGCAAGCTCACGCTCAGCAGTGCAGGTACGCGTTGGGGCAGCGCGCGGATTGATGGTTCGATCCGGCTGCACTGGCGCCTGATTCACTTCAGGCTGGCGGTGATCGACTACGTGGTGGTGCACGAGCTCAGCCACCTGCGGGTCATGGACCACAGCCCGCTGTTTTGGGACACGGTGCGCACCGTGGTGCCAGATTACGCCAGCCTTCGCGGGCAGCTCAAGGAGGAGGCCATCCCGCGCTGGCTTTAGGCGCTGGTCGTCTGCTGGCGTGATTCGCGCCGCGCCACCCAGACGGTGGCCACGCTGATCAGCAGGCCGCCGGCGATGGTGTTGAGTGCTGGCACATCGCTGAACACCAGCCAGCCCAGGATCGCAGCCCACACCAATTCCAGAAACTTGGCCGATTGGGTGGCTGAAATGTCGGCCGACAGGAGCGAGCGGGTCAGGCAGTAGTGGCTGGCGCTGCCCAGTGCCCCGCAGACCAGAAAGATCAGCCACTCCATGGCGGTCGGCGGCTGCCAGTTGATCAGCGCCAAGGGCAGGCTGAACAGCGACACCGTGATGGCTTGCCAGACCAGGATGGTGCCGGTGTTTTCATAGCGGGTCAGTGCCTTGGTCACCAGAAACGAGGCGGCAAACAGGGGCGCCGAGGCCAGCATCGTTAGGTGGTAGACGCCATTGCCGCCCGAGCCGGCTGCCATCTTGGGGCCGACCACGATCAGGACGCCGATGAAGCCCAGCAGCGTCGCCAGCCAGCGGTCCCAGCGCATTGGTTCCTTGAAAAAAACATAGGCACCGAGCATGATGAACAGGGGCGTGGTGAAGCTGATGGCGGTTGTATCAGCCAGCGAGATGTGCGGCAGGGCCAAAAACCACAGGCACAGGGCCACCGTGTGCAGTGCGCCGCGACCAAACTGGCCGCCGATCTGTTGTGGTCGGTAAGCGGCCAGTCCATGGGCCCAAACCAAGGGCAGCAGCACCAGCAGTCCGAAGACATAGCGCAAAAATTGGGTCTGGAATGGGTCAATGCGCATCGCCAGCAGACGCATCAGCACATTGAGGAAGGTGAACAGCAACCCGGCCACTGCCGCCCAAATCAGACCACGGGTGGCACCAGGCAAGTGCAGCGTGCGGCGCTGGACGCTGGTGTGGATGTGGTGTTGCCAGCGTCCCAGCCGGGAGCGATGGGATATGGGCTTGGCCGCCTCAGGTGGCATCGGCGCGCTGGGTCTCGTCGAATGCCGGTGTAGCGACCTGGGCCGAGAAACGATAGATGCCATCGTCACTCACGCAGCGCTGCAGGCGGCCCTCGTGCCATAGCAGGTGCAGATGGGCGATCGATTCGCCCATCGCAAACGTTGTTTGGTGCAGGTCCAGTGCACGCTTGAACAGCACAGGCAGCACCTCGGCGGCACTGCAGGGCCGCTCGGCACAGGCCGCCAAGACCTCGGCCAAGCGCTCGGCATGGTGCGCGTGCAACTGGTCGATCCGCTGGTACAGGCCGGTAAAGGGTTTGCCGTGCGATAGCAGTGTCAGGGTCTGGGCGTCCAGCGCGCGGAAGCGGTCGATCGAGTCCAGAAACTGGCGCAATGGGTTGGCCTCGGGCTCCTGGTCGTAGACGCTGACGTTGGTCGAAATACGCGGCAGCATCATGTCGCCGCCGATCAGCAGTCCGAGCTCGGCGCAATGCAGAGAGATGTGCTCCGGTGCGTGGCCATAGCCGCTGATGCACTTCCAGTGGCGGCCTCCCACGCTCAGGGTGTCGCCATCTTGTATGCGGCGGTACTGGCTGGGCATGGAGGGTACCAGCGACGGAAAGTAAGTGGAGCGGGCCGCGACCTGTTCCATCGCGTTCGGATCGTTCAGCCCATGCCTGGCAAAGAAGGCGGCAGCCGATTCGCCCCCGAAACCGGTTGGTCCCAGGGTGCCGATGCGAGCCATGCAGTAGTCGGTGGCACTGATCCACAGTCTCACCTGCCAGCGCTCGCACAGCCAGTGCGCCAGCCCGACATGGTCAGGGTGCATGTGAGTCACGATCACCCGCAGGATCGGTAGGCCTTCCAGTTCCTGGGCAAAAATCTGTTCCCACTGTACCCGAGCGTCGTCGTGGCTGATGCAGCAGTCCACCACACTCCAGCCTTGAACGCCGTCCACTTCGTCACGCAGCAACCACAGGTTGATGTGGTTGAGCGCGAACGGCAGCGACATGCGAATCCATTTGACGCCGGGAGCCACCAGCAGTGTGGCGCCCGGGGTGGGCAGGGCATCGCCAAACGGGTAGTGCAGCTGTTTTTCCAGTTCGTTCAAGGTGGCTCCTGATTTGCTGGATAATTGACGTTTACGTAAACGTCAATCCAACAGAGTCATTGTAGGTGGCGCAGCCTCTGCTGGCAGTCACCTTCAGCACGTACACCGGCAGGTATAACTTATGGCGACCACCTACAGCATCAGCGATCTGGCCCGGGAGTTCGACCTGACCACCCGCGCCATGCGCTTTTATGAAGACATGGGCTTGCTGCAGCCTGAGCGCTCTGGCCCTGGGGCACGCAACCGTGTCTACAGCGGCCGAGACCGGACCCGGCTCAAGCTCACCTTGCGTGCCAAGCGACTTGGTCTGAGTCTTACCGAAGCCAAAGAGATAATTGACCTGTACGACAGCCCGCGGGACACCGGGCTACAGCTGCAAAAATTTCTGGAGGTGCTGGCCAAGCACCAGCAACAGTTGGAAGCCCAGATGGTCGACCTGCAAGCCAATCTGGACGAACTCAAGGTGCACCAGCGCGAGGCGCGTGCCTTGCTGGCCAAGAGCAAAACCGGTAAGGGCCTGAAAAATGACGCCCTCTGAAGCCGCTTGGCAACGTGTAAAAGCCAGTTTTGACCGTCAGGGCATGATGCGCCACCTGGGCGCACGCCTGCTGCAGGCGACCCCCGGCCTGTGTGAGGTGGCGCTGCCCTATTCCGATCGCGTGACGCAACAGCAGGGCGGTTTCCATGGCGGCGCCATGGGCGCACTGGCCGACATTGCTGGCGGTTACGCGGCGTTGACGGTGGTGCCCGATGGCATGGAGGTCAGCACGGTGGAGTACAAAGTGAATTTTCTGGCGGCGTTCCAGGACGGCGAGTTGCGCGCGACCGGCCGCGTCGTCAAGGCAGGCCGGCGCATCATCGTCACCAGCGCCGAGGTGTTTCACCTGGCCGTTGACGGCCGCGAGACGCTGTGCGCCCTGATGCAGCAGACGCTGGTGCCTGTGCCTAAAACTTATTGATTCCATAGATTAGCAGCGCAAGGAGATGTTTCATGAACCTGCCCGGACTTGATTTTCAACTTGGCCCCGATGTGGACGCATTGCGCGACGCGGTGCGCGACTTTGCCCAGACCGAGATCGCGCCGCGCGCGGCCGAGATCGACCGTACCGATCAGTTCCCCATGGACCTGTGGCCCAAGATGGGCGCGCTGGGCGTGCTGGGCATCACGGTGGGCGAAGAGTATGGTGGCGCCAACATGGGCTATCTGGCGCACATGATCGCCATGGAAGAGATCTCACGCGCCAGTGCCTCGGTTGGCCTGAGCTATGGGGCCCACAGCAACTTGTGTGTGAACCAGATCAAGCGCAACGGCACGCCCCAGCAGCGCCAGAAGTACCTGCCCCAGCTCATCAGCGGTGAGCATATTGGCGCATTGGCCATGAGCGAGCCCGGCGCTGGCAGCGACGTGTTAAGCATGAAACTCAAGGCCGAGGACAAGGGTGGCTATTACCTGCTTAATGGCAGCAAGATGTGGATCACCAACGGGCCGGATGCCGACACCCTGGTGGTCTATGCCAAAAGTGAGCCCGAATTGGGCGCGCGCGGGGTTACGGCGTTTTTGATTGAAAAAGGCATGCCGGGTTTCAGCATCGCGCAAAAGCTCGACAAACTCGGCATGCGCGGCAGCCACACCGGTGAGCTGGTGTTCCACAACGTCGAGGTCCCAGCGCAAAACATCTTGGGCAACCTGAACGGCGGCGCCAAGGTGTTGATGAGCGGGTTGGATTACGAGCGCGCAGTGCTGACCGGCGGGCCTTTGGGCATCATGCAGTCGGTGATGGACAACGTGGTGCCCTACATCCACGATCGCAAGCAGTTTGGCCAGAGCATTGGCGAGTTTCAGCTCATCCAGGGCAAGGTGGCCGACATGTACACCGTGCTGCAGGCTGGCCGGGCCTTCGCCTACACCGTGGCTAAAAACCTCGATCTGCTGGGCAGCGAGCATGTGCGCCAGGTGCGCAAAGACTGCGCCTCGGTGATTTTGTGGTGCGCTGAAAAAGCCACCTGGATGGCGGGGGAGGGGGTCCAGATCTTTGGCGGCAACGGTTACATCAACGACTACCCTCTGGGGCGGCTTTGGCGCGACGCCAAGCTGTATGAGATTGGCGCCGGCACCAGTGAAATCCGGCGCATGCTGATTGGCCGAGAATTGTTTGCCGAGACCATGTAAGCCAGATTGACACAGCGGCAAAATACCAAACCATGAACACATCTCTTGACCATCTGCTCAATAACAACCGGGATTGGGCCGCCAGAATGGAGCGCGAGCGCCCGGGTTTCTTCAGCAAACTGGCGCAGCAGCAAAGCCCCAAATACCTGTGGATCGGCTGCTCGGACAGCCGGGTGCCGGCCAATGAGATCACCGGGCTGGACCCGGGTGAGGTGTTTGTGCACCGCAATGTGGCCAATGTGGTGGTGCACTCTGACCTCAATGCGCTGTCAGTCATCCAGTTCGCGGTAGACCACCTCAAGGTGGAGCACATCATGGTGGTGGGCCATTACGGCTGTGGTGGCGTGCTGGCCACCTTGCGCGGCCTGCGCGTGGGCTTGGCCGACAACTGGCTGCGCCATGTGCACGACGTCAAGCTGCGGCACCGCCGCCGCATCGACCACCTGAGCGTGCCCGAGCAGGAAGACGTGCTGTGCGAGATGAACGTGATCGAGCAGGTCGGCAACGTGGCGCTGTCCAATGTGATGCAGGACGCCTGGAGCCGCGGCCAAAAGGTGTCGGTGCATGGCTGGTGCTACGGCCTCAAGGACGGCTTGGTGAAAGACCTGGGCGTGAGCATGCAGGGCCCGCACGAGGTGGTGAACGTGTTCCGCAATGCGCTCAAGCGCTACCCGCGTGGCGGCCAGCTGCCGGCCTGACCCCAGGATGCCCACCATGTTCCCGCAACGCCTCGACTCCTCGCTGGCCTACGACATCGCCAAGGCCATGATGGATGGCTTCAACCGCCATTACCGGCTGTTCCGCACTGAATCGGCCCGCGCCAAACACCGCTTCGAGACCGCCGACTGGCACGGTCAGCAGCGGGCCCAGCGCGAACGTATCGAGTTTTATGACCTGCGCGTGCGTGAAGCCTCGACCCGGCTCGAGCGCGAGTACAAGGCCGGCGAGCAGCCGATGGACATCTGGCACCAGGTCAAGCTGCATTACATCGGGCTGCTGGTCGACCACCACCAGCCCGAGCTGGCCGAGACCTTTTTCAACTCGGTCACCACCAAGATCCTGCACCGCACCCACTTTCACAACGATTTCATCTTTGTGCGGCCGGCCGTCAGCACCGAGTACATCGAAGACACTGCACCCGAAGCACGCCCGACCTACCGCGCCTATTACCCGACACCGACCGATCTGCCGGCGATGCTGCAGCAGATGGTGCAGGACTTTGACCTGCGCCTGCCCTTTGAAGACCTGCCGCGCGACGCCGCCCTGGTGGCGCAGGCGCTGAAGCGCGTGCTGGGCGAGGCCAAGCTGCGCGCCAACTTTCAGGTGCAGGTGTTGACCAGCCTGTTCTTTCGCAACAAGGGTGCCTATATCGTGGGCAAGCTGATCAACGGTTTCAGTGAATTTCCATTCGCCCTGCCCGTGCTGCATGTGCGGCCCGGCGAACAGTTGTCGATCGACGCCGCCCTGTTTGGTGAGGACGACCTGCTGATGCTGTTCAGCTTTGCCCGGGCTTACTTTATGGTGGACATGGAGACTCCCTCGGCCTACGTGCAATTTTTGCGCAGCATGATGCCCCGCAAGCCGCGCAATGAGATCTACAACGCGCTTGGGCTGGCCAAGCAGGGCAAGACGCTCTTCTACCGGGATTTTCTGCACCACCTGCGCCATTCCAGCGACCATTTCCGCATCGCGCCCGGCATCAAGGGCATGGTGATGCTGGTGTTTGACCTGCCCTCGTTTCCCTATGTGTTCAAGGTCATCAAGGACTACTACCCGCCGCAAAAAGACACCACGCGCGAGCAGATTCAGGGCAAGTACCTGCTGGTCAAGCAGCACGACCGGGTGGGGCGCATGGCTGACACGCTGGAGTACAGCGAGGTGGCGTTCCCGCGTGCGCGCTTCAGCGACGAGCTGATTGCCGAGATCGAGAAATTCGCGCCCAGCCAGCTCGAGATCAGTGACCGCGATGGCGACGGCCAGCTCGAAGTCATCATCAAGCATGTGTACATCGAGCGCCGCATGATCCCGCCCAACATCTACCTGCAAGAGGCATTTGATGCCGGTGGTGCCGACGCGGCTGCCTCCAGCCAGGCCGCTGTGCGGGCGCACGAGCAGATCGAACGCGGCGTGATCGAGTACGGCAACGCCATCAAGGACCTGGTGGCGGCCAACATCTTCCCCGGCGACATGCTGTGGAAGAACTTCGGCATCACGCGCCACGGCAAGGTGGTGTTTTACGATTATGACGAGATCGAGTACATCACCGACTGCAACTCCCGCAAGGTGCCGGCACCGCGCAACGAGGAAGACGAGATGTCGGGCGAGGTCTGGTACAGCGTCGGCCCCAAAGACGTTTTTCCCGAGACTTTCGGGCCGTTCCTGCTGGGTAACCCGGCGGTGCGTGCCGTCTTCATGAAGCACCATGCTGATCTGCTGGATGCTGCCTTCTGGCAGTCGCACAAGGACCGCATCCAGGCCGGTCACGTACTCGATATCTTTCCCTATGACCGAGAGAAACGTTTCGGCCCGGCGGACCGTGTGGCCGAGCGCTTCATGGCCTGATTCCCCACTGTTTGAAAGGACGCCATCATGCGTGAATCGATCGTCATCGTGGGCGCTGCCCGCACCCCCATGGGCAGTTTTCAGGGCGACTTCGCCGCGCTGGCAGCGCATGACTTGGGCGGCGCGGCCATCGCCGCCGCCGTGCAGCGCGCCGGCGTGGCACCCGACCGGGTTGACGAGGTGCTGATGGGCAATTGCCTGATGGCCGGCCAGGGCCAGGCGCCGGCACGCCAGGCGGCGTTCAAGGGCGGCCTGCCCGACAGCGCCGGTGCGGTCACGCTGAGCAAGATGTGTGGTTCCGGCATGCGCGCAGCCATGCTGGCGCACGACATGTTGCTGGCCGGCAGCGCCGATGTGCTGGTGGCCGGCGGCATGGAGAGCATGACCAACGCGCCCTACCTGCTGCCCAAGGCACGCGGTGGCTACCGCATTGGCCATGACCGAATCTTTGACCACATGATGCTCGACGGTCTGGAGGACGCCTATGAAAGTGGCCGTTCCATGGGCACCTTTGGTGAGGATTGCGCGGCCAAGTACAGCTTCACCCGCGAACAGCAGGACGCTTTTGCCACCGCCAGCGTGCAGCGGGCCCAGGCCGCTGTCCACAGTGGCGCCTTTGCCACTGAGATCACCCCAGTGACAGTCAAAGGACGGGGCGGCGAGGTGCAGGTGAGCACCGACGAGGGCCCGGGCCGCATCAAGCTCGACAAGATCCCGACGCTCAAACCCGCCTTCAAGAAAGACGGCACCATCACCGCCGCCAGCAGCTCCAGCATCAACGACGGCGCCGCCGCCCTGGTGTTGATGCGGGCCAGTACGGCCGAACAGCTCGGCAGCAAACCACTGGCCCGCATCGTGGCCCACGCCGTGCATGCGCAGGCGCCCAACTGGTTTGCCACGGCGCCGGTTGGCGCCGTGCACAAGCTGCTTGCCAAGGCTGGCTGGACGGTGGCCGACGTCGACCTGTGGGAGGTGAACGAGGCCTTCGCCGTGGTGCCGATGGCGCTGATGCACGAGCTGGGGCTGAGCCATGACATCGTCAATGTCAACGGCGGCGCCTGCGCGCTGGGCCACCCGATCGGCGCCAGCGGCGCCCGCATCATGGTGACGCTGATCCATGCCCTGCAGGCCCGCGGCCTGAAAAAAGGCGTGGCTACCCTGTGCATTGGCGGTGGTGAGGCCACAGCTGTTGCTATTGAATTGCTATCATAATAGTAGCTATAAACCCAATGTGGACAAGGCTTAGAGCCTGTTTTCTTATAAATTTTATCAATCCGGCTCCGATACCATGTTGCTGACCCAAGACCAGGAAATGATCCGCGACGCGGTGCGCGACTTCGCGCAGGAGCAGCTTTGGCCCCATGCCGGGCGCTGGGACAAGGAGCACCATTTCCCCAAGGACGCGCACCAGGGCCTGGCCGCACTCGGGGCCTACGGCATTTGCGTGCCCGAGGCCTATGGCGGCGCCAACCTCGATTACCTGACGCTGGCGCTGGTGCTGGAAGAAATCGCCGCCGGCGACGGCGGCACCAGCACCGCCATCAGCGTCACCAACTGCCCGGTCAACGCCATTTTGTTGAACTACGGCTCCGAGGCGCAAAAACAGCAGTGGCTGGTGCCGCTGGCGCGTGGCGAGATGCTGGGCGCCTTTTGCCTGACCGAACCGCACGTGGGCTCGGACGCCTCGGCGCTGCGCACCACCGCTGTGCGCGAGGGCGACAGCTATGTGATCAACGGCGTCAAGCAGTTCATCACCAGCGGCAAGCACGGTGACCTGGCCATCGTTATCGCCGTCACCGACCCCGGCGCCGGCAAAAAAGGCATGAGCGCGTTTGTGGTGCCGACCCGCACCCCTGGCTATGTGGTGGCACGGCTGGAGGACAAGCTGGGCCAACACAGCAGCGACACCGCGCAGATCAATTTTGATGGGTGCCGCATCCCGGTGGAGAACCGGCTGGGGGAGGAGGGCGAGGGCTACCGCATTGCACTCGGCGGCCTGGAGGGCGGGCGCATCGGCATTGCCGCGCAGAGCGTGGGCATGGCGCGCAGTGCGCTGGACGTGGCCATTGCCTACGCAAAGGAGCGCCAGAGCTTTGGCACTGCCATCTTCAACCACCAGGCAGTGGGGTTTCGCCTGGCCGATTGCGCCACCCAACTCGAGGCCGCCCGCCAGCTGATCTGGCACGCTGCCAGCCTGCGCGATGCCGGCCGCCCCTGCCTGAAAGAGGCCGCCATGGCCAAGCTGTTTGCCAGCGAAGCCGCCGAACAGATCTGCAGTGCTGCCATCCAGACCCTGGGCGGCTACGGCTATGTCAGCGATTTTCCTCTGGAGCGCATCTACCGCGACGTGCGCGTGTGCCAGATTTACGAGGGCACCTCGGACGTGCAGAAAATCATCATTCAGCGGGCCTTGGCCTGAGTTCGACAGCGCCCTAGCAAGACCTTTTCGTTAGCTTGAGCTGCGCCGGCCGGTCGCTGTTTATCGCGCCCGGTTTTGCCAAGTGGTCATCGTGAGTACGCCCATCCCGGATTCTTGCATCACTTGGGCCGGGTTATTGACCCAAGGGCTGCCACTTGTGCGGTATCCTTGTTGTACGGCGGGCAAGCGCCGTGTAGCGGTTTTTCCAGGTATTTTCGAGCAAAGCATTTGATCCGAATCTAATAATGACTGGAAAAAATGAATCCGATGAAAACAAAATTTCAACCGCTGCGGTTTACGCTGGCTGCGTACATCACGGCCTCAGTTGTGATGGTCTCGCTGTCCATACTCACTATTTCATATTTGAGTAGCACGCGATCATTGTTGGTGGTTTCCGAGAACATGATGACGGAGACCTCCAAGGGTATTTTCCAGAAATTCAGCAATCTGCTCCGCGCTGCTGAAGATGCGAATGAAGTCATTAGCTTGCTGATCTCGAATGGGACGCTTGACCCTAGCGACGGCCAGCGAACCATGGATTTAGCAGCCGGGCTGTTGAGTAATAACGAAGGATTTTCTTCTGTAGAAGTCGCGCTGGCTAACGGTTCCAAGTTTATGGCCGCGAGGGAGATCGACGGCACCATCATGCGTCGCGCTGACGTAAGAACCAACAAGAACGTGACGCAGTCCTTCTATTACGACAGCGTGGTTGCCCTGAACCGCAAATCAGACAACGTAAAAACTCTTGAGCAAGGCTATGACGCCCGCAAGAGACCCTGGTTTGTGACAGCGGTTGTAGCCGGAAAGTTGGTCTGGACCGACATGTACGTTAGCGGCATGGCGCAGCAGTTGGTCTATTCGTGTGTCATGCCAATTTACGATAGGAAGAGCCAACTTGTTGCAGTTGCTGCCATCGACATCAAGCTGGTCACGCTATCGAAATTCCTCAATACGATCAAAATTTTTGAAAATGGGAAGCCTTTTGTTGTTAATGCAAAAAATGAGGCGATCGCTATCCCGATCAAGTCTGACAAGGATCTTCAGCAAATCTTCAAACTCAACCCGCCAGGAAGCAAGGAGCCCTACGGTCTCTACAGTTTGAATGAATTGCCACAGGCAGATATTCGTACGGCGTTGGTGGCAAACCGTCGCAACGGGGAAAGTTTTTTCGAATTTGAAGACGAGCGCGGGGAGTCGCATATCGCCAGCGTGGTCGACTTCCCGTTCGGCTCGACCCAGTTCAAAATTGGCATTATTGTCCCGAAGAGTGATCTCTTGGGTGATATCAGTCGGGACACGCGCTTGATGCTGCTGGGTGTACTTCTGTTCTTGATGGTTGCCGTCCTGATCGTATGGCGCATGTCACAAAGAATCTCAGGCTCTTTGGCCTTGCTTTCTGAAGAAGTCGACAAGGTTAGCAGGCTGGAACTGGATTCGAACGTTGTGATTGACACAAAGATCTTGGAGGTTGCCAGAATTGACGCAGCTGTGACGGGTATGAAGCGCGGGCTGCGTTCCTTCAAGAGGTATGTTCCATCAGATCTTGTGCTCCAACTCAATGCCCTCAAAATGGAGGCTAAGCTTGGTGGTGAGCGACAGAATCTGACGCTTTTTTTCACTGATATCGCTGACTTCACAGCGATCTCTGAAAAGCTGTCGCCAGAAGAACTCGTCGAGCAGTTAGGCATCTACTTCAATGGCATGAGCCGAATCGTTCTTGACAACGCCGGCACTTTGGATAAGTATATCGGTGACGCCATCATGGCGTTCTGGGGCGCACCAGTGGCGCAAACAAATCACGCTCGGCTGGCCTGCGCTACGGCGCTCAAATGTCAACAGTATCTCAGTGCGCTTGCGATTGAATCACAGGCAAAGTCCCACGCTGTTTTTAACACCCGAATCGGTATTCACACAGGCGACGTCATTGTGGGCAATATCGGTTATGAAGAGCGTATGAATTACACCGTGATCGGGGACGCGGTTAACCTGGCCAGTCGACTTGAGGCGCTGAACAAGTTTTACCGGACAAAGATTTTGATCAGTGAGGACACGTTCCGACTCGTCGGCAACGATTTTGTCGCCCGTCAAGTCGATTTGGTCGCAGTCAAGGGAAAAGCGCTCGGCGTGCCGATCTACGAACTCATTGCTGCAAGGGGTGATGTTGACCTTGAGCAGAACGCATTTTTGCAAACCTATAACCGTGGCATGGCGCTTTACATGGCGCAATGCTGGGCACTTGCCAAGGATGAATTTACAAAAGCGATGATGCTTTCCCCAGATAAGGCGGACTACCCCTCAGGCTTGCTCGCCAAACGTTGCGAAGAATTTATGCTGGAGTCACCCGGGCCTGACTGGAATGGTGTCTACATCCACCACTCCAAATAGTCGATCACATCCATGCCAACCCCGGAAACGCCCATGCCCACGACCCCCAGCGATCCGCATCGCATCACACCCGTATGAGTGCGCCCCACTTTGAGGCCGTGCTGTTTGACTGCGACGGCGTGCTGGTGGACAGCGAGCCCCTCACCAACGGCGTGCTGCGCGACATGCTGGCCGAGCGCGGCTGGCCGCTGACGCTGGACGAATGCATGTTGCAGTTTGTCGGCAAGGCTGTCAGTGACGAGTCTGCGCTGATCGAGCAAAAAACCGGTATGCCCGTGAACGAAGACTGGTTGGCCAGCTTTCGAAGCCGGCGCAACATGGCGCTGCAAACGCAGGTCACCGCTATTCCCAATGTGATGGACGCGGTGCACCGGATCCATGTCGGGCACGGTGGCCGCATTGCCTGCGCTTCGGGTGCCGACCGTTTCAAGGTGGAGTTGATGCTGGGCCAACTCGGCCTGCTTCGCTATTTTGAGCAGCGCGTCTTCAGCGGCCACGAGATGCCGCGTTCCAAACCGCACCCCGATGTGTACCTGGCCGCCGCCGCCGCTCTGGCCGCCCTGCCCACGCGCTGCGCGGTGGTCGAGGACACCCTGACCGGCGTGCGCGCCGGCGTGGCTGCCGGTGCTACCGTGTTTGCCTACGTGCCGCCGAGCTCGCGGCATGTGGACGCCGGGGTGCTGCGCCAGGCGGGCGCCTACCATGTGTTCGACGACATGGCGCTGCTGCCAGGCTTGCTTGGGCTGTAAAACCTGACACAATTGACGTTTACGTCAACGTCAACTCACCATGATCGAGCCGCAGCCCGGTATCCGGCTGGTGATGCTTGACCCGAAAGCTGCCCAATGCCTGTTCTGGAGACCCGACTCAGCGCCCGCGCTGCCGATTTTCTGGCCAATGCCGCCGCCATGCGCAGCCAAGTTGATGATCTGCGCGCCAAGTTTGACCAAGTGGCGAAGGGTGGCGGCGAGACCGCCCGCGCACGCCACAGTGCGCGTGGCAAATTGCTGCCGCGCGAGCGGGTCGAGATGCTGCTCGATCCCGGCACACCCTTTTTGGAGCTGTCGCCACTGGCCGCGCTGGGCCTGTACCCGGACCGCGACGGCAGCGACAGCGCGCCCTGCGCCGGTCTGATTGCCGGCATCGGCCGCGTCAGCGGGGTGGACTGCATGATTGTCTGCAACGACGCCACCGTTAAGGGTGGCACCTATTACCCGATGACGGTCAAGAAACACCTGCGGGCCCAGGAGGTGGCGCAGCAGAACCACTTGCCCTGCATTTACCTGGTGGACTCGGGCGGCGCCAACCTGCCGAACCAGGACGAGGTGTTTCCAGACCGCGATCACTTCGGCCGTATTTTCTTCAACCAGGCCAACATGAGCGCGCAGGGCATTGCCCAAATTGCCGTTGTCATGGGCAGCTGCACCGCCGGCGGCGCCTACGTGCCCGCGATGAGCGACGAAGCCATCATCGTCAAAAACCAGGGCACCATCTTTCTGGGTGGCCCACCGCTGGTGAAGGCCGCCACCGGCGAGGTGGTGACGGCTGAGGACCTGGGTGGCGGCGATGTGCACACCCGCTTGTCGGGCGTGGCCGACCACCTGGCTCAGAACGACGCGCACGCGCTGGCGCTGGCCCGTGCCGCTGTCAAGAATCTGAACCGAAAAAGGCCTCCAGCCCTTGCTACGCTTGCGGTAGTTGCTCCTAAATATGCAGCAGAAGAGCTGTATGGTGTGATTCCGGTCGACACGCGCAAGCCCTTTGACGTGCGCGAGATCATTGCCCGCATCGTGGATGGTTCCGAGTTCGACGAGTTCAAGGCACGTTTTGGCACCACCCTGATCACCGGCTTCGCCCGTATCGAGGGCATGCCGGTGGGCATCATTGCCAACAACGGCATTCTGTTTTCCGAGTCGGCGCTCAAAGGGGCGCACTTCATCGAACTGTGCTGCCAACGCAAGATCCCACTGGTGTTTTTGCAGAACATCACCGGCTTCATGGTCGGGCGAAAATACGAGAACGAGGGCATCGCGCGCAACGGCGCCAAGATGGTCACGGCGGTTGCGACGGCGGCGGTCCCGAAGTTCACCATCATCATTGGCGGCAGCTTTGGCGCCGGCAATTACGGCATGTGCGGCCGCGCCTACAGCCCACGCTTTCTGTGGATGTGGCCGAACGCCCGCATCTCGGTCATGGGCGGCGAGCAGGCCGCCAGCGTGCTGGCCACCGTCAAGCGCGACGGGCTCGAAGCCAAGGGCGGCCAATGGAGCATGGAAGAAGAGGAAGCCTTCAAGGCCCCGATCCGGCGCCAGTACGAGCTGCAGGGCCACCCCTACTACGCCACGGCGCGTTTGTGGGACGACGGCATCATCGATCCGGCTGACACCCGCCGCGTGCTGGCGCTCGGTCTGGCAGCAGCTATGAATGTGCCGATTCCGGACACCGAATTCGGCGTGTTCCGGATGTGATTCACCGGCTCTGTGCACCATGGGTACGATCAACGACAGCCACACATCAGCGGGTCTCATATGCTCAAGCGAAGGGTAATGGGCGACCAGCCTCGGGCAATCCTGATGGCCCGGCGCTGTGCCATCCTTTTTCTGGTCGGTGTTGCGGCAGGCTTGGCCCAGGCCGCACCTTTGACTCAGGTGGTGAACTTTGCCAGTCTGGAGCCTGGCGTTACGGTTCAAGCCTACTGGATTGCGCCTACTGACGGCAGCAATAAGTCCCCTGCGGTGATCGCTTTGCACGGCTGTGGGAGCCTCGCGCGCGATCGGCGGACCCTGGATTACAGCCGAAACCGTTACACCAAGATGTTTAACGATGCCGGTTGGGGCACGCTGTACGTGGACAGTTTCGGGCCGCGCGGGCAAGGCAGCATTTGCGCGCAAAAGCCGGCCGAGCGGACCCTCACTGAAGCCAACCGTCGCCTCGACGTGCTTGCCGCATTGCAATGGTTGGCCCAACAAGCCGACGTCGATGCAAAAAAACTCGTGTTGGTAGGTTGGTCGCATGGCGGCCAGACGGTGCTGGCCAGTGGTGACCGACGTGCCGAGCCAGTTGCTAACGCGCCGGTCCTACCGGCGGCGCTGGTCGCTTTTTACCCGGGCTGCGGCGCCTATGACAAGCAGGACGGCTACCAATTGGTAGCCCCGCTGTTGGTCATGAGTGGCGAACTCGACAACTGGACGCCTGCACCCTTTTGCAAAAAATTCAGCACTCGTCTGGCCGAAGCGGGTCAGCCAGTGCGTTACGTGGAATACGCCGACAGTTACCACGCGTTTGACAGTGCCAGTCCGGTCACCCAGCGCGATAACGAGGGTGGTACCAAGTCTGGCAAGGCCATGGCCGGCGGTAACCCTGCCGCGCGAGAGGCCTCCGCGGTGGAGATGATGCAGTTTTTGGGTCAGTCAATGGACCGGATCAGCTCGACTCCCTAAACACTTTCAGAGGTCGTCCCATGTTCACCAAAATCCTGATCGCCAACCGTGGCGAAATCGCCTGCCGTGTCGCCGCCACGGCGCGCCGCATGGGCATCCGCACGGTGGCCGTGTACTCTGATGCCGATGACTCGGCCAAGCATGTGGCCGCCTGTGACGAGGCGATTCACATTGGTGGCAGCGCACCTCGCGACAGCTACCTGCAGTGGCAGTGCATCCTGCAAGCGGCCCAGGCCACCGGCGCGCAGGCGGTGCACCCCGGCTATGGTTTTTTGAGTGAGAACGATGCTTTTGCCCAGGCCTGCGCCGATGCCGGCCTAGTGTTCATCGGCCCATCACCAGCCGCCATTCGCGCCATGGGCCTGAAGGCCGAGTCCAAGCAACTGATGGCCACCGCCGGCGTGCCGCTGGTGCCCGGTTACCACGGGGCCGACCAGGACCCAGCCCTGCTGCAGCGCGAGGCTGACAGCATCGGCTACCCCGTGCTGATCAAGGCCAGCGCCGGCGGCGGTGGCAAGGGCATGCGCGCGGTGGAGCGCTCGGAGGACTTTGCCGCCGCGCTGGCCAGTTGCCAGCGCGAGGCGCGCAACAGCTTTGGCGACGATGCGGTGCTGATCGAAAAGTACCTGCAGCGCCCGCGCCACATTGAAATCCAGGTGTTTGGCGACACCCAGGGCAACTACGTCTACCTGCATGAGCGAGACTGTTCGGTGCAACGCCGCCACCAGAAGGTGCTGGAAGAAGCCCCGGCACCGGGCATGACGCCGGTGCTGCGCCAGCAGATGGGCGAAGCGGCGGTAGCGGCGGCACGAGCCGTGAACTATGTGGGGGCCGGTACGGTCGAGTTCATCGTAGAAACAAGCTCTAACGCCCGCGCAGCACACGCACTGCCGAGCTTGGGGGCCACAACCCCGCCGCCGGGCCGCCCCAAGGCGGGGTTAGCCCCCTCGGGGGGCAGCGCAGCACACGCAGTGGCAAGCGTGGGGGCAACAACCTCAAGCGTGGGGGCTTTCTACTTTATGGAGATGAACACCCGGCTTCAGGTCGAGCATCCGGTGACCGAAGCCATCACCGGGCTCGATTTGGTGGAGTGGCAGTTGCGCGTGGCCAGCGGCGAGCCGCTGCCGCTGCAGCAGCACCAGTTGCGCCTGAGCGGCCACGCCATCGAGGCCCGCATTTGCGCCGAAAACCCGGACAACAACTTTTTGCCAGCCACCGGCCGGCTTGACGTCTATGCGCTGCCGACCTGCACCACCTTTGAGCGGGCCGACCACGGGGTGCGGGTGGACTCGGGCGTGCGCCAGGGCGATGCCATCTCGCCCTATTACGACTCGATGGTAGCCAAGCTCATCGTGCACGGTGACACGCGCGAGCAGGCACTGGCGCGGCTGGATGTGGCGCTGGCGCAGACCCACATCGTCGGCCTGCAGACCAATGTGCAGTTCCTGCGCCATGTGGTGCAAAGCCCGTCGTTTGCCCAGGCCGACCTGGACACGGCGCTGATCCCGCGCGAGGCGGCGGTCCTCTTTGCCCAGACGCGAGTCAGCGCGCCGCTGGCCTGCGCCGCCGAGGTGGCGCGCACCCTGCTGACTGAGCGCGCCGGTCAGGGCGCCGAGCCGTTCAGCCAGACCGACGGCTGGCGCAGCCTGGGCGAATGGGTGCGCCGCTTTGCCTTTCGCCAGGGTACTGAGCCGCTGGCCGCGAGCCTGCGCTACCGGCGTGACGGCAGCCTGCAGCTCAGCGTGTCCGACACGGTGGGTGAACTGCGTTTTGCCGCATCCGGCACCGGCATCGCCCTGCATTGGGGCGAGGTGAGTGCAGTGGTCCATGTTTACCGGCAGGGCGATCTGGCCCATGTCCACACCGCGCAGGGGGCGGCACAGCTGACGGTGGTCGACCTGCTGGCCCATGCCGGCGATGCGCAGGCCGAGGGCGGGCGCCTGACCGCGCCCATGCCGGGCAAGGTGGTGTCGTTTGCCGTCAAGGCGGGCGACCGCGTCAAGCGCGGCCAGGCGCTGGCGGTGCTGGACGCCATGAAAATGGAACACACCATTGCCGCGCCGAGCGACGGCACCGTGGCCGAGCTGCTGTACGCGCCCGGTGACCAGGTCGGCGAGGGTGCGGCACTGCTGACCCTCACTGCCTAAGGAGACGCGATGCAGATCAGTTTTTGCTGCAAGGATGCCAACGCCGGGATTTGGCTGCAGGAGCTGCAAGCCGCCCTGCCACAGGCCACCGTGACGCCCTGGCAGCCCGGCGCTGCGCCGGCTGATTACGCAGTGGTGTGGGCGCCGCCGCAACAGTTTTTTGACGAGCAGCCGCAGCTGCGCGCGATCTTCAATGTCGGTGCCGGCGTCGATGCGCTGATGAAGCTGCGCCTGCCGGCGCAGGCGCTGGTGGTGCGGCTCGATGACGCGGGCATGGCGGTGCAGATGGCCGAGTATGTGTGCCACGCCGTGACCCGCCATGTGCGCGAGCTTGACGCCTACGAGGCCGATGCCGCCCAGGGGCGCTGGCAGCACCGCACCCGGCGTGACCGCATTGCCTACCCGGTCGGCGTGATGGGGCTGGGCGTGCTGGGCGAGCGGGTGGCGCGCGCCCTGCAGTTGTTCGAATTTCCGGTGCTGGGCTGGAGCCGCACGGCCAAAAGCATCCCGGGGGTGGAGGGCTACGCCGGGCTGGCGGCGCTGCCGGACTTTTTGGCCCGCTGCCGCGTGCTGGTGTGCCTGCTGCCGCTCACGCCCGACACCCAGGGCATCCTGAACCGCGACACGCTGGCTCAGTTGCTGCCAGGCGCCTACCTGATTAATGTGGCGCGGGGTGCGCATCTGGTGGAAGACGACCTGCTGGCGCTGCTGGCCAGCGGCCACTTGGCCGGCGCCACACTGGATGTGTTCCGCACCGAGCCGCTGCCCCCCGAGCACCCGTTCTGGCGCCACCCGCAGATCCGGGTCACGCCGCATATTTCGGCCGGCACCCTGCCTGGCAAAAGCATCGCCCAAATTGTGGCCAAAATCGGGGCCCTGACACGTGGTGAGCCCATCACCGGCATGGTTGACCTGCAACGAGGCTATTGAGATGAACCTACCCCAACGCGTCAAAATTGTCGATGTCGGGCCGCGCGATGGCCTGCAAAACGAAAAACAAGCTGTACCCGCCGCCGTCAAGATCGAGCTGGTGCACCGGCTGCAAGCCGCCGGCCTCAAAGACATCGAGGTCACCAGTTTTGTGTCACCCAAATGGGTGCCGCAGATGGCCGACAACGCCGAGGTCATGGCTGGTATTACCCGTCTGCCGGGCGTGCGCTACTCAGTGCTCACGCCCAATTTGCAGGGTTTTGAGGCGTCCCGCGCCAGCCGGCCCGACGAAATAGTGGTGTTTGGCGCAGCCAGTGAGACCTTCAGCCAACGCAACATCAATTGCTCGATTGCCGAGAGCATTGAGCGCTTTGCCCCGGTGGTGGCGGCCGCCCGTGCGGCCGGCATCCCGGTGCGCGGCGCCATGTCTTGTGTGGTGGGCTGTCCCTATGAGGGCGAGGTTGCGCCCGAGCGCGTGGGCTACCTGGCCGGCCTGATGAAAGGCATCGGGGTGCAGCACATCGGTGTGGCCGACACGATTGGCGTCGGTACCCCGCTCAAGGTACAGCGCGCCATGGCCGCCACGCTGCAGCACTTCGGGCTGGACGAGGTGTCAGGCCATTTTCACGACACCTACGGTCAGGCTCTGGCCAACACCCTGGCTTGTCTGGAAATGGGCGTCTGGCAATTTGACGCCTCGGTGGCCGGCCTGGGCGGCTGCCCCTATGCCAAGGGCGCCACCGGCAATGTGGCCACGGAAGACCTGGTGTTCATGCTGCATGGCATGGGTATTGCCACCGGCATCGACCTCGACCGGCTGGTGGACGCCGGTCAGTACATCAGCGGCTATTTGCAGCGCCAACCCAACTCGCGGGTGGCGGTGGCGCTGCTCAGCCAGCGGGCCGGCTGAGCGCACCATGCCCCAATTCGACCGTGCACCAGGCTTGAGTTCTGCTATGGAAATACTAGCGTCGCGTGCAGACGCAGCAAGGGCTGGCGGCACTTTTGTGCCTTCGCCTTGCATCTCGGTGTGCCGCATGGACGCGGCCAGCGGGCTGTGCGAGGGCTGCTTCCGCACGCTGGACGAAATCTGCCAGTGGAGCGGCGCCAGCCCCCAGGGCAAACGCCAGGTCTGGACCCTGATAGAGCAACGCATGGCGGCCCACGCAGCATGAAACACATCTCCTTTTACTTCGACCCGATCTCGCCCTACGCCTACCTGGCGTTCGAGCAGTTGCCGCAGGCCCTGATCGGTCACAGCTACCAGGTCAGCTACAAGCCGGTGCTGTTTGGCGCACTGCTGAAGCACTTTGGCCAGTTGGGTCCGGCCGAGATGCCAGGCAAGCGCGACTGGACTTACCGTCAGGTTATGTGGCTGGCCCATCGTCATGACATTGAGCTGGCCTTGCCGGCGGCCCACCCCTTCAATTCACTGGCGCTGCTGCGGTTGGCGGTGGCCTGCGATCTGCAGGGCTTGCCCAACCGTTACGTGTGCGAGACCCTTTTGCGCCGCGTCTGGCGCGGCGGCGGAGATGCCGGCGATCCACAGCGGTTGGCGGCGCTGACCGAAGAGCTCGCGCCACCACGCGACGTCGCCAGCGCTGCCGTCAAGGCTGACCTGAAAGCCCACACAGACGAAGCCATCGCCCGCGGCGTGTTCGGTGTGCCCACACTGGCGGTGGACGACCGGCTGTTTTGGGGTTTTGATGCCCTGCCGATGCTCGCCGACTATCTGGCTGGCGGCCCATGGTTTACCGGACCTGGGTGGGACGCGGCGGCGCGTCTACCGGTCGGCGTGGTTCGCCCCAAGCCTTGACTGTGCGCCCAGATGCGGCAGGTGAAGCGGGCGCCTGCAGGCCCTGGTAGTCTGCGCCCGAGTCCGGGCGATCGCCATACTCGATTTTTAGGGGCTCCGGTTTGCACTAATCGTACTAGACGGCCTGAGGCCACCCCGTGTTTACCCGTATTTTGGCTGAACAAGACCCTACAGTAAGGAATTGGTAAGCCACGGATTTTTAGACCCGTCTTTACAAGATTCAAATTTTTGCTGTGCTTCAATTTCTCAACGCGTTCCAACTGTTGCTCTACATCGGCTTGCTTGCGTTGCTCGGGCAGGGAATCCTGTTCGTGCTGGCTGGCGCCAGACGGGACACCAACCTTTTCTACCAGCTCTTTCAGGTGCTCAACAAGCCTTGGGTCTGGCTAGCCAAGCAGGTCTCGCCCAAGCGGGTGGCGCCCGAGCATGTGCCTTTCGTCGCATTTTTCATGGTGGGCGTGACTTACATCGCGGTCACGCTGGCCAAGATCGAACACTGCGTCAGCGTGGGCATCAAGGCTTGCCAATGAAAAGCCTGCGTTACCTCTTTGTCAAGTACCGGATCGTCCTCCAGATCACGGTGGGGCGGCGTGCCGGTGCCTACCAGGACCTCGAGCGCCTGCTGCAGGATGACCCTGACGATACCTATGCCCTGGCCAGCCGGGCACACTTGAAGGCGCAGGACCAGGATCGACAAGGCGCCCTGCGTGACTACGCCCGTCTGACCGCAGCGCCAGACGCCAAGGCGGCGCACTGGTTCAACCAGGGCTTCCTGCAGGACGAGCTCAAGCAGTTTGATGCCGCCGAGGCCAGTTTCCGGCGAGCCATCGAGATCAACCCCGAACTGGACCGCGCCTGGTATGGCCTGGGTCTGGTCCTGATCCAACTCAGGCGGTTTGATGAGGCCATAGCCGCCTTGCGCCACAACACCCAATTGCAGCCCATGAGCCCGTATGCGTGGTATCAACTCGCCCGCGTGCACATGGACCGTCAGGAGCCCGCCGAGGCAGCGAAGATCATTCACCACCTCAAGGGATTTGAACCCAAGATCGCGGCCCAGCTTGAGCGCGAAACCGGGCTCAAGTCGGCCTGACGGCCCTACTTCACAACGATGCTGCATGGTGCCGGTTTGCCGGCACCCGTTGTGACCCCACCCGCCGCAACAAGGCGGTTTTAACAGAGGAGACAAGCGTGCAAATCACCGAGAACCATCGGCAGTATTGGCAAAAGAACCTCAACATCACTGCCATCTTGATGGCTGTGTGGTTTGTGGTGACTTTTGTCATGGCCTATTTTGCGAGAGACCTGAACTTCATCTTTTTTGGCTGGCCATTTAGTTTTTGGGCCGCAGCCCAGGGCTCACTGGTCGTCTATGTGGCGATCATCTGGTATTACGCTCATTACATGAACAAACTCGACCAGGCGCATGGCGTGGCCGAAGTTGAGGAGGATTGACATGGCTGGCATGACCAACGACCAAACAGGTGGCGTGTTCAGCGCCGCCAGCAACTCGGCCTTCAAGTCGCAGTTGAACAAAATCTACAGCTGGTACGGCGGAGGCTTTCTGGCCTTCGTGATCGTTCTGGCTGTGCTGGAGCAGATGGGGCTGCCCCGCAACTGGATCGGCTACATCTTTCTGGCCGCGACCGTGCTGCTGTACGCTGGTATCGGGGTGATGAGCCGAACCAACGACGCGGCCGAGTACTACGTGGCCGGGCGCCGTGTACCAGCCATGTACAACGGCATGGCCACTGGCGCCGACTGGATGTCAGCGGCCTCCTTTATCGGCATGGCGGGCACGCTTTATCTGACCGGCTATGGTGGGCTCGCCTTCATCATGGGCTGGACTGGCGGTTACTGCCTGGTGGCGCTGTTTCTCGCGCCCTACCTGCGCAAGTTTGGCCAGTTCACGATTCCCGACTTTCTGGGCGCGCGCTACGACGGCAACCTGCCGCGGCTGATCGGCATCTTTGCCGCCATCCTGTGCTCCTTCACCTACGTGGTGGCGCAGATCTATGGCGTTGGCCTGATCACCACCCGGTTGACTGGCGTGGCTTTCGAGCTCGGCATTTTCTTGGGGCTCGGTGGTATCTTGGTCTGCTCGTTTCTGGGGGGCATGCGCGCCGTCACCTGGACCCAGGTGGCGCAGTACATCATCCTGATCGTGGCCTACCTGATTCCCGTGATTTGGCTGTCGGTCAAGCAAACCAGCGTGCCTATTCCACAGCTGATCTAAGGCTATCAGCTCGAGAAAGTCACCGCCAAAGAAAAACAGCTGATCGACGATCCGAAAGAAAAAGAAGTGATCGCGGCCTTCAAGGCCCGGGCCGATGGCTTTGGTGAGAAGCTCAAGGATGTCAAGGCTGCCCTTGCCGCAGACACCGAGGGGGCCACCAAGAAGCTGGCTGACCTGAAAGCCGCTAATGGACCGGCAGCCGAGATTGCTGCCGCAGAGAAGGCACTGGCTGCTTTACCCAAGGACGAAGAGAGCGCCAAGAAGGCCTGGACCAAGGGCAAAGCGGACAACGAGGCCCGAGCCAAACCGCTGGGTGGCATGCCTCGACATGCGGCCCAGTACGCTGGCGACCCCAATGGAGACGCCAAAGCCAAGGAAGCGTTCGATGTTTCGCGCCGTAACTTCATGGCATTGGTGTTTTGCTTGATGGTGGGCACGGCAGCGCTTCCGCACATCCTGATGCGGTACTACACCACGCCATCGGTCAAGCAGGCGCGCAGCTCGGTGACCTGGTCCTTGTTCTTCATCTTTCTGCTGTACTTCACGGCACCCGCGCTGGCTGTCTTGGTCAAGTACGAGATCTTCACCGTACTAGTGGGTACGCCGTTTGACAAGCTACCAGCCTGGGTCTCACAGTGGGCGGCGGTTGATCCGTCGTTGTTGTCGCTGGTTGACATCAACAAGGATGGCCTGCTGCAATTGGGCGAGATGAAGATTGGCGGCGACATCATCGTGCTGGCAACCCCTGAAATCGGTGGCTTGCCCTATGTGATCTCCGGCATGGTGGCCGCGGGCGGCCTGGCGGCGGCGCTGTCAACCGCAGACGGTTTGCTGCTGACCATTGCCAACGCGCTGTCGCATGACCTGTATTACAAGATGATTGACCCTAACGCCTCGGCCCAGCGTCGCGTCGCCATCAGCAAAATGCTGCTGCTGGTGGTGGCGTTGGCAGCCGCCTATGTGGCGGCGCAGAAGCCAGCGGACATCCTGTTCCTGGTCTCGGCGGCCTTCTCGTTTGCAGCGGCGTCCTTCTTTCCGGCCTTGACGCTGGGTATTTTTTGGAAGCGTGCCACGAAATCGGGGGCTGTGCTGGGTATGGTTGGCGGCTTGGGCGTCACCATGTACTACATGGTGATGACTCAACCCTGGTTGAGGGGCGTCTTCAGCGTGACCTCGCCGGTTGAACTGTGGTGGGGCATTCAGCCCATCTCGGCCGGTGTGTTCGGTGTGCCGCTGGGCTTTGCCATCATCATCGTGGTGAGCCTGCTGACCCCGGCGCCGCGCCGCGAAATCCAGGACCTGGTGGAGCATGTGCGCTACCCCAGCATCGCAGGTGATATGACCACCCGCGCCGCCTGAGCGTTCCGCGCTTGAACAAAAGGCCCGCCCCTGGCGGGCCTTTTTTGTATTTGGCTCTGAACATGGGCGCACTTTGCTAAAGCTGCAAGCCAGCAGGCGTAAGTTGGCGTTCAGTTTGGCGCAAGCTTGCGTTGGTTTGGCGTCAGAGTGTGGTCAGTGCGGTCTTTAACAATCCAAACAAGTCTTCATGTCGGAGGCTGCATACGATTGGAGACATCACTATGGCAACAGCCGCGGCCGCACGGCCCATGAGCGCAGAGGAGAAGAAAGTCATCTTCGCTTCATCTTTGGGTACGGTTTTTGAATGGTACGACTTTTACTTATACGGCTCGCTTGCAGGCATCATTGCCAAGCAGTTTTTCAGCGGCCTCGATGCGGGCTCGGCCTTCATCTTCGCGCTGCTGGCTTTTGCGGCCGGCTTTATCGTGCGCCCCTTTGGTGCCATCTTCTTCGGCCGCCTGGGCGACATGATCGGCCGCAAGTACACCTTCCTGGTCACTATCCTGATCATGGGCCTGTCGACCTTCATCGTCGGCATCCTGCCCAACTACGCCACCATCGGCGTGGCCGCACCAGTCATCTTGATCGTGCTGCGCTTGCTGCAAGGCCTGGCCCTCGGTGGTGAGTACGGTGGCGCGGCTACTTATGTGGCCGAGCATGCCCCCATGGGTAAACGCGGCGCCTACACCTCCTGGATTCAGACCACGGCCACACTGGGCCTGATGCTGAGCCTGATGGTGATTCTGGGTACCCGCACCGCCATTGGCGAAGCCGCTTTTGCTGATTGGGGCTGGCGCGTGCCCTTCATCGTCTCCATTCTGCTGTTGGCCGTGTCGGTTTACATCCGTTTGAGCATGAACGAATCCCCCGCTTTCGCCAAGATGAAGGCCGAGGGCAAGACCTCCAAGGCACCGCTGAGCGAATCGTTCGGCCAGTGGAAAAACCTGAAGATCGTGATCCTGGCGCTGGTCGGTCTGACCGCCGGTCAAGCTGTGGTCTGGTACTCGGGCCAGTTCTACGCGCTGTTCTTCATGACCCAGGCGCTTAAAGTTGACGGCGCAGCCGCCAACATTTATGTGGCTATCTCGCTCATCATCGGCACGCCTTTCTTCATTCTGTTCGGTACCTTGTCAGACAAGATCGGCCGCAAGCCCATCATCATGGCCGGTTGCCTGCTGGCCGTGCTGACCTACTTCCCCACCTTCACGGCATTGACCAACGCAGCCAACCCCGCATTGGCTGAAGCCCAGGCCAAGAACAAGGTGGTCGTGACGGCTGACGCCAATGAGTGCTCGTTCCAGTTCAACCCGACTGGCACGGCCAAGTTCACCAGCTCCTGCGACATTGCCAAGCAGGTGCTGGCTGGCGCTTCAGTCAGTTATGAGAACGCTGCTGGTACCGCTGGCACACCCGCCACCATCAAGATTGGCGAGACAGCGATCCCGAGCTACACCGCCAAAGGTCTGCCGGCTGACGAAGCCAAGAAGAAAGACGGCGAATTCAAGAAAGCCGTGGCCGAAGCGCTCAAGGCCGCTGGCTACCCCACCAAGGCTGACCCGGCCCGTGTGAACACCGTCATGGTGGTCCTGATCCTGAGCTACCTGGTGCTGCTGGTGACCATGGTCTATGGCCCGATTGCCGCCATGCTGGTGGAAATGTTCCCGACCCGCATCCGCTACACGTCCATGAGCCTGCCGTATCACATTGGTAACGGCTGGTTCGGCGGCCTGCTGCCCACCACGGCATTTGCCATCGTGGCCCAGACCGGAAATATGTACAACGGTCTCTGGTACCCCATCATCATCGCTGGCATGACCTTCATCATTGGCTCCTTGTTCGTCAAGGAAACCAAGGATGTGGATATTTACGCCAACGACTGACCTTGCCTTGACGCTCTGACCACGCCGCCCTGGCGTGGTCGCGATCAAATACCAAGCCCTCCTCGCGAGGGCTTATTTTTGCCCTGGTACCGGGGCCTAGACCTGAGGAAACACCACCATGTGGAAAATTATTGTCGGATTCATTCTGTTTGCTGCCTTGGCCCTTTACCTGCTGAGCACGGGTGGCAACATCGACATGGGCGGCGAAAAGCACGGCGCTGAAGCCACACATGTGCCGGAGGCGGCTGCCTCTGCACCCGCTGCGCCTGCCGCTGCGGCACCGGCGAGCGCCGCGAGTAAGTAAGTCTGATTTAACAAGCCATAGGCGGGCCTGTCACGGCCTGGCAGCGTCGGGCTGAGTGGCTGCGTTTAATCTTGGCGCACCGGTCAAGGTGGCGCCGGGCCAAGCGACTACGCTCGTGTCCCCCAGACACAGGAGCCCTGCGGGCCCCCGTGTCCTCCTCCTTGACCTCGCTCCGCCGCTTGGCCCGTCACCACCTTGACGGGGTTGGCGGGCTGCTGGGGAACTGACCAAGGCTGCGTCGTCCCCGACTCGATCGGGGACCCATGGCTTTGTGGATTCCCGCCTTCGCGGGAATGACGGCGCGAAGTCTTTCCCGACCATTGAGGGGATGGCGTGCCTGACGTAGCGAAGTCAAGGCGGAGGATGTGGCTGCCGGACAGGCGGCTTCATCCGGGGGACATGAGCGGAATCAGGCACGCCGTCCCCGCCAACGCCCCAAAGGCCAGCCCTGAACACGGCCGTGTCGAACTGCCTAGAATGTCTCTCCCCCACTGCACAGACACTCCCCCATGCCCCACGGTTTTATCCGCATTCGCGGCGCGCGCCAGCACAACCTTAAGAACCTGGACCTGGACATCCGCACCGGCGAGCTGACGGTGGTCACTGGCCCCAGCGGCTCGGGCAAATCGAGTCTGGTGTTCGACACGCTGTACGCCGAAGGCCAGCGGCGCTACGTGGAAACCTTCTCGGCCTATGCGCGTCAGTTTTTGGACCGCATGGACAAGCCCGCAGTGGACCGGGTCGACGGCGTGCCGCCGGCGATCGCGATCGATCAGACCAACCCGGTGCGCTCCTCGCGCTCCACGGTGGGCACCATGACCGAGCTCAATGACCACCTGAAGCTGCTGTTTGCCCGTGCCGGCCAGCTGTTTGACCGGGTCACCGCGCAGCCGGTGCGCCATGACAGCCCCGACACCATTTATGCCGAACTGCAGGCGCGTCAAGCGGCGCTGGGCCCAGCCCTGGCCGAGGCACGGGTGGTGCTGACTTTTCCGGTGGAACTGCCGGCCAGTGCCACGGCCGACGAGGTGGCGCAGTGGCTGTCTCTCAGCGGCTTCACCCGGGTGCAGGCCGAGCGCGAGGTGGCCAGCCCGAGCGGGCCGCGTAAGGTGCTTGACGTGGTGGCAGACCGGTTTCGGCTGGCCACGGCCGAGCGGGCCCGGGTGGTGGAGGCGATTGAGACCGCGCTCAAGCGTGGCAGCGGCCGGTTAGCGGTGTATGTGCTGGGCGCTGCCGGGGACAGCGTGGCCGAGCTGTGGAAATTCTCCACCGGGCTGCACTGTCCCGACAGCGACCTGCGCTACGCTGACCCCATCGCCTCGATGTTCTCCTTCAACTCGGCGGTTGGCGCCTGCGATACCTGCCGCGGCTTTGGCCGCGTGATCGGCGTTGATTACGGGCTGGTGATCCCCAACGACAAGCTCACGCTGCGTTCTGGTGCCATCAAACCGATCCAGACGCCGGCCTGGCAGGAGGCCCAGGACGACCTGATGCGCCACGCCGAAGCCGCCGGCATCCCGCGAGATACGCCGTGGAACAAGCTCACCCCCGAGCAGCAGCACTGGGTGATCAACGGTTCGCCGCAATGGAACGGCAAGTGGAACCAGCACTGGTTTGGCGTCAAACGCTTTTTTGAGTACCTGGAGACCAAGTCTTACAAGATGCACATCCGGGTGCTGCTGTCCAAGTACCGCAGCTACACCCCCTGCCCGGTGTGCAGCGGTGCCCGCCTGAAGACCGAGAGCCTGCTCTGGCGCATTGGCAGTGGCGCCGATGCCGACGCCGTGCTGGCGCCAGCCCAGCGCTTTCTGCCGGCTGGCGTGGCCTGGTCACGCGCACAGCTCGAAGCGTTGCCGGGGCTGTGCCTGCACGACCTGATGCTGATGCCGCTGGACCGGCTGCGCCGATTTTTTGAGGCGATGCAGGCGCGGCTGGCATCCAATGCCGCGTCGCTGACCGTGGTCACCTCCGAGGCCGAGCTGCAAACCCTCAAACTGCTGTTTGACGAGGTTGGCACCCGCCTCAAGTACTTGTGCGAGGTTGGCATCGGCTACCTCACGCTGGACCGGCAAAGCCGCACCCTGTCGGGTGGCGAGGTGCAGCGCATCAACCTCACCACGGCCCTGGGCACCTCTTTGGTCAACACCCTGTTTGTGCTGGATGAGCCCAGCATCGGCCTGCACCCGCGTGACATGCACCGCATCATCGTGGCCATGCAGCGCCTGCGCGACGCCGGCAACACGCTGGTGGTGGTGGAGCATGACCCGGCCGTGATGCTGGCGGCTGACCGCATGATCGACATGGGCCCGGGCCCGGGCGAGCGGGGTGGCCAGATTGTGTTTGACGGCAGTACCGCCGACCTGCGTGAGGCCGACACCCTGACCGGCGCCTACTTGGGCGGGCGGCGCCAGGTCGGGCTGGGCTTCCAGCGGCTGGTGGCTCCCAACACGCCGCGCCTGGTGCTCGAAGGCGCGCGCGAGCACAACCTGAAAAACATCTCGGTCGAGCTGCCCTTGCAGCGCCTGGTCTGCGTCACCGGCGTCAGCGGCTCGGGCAAGTCGACCCTGGTGCAGGACATCCTGGCGCCGGCCTTGCTGCGCCACTTTGGCAAGGCCACCGAAACCCCGGGTACCCATGACCGGCTGCTGGGCGCCGAGCTGCTCAGCGACGTGGTGTTTGTCGACCAGTCGCCGATTGGCAAGACGGCCCGCTCCAACCCGGTGAGCTACGTGGGCGCCTGGGATGCGCTGCGCGAGATCTTTGCCAACGCCCCGCTGTCACGCCAACGCGGCTACACCGCCGGCAAGTTCAGCGCCAACAGCGGCGATGGCCGCTGCCCGACCTGCGGCGGCTCCGGCTTTGAGCATGTCGAGATGCAGTTCCTGAGCGACGTCTACCTGCGCTGCCCGGACTGCGACGGCAAGCGCTACCGCCCCGAAATCCTGGAGGTGGTGATTGAACGTAAATTGGGGTCAGATTCCAATTACCGGCAGCTGAACGTGGCCGATGTGCTGGACCTGACGGTGAGTGAAGCGGCGGCCCTGTTTGCCAAAGATACCGATGTGATCCGCGCGCTGCAGCCGATTGTCGATGTCGGGCTGGAGTACGTGAAGCTGGGCCAGCCGGTGCCGACGCTATCGGGCGGTGAGGCGCAGCGCCTCAAGCTCGCCGGCTTTCTGGCCGATGCCGCCAAAGCGGGCAGCGCCAGCCGGCAGGCGACGGCGCGGCGGGGTTGCCTGTTCATGTTTGATGAGCCCACCACCGGCCTGCACTTTGACGATATCGCCAAGCTGATGCGGGCGCTGCGCAAGCTGCTCGATGCCGGTCATTCGCTGCTGGTGATCGAGCACAACCTGGACGTGATCCGAGCCAGCGACTGGCTGATTGACCTCGGCCCCGAGGGCGGTGACGCCGGCGGTGAGCTGGTGGCCTGCGGCACGCCGGCCGACCTGATGGCCCACCCTGGCTCGCATACCGGGCAGGCGCTGCGCGAGTATGCGCAGACCACGGCGCAAGTGCATGCGGTGCGCGAGAGCATGGCGCCCTATGCTTTTGTCCGCCAGACGCTGCCGGTGGCCCAGGGCGCGGGCGGGTCGGACAGCATCCAGATCGTGAACGCGCGTGAGCACAACCTCAAGTCGCTCAGCGTGGACATTCCGCGCGGCAAGTTCAGCGTCATCACCGGTGTGTCGGGTTCGGGCAAGTCGACGCTGGCTTTTGACATCCTGTTCAACGAAGGCCAGCGCCGCTACCTGGAGTCGCTCAACGCCTATGCGCGCAGCATCGTGCAGCCGGCCGGCCGGCCCGAGGTGGACGCGGTGTACGGCATCCCGCCCACGGTGGCGATTGAGCAGCGCCTGTCGCGCGGTGGGCGCAAGTCCACGGTTGGCACCACCACCGAGGTCTGGCATTTCTTGCGCCTGCTGTACGTCAAGCTCGGCACCCAGCATTGCGTGCACGACGGCACACCGGTGGCGCCGCAAACCCCCGACAGCATCGCCGCCCAGCTGCTCAAAACCTTTCGGGGCCAGCACATCGGCCTGCTGGCGCCGCTGGTGATGAACCGCAAGGGCGTCTACACCGAGCTTGCCGACTGGGCGCGGCCGCGCGGCTTCACCCATTTGCGGGTGGACGGCAACTTTTTGCCGACCACCGGCTTCCCGCGTATCGACCGCTTCAAGGAACACACCATCGAGCTGCCGGTGTTCAGCCTGACGGTGCAGCCCGAGCACGAGGCGCAGTTGCGCCAGGCGCTGGCCACCACGCTCACCCACGGCAAGGGCGTGCTGCATGTGCTGAGCGATCTGGGCGGTTTGCAGGCCGCGATGCAAGCCGGCCAGCCCACGGCCGGCATTGGCCAGCTGCACGCGTTCTCCAGCCGGCGCGCCTGCCCGGTGTGCAGCACCAGCTACGCCGAGCTGGACCCGCGCCTGTTCTCTTACAACAGCAAGCACGGCTGGTGCCCGGAGTGCGTGGGCACTGGCGTCAAGCTGAACAAGGACCAGCGCAAGGTGTTTGACGACTCGGTGCGTGACGACGACCACGGCGGTCGGGAACAGACCTTTGCCGAGCCTGATGTGGAAGACCTGGCTGACACCGCCTGCCCGGCCTGTGCCGGTACCCGGCTCAATGCCACGGCGCGCGCGGTGCGCTTCGGCGGTGTGGGTATTGCCGACATTGCTGCACTCAGCGTGACCGATGTGCGGCAGTGGGTGCAGACCCTGCAGGGCAACACCTTGAGCCAGCGCGAGACCGACATCGCGCGCGACCTGATTCCCGAGATTCGCAGCCGGCTGGAGTTTCTGGAGCAGGTCGGCCTGGGCTACCTGACGCTGGACCGTGGTGCGCCCACCCTCAGCGGCGGCGAGGCCCAGCGCATTCGGCTGGCGGCCCAGCTGGGCAGCAACCTGCAGGGCGTGTGCTATGTGCTGGACGAGCCCACCATCGGCCTGCACGCGCGGGACAACCGCATCCTGCTCGACGCCCTGCAAAGCCTGAGCGACAAAGGCAACACCCTGGTGGTGGTGGAGCACGATGTGGACACCATCCGCCATGCCGAGCACATCATCGACATCGGGCCGAGCGCCGGCAAGCGCGGTGGCCGGCTGGTGGCGCAGGGCTCGGTGGCCGATGTGCAGGCGGCGGCCGAGTCGCAAACCGGTCGCTACCTGCTGCACGCCATGCAGCATCCGCTGCACCCGAGGCGGCAGGTGACGGTTGGTCATTCCCGACTTGATCGGGAATCCATGGATCCCCGGGTCGAGCCCGAGGATGACGCACCTAAGGTCCCCGCAGGACAGGCGGCCCCAAAATGGCTCGGCGTCAACGGTGCCAACCTGCATAACCTGCAGCACATCAGCGTGCAGGTCCCCTTGCAGCGGCTGGTGGCAGTAACCGGTGTCTCGGGCTCGGGCAAGTCCACCCTGGCGCGCGATGTGCTGCTGGCCAATGTGCAGATGGCGGTGCAAAAACGCAGCACCAAGGCCGGGCGCGACGCGTTGGCCGCAGGCGAGGCGCTGGCCTGGACCGGCTGCACCGGCGTCACCGGGTTTGAGGGTATCGACCGGGTGCTGGAGGTGGACCAGACCCCGATCGGCAAAACGCCGCGCAGCTGCCCGGCCACCTACATCGGCTTTTGGGACATCATCCGCAAACTGTTTGCCGACACGCTGGAGGCCAAGGCAAGGGGCTACGCGGCCAACCGCTTCAGCTTCAACACCGGCGAAGGCCGTTGCCCAAGCTGCGAAGGGCAGGGCATCCGCACCGTGGCCATGAGCTTTTTGCCAGACGTAAAGGTGCTGTGCGAGACCTGCAAGGGCGCCCGCTTCAACCCTGAAACGCTGGCGGTGACCTGGCGTGGCAAGAACATCGGCGAGGTGCTGCAGATGGAGGTGGACGAGGCAGTGGAGTTTTTTGCCGCCATGCCCAACATCAGCCACCCGGTGCAATTACTGCAGGACGTGGGCCTGGGCTACCTCACCCTGGGCCAGCCCTCGCCCACACTAAGCGGCGGCGAGGCGCAGCGCATCAAGCTGGTCACTGAGCTGTCCAAGGTGCGCGATGACATTGGCCGGCGCGGCAACAAGGCGCCGCACACGCTGTACGTGCTGGACGAGCCCACCGTGGGCCTGCACATGGCCGATGTCGACAAGCTGATCAAGGTGCTGCACCGGTTGGTGGACGGTGGCCACAGCGTGGTGGTGATCGAGCACGACCTGGACGTGATCGCCGAGGCCGACTGGGTGCTGGACCTGGGGCCCGACGGCGGCAAGGCCGGCGGCCGGGTGGTGGCTGCTGACACGCCCGAAGGCGTGGTCAAACTGCGGACCCACACGGGGCAAGCACTGGCGGGGCTGCTACCCATTTAGGCAAGCTTCAGGCCGGCCAAACATACTCTGTGCAGGCCTTAAAAATCAGGTAAAGCACAACCGTGATCGCTATTTTTGCTATTTTTGACATGGCCTGCGCTGGCTTGCTAAGCGACTCAAGAGGGCAACTTTCTGCAGTAACAGTACACGAACTTCTGTACTGTGCCGAATGGTGTGTGGTGTTCTTCGCGTTCATGCCGAACGAGGGAAAACGGCGAACCGAACTCGGCGTGCAGCTCGCTCGGCCCGTACCGCATGACTGGCAAACCACTGCATTGGATCGGACCATCTTCGGCAAAGGTAGCGACGATGACGTGACCGCCAGGTTTGACAGAACGAAGCACTGTGTCGACATAGGCCTCCCGGTCTTCTTTGCTTGTCAGGAAGTGAAACACCGCGCGGTCGTGCCAAACATCGAAGGCGTGAACAGGAAGCAAGACTTTTGTAATGTCTCCTTCGGTCCATTGCACTTCACTGGCTCGCTCGCCAAGGCGAGCCTTTGCGACCGATAGTGCAGCAGCTGCCAGATCAAGAACCGAGACTGCGCAATAGCCGCTGCTCAAAAGATCGTCTACGAGTGTTGAAGCCCCGCCGCCGACGTCGATGATTCCTGCTGAATATGGAACCCCCGTTCCTCGAATGAGCCGCATCGATTGCTCGGCGTGTTCCTGAAACCAACTCACACTTTCGGCCTTCTTGGTTGCGTAGACGTGTTCCCAGTGGTTTTTCGGCTGCATGCTGACTCCTGCGAAGTGTGTCACGAGTCTAACGGCTGACATGAGGGGAAGGGTCGAACCCAAGCGCTGATACGCGGGCGCGCGAGCGGTTTGAGGCGATGAACTGCGCGCTGCCCGATGATGAGACGGGACGCGTGGCCTGCCCTCACCCGATGTGGCCGATGCGTTTGTGCTGACCTTTGCCGCAGTGGGGCAAGGCCCTCGAAGCGATGGATGCCTGCCAACGAATCTTACAGCGTAAGATTTGGCAATTGCCGCAAGCCGAACCTGGCCGCCCTCATAGGCTCAAGTACCGGCTGTACTGTGGCAAAGATGGGAAAACCATCGTGCGCTACGACAATGAAACCGGCAAAGATGACCATCGGCACGCGGGGCCGCAGAAAATGGAGACATCCTATGTGTTCATATCGCTGGTGCAGTTGCTCAATGACTTTGCGCAAGACGTGGCGCGGCTTTCTGGAGAAATCAAATGAAACGCATCGAAATTGACGTAATCGATCCCGGAACAGAACAAGCAGGCTTGCTGGCATGGGCTGCCCGTGTGGATGCGGGCGAGGCTCAGCCGGCTGCAACACCACGCTTGCACTTTGCGAGCTATCGACAACTCCACGGCGCGATGACAGAAAAACGCATGGTCCTGCTGGAGTACGTGGCCAGACATGAAGGGCTGAGCATTCGCCAACTGGCAGTGCAATTGGAGCGTGACTACCGCAATGTTTACGACGACGTGCAACGGCTCGTCCAACTTGGACTGATCGAAATACAAGACGGCCATCTGCACGTTCCATACGACGAAGTCGATATTCGCAAGACCCTGCGCGAAGCCGCTTGACAAAGGATCGAGTTCCCAAAGGACTGCCCTTCCTGCCTAGGGTAGTGGTGACGCAAACATTTGTGTCCCATCACGCCGATACCTCCCACGGATTGATGAGTGTTACTCCCGCAGGCTTGAAATCAGCGACGTGGCGAGTGACCATGCCGTCACGTTCGCATCGGCCTTGCCAAGTCGGACCTTGTGCAGCTCGGACACCACGTTGGTGTCGAGAACAAACATCATGAGAAATCAGCCGGCCGGCTTCGAGACTTGACCAAATGCCCGGGCCATCATCCTGGCTGGCCACCCACCAATTCACCTGCTTGCTTCGAGATTCAACCTTCGCCTTTGCTAGGTTGGCCCAGATGATGAAAATGGATTCGAGATGCGAACGCCATTGACGACTTCGCCTGCGTTCATGTCTTCCGACCACAACACGCTGCAGCCTGCAGCGCGAGCGCTGGCAAGCACAATCGCATCAAAGAATGTAACGCTGCGCGTTTGGTGCAGGTCCAGGCCAGCACGAATGATGGCTGGGGTGACCTGCACCACTTCAAACTGTTCATAGAGGTCGAGCTGAGATCGCACATAGTGAGCTGGGAGTTTGAGCTTCTTGAGGGCCACGTTGCAATATTCTTGCAAAATTTGGGTGGACACTACACCAAGCCCCTGCTCGTAAAGTCGCTGTAGTAGATCTAGGGCGGACCGCTGCTTGTAGGGGGCGTCACTGGCCTCGGCATAGACCAAGACAGTCGTATCGATAAAGCTGCGAGAAGTCATCCTAGCGCTCATTCGCTTCGTCGCGATCGAATTTCCAGCCATCGAGCTTGGCCCCAGAGTTTAAGCAGCGCTCTTCAAACTGCGACCATTGCTGACCACGGAGCGCACCACCGGCAAGTTGCTCCAAGTAATCGCGAACGACTTGATTCAGGCTCTTACCCATCTTTTGGGCGGCTTCTCGGGCACGTTGTGCGACTTGTTCGTCAACTGAAAGCGTGATGTTCATTTGGAATAAGCTATAAATCGCACTTATTATGTGCGCACATACGCCGATAGTCAAGGGGCAAAATGACACTCCCGACACCTATGTTGTCCAAAAGACAGCCAAGTTCTACAATGTAGACTCATTTGTACTTACGGAGTGAATGATGAACCACCAATCGTTTAGCGGCAAGAGCACTGCCATTGGCAATTCCAATGGTTTCAGGTTTGATGCAGCCCTGTTCAAGGCCAACCCTGAGTTTTTTGGTGATGTACGCGGCACCGTGCTGGCACCAGGGCAGATGCTGGTGTCGGTCGTGCCCACGGGTGAGCAGGCGCCAGAGCTGCAGGATGAAGAGGGCAATCCGGTCATGCAGGCATTTCTGAGTTTTCTGGCAGGCCAGATGGCCGCGCATCCGGAGCTGATTGAGCCAGTGACTGAGGCCCAGATGGCCCACATCGCCGCCCTAATCGAAGGCGTGGAGCCTGATTGATGCAAAAAAACGGATGGAACCTGTTTCAGTTCAAACCATTTGCACAGCGGCTGCAAACGTTGACGCAAGACGTGACCCGCCTGGCCCAGGCTGACCCCGTTGGCTACAAACAGCACCCTAAAACCAAACTTCTGGCATCCGTTTACCAGTCGATGACTGTCACCGTGCCCACCAACCCCGCAGACCCGGTGTTCCGGTTGGGGCACACATTGGGCAAAAGCCATGGCAACTGGCGACGCGTCAAAAAGGGGCTTCCCCAGCGCTACCGGCTGTTCTTTATGTTTGCGTCTAACCCATTGGCCGTGGTCATTTATGCCTGGCTGAACGATGAGGACACGCTTCGCAAAGAAGGCAGCCGCACCGATGTGTACGAAGTGTTTAAACGCATGTTGGAGCGGGGTGAAGTGCCTTCCACTGTTGACGAACTGATCCAGGGAAGCACGATGGTGGCTGTATGAAGACCTTTAACTGGGCTCACAGCGGGAGATTCACGCCGAGGTGTTGCTGCGCGAGGGTTCAGCGGACGTGGCTACTCGCCGCACGGGTCGTAGCAGCAGGATCAGCGGCAAGGCGCTCAGGGTGATCCACATCATCAGCCGAAAATCTTGCAAGTAGGCCAGGGTTGCTGCCTGTCGCATGACCTCGGCGTCGATCGCCATCAGGCCCTGGGTCGTGCTGAGGTTGACCGTGCCGGCCTCCACGGCCTGCGACATGGCAAGACGCAGCGGATCGATGTAGCCTGCCAAAGCAGCATGGTTGGCCTGCGTCTGTTGCGCCAGATAGGTGATCACCAGGGAGATGCCGACGCTGCTGCCAATGCTGCCACCAAGCTGTAGATCGCGGTGCCCTCGTTGCGGAAGCGGGGCGCCAGCGTGGCGAAAGAAATGTTCGACAGTGGCGCGAAGATCAGGCCCAGGCCCAGGCCCTGCAGCACGCCGCTGCTGACAATCGCCCCGGCGCCAATGTCGGTGGTAAACAAGGTCATCTGCCACAGCGAGGCGCCTGCCAGCAGCAGGCCTGTGAGGATCAGTAGCCGCGCGTCCACCCGCGCAGCCAGTTTGCCGGCCAGCATCATCGCGAACATGGTGCCCACGCCGCGTGGCGCCAGCAGCAGGCCGACATCAACCACCGGGTAGCCCATCAGGCTTTGCAAAAACGGTGGCAACAGCGCCAGGGTGGCCAACAGCATCACGCCGATGATGAAGATCAGCACCAGCCCGGTGGCGAAGTTGCGGTCACGGAACATCACGGGGCCGATGAACGGGTGCTTGCTGGTGAGCGTGTGCACCAGGAACAGATAGGCAGCCAGCCCAGCCAGCAACGCCTCAGCGATGACCTCGGGGCTGTCGAACCAACCCAGCGAGTGGCCACGGTCGAGCATCATCTGCAACGCGCCCAGGGCCAGACCCAGCAGCGTGAAGCCGAACAGGTCGAAGCGGCGGGTGCGGTCTATCGGTGTCTCTTGCAGGTAGGCCGCCATGCCGAACCAGGCCAGCAGGCCGACCGGCAGGTTGATATAGAACACCCAGCGCCAGTTGTAATGCTCGGTCAGCCAGCCGCCCAGCATGGGGCCGACGATGGGTCCAATCATCACGCCCATACCCCACAGCGCCATGGTTGAGGCTCGCCGATGCGGGGGGTAGCTGTCGAGCATAACGGCCTGTGACAGGGGCACCAGGCAGGCGCCAAACACACCTTGCATCATGCGAAACAGCACGATTTGCGACAGGTTTTGTGCCGCACCGCACAGCATTGAGGCCAGCGTGAAGCCGGCCACTGCGGTCATGAACACGCGCTTGCGGCCGAACCGGGCTGCCAGCAGCCCAGTCAGCGGCATGCAGATGGCGGCGGCCACGATGTAGGACGTCAGTACCCAGGCGATCTGGTCTTGCGTACCACCGAGCGCCCCCTGCATGTGGGGCAGCGCCACATTGGCGATGGTGGTGTCCACCGCTTGCATGATGGTCGCCAGCATGACCGATACAGCAGCCAACCCGCGGTGCCGCTCAGATTGCCAGCCCGGGGTTTGCTCACTCACGGTGGGGCCACAGCGAAAAGCCCAGCAATTGCCGGCGTTGTCGGGTGTCGATCTCTACCCCCGCCGACAGCCCGGCGCGCAGCTGTGGCGCATCAGGGGCGGGTTCAATCCGGATACGCACCATGACGCGTTGGGCGATCTTGACCCAGTTGCCTGTCGCATTCTGCGCGGGGATCACCGAGAACTCGGCCCCAGTGGCCGGGCTCAGGCTGTCGACCACGCCTTGCCAACGGTGGTCCGGGTAGGTGTCAATGCGGATGTTGACGCGCTGGCCCACTTGCACATGGGTCAGGTCAGTCTCAGGAAAGTTGGCCTCTATCCACAAGTTGCCCCCCACCACCAGCGCCATGGCCGTGGTGCCGGCGCTCAGGAACTGGCCAGGTTTGGGCGGCCGGCTCACTGTCCCGGCTGTGGGCGTGCGCACCTCGGCGTGCGCCAGGTTCAGCCGGGCCTGCGCCATCTCGGCCATTGCCCCTTGGTAGTTCGGCAGCTTGTCGGCGGGCGTTTCGGGCCCGCCGCCCAACGCTGCAGCAATGCGCCTCAGCCCCTGCTCCAGCGCACCAATCTGCTGTTCGGCGATGTCGGCGTTGTTGCGCGCATCGTCAAAACGGGCGGTCGAGATAAAGCCTTTGGCCACCAGGTCGGCCATCCGTTGCTGCTCGCGCAGCGCAAAGGCGTGCTTGGAGCGGGCCAGCGCGATGTCGGCCAGTTTCTCGCGGTAGCTGGCCTGTGTCTCGGCGTGCTCCTGCCGTACTTGGGCCAGCCGAGCTTCTGCTTTGCTGGCCGCCACCTGGAATGGCGCGGTGTCGATCCGGAACAGGGCTTGCCCTGCCTGGACCAGTTGGTTGTCCTGGACCAGAACCTCCGTCACCACGCCCGAAATTTCTGCACTCACGGGCAGTTTGTCCGCCTTGACGTAAGCGTTTTCAGTGTCCACGCTGCGCCCACCCTTCAGGTAAATCACTGCGCCCACGCCCAAAGCCAGTAGTGGGACCACCAGCAACAGCAGCACCCGTACCAGCTTCATTGGGTTGTGGGCCGGGGTTGGGGGCGGCGCTGGGGACGGTGGCGGTGTATGCAGCATCGGCGCAGCGTCAGTTTTGGGTTCGGTCGTGTCAGACATGGTGCTGGGGGCTCTGATAGGCGGTGTGCGGGCTTCAGCGCCCGCTGAGGTTGCCTTGCATGGCGCGCAGCGCTGCCAAGGCGGCGTCGGCCTGGGCGGGATCCAGGCCTTGCAGTGCGCGCGCCCGTATCGCGGCGGCTTCCCGCTCGATGGTGGCCAATTCGTTTTGGGCGGCTGGCAGCAGGTAGACCCGGTAGGCCCGTCGGTCTGCCGGATCGGCGCGGCGTTCCACCAGCCCGGCCGCAGCCAGTTGGTCAATCAGCCGCGCCAGTGTGATGGGCTGAAGTTCCATGGCGTCGGCGAGGTCGATCTGCCGCACCCCTTCGCGGCGTGCCACGTGGATCAGTGTGCGGGCCTGCGCTAGCGTCAAGGTGCCCCCCTGCAGCCGCTGCTCAAAGGCGCGGCGCATCAGGCGAGCGAGGTCGGCGACAAGGAAACCCAGACTGTCTTGCTTTGGCGTCATGTTCTGGGTAATGGGTAGTGTTTAATTAGTAAGCAATGCTTATTATAAGTAGATCACTGCGTGTTGCCTGCGGCACCGCACTGAAACAAAGCGAAACAAAGCGACACCGCCACGACACCCAGGCCCTGCCGCAGCGCGGCACCATGACAGCCTTGTTCAACCACTTCTAAAAAGGAAACCCTGTCATGAAAACCTGGATCAAACGCAGTCTGTTCGCCCTGCTGGGCACCTCTGTGTTGTTAGGCGGCTTGGCCGCCTGCGGCCACCGCGACCACGAGTTCGGCGCCAGCATGAGCGCTGAGAAGTACACGCAAAAACGCGACAAGATGGTCGACAAAGTAGCCGGGCGGCTCGAGCTGAACGTAGAGCAGAAAAAGAACCTGCAAAACTTGGGCGACACGCTGTATGCGCAGCGCACGGTCCTGATCGGCCAGACCCAAGACCCGCGCGCTGAGATGAAAGCGCTGGTGGCGGGCGACAAGTTTGACGCCGTGCGCGCGCAGGCCCTGATCACCGACAAAACCACCGTGCTGCAAAGCAAGAGCCCCGAGCTGATCGCCGCGATGGCTCTGTTCTACAACAGTCTGAACCCGACCCAGCAGCAAAAACTGCGTGACGGCATGGACGGCCGGAGCCGCTGGTTCTGGCGCGGCTGACACTCAGTGCAAACTCACCGCCTGGGGCGCTTGCTGTTGCCGGTTCGTACCGGCGAACCGGCGCTAGGCCAAGGGTTCGACGAACCCCATGCCGAATGGCTGGCCATGGTATGGGGCCCGCGCTTTGACCGCTTGCATGCCTTGAGATGGCTGGCGCAGCTGCCAGCATCGACGCAGGTTGAGGTTCGGCTCCTGCTGCGTGCGGCAGACCACTTCGACGGCCTGGCGCCATCCGAGCAAGGCCGGCTGCGCCGGCTGATCCAGCGGCACCACCGCCGGTGGGACAATGCGGCAACACCCAAGCCCCATGCACCGCATCCTGCTGATTGACGACGACGCCCAGCTCGGGCCGCCACTGGCGGCCTACCTGGCGCGTTTCGATTTGGCGCTGGACTGCGCGCTCAGCCCGAGTGCCGGGCAGGCTCGGTTGGCCCAGGGTGGTGTGGATGCGGTGATTCTGGATGTGATGCTGCGGAGATGGACGGCTTTGCCCTGTGCCGCGCCATCCGCCGCGACAGCGACATCCCGATCCTGATGCTGACCGCGCGCGGCGAGGTGATGGACCGGGTGGTTGGACTGGAATTGGGCGCCGACGATTACCTGCCCAAGCCCTTTGAGCCGCGTGAGCCGGTGGCCCGGTTGCTAACCGTGCTGCGCCGGCGTGTCGCCGCGCCGCCACCCCTGCCGGCCGCTCGGCCCGACACCGCAGGCCGGCTGCTGTTTGACGGGCTGCTGATTGACCCGGCCACGCGCAGCGTGCAGCGCCTGGGCCAGTCCGTGGCCTTGACCAGCACCGAGTTTGACCTGCTGCACCTGTTGGCGCGCGACGCCGGCCGCGTGTTCCACCGCGACGACATCCTGAACCAGCTGCGGGGTCATGAGGCCGATCTGTACAGCCGCGCGGTGGACATCCTAATCAGCCGCCTGCGCAAAAAGCTGGAACCGCTGGAGGCCATCAAGACCCTGCGCCACGCCGGCTACGCCCTGGCGCTGGCGCGCCTGCCGGCATGAGCGCCGCCGCTGACTCGTCGGGCCGCAGCTGGCACCGACGCGCCCGTCATGCGCTGGCGCACTCGCTGCGGGTGCGGCTGGTGGCCTTGTTTCTTTTGCTGGCGCTGGGCATGAGCGCCACCTTTCTGCTCGGCATGCAGTCCGCGCTGCGCATCGGCTGGCGCGACGCAGCGCGGCCGCTGGTGAGCGACTATGTGGACCGGTTGGTCACCGAGCTGGGCAGCCCGCCTCAGGTGGAGCATGCGCAATCCATGGTGCAGCACCTGCCGCTGAGCATTCGCATTCAGGGCCCGCAGGTCAATTGGCGCAGCCACCCCGATTTGGGCGAGTACTACGAGGCGCCCGACGAGCCCCCGGACAACCGGGCGCCGCGTTTTTTTGAGCGCAGCACAGCCGACGGCCACCGCATCCGCTTTGGCGTGAACGTGCAGGCCTGGCACGACCGGCCGCGCCTGATTGGCTGGGCCACCCTGGCGGCGCTGCTGTTACTGACAGCGCTGGCCTATGCCCGGGTACGGCGCATGCTGCGCCCGCTGGACGACATTCGGGCCGGTGCGCGGCGCTTTGGCGCGGGCGATTTTGCCCAGCCGATTCCAGTGCGGCAGCCGCAGCGGCCCGATGAACTGGGTGAACTCGCCGCCACCATCAACACCATGGGCGCTGACATCGGCCAGATGCTGGACGCCAAACGGGCGCTGCTGCTGGCCATCAGCCACGAGCTGCGCAGCCCGCTGACCCGTGCCCGCCTTAACACCGAGCTGCTGCCGGAGACGCCCGAGCTGCAGGCCAGCCGGCAGGCGCTGCTGACCGACCTGGCCCTGATGCGTGACCTGATCACTGACCTGTTGGAGAGCGAGCGGCTGGCCAGCCCGCACGCCGCGCTGCAACGCGAGCCGACCGACCTGGCCGCACTGACCACCGAGGTGGTGGCCGGGCTGGTCGGCGCCCCGCCAGTCCAGCTGGTCTTGGCCCCCGGCCTGCCGCTGCTGGCGTTGGACCGCAGCCGACTGCGCCTGCTGCTGCGCAACCTGCTGGACAACGCACTGCGCTACAGCCAGGGCCAGGCCCAGCCGCCTGTGCTGACGCTGCAAGTGGAGCCCGCGGCCAACAGTGGCGCCGGCCCCGGCCTGCGCCTGACGGTGCGCGACCACGGCCCCGGCGTGCCCGAGGCCCAGCTGGCGCAATTGGCCCAGCCTTTTTTCCGGCCCGACGCGGCGCGCAGCCGCAGCGACGGCGGCGTCGGGCTCGGGCTGTACCTGTGCCGCCTGGTGGCCGAAGCGCATGGCGGGCGCCTGCAGCTGCGCAACGCCGCGCCTGGCCTGGAGGTGACCGTGACCCTGCCAGAGTATGCTATATAAAGTAGAGCAAACTAATTATATACAGCAAGGGCTAGAGCCTGATTTCTTATAAATTTTTCTGAAAGACCATACCGATGTCCACCCTGATTTTGTTGCCCGGCTTGATGTGCGATGCCAGCGTCTGGGCACCCCAAGTTGAGGCGCTGTCGCCGCAGGCTCGCTGCCTGGTGCCTGACTATGGCCTGCGCGATTCACTCACCGCCATGGCGCAGCAGGTGCTGGACGAAGCTCCGGAAGAGCGTTTTGCCCTGGCCGGCCACTCGATGGGGGGCCGGGTGGCGCTGGAGGTGATGCGCCTGGCGCCGCAACGTGTCACCCACCTGGCCTTGTTAGATACCGGCACCCACCCACGGGCCGCGGGCGCTGCGGGCGACAAGGAGCGCGCTGGCAGGATGGCGTTGTTGGCCGTGGCGCAGGCGCAGGGCATGCTGGCCATGGGCCAGCAGTGGCTGCGCGGCATGGTGCACCCGAACGTGGTCGACACGCCCCTGTACAAGGCAATGCTGGCCATGTTGGCGCGCAGCAGCCCAGCCCAGTTCGCCGCGCAAATTCAGGCCCTGCTCGGCCGGCCCGACGCCGCGCCCCTGCTGCCCGGTATCGCCTGCCCCACACTGGTGCTGACCGGGCGCCAGGACGCCTGGAGCCCGCCTGAGCAACATACGCAGATGTCGCAGGCGATCACAGGCGCGCAGCTGTGCATCGTTGAAGATTGTGGCCACATGAGCACGCTGGAGCAAACCCAGGCGGTGAATGCGGCACTGACGGCCTGGCTGGCGCGCCCGGCGGCATGACAGAATGCGGCCATGACTGAGTGCGACATTGCGATTTTTGGCGCCGGCATCGCGGGCGCTTCGCTGGCCTGGCGGCTGGCCGATCATGGCCGGGTGCTTTTACTGGAGCGCGAGTCGCAACCCGGTTATCACTCGACCGGCCGCTCGGCCGCGCTGTTTCTGGAAAGCTACGGCCCGCCAGCGGTGCGCGCCATGACGCGCGCCAGCCGCGCTTTCTACGAGCAGCCGCCAGCCGGTTTTTCGGACAGCCCCCTGATCAAGCCGCGCGGTGCGCTCTACCTGGCCACGCTGGGACAAGAGGCCCTTCTGGACCATCTTCGGCAAGACCTGGCGCCCACCTGCCCTGGCCTGGTGACGCTGAATGCGGCGCAAATCCTGGCCCGCGTGCCCTGTTTACGCGCCGACCAGGTGCTGGCCGGCCTGTACGACGCCAGCGCCGAGGACATGGATGTGCACGCGATTCACCAGGGCTTTCTGCGCGGATTTTTGCAGCGCGGTAAAGCTGCCGGCAGCGCGCTGCGAACCGACGCCCACCTGACCAGTGCCCGGCATGACGGCCACCATTGGCAGTTGCAGTTCGCCGACGGCCAAACGCTGCAGGCCACCACGGTGGTCAACGCCGCTGGCGCCTGGGCCGACGAGCTCGGTGCCCTGCTTGGCGCCCGCCCGATCGGGTTGCTGCCGCGTCGCCGCAGCGCCTTCACCTTCAAGCTGCCCGACGGCCTCGAGGGTGCCGATTGGCCGGCAGTGATCGGCGTGGATGAGAGTTACTACTTCAAGCCCGATGCCGGCCACATGCTGGGCTCACCCGCCAACGCCGACCCGACAACACCGCACGATGTGCAGCCCGAAGAGCTGGACATTGCGCAGGGCATTGCCCAGATTGAAGCCGTGACCCAGTTCAGCATCCGCCGGCCCGCCAGCACCTGGGCCGGCCTGCGCTCCTTTGTGCCCGACGGCGAGATGGTGATTGGCCCGGATGCCGAGACGCCCGGCCTGTTCTGGCTGGCAGCGCAGGGCGGTTATGGCATCCAGAGCGCCGTGGGCGCCAGTGCGCTGGCCGACTCGCTGCTGCGAGGCGTCGCCCTGCCGGCCCATCTCTTGCGGGAGGGGCTGGACCCGAGCGTCCTGTCGCCTGACCGGTTGAGCCGGGTGGCTCGGTCGGCCTGAGGGGCCACGACCAGCTCAGCGTGGGCGCCTAAAGCGCAGCACCCGTGTCGCCAGCAGTGTCTCGGCTAAAAAGCACAGCAGCGCCAGTAAAAAGCAGATCACGCCTGACAGGAAGCAGATGGTGGGCAGGCGTAAAAATTCCATTGAAGTGGTCTCACCCAGAAACAGGGTCACGATGGTCAGACCAATCAGCAGGGCGCAAAAGGTCAGCAGCGCCACGCACACATTGACCAGCCAGCCGCGCTTGCGCAGGTCGTCCAGCTCGGCGTACACCGCCGCTGTGGGCACAGCATCAGGTCGCGCGTCTAGACGCTCCTCCAAGGTTCGCGCCCGGTCGATGATGCGGGCCAGCCGCCCGGTCACCGCACCGATCATGGCCGCCACCGCCGTCAGCAGAAACACCGGGGCCAGCGACAACTGAATGCCGTGGGTAACAGAGCCGGGGTCAGCTGAAAAAAACATGGTGGCTTTCGCGGAGGTGGCTGGGCCTTGAGTTTAGGCCCTGGCTTGCCCGCTATAGTGGTTGGCTCAACCCAATCCGCAAGGCTATTGCATGAACCTGATCCGCCTGGCAGACCTCAGCGCTGCCGACGTGCACCACATCTGGGGCCTGGTCGGCCAGACTGCCGAGCCCATGGCTGGCACGGTGGCCTGGTCGTTTGAGGGCTACGGCATCCGCACCCGTACCACCTTTATTCAGGCCTTTCGCGAGTTGGGCTTGGCCTTCACCGAGCTACCTGGTTTTTTGAAGACTGGTGAGCGGGCCTGTGACCTGGCCGGCTACCTGGACCCGTTTTATGCCATGTACGTGGTGCGAGAGTCCAACCACGCCCGGCTGGCCGAGTTTGCTGCCGCCAGCCGGCGCCCGGTCATCAACGCCATGTCCAGCGATGGCCACCCTTGTGAGGTGCTCACCGATGCCTATTACGTGGACACCGAGCTGCGGCCTTTGGCGGGGGCTCGGGTCTGCCTCTGGGGCCCGCCGACCAATGTGCTGCGCTCCTGGCATGAGGTGGCGGCAGTGCTGGGCTTTTCGGTGATCCATGCTTGTTACGCAGTATTTCACCAAGCCACCCCAGGGGTGCAATTCACCGAGGACTGCCCCACCGACATCGATATCGTCATCACCGACGGCTGGCCGTCCGGTGTGGAGGCGCCCGCCTGGTCGCTGACCGAGGCGCACCTGGCCCAAATGGGCCAGCCCAAACTGCTGCCCACGCCGCCATTTACGATGGGTCGAGAGCTGGCGTTTGACCCCCTGCACTACGCAGGCTTTACCGGCTACCGGCAAAAAGAGCTGCTGCTGCCGGTGCAAAAGGCCATCCTGGGCTATTGCGCCGGCCAGATTGCTTAATTGGGGTCAGATTCCAATTAATTTCTGGCGTGTTGCAGGCTGCGGCACATGGCTGAGTTGGAGCTGACCTCAAGGGCCTGGTCGTAACATTGCAGAGTGATTGCAAAAATCATAAAATGCAATCATTGCTATCAGTAAAGACTTGGATCATCAATGTCGTCAATCACCGTTCGTAACTTGCCGGAGGAAACACACCGGGCCCTGCGTGTTCGCGCTGCCATGGCTGGTCGAAGCACCGAAGCCGAGGTCAGAGCCATTCTGGAGAGCGTCGCCAGACCAGAAGGCCGTATCAAATTGGGTTCCTTGTTGGCGGACATCGGCCACCAAGCGGGGGGCGTTGAACTTGACCTTGAGCGCGACAGGACCCCTGCTGAACCCTTGAGCTTTGAATGATTCTGCTCGATACCAATGTCATTTCTGAACCCTTGCGGCCTGCAGGGGATGCCGCTGTGCTGGCCTGGATAGATGAACAAATTGTCGAAACCCTGTACCTCTCTGCCATCAGCCTGGCCGAGTTGCGGCTGGGCATGGCAACGCTGCCGGCGGGCAAGCGCAAAGACTTGCTTTACAGCAGCTTCGAGCAACGCGTTTTGCCCCTGTTCGCCGGCCGGATACTGCCCTTTGACAGTGCCGCCTCAGAGGCCTACGCGGTCCTGCGCGCCCGCGCACGGGTTCAAGGAAAGGCCATAGCGCCTGCCGACGGGTACATTGCCGCGACCGCCATATCCCATGGCTTGATCGTCGCCGCCCGAGACACCGGCCCGTTTGAGGCCGTGGGCCTGACGGTTATCAATCCGTGGAATACGGCGCACTGATGGCTTGGTTCGGCTGGCGAAAGCTCTGATGATCACCTACTACAACCGCCACCATGCCCTGCACCAGGGCCGGTTTGAGATGTTCCGCGGCGAGCTGGTGCCCTGCTTTGAGGTGCCGGCCCGCGCCGACCAGGTGCTGCTGGAACTGCAGCGGCGCAAGCTGGGGTCGGTGCTAGACCCGCTGATGTTTGATGACGCCTTGCTGGCACGCGTGCACAGCCCCCGCTACCTGGCGTTTTTGGCCAGCGCCTGGGACCAATGGTTGGCGCTGGACGCAGGCAACGCGCAGCGCGACGTGCTGCCCTCGGTCTGGCCGGCACGCGGTTTGCGCACCGACGTGCTGCCCGACAATTTTTCGGCGCGGGTGGGGCTGTTTGCGTTTGACGCCGGCACGCCGCTGACCGCTGGCAGCTGGGCGGTGTCCCGCGCCGGAGCCCACTGCGCCCTGAGCGCGGCGCAGGCCGTGCTGGGCGGTGCACCAGCCGCCTTTGCCTTGAGCCGCCCGCCCGGCCACCATGCCGGCGCCGACTATTTTGGCGGCTACTGTTTCCTCAACTACGCGGCGCTGGCGGCCCAACACCTGCGCGATGCCGGTCTGTCGCGCGTGGCGGTGCTGGATGTGGATTACCACCACGGCAACGGCACCCAAAGCATTTTTTACGAGTGCTCAGACGTCTTTTTTGCCAGCATCCATGGTGATCCGCGCACCGAATACCCCTTCTACCTGGGCCACTCCGATGAAACCGGTGCCGGTGCCGGTTTGGGCTTCAACCTGAACCTGCCGCTGCCGCGTGGCAGCGGTTTTGAGGCCTGGTCGGCTGCGCTGGAAAAGGCCCTGTCCGCCATCAGCCGCTTTGGTGCCGAGGCGCTGGTGGTCTCGCTGGGCCTGGACACCTATGTCGGCGACCCGATTTCGGGCTTTTGCCTGCAAAGTACCGACTACCTGCGCCTGGGCGAACGCCTGGCCCGCGTCGGCCTGCCCACCGTGCTGGTGCTGGAAGGGGGCTATGCGGTGGATGGGCTGGGGGTTAACGCGGTCAATGTGTTGCAGGCGTTTGCTTAATCGGGGTCAGATTCCAATTAATTCCTGGATCCCCGATCAGGTCGAGGATGACCCGGGGGTGTCGGGGATGACGCCGGGGTGCCGGGGCTTTGTTGACCCGCTGACGGGTGGCTGGTTAGCGTGCTATCTCGATCCTCGCGCTAAAGCTATCAAAAACATAGCAACAAAGTCAATCAGGACAAGGCTTAGGAGCCAATTCAGACCCAAGTCGCCTGTCGTCAAGGCCTGCACCAGCTAGCGCCGTCCGCAAACTGACTGTTACCAAAGTTGAAGAAACCATGGCAATGCCGCATTCATTATTCTAAAATGACGGCATAGACTGCAAAACATAGAGGTGGATGCATGGCCATGTTGACTGTACGAAACCTGCCCGACGAGGTGCACCGCGCCTTGCGGGTGCAAGCTGCCCTGCATGGGCAAAGCACTGAGGCCGAAGTACGCGAGATTCTGGCGGCCGCCGTCAAACCCCCCAGCCGCGTACTCTTGGGCGATGCCCTCGCAGCGCTGGGTCGCAAGGTGGGCTTGACCAATGAGGACGTGGCGGTCTTGCAGCAAGGCAAAGACAAAACGCCAGCACAGCCGCTGAGGTTTGAGTGATCGTTCTTGATACCAATGTCGTCTCTGAGGCGATGAAGCCCGACCCGCATCCAGCGGTGAGGGCCTGGCTGAACGATCAGGTCGCCTCAACGCTGTACCTGCCCAGCGTCACGATCGCCGAATTGCTGTTTGGCATTGGCGCACTGCCAGCGGGCAAACGCAAGGACATGTTGGCACAGACCCTGGACGGACTGATGGGCTTGTTCAGAGACCGCATCTTGCCCTTTGACCTGGATGCCGCCCGGCACTATGCCGCATTGGCCGTGACAGCCAGACAAACGGGCCAGGGGTTTCCCACACCAGACGGGTATGTCGCCGCCATCGCAGTCTCGCGCGGCTTCATCGTGGCGTCGCGAGATACCGCACTCTATGAGGCGGCGGGCGTGACGGTCATCAACCCTTGGGACTTGCAGCGTTGATCGGATTCAGATGTCCTGCCGGTGCCGCGTTCGCAGCAGCACCGCCAGCCCGGCGCCGGCCACGCCGATCAGCACCAGCGGAAAGCCCAGCCGGGGAGACCAGTCGATCAGCGCGCCTGAGAACGACGAGGCGGCAAGGCCGCCCAGGGTGTAGGTGAGCACCAGCACGGCGGTACTGTTGACCAGGGTGATGCCTTTTTCGCGGGCGCCGATGTCTATCATGGCCATGGTGTACAGGCTGCCGCCGGCACCGCCCCAGATGAACACAATGGGCCAGACCAGCCAGGGCGCCTGGGGCACCAGCGGCACCAGCGCGGCAGCGGCCAGGGTGACGCCGGCGCAGACCAGCATCACGCTGCGCCGGCCGCGGGCTTGGTCGTCAAAGCGGTCGGCCAGCAGGCCGGCGGGCAGCATGGTGAGCGCGCTGCCCAGCCCGATGCAAGACACCAGTAGCGCTGCCGTGGCGGCGCTCAGACCCAGCGCCAGCCCGTACAGCGGCAGGATGGAGGCCATACCGCTCTCAAAAAAACCGCCCATAAAGCCGGCCAGCATGATGATGGGGTGCGCCAGCAGCGCATGCCAGACACCGCCCAAGCCGACGCGGGCGCTGTGCGCGTCGTCAGCCCGCGGCAGCGGCGGAATCAGCAGGCTCCAGGCCAGGCCGGTCAGCAAAAAGCCGATCACCCACCACAGCGCGTGCGGGTTGTCGGTGCCAAGCCACGCCAAAACCGCCGGCCCGATGACGAAGGTGAAGCCGACCAGGGTCTCAAAAATGCCCACATAGCGGCCGCGCTGGCCCGGCGGTGAGAACTCGGCAATCAGCGCCTCGGCCAGCACCCAGCGCAAGCCGGCGGCGGCGCCCGAGATCAGCTTGAGCACAAACCACACCGCCAGCGCATCGGTCAGGGCAAAACCAACGGCGGCCAAGGCGGGCAGGGCGGCCGCCAGCCAAAGGGTGGCGCGTCGGCCCAGCCGCTGCGTCACGGCCGAGGCAAACGGCGTCACCAGGAACATGCCCAGGTAGCCGGTGGCGGCAAACAGGCCTGCCACCGAGGTTGAAACGCCCGCCGTTTTGAGCTGGAACAGCAGCATGGGCAGCAGCATGAAGTAGCCAATCAGCTCGACAAAGGTCGAACCAAAAATGCTCACCAGCCCGCGTGTGGCGCCTGCAGGGCGGGTCATGGCTCGCGGCTCATGGCTGACGCGCCGCCAGCACGGCAGCGGCCACTTCGGCAAACCCAGCGCCACGCTCTGCCACGGTCACATAGCGCGGCCGGTGCGTGAGCTGCCCCGCCACGCCCAAAATATTGGCCACGCCCACGCTGTGGGCAAAGTGCTGAAACATCACCTGGTCATTGGCCGAATCACCGACATAGGCCCACTGCGCCAGCTCGGCGTCCAGCGGCCGGCCATAGAGCTGCTGCACGATCCAGCGCGCGCCTGAGAGTTTGTTGTGGCTGCCGAACCAGCCGTTGATGTGGATGCTGCTGACGGTGGCCGTCATGCCCTCGGCCTGCATGATCTGCACCACCTGGGTGATCTGCTCGGGCGGCAGCTGTGTGAACTCACTGTGGTCAATGGCGATGTCGGTCTCGCGCCCGGCTGAGTCTTGCGCCAGTGTCGCGCCCGGCACCTCGCGCAGCAGGCGCTCGGCCACGGCCTGCATGCGTTGGAAGTTGCCAGCCCGTGTGGCGGCATCCTGTTGGTATATTTTTGATAGCAAACTATTCAATACTGGCGTGGCCTGGAGGCCGATTTGACTCCTAACAAACGCCACAGCGCCATTTTCTGCCACTATGGCATCCACGGGCCAAGTGTTGGCAAACGGCGCGCACCAGCCGATCGGCCGGCCCGTGATGGCGATCACCGCCATCCCAGCGGCTTGCAGGGCCTGCAGGGCCGCCAGCGCGTCGGGCGTGATGGCGCCTTCGGTGGTCAGGGTGTCGTCAATGTCGGTGAACACGCCGGTCAAGGCGCGCCGATCGGCGGCCGGCCAGTGCTGCAGGGGGGTCATGGATGCCCGTTCAAGCCGGGCATGACGGAGTGGTGGGTCAGGCAGGGCATGACGGGGTGGTAGGTCAGGCCGGGCATGACGGGGTGGTGGGTTAGGCCAAGTCGGTTGTGTTTGTCTGTCATCCCCGTGAAAACGGGGATCCATGGATGCCCGGTCAAGCCGGGCATGACGGAGTGGTGGGTCAAGCTGGGCATGACGGAGTGATGGGGCATAACGGGGCGTAAGGGCGACTGGATCAACCCGCGCTGCCCAAAGCCAGCCCGGCGTGCTCGCGCAGCGGGTGGAAGTGGATTTTGGGGAAGCGCTCCTGCGCCAGCCGCACGTCGTAGGGCGAGGTGCACAGGTAGGCCAGGGTGTTGGCGGCGTCCAGCGCCATGCGCATCGGGTAGGCATCGCAAAAGGCTTTCAGCTCGGCCGGCGTGTCGGCCGTGATCCAGCGCGCGCCGGTGTACTGGCTGCCCTCCAGCCGGATGTCGGCGTCGTACTCGCCTTTCAGGCGGTGCTGCACCACCTCAAACTGCAGCTGCCCCACGGCGCCGAGCAGCATGTTGCCGCCCACCTCGGGCCGGAACACCTGGATGGCGCCTTCTTCACCCAGCTGGGCCAGGCCCTGCTGCAGTTGCTTGGTACGCAGCGGGTTTTTCAGCACCACGGTCATGAACAGCTCGGGCGCAAAAAACGGCAGGCCGGTGAACTGCAGGTTGACCGAGCCGTCGGTGATGGTGTCACCCAGTTGCACGCCGCCATGGGTGGTAAAGCCCACGATATCGCCGGCATAGGCCTCTTCCACCGCCTCACGCCGCTGGCTCATGAAGGTCACCACGCTGGTCGGGCGCAGCTCCTTGGCGGTGCGCATCACCTTGAGCTTCATGCCCGGCGTGTACTTGCCCGAGGCCATGCGCACAAAGGCAATGCGGTCACGGTGGTTGGCGTCCATATTGGCCTGCACCTTGAACACCACGCCCGAAAACGCGCTGTCTTCCGGCTGCACCGTCTTGACCACTGGTTGCCGGTTCACCACCAGCGAGCTCACCCGCGCCTGCGGCGCCGGCGCCAGGTCCACCAGCGCGTCCAGCACCTCCATCACCCCAAAATTGTTCACGCCCGAGCCAAAGAACACCGGCGTTTGCTTGCCCGCCAAAAAAGCCTCATGGTCCCAGACGGGGGATGCGCCGGTCGCCAGTTCCATGCTGTCCATGGCAGTTGCCCATTCGTGGCCAAAGCGCTGCAGCAGGTCGGCCTGCTCGGTCAGCGGCAGCGTGATGAAGTCTTGCGGCCGGCGTTCGCTGCCGCTCTCGAACACCGTCATGGCGTCGGTGCGCAGGTTGATGATGCCGCCAAACACCTTGCCCTGGCCCACCGGCCAAGTCATGGGCACGCAGGGCATGCCCAGCTCGCGCTCGATCTCGTCCAGAATATCCAGCGGCTCGCGCACCTCGCGGTCCATCTTGTTGACAAAGGTGATGATGGGCGTGTTGCGCTGGCGGCAAACCTCGATCAGCCGGCGCGTCTGAGCCTCCACGCCGTTGGCGGCGTCGATCACCATCAGTGCCGAATCGACGGCGGTCAGCACGCGGTAGGTGTCTTCAGAGAAGTCTTTGTGACCCGGCGTGTCCAGCAGGTTGATGACGTGGTCGCGGTACAGCATCTGCATGACCGAGCTGGCGACCGAGATGCCACGCTGCTTTTCAATCTCCATCCAGTCGCTGGTGGCGTGCCGGCTGGCCTTGCGCGCCTTCACCGAGCCAGCGATCTGGATCGCGCCCGAGAACAGCAGCAGCTTCTCGGTCAGCGTGGTTTTGCCGGCATCCGGGTGCGAGATGATGGCAAAGGTGCGGCGGCGGCGGGTTTCGGAGGCAAAGGACAAAGCGACGATCCGGTGGGCAAAGGGGTGATTTTAGTCGTCGCCTCAGGCGCTCAGCCCTAGGCTTAGCCCTGTACTTAGCTCTGTACTTAGCCCTGCTGAATCCTCATGGCTTCGAGTTGCGGCAGGTCCAGCAGGCGCACGCGGGCGTAAGACAGTTCAATACAGCCCAGCGCTTGCAGGTTTTTAAGCTCACTGTTCAGGCTCTGACGCGAGATGCCCAGGGTGTCCGCCAGGCTGGCTTGTGAGATCTGCAGGTCGATGGGGCCGCTGTGGCTGCTGGGAATCTGGCCATACAGGGTGGCCATATTGAGCAGCACTTTGACCAGTTGGCCACCGATGGGCAGCAGGTTGCGGTCGGCCAGCAGGTCTTGCAGGCGGCGGGATCGCTGGCAAATCACGCGCAGCAGCTCAATGGCCAGGCCTGCGTTGTTTTGCATGGCGGTAAACAGGGCCTCCCCCGGCAACAGCACCACCTCGCTGTGGCCTAGCGAATTGGCGTCGTGAATGGCGGTGGATTGTTCGATCACCGGGATCAGGCCAAACACTTGGCCGGCCTGCAACTGCCCAAACACGTGGCGCCTACCGGTGCGGCCGGTGATGCTCAGCGATAGGCGCCCCTGCCTGACAATGTGCAGGTGTGACAGGGTGCGGCCGCGTCTGGCAATGGTCTCCTTGTCCTGAAAGCTCACCAGCCGGCTGGCCTGGACCAAGCCATGCAGGGCGTCATCTGGCAGGCTGGCCAGCCAGGGCACAAGGCGCAGGGTGCCTTTGATGGTCAGGGAGTCGTCGCTCATGGTTTTCCACTACGAAGCTTTGTCGGCTTTTAGACAGACGCAAACGGGGCCGCTCGCGAACACTCGGGCCCTTAACAAGCCTTGGAATGTCATGGCCAGTGTAAATCTTCAAGACGCCCCCAGCCAGGCCATGCTGCATGCCTTGTGGGCCAAGGCCTGGCCCGCAGGTCTACCCACCGCGCCGCAGTACCCGCTGGGCGAGCTGCCCTTGACCCGCTACCTGCGTCATTGGGCCACGGTGCAGCCTGATCACCCTGCCGTGATTTACTACGGCCACGTGCTGAGCTTTGCCGAGCTGGATCGGCTGAGCGATGCGATGGCCCGCTTGCTGCAGGCCATGGGTGTTGGTGCGGGCGACCGAGTGGCGGTGTTACTGCCCAATTGCCCGCAGTTTCACCTGGCCTTTTACGGCATTCTCAAACTCGGTGCGGTGCATGTGCCGGTGGGGCCAATGTCCAAGTCCTACGAACTGCTGCACGAGTTGCAAGACAGCGGCGCCACGCTGTTGATCACGCTGGACGCCTTCATGCCGGTGGTTCGGCAGGTTAGGGCGCAAACCGAACTGAGCGCGGTGCTGGTGACCGGCTATGCCGATGTGCGGGCCCATGACCCGGTGTTGCCCTTGCCCGAGGCCATGCGTGCGCCACGGCAGCACTGTGACGATGCGGTTGAGCTGATGCCCGCACTCACAGGCTGGCTGAGCGATGAACCCTGGCCTGCGGCAGAGTCGCTGGATGCGCTCGCCGCACTCAACTACACCGGCGGCACCACCGGTCTGCCCAAGGGCTGCATGCACACCCAGCGCGACATGCTCTACACCGCAGCAGCCAATTGCGGTGTGGCCATCCAAAATGCGCCCGAGACGGTGTTTTTGAGTTTTTTTCTGCAATCGTGGATCGCCGGCGAAAACGGCGGCCTGATCTTTCATGTGTTTTGTGGCAAGCCGCTGGTCCTGCTCTCGCGCTGGGACCCGGTGACCGTGTTGCAAGCGGTAGCGCACTACCGGGTGACGTCGATGGTGATGACGGTGGACTCCGCGCTGGAGCTGCTCGACCACCCACAGTTCCAGGCGCATGACTTGCGCTCATTGCGCCAGCCCCGGGTGGTGTCTTTCATGAAAAAACTCAGCCTGGGCGACCGCGTGCGCTGGCGTGAGCGCCGGGGCAGCAATTTGGTGGAGTCGGCCTGGGGCATGACGGAGACGCACACCTCGGACACCTTCACCACGGGCTTGCAGCAAGACGATTTTGACCTCAAGTCAACGCCCGTCTTTATCGGGCTGCCGGTGCCGGGCACCGAGTTCAGAATTTGTGATTTTGAGTCGCGGGCGGTATTGCCGCTGGGTGCCTCGGGTGAACTCTGCATCCGGACCCCGTCTTTGTTCAAGGGTTACTGGCGCCAACCGCAGGCCACTGCGGCAGTGCTGTCGGGAGACTGGTTTCATACCGGTGATATCGGCATGATCGATGCTGGCGGCTTCCTGCACTACCTGGGGCGGCGCAAGGAGATGATCAAGGTCAAGGGTATGAGTGTGTTTCCGATGGAGATCGAAGCCGTGCTGGGTCGGCACGAGCTGGTGCTGGGCTCAGGCGTGGTGGCGCTGGCCGACGAGCGATACGGTGAACTGCCGGTGGCCTTTGTGCAGCTCAGGCCAGAGTGTGCCGTGCCCGATGTAGCGCAGTTGCTGCGCGCCTGGTGCGATGCCTGCATGGCCTCTTACAAAGTGCCGCAGCTGCGGCTGGTCGAGCGCTTGCCGGTTACCGCCACCGGCAAGGTGGACAAAAAGGTGCTGATGCAATGGCTGGCCGCCGAGGCCTCTGCCCCGCCCACATGAGGCGCCTGGTTTTCAGGTGTAGACCGCTTGCAACAGCTTGAGTAACTGAGCTCTTTGCTTCACATCAAGCCGTGAGCAGGCACGGGCTTCGAGGTCGGTGGCCGTGCCTTCGGCCGCTTGCATGAGCTCTCGCCCCGCGGCGGTTGGGTGCAGGCCCGTGGCCCGCTTGTCGCTGGGGTGCGGCTGGCGCTCGATCAAGCCCCGCTTTTCCAGCGACTGGACCAGGCCCACCAGGTTGGGCGGTTGGATGTTCAGTTCGGCGCAGAGCTGGCGCGAGGTGACGCCGGGGTTGTCCTTGATGACCGACATCACAGAAAAATCGACCGGGCGAAACCCATGCACCGCCATCTCGCGCACAAAGCTGTCGATGATGACCAAGGCCGCCCGGCGCGCGTTGTAGCCCACCAAAGTGCGCAGAAAGCGGGTGTCAACCGCCTCTGGGCTCACCGCTTCAACCGGCTTGGTTCTCGATGCCATGGTAGTGGCTCTGCATGGCGGTGGGTCAGGACTCGGCGGTGAAACCGATGGTCTTGATCAGCGGGCCCCAGCGGTCAAACTCGGCTTTCTGGCTGCGAGCCATGTCGTCTGCGCTGCCGCCATAGGGAATCAGGCCGACCACGGTCAGCGAGTCGATCACGGCGCGGTCCTTGATGGCGGCATTGATCGCGGCATTGGCCGCGGCCACCACGTTGGCAGGTGTCTTGGCCGGGGCATGGAAGCCAAACCACTCTTCCACCGTCAGCTCGGGGAAGCCCTGCTCGGCGAAGGTAGCCACCTCCGGCACAAAGGGTGAGCGGGCTTTGCCCGAGGTGGCGATGATGCGCAGCTTGCCGGCCTTGTGGTTGGCCACAAAGTCACCGTGCGGGGTCACCATGCTGGCGATCTGGCCGCCGACCACGTCGGTCACGCCGGGCACCGAGCCACGGTAAGGCACGTGCTTGAGGTCAACGTTGTTGTTGATCCCCAGCAGCGCGCCGATGAAGTGCGGTGTGGAGCCGGCAGCTGGCGAGCCGTAGCTGGCGTCTTTCGGGTTGGCCTTGGCCCAGGCCAGGTAGTCCTTCACGGTCTTGACCGTGGCGGGCACCAGCGGCCCCACGGCCAGGCCGTGATGGATCATGGAGGCAGTGCCCACCGTGACAAAGTCCTTGAACGGGTCGTAGCTCAGCTTGCTGTAAATGTGCGGGTACAGCGAGACCGCAGAGAACGGACCCATGGCCAGCGCCGAGCCGTCGGCGGGGACTAATTTCAGGGCCTCCAGCGCGATGCGGCCGCCGGCGCCGGCCTTGGTCTCCACCACCCCGTTGTTCTTTGCATAGCTGGTGCCGCCAAACTTGTCACCGATGCGGCGCGCGCAGATGTCACCGGCGCTGCCTGCGGGGAAACCGTAAAAGATCTTGACCTGCTCCACGGCCTGTGCGAACACGGGCGAGGTGCCCAGTGCCCCCAGCAGGGCGCTGCCGACTGAGGCCTGGATGAATTGACGACGGGTGCTCATGGTGTGTCTCCTAGGGATGGTGGTGGTGGATGAAAAAAATCAGAGGCACAGGGCCTTGATGTCGGGGGGAACGGCAATGGCCTGGATGCGGTCCGGGTCACCCGGCACGCGTTGGCAGAAGGCGCGGGTCTCGGTGCCTTCGCAGATGAGCACATCGCCGCGTTTGACGATGTGCCGATGCATGAACACCTTGCTGCGCCACTCCTCGACATTGGTGTGAATCTGCAGCGTTTCGCCGTAGGTCGCTGGCCGGCTGAACTTGGTATGGATCTCCAGCAAGGGCGTGCCGATGATGCCGGTGGTCTTGACCAGCTCCCGCCAGGGCAGCACGCCACACTGGACAAAGAAGTTGAGCGAGGACGCGTCCATCCAGCGGGAGAAGTTGGGAAAGAACACAATGCCGGCCGGATCGCAATCGCCAAACATGACCTGCACGTCGTAGACAACGGTTTTGGACATGGTGGGTGCGCTCAGGTGGCCAGCGGGTTTTCAATCAGCAGGGCAATGCCCTGGCCACCGCCCACGCAGGCGCTGGCGATGCCGTAGCGCAGGCCGCTGCGGCGCAACTCGCGCGCCAGGGTGACGGTCAGGCGCACGCCGGTGGCGGCCAGCGGGTGGCCGAGCGCGATGGCGCCGCCGTTGACATTGAGCCGGGCCATGTCCAGCCCGAGTTCGCGGCCGACCGCCAGCGTCTGGGCGCCTTGCGCTTCGTTGATCTCGAAACGGCCAATCTGGTCCAGCGTCAGGCCAGTGCGCTCCAGCAGCAGCCGGATCGCCGGGGCTGGGCCAATGCCCATAATTTCTGGCGGCACGCCCACCACAGCGGCGGCCACCACCCGCGCCAGCGGGCTCAGGCCCTGAGCCTTGGCGTAATCGCCCGATGTGACCACGCAGGCCGCGGCGCCGTCCACCAGCGCTGAGCTGTTGCCACCGGTTTGCACCCCGCCGGCATAGACCGGCCTGAGCTTGGCCAGCACCTCGGGCGGCGACAGGCGCGGGTGGCTGTCCTGTGTGACCTCGGTCAGCTTGCCCTGTAACTTGATGCCGCGCGTGGCGTAACCCGCCAGCTCAAACTGCTCGCTCACCACCGGCACGATTTCACCCGCCAGAAACCCCGACTGTTGCGCAGCCACGGCTTTGGCGAATGACTGGGATGCGAAGGCATCGACCTCTTCACGCCCAATGCCGTATTTCACCGCCAGTTTCTCGGCGGTCTGGATCATGTTGATGCCGGGCGCCGAGTCCTTCAGCGCCTCCCACATGTAGTCCTTAAAGCCCACGGGTGCCCCGAGCTTGAAGCCAGTACGGTGGTCAAAAGCGGCGATCGGGTTGCGCGTCATGCTTTCGGTGCCCACCACAAGTGCTGCTTCGGCCGCGCCTGACTGGATCTGCTCGCCGGCCTGGCGGAACAGTTCGAACCCGGTACCGCAGATGCGTTGGGCCATGAGGGCTGGCACCTCAACTGGGACGCCGGCATACAGGCCAATGTGGCGCGGCAGGACGAACTGGTCAAAGTCTCCGGGCGCCATGTTGCCGGTGATCACCGTGCCGATGTGTTCGGCCGCTACACCGGCCCGCGCCAGCGCCGCACGGGCGGCCTTGATGCCCAGGTCGGTGGGCGAGATGTGGCCCAGCGCGCCACAGTAGTCGACCATCGGGGTGCGAACGCCTTCGTGCATCCACACATCAGCAAACGAATTGAAAAAACCTTTGGGTGTCATGACGGTGATGTTCAGGGTGTTGGTTTGGGTCTCAAACCGAGGGTTGGATGATGGCGTGCAGGCGGCCGTCATGCAGGGCGGCCACGGTGTCGGCGCGGTGCGCCAGCACAGCGCGCTGGTTGATCGAGCCTTTGTCGGTGATCTCGCCACGGTCGATGGTGGGTGCTTCTGCCAGCAGGCATAGCCGTGCGATCCGGTTGGCGCTGCCAGTCGCACTTTGCGCCAAGGCATCGACCACTTTCTGAAAATGGGCCAGCACCGGCGCACTGGCAAACACATCGGCCAAGGGTGCATCGGCACCCAGGCCGCTGAGTGTGCGCACTGCCGGGGTTGTGAACACCATGGCGCCAACTTCTTTCAAATTGATGCCCGTCAGCACGGCGTCTTGAATGTAGGGGGCGCCTGCCGCGATGATCTTGCTGCGCAGAGGGCCCACGCTGACAAAGGTGCCGGTGGCGAGTTTGAAGTCTTCGGCAATCCGGCCATCGAACTTCAGGCCCAGGTGCACGTCGGTCTCGTCGATCCACTTGACCGCGTCACCCGTGCAAAAGAAACCTTCGTCGTCAAACGATGCTTCAGTGTCCTTGGGGTTACGCCAATAACCCGGCGTGATGTTGGGGCCGCGGTACCGGACCTCGGTTTTACCGTCTGTGTCGACCAGTTTTAACTCCAGCCCCGGTGCTGGTACACCCAAGTCGCCGGCCCGCACGTGCGGGTTGGTGATGAAAATGCCAAAGGGGCCGGATTCGGTCATGCCCAGGCCGGTGCCCATGACGATGCGTTGGCCGATTTCGCGCTCCTGGGATTGGTACAGGCTGTCCCAGATTGGCTGTGCCAGCGCCGCGCCGGCGTAGAAAAACATGTTGACCCGCGACAGCAGGGTTTTGCGCAGCACATCGTCGGTTTGCATGGCCAGCGCAATGGCTTCAAAGCCGGTCGGCACATTGAAATAGACCGTGGGGGCAATCTCCCGCAGGTTGCGCAGCGTCTCGTGCACCAGCGCCGGTGTGGGCTTGCCGTCGTCGATGTACAGGGTGCCGCCGTGGTACAGCACCATGCCCACATTGTGGTTGCCGCCAAAGGTGTGGTTCCAGGGCAGCCAGTCGACCAGCACCAGCGGCTGCTCGGCCAGCACCGGCATCGACTGCGCCATTTGCTGCTGGTTGGCACACCACATGCGCTGGGTGTTGATCACCGCCTTGGGCAGCTTGGTTGAGCCGCTGGTGAACAGAAACTTGACGATGGTGTCGGGGCCGGTGGCGGCCATGGCGGCGTCCACGGCGTCGGTAGCCGGGGTGTCGCACAGTTGCTGGAACGAGGTCGCCGTGCGGTCTGCCAAAGCGCCGTCGGCCATCACCACTTCGGTCTCCAGGCCCACCGTGGCCGCGATGGCGCGGGCGTAGCGTGCATCAGAGGCGAACACCAGCCCGGGTGTCACGGTGCGCAGCACGTGCTTGAGTTTGTCGAAATCCTGGCTGATCAGAGAGTAGGGCGGCGAGGTGGGCACGTAGGGTACGCCGGCAACCATGCAGCCCAGCGCCAGCAGCGCGTGCTCCAGGCTGTTTTCGCTCAAGATCACCACCGGGCGTTCGGCGCTCAGGCCGCGGTTGATCAGGGCTTGAGCGATGCAGCGCGCGGTGTGCCAGGCTTGCGTGTAGTTGATGTGCTGCCAGTCGCCCAAGGTGCCATCGGCCAGCTTCACACGGCGCGCCATGAAGGTCTGCGCCGGCCGGGTCTGGGCCCATTGCTGCAGGCGGTCGGTCAGTCGCTCGGGGTAGGGCGCCAGGGCTTGCTCGGCCTGCAGGTAATGCCTGCCGGCTTGGCCGTCGCGCAGGGTGACCCGCGTCATACCAAACTTGAGGGGGCGGAAGGACGTGGTGCTCATGGTGGCCTCAGCTTTTTTGCACCTTGGCGGCCTTGCCGTCTAAAAAGGCGCGGACGCGGGCCTTGGCTTCGGGTGCCGACTGGGCGATCGAGGCCATCAGTGCTTCGGTCAGGTAGCCGTGATCGGCCGGTTGCTCGGCAATGCGGGGCAGGGCGTGCATCAGAGCAAAGTTGGTCAGCGGCGCATTGCCCGCGATGCGCGTGGCCAGTTCCAGCGCCTTGTCCAGGCTCTGGCCCGCGGGTGTGAGGTATTGGGCAAAGCCCAGTCGCTCGCCGTCTTGGGCGTTGTAGACCCGACCGGTCAGCATCATGTCGGTCATGCGGGCGACACCAATCAGTTTAGGGATGCGCACCGAGCCACCACCACCGACAAAAATACCGCGGGTACCTTCGGGCAGGGCGTAAAACGTGCTGTCGTCAGCGACGCGAATGTGGCAGGCGCTGGCCAGCTCAAGACCGCCACCCACCACCGCGCCGTGCAGCGCCGCCACCACGGGCACCCTGCCGTACTGCACCGCGTCCAGGGCCACGTGCCAGCTGCGCGAGTGGTGAACGCCTTTGCCGGCATCGCGCTCCTTGAGCTCTGACAGATCCAGCCCGGCACAAAAATGATCGCCATCGCCACAAATCACGACGGCGCCGGCCTGCTCTGGCAGATTTTGGAACACGTCGCGCAAGGCTGCAATCAGTGCGTCGTTCAGGGCGTTGCGCTTGGCTGGCCGGCTAAGACGCACCAGGGCCACAGGCCCGCGCATCTCCAGGCTGATGCCGCTGGCGGTTGCACGGTCCAATATCGGGTTGCTTTGAAAGGTCATGCGAAGGGGGTTAAAACAGGAAGGGGGTAAAACAGCGAGTCAATCGCGTTTTAGGTTATTTTCTATAACCATATTGTCATTCTGGCTGCGAACTTGATGATTGGTATTTACCCTGCGTTTGGGTCTGGGGCGCCATAATTAGTGCGGCACCTGTACCGCTGCTGTTTTGGGAACCCCTATGTCTGAACCAACTGTCTTGTATGTCGAGCAGGGTGCTGTGGCCCTGCTGACCCTGAACCGCCCGCTGGCGCTCAACAGCTTCACCCGCCAGATGCACCATGAGCTTTGGGCTGCGCTGGCTCAGGCTGAAGCCAACCAGGCCATCCGGGCGCTGGTCATCACGGGCGCTGGTCGGGCGTTCTGTGCTGGCGCCGATCTGGCGGAGTTTGACTTTGAGCCGGGGCCGGATCTGGTCGCCCGCGCAGACCCCGGCCCGGTGATCGATCAGGCCTTCAACCCGACAGTGCGGCGGCTGCAAAGCCTGCGCATACCCACGCTGGCGGCGGTCAACGGCGTGGCTGCGGGCGCTGGTGCCTCATTGGCACTGACTTGTGATATCGCGATTGCCGCGCCCGGTGCCAGTTTTATCCAGGCCTTCAGCAAGATTGGCCTGGTGCCCGATGCGGGCGGCAGTTGGTTCCTGACTGAGCGGCTTGGGCTGGCGCGTGCCATGGCACTGGCCATGACTGGCGACAAGCTCAGCGCGATGCAGGCCCGCGACTGGGGCATGATTTGGGACGTGGCCGACGACTGCCTGGCAGCAGCCCAGACGATGGCGGCACGCTTGGCCGACATGCCCACGGCTGCTCTGGTGGCGACGCGGCACCTGCTGCGTGAGAGCCACACCCGCACCCTCAACCAGCAGTTGGATGCGGAGCGTGACACCCAGTCCGCCATGGGCCGCACCCATGATTACATTGAGGGCGTGATGGCCTTCCGCGAGAAACGCCCGGCCCGCTTCACGGGGCGTTAAGCCAGCGCCCGACCAGGAGTTTGTCACGCGGCAGTAGTCGCCAGCTGGTGGCTCCGCGGGGCATCACCAAAGGCAATTCCAGCAGGCGCTGGTCACGTGCCACGCAGGCACTCACCTTGGTGGCTGTGCCGGCATACAGCAGCACATCGTCCAGCTTGTTCATGCGCCAGCGAGTGGCCGCCTTGCCGGCACCTACCGTCAGACCCAACCATTCATCACCCGCAGAAAAACCGGCCTGTTCGGCCGCACCGCCGCGCAGCACCGTTTTGACTTGAATCCCCGCACGCTCCGCCACCCGCAGACCCAGCGATTGCGCCAGGGCCGCTGGTTCTTTGAGCACCTGGACGCCGTGCTGCTCCAGCAAGGGCTGGATAGGTAACTCTGCCGTGCCGTGGACCCAACGCGCCAGTTCCTTGGCATAGGAGCGCCCCGCCACGGCTTGCAACACTGCGGCCAGGTCGGACTGTGTCATCGGACCGCCGCCGCAGCGCAGCCAGAGCCCGCGCATCACGTCGTCCAGGGCGCCCTTGCCCTCCTGGCGCAGCGTCAAGTCCAGGCACAGGGCGACTAGCGCACCCTTGCTGTAGTAGCTGACGGTGGCATTGGGCGTGTTTTCGTCTTGCCGGTAGTATTTCACCCAGGCATCAAAACTGGCCTGCGCCACCGACTGAACCTTGCGCCCCGGCGTCTGCAGAACCTGGTTGACGGTTTTGCCCAAAAGCTTGAGGTAGGTCGCGTCGTCGATCAGGCCAGCCCGGCGCAACAGCAGTTCGTCGTAGTAGCTGGTAAAGCCCTCAAAGAACCAGAGCAGTTCGGTGTAGTTTTCCTGGCTGTAGTCATAAGTGGCAAATTCGGCTGGACGCAGCTGCTTGACGTTCCAGGTGTGGAAATACTCGTGGCTGATCAGGCCCAGCAGGGTGGTGTAGCCCTCGCTCAGCGGCAACACCGCACCTGATGCAGGTGCCGCGTCGGATTTGGCCGGGCTGGCGTCTTTTCGCGGCAGATCCTTGCGGGTGCAGATCAGCGCTGTGGCGTTGCGGTGCTCCAGACCGCCGTAGCCATCGTCCACCGCATTGAGCATGAAAAGGTAAGACGCATGAGGAGCTTGGCTGGCGGCTCGAGTGCCAGCCTGGCTGCGGTGCCAGAACCCAATAGCGGCCTCGCAAATCGCCTTGGTGTCGGCCAGCAGCCTTGCGCCGTCAAAGCTGGGTGGGGCTCCGGCCACCACAAACCGATGCGGGATGCCGCCCGCCACAAAACTGCCGCTCCAGAAGTCACCCATCTCCACCGGGCAGTCCACCAGTTCGTCGTAGTTGGCAGCGCGGTAGCGGCCAAAACCGTTGCGGCCGATCTTGACCGGCGTCATGCTGGTGGCAGCCTGCCAGCCCGGCAGGCCTGGGGCAGCAATCAAGTCCAGCTCATGCGGCGCGTCCTGCTGGCCATGCACTTGCAGAAAAAGACTAGTGCCATTGAAGAAGCCGCGCTGCGTGTCGAGCCAGGCGGTGCGCACCGAGTTGTCCAAGGCGTAAACCTCATAGCTCAGCACCAACGGCTCGTCGGTGGCGCAGTGGGCCTGCCAACTGCATTTGTCCAACTGGGTCAGCTGGACTGTTTGCCCGCCTTGCTTGCCTTGCAGCCGCTGCAGGTTCTTGGAGAATTCACGCACCAGGTAGCTGCCAGGGATCCAGACCGGCAGACTCAGGGTTTGCAATACCTGCGGCTCGGCAACCGTCAAGGTCACCTGGTAAAAATGAGCGTGCAGGTCCGCCAGCTGGACCTGGTAGCTGATGGCTGTCATGGAGTGGCCGTCTTGTTTTCGCTCAGGTGTTTTTCAACTTCAGCCGCGCCGATGGCTCCAGGCACGCGAGACCCGTCGGCAAACACCAGGGTTGGCGTGCCGGTAATCTTGAACTTGCGGCCCACTTCCAGGTTGCGTGCGATGGCGCTGACGTCACAGCTTGCTGCAGCCGGGGTTTGGTCGCGCACCATCCAGTCCTGCCAGGCTTTGACCCGGTCCTTGGCGCACCAGATATTCTTGGACTTTTCGTTGGAGTCGGCGCTGAGGATCGGGTACAGAAACATGTAAACGGTGACGTTGTTCACCTTTTGCAGATCGCGCTCAAAGCGCTTGCAGTAGCCGCAGTTCGGGTCTTCAAACACGGCCAGTCGGCGCTTGCCGTTGCCGCGAACAATGGTGAAGGCATCTTTAAGCGGCAAGGCATCAAAGTTGATGGCGGTCAACTTGTCCACCCGCTCTTCGGTCAGGTTGCGCTTCTGTTTGGTGTCGATCAGGCTGCCCTGGAGCAAAAAGTTGCCCTCAGCGTCGGTGTAAAAAATCTCGCTGCCGTTAACACGCACCTCGTACAGCCCGGCCATCGGGCTTTTGCTGATCTCGTCGATCGCCTGGAACTGCGGGATGCGTTCGGCCAGGTTTTTGCGAATGGTGGCCTCTTGCGCACCAACGTTCAGGGCCAGGGTCATCAGGCCAGCCCATAGGCTGGTGTGTTTCAGATTCATCATGGTGTGTCCAATGTTGGAGATTGATACCGTGGTCGCGGCTTTCAGGTCAGGCCCATGGCCCGGCGTGCCACCCATTGTTTGATCGGGCCGCTGCGCTCAAACCCATTCATGCCCAAGTTGCGCAGGGTCTGCCAGCCATTGCCCTCCAGGGCAAACAACTGTTGCAGCCCGTCCATGGCGGCACTCATGGGCAACACCTCGGCTTTGCGGGCGCGTTCATAGCGGCGCAGCAATTTGTGGTCACCCAGCGCGCGCCAGTACTCGCGCTTTTGCAAAATCTCGGCCAGGGTGGCGACATCGGCCAGGCCTAGGTTGAGCCCCTGCCCTGCGAGTGGGTGAACGGCGTGCGCCGCATCGCCGGCCAAGGCCCAGGCGCGACCATCGCGCTGCCCAATCCAGCGTTCGGCGCAGGACAGTTGCAGCGGCCAGGCTGCCCGCGCACTGCTGAGTGTCAAAAGGCCCAGGCTGGCGCCGCTGATGGCCTCCAATTCGGCGCAAAAATCAGCGGGCTCGGCCTGCAGCAGCGCCGGGGCGCGATCGGCCTGCACCGACCAGACCATGGCGACCTCCGTGCCCAGCGGCCCGCCCAAAGGCAGAAAGGCCAAAATGTCACCGCCGACAAACCATTGCCGCGCGGTTTGTCCATGCGGCAGGCTGCATTGCAGCCGTGCGGCAATGGCATGCTGGTGATAGCTTTGGGTCTGGTAGGCAACCCCCAGTTCGTCCCGAGTGCTGCTGGCGCGACCTTCGCAGATGACCGTCAGAGCGGCTGGCCGCGGCGCTTGCAGCATCTCGATCTGGGGCTGAAACCGGATCGCCTGCGCCAGCTGGGTCTCCAGCACGGGGACGTCCACGATCCAGGTCAGGCCGGGCACGTGCATAGCCCCTGCCCCAAAACTCAGGTCGCCACCCGCGTCACCCTTGACCTGCATGGCGCGTACTTCTGTGGCATATATTGGGTCTGGCCAGCAGCGCAACGCATCGAGCAACTGGCGGGACCGAGCGTTCAGGGCATAGGCGCGTACATCGGCCCCGGCATCGGGCCCGGCCTTGGGCTGGCCCGGCGCTGCAGCGGGCGCGACCAACCCGACCCGCAAGCGCTCTCGCGCGAGCAAGAGGGCCAGCGTTTGCCCCACAATGCCACTTCCTCGAATGCAGATGTCTAGGGCTTGAGTCATGCAGGCCATTGTAGAAGCCGGGGCAACATCGGCAGTCGGAACATCCCTAATCATGGTTAACGCACAGAGGTCATCCATTGAACGACACACTTACCCCCAGCAGCAACTTGACGGCCCGCATTGAGCAACTGCTGATCTACCCGGTCAAATCCTGCGCCGGGGTGGCGGTGCCTGAGGCGCTATTGACTGAGACCGGGCTTGACCTGGATCGAGCCTGGATGGTGGTGGACGCTGAGGGCGAATTTGTCACCCAGCGCGAAATGCCCCAGCTGGCGCTGGTGCAGCCGCAGCTCAAAACCGACCACCTGGTGCTGCGCGCCCCCGGCATGTTGGCTCTGCATATCGCCATTGATCGGGTTGAGCAGCCGTTGACAGTGCGGGTGTGGGATGACATCGTTCCGGCTTATGACCTGGGTGCGCTGGCTGGCCAGTGGATCACAGACTTTTTGGCGCAGCCGCATGCAGGCGATGCCCGCCCTTCGGTCGGGCCCTGCCGCTTGGTGCGTTTTGACCCAGAGCACAGGCGTCTGTCCAGCCTGAAGTGGACCGGAGGTCTGGAGGCCCCCAACCAGTTCAGCGACGGCTACCCGCTGCTGGTGCTCAGCCAGGCCTCGCTGGACGGGCTCAACCAGCGCTTGCTGGCGGCCGGCGAGGCACCGGTGGCGATGGCGCGTTTTCGGCCCAATATCGTGCTGTCGGGCCTGGAGGCGCATGACGAAGACCGGCTGGCCTGGTTGAAACTGGTCACCCCCAGCGGGCCAGTGCGCCTGAAACTGGTTAAACCCTGCCCGCGCTGCCCGATTCCCAACATCGACCCGACCACCGCCCTGAGCCGCCCGGCGGTGGGCGACGCACTGCAGGCCTACAGGCCCGATGCGCGGGTGGGCGGCGCCGTTACCTTTGGCATGAACGCCATTGTGTGCGAGGGCGATGGCGTTTCTCTAAGCGTCGGCCAGAACTTGCAGGGCGAACTGGACTTTGGCCAAGGCCAGTGACTGGGCAGCCGAAAAACCGGCTTCGCATACACTCCAACGCTTGTTTTCCAGAGGTATCCCATGAGTTTGAAGTGTGGCATCGTAGGCCTGCCCAATGTCGGTAAATCGACCCTGTTCAACGCCCTGACCAAGGCCGGCATCGCCGCCGAGAACTACCCGTTTTGCACCATCGAGCCCAATGTGGGCATCGTCGAGGTGCCCGACCCGCGCTTGCAGCAGCTTGCCGCCATCATCACCCCCGAACGCATCGTTCCGGCGATTGTGGAGTTTGTCGACATCGCCGGCCTGGTAGCCGGCGCCAGCACCGGCGAAGGCCTGGGCAATAAGTTTTTGGCGCACATCCGCGAGACCGACGCCATCATCAATGTGGTGCGCTGTTTTGAAGACGACAACGTGATCCACGTCGCCGGCAAGGTGGACCCGATTTCCGACATCGAGGTGATTCAGACCGAGCTTTGCCTGGCTGACCTGTCGGCGGTGGAGAAGGCACTGCACCGCGTCACCAAGACCGCCCGCTCGGGCGACAAAGAGTCGATCAAGCTGGTGGCTATCCTGGAGAAATGCCAGGCCGCCCTGAACGAGGCCAAGCCGGTCCGCACGCTGGATTTCAGCAAAGAAGAATTGCCCCTGCTCAAGCAGTTCTTTTTGATCACCGCCAAGCCAGCCATGTTTGTGGCCAACGTGGCGGAAGACGGCTTTGCCAACAACCCGCTTTTGGACCGTCTCAAGGCCTTCGCCGCAGCCCAAAATTCGCCAGTGGTGGCGATTTGCGCCAAGCTCGAAGCGGAAATGAGCGAGATGAGCGACGAAGACCGACAAATGTTCCTGGAAGAACTGGGCCAAAGCGAGCCCGGCCTGAACCGCCTGATCCGCGCTGCTTTTGGCCTGCTGGGCCTGCAAACCTACTTCACCGCCGGCGTGAAAGAGGTGCGTGCCTGGACCATCCACGTCGGCGACACCGGGCCGCAGGCGGCCGGCGTGATCCACACCGATTTTGAGAAAGGCTACATCCGCGCCCAGACCATCGCCTTTGACGACTTCATCAGCTTCAAGGGCGAGCAGGGGGCCAAAGATGCCGGCAAAATGCGCGCCGAGGGCAAGGACTATGTCGTCAAAGACGGCGATGTGATGAACTTCCTGTTCAGTTCCTGAGCCATCAGGCTGTTGGCACAGTCTTTGCACCAGCCCACCGCATGAACCCGCTACAAACCGAGATACTGCGCTTGTATTCTGCACCTGAAGGCCAGGTGCGTGCCCTTGTTTTGGAGCTAGCCCGGCCGGCCGACTGGGGCTTACTTGGCCCGCTGTGGCGCGGGCTCCAGGCGGACTTGGACTTTCCGGCGCCCGCCATCGCGGTCTCTGGTGTGGATGGCTACCAACTGTGGTTGTCGCTGGCGGAGCCGGTGCCTGTGGCTGAGGCTGCCGCGTTTTTAGAGGCGCTGCGGCAGCATTACCTGGGTGCAGTGGCGCCAAAGCGCATCAGCCTCATGCCGTCGCTGGCAGGCTCTGCGACGCAGCCGCAGCTGGTACCCAGTCAGCAGCCGGCCACAGGCTGCTGGTCCGCTTTTGTGGCGCCAGATCTGGCCCCCATTTTTGCCGATGAGCCCTGGCTGGACCAGGCGCCCAGCCCTGAGGCCCAGGCCCATGTGCTGGCGCGGCTGCAGTCCATCAAACCCAACGCATTGGCGGCCGCCCTGGCCCGCCTGCAGCCGGCTGCCATGCCCGTGCCGCCAGCCGAGTTGCTAAGCCCTTTGCAGACCTACTCACCTGCTTACGCGCCCGATGCCAACGGCGAAGCTCTGACGCCCAAGGCCTTTTTGCTGGCGGTGATGCATGACCCAGCCGTAGCGCCGGGCCTGCGGATTGAGGCGGCCAAGGCACTTTTGCCTTACGCCGGTTCATAGCTGGCGGATATCGCGAGCGTGTACCGTCATCCCCGACCCCTCCGTCATCCCCGACCTGATCGGAGATCCATGACTTCCTGGATTCCCGCCTTCGCGGGAATGACGGGGCGGTGCGGGAATGACTAGATAGATCCGGGCAATCAGACCGTTTGGGGACCCGCTATTTCACGCAGCACCCAGCTCCGAAACGCCTCTGCAGCAGGGTGCGGTGGTCCGCTGGTGTTGAAAGTACCCTGGGTCAAGGTTCACGTTTTTGGTTTCGGATTCGGGTGAAGAGATTGCCTAAGAACCCATAGCGAGCTTTGCCATGACTTTGCCGTTACGCTTGCCATATGACCCAGAATGTTGTTACGCCCCCTTACCTGATCGATGCTGCGCCCATCACCTGCAATGAACTCGCTGCGTTGGCGCGCAGCGAGACCCGGTTTGCGTTTTCTCCGGCCGCGCTGCAGCGCTTGCAGACCGATCGCGTGGTGGTGCAGCGGCACATCGACAGCGGCGAGCCGGTTTATGGTCTGAACACCGGTCTGGGTGGCAATCTGGCGTACCGCATCGACGCCAGCGAGGTGGAGGCTTTTCAGGAGCAGGTGATCGTGGGCCGGATGATCGGCATGGGCCCACACTTGCCAATGGATGTGGTCCGCGCCGCGCAACTCGCGCGGGTGATCGGCTTTGCCCGAGGGGGCACGGGGGTCAGTCTTGAAGCGGCACAGGCCGCCATGCAACTGCTGGACCGGGGCGTGACGCCGGTGGTGCCTGTGTTTGGCTCGATCGGCGCGGGTGATTTGGGCCTGTCAGCCCATCTGGCCGCGCCCGTCATCGGGCAGGGCGAGGCATTTTTTCAGGGGCAGCGGTACCCCGGCGCTGTTGCGCTGCAGGCGGCCGGCCTGCAGCCGGTGCGTCTGCAGGCCAAGGACGGCCTGGGCTTGATCAATGCCAGCCCGGTCACGGCCGGGTACGCGGCCCTGGTGGCATCAGACCTTGCCGAACTGCTTCTTGTCGCCGCTGCGGTTGCCGCCCTGGCAGATGAGGGTTATGCGGCCAACCTGAGTGTGTTCGACCCACGCATTGCGGCGGCCCGGCCGGCTGGCGCGCAGGTGGCGGCAGCGGCGCTTTTCCGGGCGCTGCTGGCGGGCAGCAGCCTTTACGCTGCACCACCGCGCTCGATCCAGGACGCCTTGTCTTTTCGGACCATGGCGCAGTTGTTTGGCGCCACGCACGCCGCATTGGCCATGCTCAGCGACGCGGTGGAGTGTGAGATCAACGGCATCTCAGACAGCCCGCTGGTGCTTGCGGCAGAGGGCGAAATGCTGTCGTCGCCCAATTTTCATCCGCCGATGATCGCGCTGGCTTTTGACAGCATGGCGATCGCTCTCACCCACCTGGCAACGGCATCGGTGCAGCGTGTGATCAAGCTGCAGAACCCGGCCCTGAGCGGGCTGCCCAAGTACCTGTCGCCTGTGGGTGGGGCCAGCGTGGGTTTCAATGCCATGCAAAAGACCGCGGCCGCCCTGCACGCTGAGATACGCCTCAAGGCCACGCCGGCCAGCCTGGACGCAGTGGTGGTGTCTGACACGGTGGAGGACCACGCCACCCATGCCCTGTTGTGTGTGCGTAAACTCGACGAGCAGATGCGTTTGCTGCGCCACCTGGTGGCTGTCGAGGCGCTGGTGGCGGCCCAAGCGCTTGACTTGCGGGGCCCGCTCACCCTAGGCGTTGGCACCCAAGTGGTGTTTGATGCCGTGCGATCCGCCGTGGCACCCCTGCAGTCAGACCGCCCCTGCGGCCCTGATGCGATGGCCGCGCAGGATGCCTTGTTTACAGACAAGGTGGTTGGGCAACTGCGCGCTGCGGTGAGCGTTAGCATGGCCGGCTACGCGCTGCGCGGTGCCTGACTTACACCGATAACCCGGGCCCAATTGACCGAACTTGAACCTTGACCATCATGAACCCCATCCACATCACCTACCTCAACGGCCCCGACATCGAGGCCCTCGCACTCACCGACGACGAGATCCTTCAGGCCATCGAGTCCAGCCTGGCGTCGCAGGGCCGTGGCGAATGTGTCATCGAGCCGCGCATGCACCTGGCGCCCAAGGCTGGCGTGGACGGGCACTTCAATGTGTTGCGCGGCGCCATCGGGGCGCCGATCAACCTGGCCGGTGTGAAGGTGGTGGGCGACTTTGTCGACAACTACAAGCAGGACTTGCCCTCTGAATTAGGGGTGCTCAACTTGTTCGACCCACGCACCGGCGTCCCGGTCGCCATCATCGATGCCTCCGCCATCACAGACATGCGCACCGGCGCGGTGACGGCCATTGGCGCCAAGTACCTGGCCCGCAAGAACAGCAAGGTGCTGGGTCATATCGGTGCCCGTGGCACCGCTTACTGGAACGTGCGGCTGCTCGACAAGTTGTTTGATTTCGACGAGATCCGCGTGCATTCGGCGCGGCCCGAGAGCCGCAACGCATTCGGCGAGCGGCTCTCCCAGGATCTGGGCAAACCGGTTCGGGTGTGTGACAACTGGCAAGACACCGTGGCAGGCGCCGACATTGTGGTTGAGGCCTCTCGCCTGCGCGAGCCCACACCGCTGCTGAAAACCGAATGGATCAAGCCCGGCGCTTTGGTGGTGCCTTACGGGACCATGAGCGCGGTGGAGTTGAGCCTGACCGACATCATGTCCAAACTCGTCGTGGACGACTGGGGCCAATGCAAGGGCGGGCAATTCGGGTCTTTGCGGGCCCATGTGGAGGCGGGAAAGTTGTCGGCACAGACCTTGCACGCCGAGATGGGCCAGGTGGTGGCAGGGCTCAAGGCAGGCCGCGAGAACGAGGCTGAAACCATTCTGTTCTGGCACCGCGGTTTGTCTTTGAGTGACATTGCCCTGGGTTATGCCCTGCTGCAGAAGGCGCAGGGGCTTGGTATCGGCCAGCGCTTGAGGTTTAGCTGAGCGCCGCTGACGGAAACACCCAGAGCAACGCGGCCGTCATCAGCAGGTAGCGCAGAAATTTGCCAATGCCCATGTACATCAGGCAGGGCCAGAATGGCAGGCGCTGCCAGCCCGCCACAGCGCACAGGGGGTCGCCCAAGCCGGGCAGCCAGGCGAGCAGGCAGGCTTTGGGGCCGATGCGTTGCAGCCAGTCCAGCGCACGCACGTGGTGGGCGGAGTGTTGGTACTTGTCCACGACCCGGTGAGACGCCCAGCCCATCCCCCAGGTCACGGCGCCACCCAGCGTGTTGCCCGCTGTGGCCACCAGGATCACTGGCCAGAACATGGCGGGGTTGAGCTTGACCAAGCCGAACACCACTGGCTCTGAGCCCATCGGCAGCAGTGTGGCTGAGATGAACGACACCACAAATACCGTGCTCAGACCGAATTCTGGCAGCGCCAGCCAGGCCAGCAGGGGGGTGATCCAGGCGTCCATGTGGGCGCGAGTATAAGCAGGGCTTGCGTTGAGGTAGCGGGCTGGTATGTCCGCTCGAGCGTTTCGGTTGCTGAATTTTTGGGCAGTTAGAATGCAATTCCCGCCCCGCGTTCAAGGTCTTTAGCGCTTTGATTCTGCCCGCCGCCCACTACCTTTCGCCTGAATGAAACTTGGTCCTTTTCAGTTGCCCAACCGCTTGTTCGTAGCCCCGATGGCAGGGGTAACCGACCGGCCGTTCCGTCAGCTGTGCAGACGCCTGGGGGCAGGCTATGCGGTCAGCGAGATGGTGACATCACGGCCCGATCTATGGAACACGCCCAAGACTGCGCGCCGGGCCAACCACGATGGAGAGCCCGGGCCGATTGCGGTGCAAATCGCCGGCACCGAGCCGGGCATGATGGCCGATGCAGCGCGCTACAACATCGACCGGGGTGCCCGGATCATTGACATCAACATGGGTTGCCCGGCCAAGAAGGTTTGCAACAAGTGGGCCGGTTCGGCCCTGATGCAGGACGAGACGTTGGCGATGAACATTGTGGCGGCTGTGGTGGCGGCCTGCGGCCCCCACGGCGTGCCGGTCACTTTGAAGATGCGCACTGGCTGGTGCCAGGCCCACAAAAATGCCGTGACCTTGGCCATTGCGGCTGAACAGGCTGGCGTCCAGATGATTGTGGTGCATGGTCGCACCCGGGAGCAGGGCTACCGTGGCCTGGCTGAATATGACACTGTGGCGGCGGTCAAGGCAGCCGTCAAGGTGCCGGTGGTGGCCAACGGCGACATTGACAGCCCCGAGCGGGCGCAGGCGGTGCTGAGAGCCACCGGGGCCGACGCGGTCATGATTGGGCGAGCGGCACAAGGTCGGCCCTGGATTTTTCGTGAAATCGCCCATTATTTTGCGACCGGTCAGCACCTGGCCCCGCCCTTGGTGGCTGAGGTTCGGCAGTTGCTGGTGGAGCACCTGCACGACCACTACAGCCTCTATGGCGAGTACCTAGGTGTTAGAACCGCTCGCAAGCACATCGCCTGGTACCTGCAAGACCTGCCGGGCAGCGACGATTTTCGGGACCGAATGAACCTGATGGACGACTGCGGGCAGCAACTGCTGGCTGTAGCCGGTTATTTTGAGCGACTCAACCAACAAATGGACCGGCTGCCCGCTGCGCGCGCGGTAGAACGGCCCAAGCTAGAGCCTCATCTGGAGACAACGCCATGAGCAAGCAATTGATTCAAGACTGTGTGCGCAGCAGCCTGGAGGGGTATCTGCGGGACCTGCAGGGCACCGAGCCAGACAGCATGTACGACATGCTGGTATCCGTGGTGGAGCGACCGCTGCTTGAAATTGTCATGCAGCACGCCGACCACAACCAATCGCGTGCCGCGCAGTGGCTGGGGCTCAACCGCAACACGCTGCGCAAGAAGCTGCTTGAGCACAAGCTGGTCGAATAGATGAACGCTCTCCTCTCGGTCTCCGACAAAACGGGCCTGTTGGCCTTCGCGCAAGCCTTGCACGCCTTAGGCGTCAAGCTGATTTCCACCGGAGGTACCGCCAAGCTGCTGGCCTCGCAGGGCTTGCCGGTGACCGAAGTGGCTGAACTCACGGGTTTCCCTGAGATGCTGGACGGGCGCGTCAAAACCCTGCACCCCAAAGTGCACGGCGGTCTGCTGGCCCGCCGTGACATGCCCGAGCACATGGCGGCGCTGGCCGCGCATGGCATTGACACCATTGACCTGCTGGTGGTCAACCTCTACCCCTTCGAGGCGACCGTGGCCCGGCCCGGTTGCAGCCTGGACGACGCCATAGAGAACATTGACATCGGCGGCCCAGCCATGGTGCGCAGTGGTGCCAAGAACTGGAAAGATGTGGGCGTGCTGACCGACGCCACCCAGTACCCCGCGGTGCTGGCGGAGTTGCAGGCAGACGGGCGTTTGTCAGACAAAACCCGGTTTGCTTTGGCCGTGGCGGCGTTCAACCGAATCAGCCAATACGACGGCGCCATTAGCGACTATCTGTCGGCCCTTGACTTGCCCGAAGACGGCAAGCCCCCGGTGCCGCAGCTGTTCCCAGGGCAGGCGAATGGCCGTTTCATCAAGCTGCAGGATTTGCGCTACGGCGAGAACCCGCACCAGCAGGCAGCTTTTTACCGTGACCTGGAGCCGGCGCCCGGCTCGCTGGTGACAGCGCATCAGCTGCAGGGCAAAGAGCTCTCCTATAACAACATCGCCGATGCCGATGCCGCTTGGGAGTGCGTGAAGAGCTTCGCGACGCCGGCCTGTGTCATCGTCAAACATGCCAACCCCTGCGGCGTGGCCCTGGGCGAACATGCCCTGGCGGCCTATGCCAGGGCATGGCAGACTGACCCGACCTCGGCATTTGGCGGCATCATTGCCCTTAATTGCTCGGTCGACGGGCCAGCCGCAACGCAAATTTCCAAGCAATTTGTCGAGGTGCTGATGGCCCCGCACTACACCCCCGAGGCGCTGGCCGTTTTGCAGAACAAGCCCAATGTGCGGGTGTTGCAGATAGCGCTGCCGCCTGGTGGCGATACCGCCTGGGCGCAAGGCCGCAACGCGATGGACGTCAAACGGGTGGGCTCGGGCCTGTTGATGCAGACCGCTGACAACCATCAGCTTCGCCTAGCCGATATAAAAGTGGTGACACGGCGTCAGCCCAGCCCGGAGCAGTTGCAGGACCTGCTGTTTGCCTGGACTGTGGCGCAGTATGTGAAGAGCAATGCGATTGTGTTTTGCAGCCAAGGCATGACCCTGGCGGTAGGCGCCGGGCAGATGAGCCGGCTCGACTCAGCCCGCATTGCCAGCATCAAGGCCGGCCATGCCGGCTTGAGCCTACAAGACGCTGTGGTTGCCAGCGACGCGTTTTTCCCGTTCCGTGACGGCTTGGACGTGGTGGTCGATGCAGGTGCCTGTTGCGTGATCCAGCCCGGCGGCAGCCTGCGCGACCAGGAGGTGATTGATGCGGCCGACGAACGCGGCGTGGCCATGGTGTTCAGCGGCGTTCGCCATTTCCGTCATTAAGCATAAAAAGTGCCTCTAGCCCTTATGGGCTGGGCCTTTCTAGCTATTGAAAAAGTAGCATTGACCTGGCAGGAATGCTGCCCTTAACGCCAGTGCCGATGGCCGCTTTCGAGCGGGTATCCCCATTGAAGGTTGATGCCTACAGGCGGATGGTAGGGGCGCGCGTAATGGTTTCGTTGCGCCACAACATAACTGGGTCGTTCGACGATGATGACCTCTTGTGTCGTGACGGCCGGTTGGGCATAGGTGGCCACTGTCGCTGGGACTACTGTCGTTGCGCTGATCGGAGTGACCTGCAGTTTGACAAACGGCCCGGGGTCTTGCGGCATGGACACGGTGTACTGCTTGCCGTTGAACTCGTAGACCACGTTGTAGCTGACCGTGCGGTTCTCATAAAAAGTCTGGGTGCTGCAGCTTTGGACATTTTGCACTTGAGCGGTGGGCGCACCTTCAACCCGATCACCCAAAAGGGCACCGCCGACCAGGCCGAGCATGGTTGCCACGACTCGGCCAGCCCCGTCACCGATGTTGTTGCCAATAGCGCCGCCGGCAATCGCGCCCATGGCTGCGCCTGCGCCTGATTTCACCCCGGGGCTAGTCACCTGTTGGGTGGTACAAACTTGGCGTGGTACGCCGATTTGCTGGATCACCGGTGTGGTGCTGATCACACGGCCGACCTCTTGAGCCATTGACAGGCCGCTTCCCAAGGCCAGCAGCAGGGGCAGAGCAACTTTTTTCATGGTGTCGTTCCTTCTTGAATCCAATGTGTAAGAAGTTTAGGCCGGCACTGACCGTGCAGGTGTATCGGGGATGTAAAGGCCTGTAACAAATGCGGTGCGCCTCAGGCAGTGCCCATCAGGCGAAAGACCTCGGTGGCAGCACCAATCGTCTGCTCGATGTCGGCGTCGGTATGCGCGGCACTGACAAACCCAGCTTCGTACAAGGCGGGCGCAATGTAGACCCCACGGTCCAGCAGGCCGTGAAACAGTTGGTTGAAGCGCGCGCCGTTGGTGGTCATCACCTTCGGGTAGTTTTGCGGCAGCTCAGGCATCAGGAAGAAGCCGAACATGCCACCTTCGCTGTCGCCGCAAAAGGGCAGGCCCTGCGCGTCGGCGGCGGCCTGCAGTCCGGACACCAGTTGGCGCGTCTTGCGGGCTAAATCGTCATAAAAACCGGGTTGGCTGATGTGCTGCAATGTGGCCAGACCGCAGGCGGTGGCCACCGGGTTGCCCGACAGGGTACCGGCCTGGTACACCGCGCCCAGGGGGGCCAGGTGCTCCATCACCGCCCGTTTGGCGCCGAAGGCCGCCAAAGGCATGCCGCCGCCAATGACCTTGCCCATCACCGTCATGTCGGGCTCAAAGCCGGGCAGCGCCCGCGCATAGACGCTTTGAGCGCCACCCAGTGCAACCCTAAAGCCGGTCATGACCTCGTCAAACACCAGCAGCGCCCCGTGCTCGGTGCAAAGTTCGCGGCAGCGCTTCATGAACGGCACTGAGGCCCGCACAAAATTCATGTTGCCGGCGATCGGCTCGATCATCAGGCAGGCGATGTCCTTGCCGTGCAGGGCAAAGGCTTCTTCCAGCTGGGCCACATGGTTGTACTCCAGCACCAGGGTGTGCTGCACCACCTCGGGCGGTACTCCGGCGCTGGTCGGGTTGCCAAATGTGGCCAGGCCCGAGCCGGCCTTGACCAGCAGGGCGTCAGCGTGGCCGTGGTAGCAACCTTCGAACTTGATCAGCTTGTTGCGGCCGGTGGCGCCACGGGCCAGGCGAATGGCGCTCATGGCGGCCTCGGTGCCCGAGCTCACGAGGCGGACCATGTCCATGGACGGCACCCGCGCCAGGATGGCCTCGGCCAGTTCCACCTCACGCTCGGTCGGTGCCCCAAAAGAGAAGCCGTCCAGCACGGCTTTTTGCACGGCTTCCACCACGGCCGGGTGACCATGGCCCAGGATCATGGGCCCCCAGGAGCCAATGTAATCAATATAGCGCTGGTCGTTGGCATCCCAAAAATAGGCGCCCTGAGCCCGTTTGATAAAGCGCGGTGTGCCACCGACAGCCTTGAAGGCCCGCACAGGTGAGTTCACGCCGCCGGGGATCACGTGCCGAGCACGTTCAAACAGGGTCTGGTTCTGGTCGTGTTGTTGGGTCATAGGGGTCCGTTGAGAGGAAGTGGGGCTGCAGAATTTTCGTCGATCTCGATCTCGGCCTCGATGTCGGTCTGTGGGTCGTCCGGCGTGTCATCGTCGGACTGGGCCCAGAACATGCGGTCTGGCACCAAGTGGCCCATGCCAGGCCGAAAGCCGCTGTCCAGGCAGCGGTCCAGGTAACACAGCGCTTCAGAGGCGGCTTCGGCCAGCGTGCTGCCGCTGGCCAGCAGCGCCGCCAGGGCCGCCGACAAGGTGTCTCCAGCGCCAGAAAAAACGGCTTCAAAACGCTCAAACTTTTCACTGGCCACCACCGCATTGGGCGTGGCCAGCACGTTGTCGATGAACTGGTCTGGCAACGCGATGCCCGTCACCAGCGTGTAGGGCACACCCAATTCATGGGCTGCGCGGGCGATGTCGCGAGCGCCGGGGCTGCGTTCCGTGCTCCAGTCGGGCAGCAGCCAGCGCCACAGCGTGCTGTGGCTGCCGACCAGGACGGTGGTCTGTGGCAAGACCAGTTCCTTGAAGGCGTCCAGGTAATCGTCAATACGTTGTTCATCCCACCAGGCCAGGCTGGGCATATAGGCCACCAGCGGCGTCTCCGGGTAGTCGGCAGACACACCCGCTACGGCGCTGAGGTTGTCTGGCGAACCGACAAAGCCGACCTTGATGACTTGCACCGCCACGTCTTCAAGGACAGCCCGGGCCTGTTCGCTGACCGCTTCTTCGTCAATCGAAAAATAGCCAAAGATTTGTGCTGTGTCCCGGGCGTAAGCGCCAGTCACGACTGGTAGCGCGTGCGCACCCACCGAGGCGATCGCCGTGATGTCGGCCGATAGGCCCCCTGTGCCGCTGGGGTCGCTGGCATTGAACACCAACACGCAGGCCGGCCCAGCCATCTCGTCAGGGTCGGCCAGGGCAGCGGCGGGGTCGGCGGTGAGGGTAGCGGGCATGGGCGAAAAGCGACAGTTCTTCGGGCAGAATGGAGCACGTGGTGGCGTGCGATTCAGATCTCGCCAAAGCCCATTTTGTTTATTTATCTGAATTCTATGCGAAGGCTTTTTGTGGAAGAGACCCAAACCTGGATGTGCCTGATTTGCGGCTGGATCTATGACGAGGCGTTGGGTGATCCCGATACAGGCATTGCCCCGGGCACCCGGTGGGCCGACGTGCCGCTGAACTGGACCTGTCCCGAGTGCGCTGCTCGCAAGGAAGATTTCGAACTGGTCCAGATCTGAGTCCGCCAGGGACCGCGCCAGACTGCTCGCCTTCGCCATGCCGGTCATGTCCCCCGCAAATCCCGGCGCCATTAATTATAGTCCTCAGACCCGTGCCCGCATGGACGCGCTGGTGCTCAACATCATTCGTTCGGCCGATGCAAGTGCAGCGGCCGGCCTGCGTGACCTGAGCCTGGGTCTGGCCGACACTGAGCAGCGTGCCCCTGAGCGGTATTTCTGGTCCGTTTGTGCGACGTTTTTTGAAGCCTTGGCGACGGGCCTGAGTACTCTGGATGTTGCCGACAAGCGACTGGCAGCGCAAACCTTGCGCGTGTACATGCAGTTGGCGCGAGGGGAGACCCCATTGTGGGACGAGCTCTTGCCCCCCTTGCTGGCCGCTTGCGCCGAGCGAGATCCCGCCGCCGGCCAGGCGACGCCCGCCACCGAGGCACTGGCCTCAGAGCCCTTGCGGCTGTTGTCGGGTGGCGACGCTGCTGATGCCCAGGACAGGGTTCGGGTGATTGGCGAGCTAGAGGTGGACATCGCGGCGCACAACCTGTTTTTGAATGATGCCGATGAACTGTCGCGGCAGTTGTTGTTGGACCTCACGGAGTGGACCTTGGAGCCGCATCGGGCGGTGTCGGACAGCACCATTGCGTTGGCCCATGGTCTGTCGGCGGCGGCCCAGCAGATCGGGTTTGCTGACCTGGCCGGTTTTGCCGCTTCCCTGGCCCAGGTTCTGCGCCATGTGCAGCCGGGATTCCCTCTGGTGCCCGAGGATGGGGAGATGTTTCTGGCCGCGGCGGAAGCCGTGCGCCGGCTGCTGCACCAATTTGCTGCGGGCTTCCTCAAGCAGCCCGAGCCGGCCATGGTCCAGGCGCTGGTGCAGCGTCTGACCAGGCCAGCCTCACTCCACCTTGGCAAAGAGTGGAGCGCTCTGCTGTCTACCCTTGGCAGCGCCCTGCGCCAGTGGACAGCGCGACCCGACAACCGCAGTGCCGGCCTGGAGGTGATCCGTATCGTGGCTCAGGTACAAGATCTCGCACGCCAGCTCGGCAACCAGGCCTTGCTGATGGCCGCCCACCAAATGACCAAGCATGCGCAGGCCCTGGACCAGGCTGATTTGGCGCCTGGTCTGACGTCGCAGCTCCAGGCCGATGCGCAACGCCTTCAGGTGGCGGGCAAGGCTTTTTTCACCACGGCGTAGCGCGCCAGCGTCCGCTCCCGTGCCTCGTCGTGTGCCACCACTGGTGCCGGGTAATCATGCCCGAGGCGCACTCCGGCCATTTGCAGCTCCAGCGGCTTGGCGGTCCAGGGCGCATGCAATACCTTGGTTGGGAGCTGGGCCAGCTGCGGCAAATAGCGTCGTATGAACTTGCCTTCGGGGTCAAACCGCTCGCTCTGGCTGACCGGGTTGAAGATCCGGAAGTAGGGCTGGGCGTCACAGCCGCTGGAGCTGACCCACTGCCAGCCGCCGTTGTTGGCCGACAGGTCAAAGTCATTCAGGTGGGTGGCGAAATAACGCTCCCCCCAGCGCCAGTCAATGCCCAGGTCTTTCACCAGGAAACTGCCCACCACCATGCGCAGCCGGTTGTGCATGTAGCCGGTCTGGTTGATTTGCGCCATCGCCGCGTCCACCAGCGGGTAGCCGGTACGGCCGTCGCACCAGGCGGCAAACAATGTCTGCGCCCGCTCTCCTTTTTCCCAGGCGATGGCGTCATAGGCCGGCTTGAAGGCGCCTTTCGCCACATGGGGGAAATTGGCCAGAATTTGCGCGTAGAAGTCACGCCAGATCAGCTCACCCAACCAAACTGCGGCGCCACGGCTGCCTTGGCGCTGGCGCGGCAGCGCCAGTAAGGCGAGCTCGCGCACCGAAATGGTGCCAAAACGCAGGTGCACACTCAGGTAGCTTGGCCCTTTGACAGCCGGAAAGTCGCGGGTCTCGTCGTACGCGTCGATGCGGTCCAAGAAATCGGTGAGTAGGGCCTGTGCACCCGAGCTGCCGGTGGGAATCTTGAGATCCCGCAAATTGCTGGTCGCAAAGCCCAGGTCAGCCAGGGTGGGCACCGGCTGTTGCAGGCCAGCCGGCCGTGGTGCCAGCGCCGAGGCCAGAGGTGCCGGGTCGTGCTGGCGCAGATGCCCGGGTGTGACGCTGGCCAGCCAGTTGTTCTTATAGGGCGTGAAGACGCCGTAGGGTGCGCCGGCCTGGGTCAGTATCTCGCGTCGCTCAAACACCACATGGTCCTTGCAGGTCTGCAGCAGCACGCCAAGCTCAGCCAGTGCGCCGCGAACCTGGGCGTCCCGAGCCAATGATTGCGGTTCGTCGTCGTGTGCCGCAAATACCGCCTGTACCTGCAGGGTTTTGGCCAAGGCCAGCAATTCGGTGCCAACCGCGCCGTGGCGCACGATCAGGCCCGCGCCCGGTTGGGCGGCGAGTTCGCGCAGCTTGGTGTCCAGCTCACACAGCGACTCACGGATAAATTCGACCCGCCGGTCCACACGCGGCAGTGGGTCGAGGATGTCTTTGTCAAACACAAACACGCAGTGCACCCGACGGCAGGCCTGCAGCGCCAGGCACAGGGCGGCGTTGTCGCTCACCCGCAGATCGCGACGGAACCACATCAAGCCGGTATCAAATCGTTTGCCCATGTTCACCGCTAAAATTGTTGAATGCGCGGAGATTTTGCCCTGACCAACCTGACCAACCATTTCCTGATCGCCATGCCAGGATTGCAGGATGCGGTATTTGCCCGAAGTGTGGTCTACCTCTGCGAGCACAACGAGCGTGGCGCGCTTGGCCTGGTGATCAACAAACCCTGCGACATTGACATGCGCCGACTGTTTGAAAAGGTCGACCTGCCGCTGCACCGCGAAGATTTGTCGACAGCTCCGGTGTTCCAGGGTGGGCCCGTTCAGACCGAACGCGGTTTTGTGCTGCATGAGTCTATTTTTGGTGCGACCGATCAGACCATCGCGCCGGTGTACGCCTCCACCATGAGCATTCCGGGCGGCCTGGAGATGACCACCTCCAAGGACGTTCTGGAGGCCATCTCCACGGGCTCCGGGCCACGCAGGGTGCTGGTGTCGCTGGGTTACTCGGCCTGGGCCGAAGGGCAACTTGAGTCTGAGCTGTCGGACAACAGCTGGCTCACCGTGGCGGCAAATCCCAGCGTGATTTTTGACACGCCAGTGGCCGAGCGTTACGACCGAGCGCTGAAACTGCTCGGGCTGGAAGCCTGGATGCTGTCGCCCGACGTGGGCCACGCATGAGCCAGGCTGCGGCGCTGGCCCAGCCAGTGGTGGTGGCCGCGGCCTTACAAACTTTTTTGGGCGTGGACTTTGGTGAAAAACGCACCGGCCTGGCGCTGGGCAACCGGCTCTTGCGCACGGCGCAACCGCATGGCACGGTGCAGGCCGAGGGCGACGCCCGCTTTGTGGCCATTGCCAAGGTGCTGCGCGAGTGGCAACCCGACGCGCTGGTGGTGGGCGTGCCGTTTCACCCGGATGGTCAGGCCCATGAGAACACCCGCCGCGCCCGGCGCTTTGCCCGCCAGTTGCACGGCCGCTTTCAGCTGCCAGTGTTTGAGGTGGACGAGCGCTACAGCACCACCGAGGCGCTGTCTGCCGGCGCCAAGGATGCCGACGCGGCAGCGGCCTGCATCATTCTGGAACAGTTTTTGAGGAGCCTGCCATGAGCAGTCTGACGCTGGACGCCGAGGCCCTGTACCTGGCGTTGCTGGCAGGGGTGCGCAGTATTTTTCGGCCAGGCATGCGCCTGGTGGGCGTGACATCGGGCGGCGCCTGGCTGGCCGAGCGGCTGCAACGCGATTTGCAGCTGGACGGCCCGCCCGGCATCATTTCGTCGGCCTTGCACCGCGACGATTTTTCGCGTCGCGGCATGACTGCCGCCGCCCAAACCCGCATTCCTTTTGATGTCAAAGACGCCCATATTCTGCTGGTGGATGACGTGCTTTACACCGGCCGCACCCTGCGCGCTGTGATCAACGAGCTGTTTGACTTTGGCCGTCCGGCCAGTGTGCAACTGGCGGTGCTGGTGGACCGGGGTGGGCGCGAGCTGCCGGTGCAGGCCGAGGTCTGTGCCGCACGCGTGGTGCTGTCCCCCAGCCAGTCGCTGGCGCTGGCCCGCGATGCTGCCGGCGTCTTCAGCTTTGAAGTGGAGGCGCGCTAGCCATGCTGTCCCGCCGCAACCCGCAGCTCAACGCCCATGGGGAGCTGATCCACCTGCTCTCGATCGAAGGCCTGCCCAAAAGCATCCTGACCCAGGTGCTCGACACCGCCGCCAACTTTGTCAGCGTGAACGACCGCGAGGTCAAAAAAGTGCCACTTCTGCGCGGCAAAAGCGTGTTCAACCTGTTCTTTGAGAACTCGACCCGGACCCGCACCACCTTTGAGATTGCCGCCACGCGCCTGAGCGCCGACGTCATCAACCTGGACATTGCCCGCTCCTCAGCGTCCAAGGGCGAGTCCTTGCTTGACACCATTGCCAACCTGAGCGCCATGGCGGCCGACCTGTTCGTGGTGCGGCACAGCGAGTCGGGCGCGCCCTACCTGATTGCCCAGCACGTGGCGCCCCATGTGCATGTGATCAACGCCGGAGACGGCCGCCACGCCCACCCGACCCAGGGGCTGCTGGACATGTACACCATCCGGCATTACAAGAAAGACTTTGCCAACCTGACCGTGGCCATCGTCGGCGACGTGCTGCACTCGCGCGTGGCGCGCTCCGACATCCATGCCCTGACCACGCTCGGCTGCGCCGAGGTGCGGGTGGTCGGCCCCAAGACCCTGGTGCCGGCTGATTTGGCGCCCATGGGCGTGCGGGTCTGCCACACGCTGGAGGAGGGCATCCGCGACTGCGACGTGGTCATCATGCTGCGCCTGCAAAACGAGCGCATGAGTGGCGCGCTGCTGCCCTCGAGCCAAGAGTTTTTCAAAAGCTTCGGCCTGACGCCCGAAAAGCTGCAACTGGCGCGGCCGGACGCGATCGTGATGCACCCGGGGCCGATCAACCGCGGGGTTGAGATTGACTCGGCGGTGGTGGACGGCGTGCAGAGCGTGATCCTGCCGCAAGTCACTTTTGGCATTGCAGTGCGCATGGCGGTGATGAGCATTGTGGCCGGCAATGACGCCTGAGGCCGGCAGCCCCGCACGAGGAATGACACCAACATGAACATGCTGATCAGCGGCGGCCGGGTGATCGACCCGGCCTCGGGTTTTGACGAAATTACCGATGTAGCCCTTGTCAATGCTGAGGTTGTAGCTATTAAAAATATAGCGACTGACTTCCGCCCAGACCAAGTCATTGATGCCCGCGGCTGCATCGTGGTGCCCGGCCTGGTCGACCTGGCGGTGCGCCTGCGCGAGCCCGGCCATGAGCATGCGCGCATGCTGCAGTCGGAACTGGCCGCCGCCGTGGCCGGTGGCGTGACGCGGCTGGTTTGCCCGCCCGACACCGACCCGGTGCTGGACGAGCCCGGTTTGGTGGAGATGTTGCGCCATCGCGCTGAAAAGCTGCAATTGGCCCAGGTGCACCCGCTCGGCGCCCTGACCCGCAATCTGGGAGGCGAGACCCTGACCGAAATGGTGGCCCTGAGTGAAGCCGGGTGCGTGGCCTTCAGCCAGGCCGAGGTGCCGCTGGCCAACACCCAGGTGTTGCAACGCGCCTTCCAGTACGCCAGCACTTTTGATTACGCGGTCTGGCTGCGGCCGCAGGACTACCACCTGGGACGCGGCGTGGCCGCCAGTGGCGCACTGGCCACCCGCATGGGCCTGGCGGGGGTGCCGGTGGCGGCGGAGACCATCGCCCTGTACACCATTTTTGAGCTGATGAAGGCCACTGGCGCCCGCGTGCACCTGTGCCGGCTGAGCAGCGCCGCTGGCGTGGCGCTGGTGCGCCAGGCCAAGCTCGACGGTCTGCGGGTCAGTTGCGACGTCAGCATCAACTCGCTGCACCTGACCGATGTCGACCTGGGCTACTTTGACAGCCGAGCCCGCCTGAACCCGCCACTGCGCCAGCAGCGCGACCGCGAGGCGCTGCAGGCCGGTCTGGCCGATGGCACCATCGATGCCCTGGTGTCCGACCACACGCCGGTGGATGACGATGCCAAAGCCCTGCCCTTTGCCGAGAGCGAGGCGGGCGCCACTGGCCTGGAACTGTTGCTGAGCCTGGCGCTCAAATGGGGCCAGCAGCGCGGCCTGGGTCTGGCGCAGACGCTGGCCACAGTCAGCAGCGGGCCGGCCCAGGTGCTGGGCAGCGCCCTTGGGCCGCAAGGCACCCATGCCGGGCGCCTGGTGGTCGGAGCGGTGGCTGATCTCTGCGTGTTTGACCCGGCCGCCGCCTGGACGGTAGACGCCGGGCACCTGCGCAGTCAGGGTAAACACACGCCGTTCTCCGGCTACGAGTTACCGGGTTGTGTTCGTTACACCATTGTGGGCGGGCGAGTGGCTTTTCAGGCAGCTTGAGGGTTGCTGCTTTGTTATAGCTGGCCACGCGATTCGAGCTGTATTGGCGAGCACAGTGGGCGTCCATACCGGCTGGCTTGCGCGCTCGCGGTTCGAGGTGTTGGCGCACTACCGGGGCTGGCGTTAACACCGGTTCCGCGAACCTCCTTTGTGGCAACCGCGAATTGGCTTCAGCCCGCCGGTATGGCCACCCACTGCGCCAGCGAACAAATTGGCGCGGCGCAGGGGCACGGGAGCCGTAGTCCGGACTTCTCCACTTGCGAACCCAAGTTGCTGGCTAGCCTGTCGGGCGGCTGTGGCGACAGGCCGGAGCTCATTCGCGGTTGCCACAGAGCGCGTTTGTCGTGGCGGCTGTCTTTGCGAGCACAGTGGGCGTCCATACCGGCTGGCTTGCACGCTCGCGGTTCGAGGCGTGGGCGCGTTACCGTGGCTGGCTTTTACACTGCTGCTGCTCGCATCGTCTGTGGCAACCGCGAATTGGCTTCAGCCCACCGGTATGGCCACCCACTGCGCCAGCGAACAAATTGGCGCGGCGCAGGGGCACGGGAGCCGTAGTCCGGACTTCTCCACTTGCGAACCCAAGTTGCTGGCTAGCCTGTCGGGTGGCTGTGGCGACAGGCCGGAGCTCATTCGCGGTTGCCCACAGAGTTGGCTGACTATTGTGGTGTTGATGCAAGCGTGGTAACGCGCCCGTCCCAGAAACCGCGAGCACGCAGGCCAGGCGCCACGGACGCCCGGCGGGCCAGCCCTGGTAGCCGCGTGGGACCAGGGGCGTGGAAGCAGATCAAAAATTTATAGAAAATAGGCCTCTAGCCCCTGCTGCATATAGGGTGGTAGCTATCTAAATTGTAGCAAAAAGCATGGATACCCGCCTGCGCGGGTATGACGACCGGTGGGTCGAACTGGTATGACGAGCTGAGGGCCTGCGCGGGTATGACGACCTGGGGGCTGTGCGCTAACGCTGAGGCAAGGTTGCCGGCGCGCCAGCCGTGGGGGCGTGTGCACAGGCCAGGTCGCAGGGCAGGTGGCAGAGTTTGCCGCCGGTGGCGGGGCAGAGGCGGTTGAAGGTGACCACGTGGTCGACCTGGGCTCGGATGCCGATCCACTCGCCGATTTTGTGGTCGTGGTGGCTGGGCACATGGGCCATCACCGCTTCGCCGCTGGCCAAGCGCAGGGTGTACAGAAAATCGGCACCCCGGAAGGCCTTGCGTGTGATCTGGGCTTTGACCGGGGCGTCGTCGTCGTGCACGATGTCGTCGGCGCGCAGCAGCACATCGCAAGCGCCTTCAGCAAAGGCGCCCGGCAAAGGGCATTCGGCCACGTCGGTCAGGTCACCCAGCGGGGTTTGCACCACCACATGCTGGTCGATCTCACGGATGGTGGCGGGCGCAAACACGCCGTGGCCGATGAACTCAGCGACAAAGCGCGAGACCGGTCGGTGGTACAGGGTGTAGGCGTCGTCCCACTGGTGCAACTGGCCTTGGTGCATCACCCCGATGGTGTCGCCAATGGCAAAGGCTTCCAGCTGGTCGTGCGTCACAAACAGCGCGGTGGTGTTGGCGGCTTTCAGAATGCTGCGGACCTCATGCGCCAGTCGCTCGCGCAGGTCCACGTCGAGGTTCGAGAAAGGCTCGTCCAGCAGCAGCAGGCGGGGTCTGGGTGCGAGGGCGCGGGCCAGGGCCACCCGCTGCTGCTGGCCCCCTGAGAGCTCATGCGCATACCGCTGCTGCTGGCCGGCCAGCCCCACCAACGCCAGCACCTCGGCCACCCGCGCAGCACGCTCCGTGCGCGGAAGGTGTGCGATGCCGAAGCCGACGTTGCCGGCCACATCCAGATGGGGGAATAAGGCGTAATCCTGAAACACCATGCCGATTTGGCGGGCTTCGGGGGCCAGTGTCAGGCCGGCGCTGCTGACCACCTGGCCGGCCAACTGGATCTGGCCTCGTGAGACCGGCTCCAGCCCGGCCACAGCTCGCAACAGGGTGGTCTTGCCGCAACCCGAGGGCCCGATCAGCACGCCGATGTCTCCGGCATGCAGCCCAAATGACACCTGCTGAACGGCCGCCTGGCGGCCGCCTGGGTAAGTCACGCTGAGTTGGGACACCTCTAGGAACATGCGTTTCATTGTAGATGCTTACAATTCTCATTTACAAACTGCGTGATTGCCCCCGCCATGCCCCTTCGCCCGCTGGGCCGTCTGCGCCAAGCCTTGTTCCTGCTGTTGGTCCTGCTGTTCCTGCTGCCGGTGCTGAGTGTGCTCGCCGCCTGGTTGCCCGGAAGCGACGGCGGCGCTGCGGCAGCGCAAATCCTGCGCGAGATGGCGGCGACCGTCTTGCCCGATTACGCCCTGACCACGCTTTGGCTGTGCCTGCTGGTGGGTTTTGGGGTGGTGCTGGTCGGACTGACAGCGGCGGCGGCGGTGACCCTGTTCGAGTTTCCGGGGCGGCGCACCTTGGAGTGGGCTTTGCTGCTGCCGCTGGCCATGCCGGCCTATGTGGTGGCCTACGCCTACACCGATGCCTTGCAATTCAGCGGGCCGCTGCAGACCGCCCTGCGCGCCAACTTGGGGCTGCAGGGTCGGGTGTTCCCTGAAGTGCGCAGCTTGGGTGGCGCCGCCTGGGTCTTTATCTTCACGCTCTACCCCTATGTGTATCTGCTGGCCCGGACCGCGTTGGGCGAAAGAGCCTCCCATTTGATGGAGGCAGCACGCCTGCTGGGCGCGCCGCTGCGCCGACGCATTCTGGAAGTGGCCCTGCCCTTGGCACGGCCGGCGGTGGCTGCCGGGGCGGCCCTGGCCCTGATGGAGACCTTGGCTGACTTTGGTGTGGCCAGCTACTTTGGCATCCAGACCTTCAGCGCGGGCATCTACAAGGCCTGGCTGGCCATGGACAACCGGATCGCAGCAGCCCAGCTGGCGACCTTGCTGCTGCTGCTGGTGGCGCTGCTGCTGATGCTGGAGCGTCGCGCGCAAAGCCGGCTGCGTTTTGCCCTGACCCGCGGCGGGCGGGTGGACGTGCTGGATGCCCGGCCGGTGCCACTGCGGGGTTCTGCACTGGGCCTGGCCTGGCTGGTCTGCGGGCTGCCGGTGCTGATGGGGTTTGTGTTGCCAGTGCTGTTCATGTTGCGCCCCTTGCTGGCCGATGGCGTTGCCCTGCCTTGGGCGCAGTTTGTAGGCTGGTCGCTCAACAGCCTGCGCCTGGGTGCGATCAGTGCCGTGCTCGCCGTGTCGCTGGCGCTGCTGCTGGCCTTCAAGCTGCGCCGTCGCCCAGACCTGCCGGCGCGGCTGGCGGTGCAGATGGTCGGTCTGGGCTACGCCGTGCCGGGGGCGGTGCTGGTGGTCGGCCTGCTGCTGCCGGTGGGCTGGCTGCAGGTCATGGCGCCTGAGAGCGGCGTGGGCTACCTCCTTACGGCCACCTCTTTTGGGCTAGTTTGGGCCTACCTGGTGCGCTTTAGCGCGGTGGCACTGCAGTCGGTGCAGAGCGGTTACGCCCGTATCCCCACCAGCTTTGACGATTCGGCCCGCATGTTGGGGACCCGCGACGCGGCCTTGCTGACGCGGGTCCACTGGCCTCTGCTCAAGCGTTCGGTGGCGGCGGCCACGCTGCTCGTTTTTGTGGATGTGATGAAGGAGCTGCCCGCCACGCTGGTGCTGCGGCCGTTTAACAGCGACACGCTGGCGGTGGTGGCTTATCAGCTGGCCCGCGACGAGCGCCTGGGCGAGGCGGCTCTGCCGGCTTTGGCGCTGGTGCTGGTCGGGCTGCTGCCGGTGCTGTTACTCAGCCGCACCCTGCGTCCGGCCAAACCGCGACACGATCGGCTCTGATTCGCCTCAGGCTGCGCCGGGGTTGCCGTCCAGGCCCGACACCTGGGGCAGGTTGAGCTGGCGTGCCGCAATCCGGCCCTTGGACTTGAGCCAGGGCTCCACCAGGTCCCAGATCGGCTTGCCCCCGGTCTGCTTAGCTTCTTCCGACACCGGGGCCCAGCCTGCTACCCTGTAGCTGCGGTCGGCCTCGAGCGCCCGGCCACCTAGGCGCAGGTCGTCAATGCGCCGGCCGGCGGTAGCTTGTGGGTCGCAGCGGTAGCTGAGGCCGCCCACCCGCACCATGTCGCCACCCTGCTGGTAGTAGGGGTCGGGGTTGAAGAGGTTGTCGGCCACGTCTTCAAGGATGGTCTTGATGGTGCTGCCCGTCATGCTGGTCAGCGTGGTGTACGGGTAGGTGATGGCGGTCATGTCCATGAGCCATTCGCGCGTGATGGTCTGGCCCGGCAGCAGGGTGGTGCCCCAGCGAAAGCCGGGCGAGAAGGCGATGTCGGTCCCTTGCACCTCCATCAGGGCGTCGAGCAGCAGTTGGTCGCCTGTGCCATTGAAGTTGCCGCGTCGGTACAGCAAGCCTTCATTGACCGCCAGGGGCTCGGCCAGGCGGGCTTCAAACGGCGCGCGCACGCGGGTGATCAGCGCCTCCATGGCCGGGTCAGCAGGCAGCATATTGGCGAACACCGGCAACAGGCGGTAGCGGTAATCGGCCACCCGGCCGCCGCTCACCTCAAAATCCAGCACGCCCAGAAACTTGCTGTTGGAGCCGGCGTTGGTCACCAGTGTTTTGCCACCTCGGTTGCTAATGACGCTGGCCACCGGCATGCCGTCATGGGTATGGCCGCCCAGGATGGCGTCGATGCCAGTGACCCGGCCGGCGAGTTTCAGGTCCACATCCATGCCATTGTGCGAGAGCAGCACCACCACTTGCGCGCCTTTGGCACGCGCCTCGTCCACGGTTTTTTGCAGGTTCTCTTCCTGGATGCCGAAGCCCCAGTCGGCCATCATGTAGCGCGGGTTGGCAATCGGCGTGTACGGGAAAGCCTGGCCGATGATCGCGCAGGGCACGCCGTTGATGGTGCGCATGACATAGGGTTTGAACACCGGGTCACCGAAATCGTTGGTCTTGACGTTCTGCGCGATGAATTCGATCTTGCCAGCCAGCTCTTTCTCGACAATCTCGGTGACCCGTTCCATGCCCAGCGTGAACTCCCAGTGGCCGGTCATCAGGTCGACGCCCAGCAGTTTGCAGGCCTCCACCATGTCCTGGCCCCGGGTCCACAAGGCGGTGGCCGAACCCTGCCAGGTGTCGCCGCCGTCCAGCAGCATCGCCCCAGGGCGGCTGGCCTTCACGCGTTTGACCAGCGTGGCCAGGTGCGCAAAACCGCCCACCTTGCCGTAGCGCTGCGCCGCCTGCTCAAAGTCGAGGTAGGTGAGCGCGTGGGCTTGCGCCGTGCCAGCTTGTACGCCGCAGGTCCGCAGCAGGTGCTCGCCCACTAGGTGCGGCAACTGCCCCTTCATGCTGCCAAAGCCCAGGTTGACGTTGGGTTCGCGGAAGTAAATGGGCTTGAGCTGTGCGTGGCAGTCGGTCATGTGCAGAAACGACACCGTGCCGAAGCGCGGAACGTCATACAGCGCCTCGGACGCCGTGGCCGCGTCGGCCCCCGCATGCCGTGCCAGGCCCATGCCGGCCATGGTGCCAGCCCCCAGCACTTGCAAAAATTCCCGTTTGGTGAGGTTCATGGTATCGGCATCGGCATCGGGTACAGGCGGCGGGTCGTGTGGCGGGTCCGGTGGCGAAGGTGCCTACTGGTTGACAGGCGATTTCGGGTCCAGCAGCAGCCCGACCACGTGGCGGACCTGGGCTTCGTTCAGGATGCCAGCATGGCCAGCGCGCGGCATGTTGGAGCAGGCGTTGTAGGCCTTGGCGTTCCAGATCTTGCCCCAGGTGTATTCGACAATCGGTTTGGCCGTGGCGCTGTTCGGGTCGGTGATGCCGCGCAGCTTGCCGTAGTTGTGCAGGCTGGGGCCAATGGTGCCGTATGAAATTTCCTTTTGATCGATCTTGTGGCAGTTGTAGCAGTTGCCACCGTTGGCTTGGCTGGCGTCATCGGTCCAAGTCAGCCCGCGCCCGCTCTGAGCGATTTTTTCACCCTCGCGCCAGTCGCCTATGAACTTGCCGTCGGACGGCCATTTGATGGCTTTCATGTTGGCAGATTCGATGCTGGCACGCAGGGCCTCCTCAATGGGCTTGCCCGCCACGTCGGCCGCGCTGCATTCGCGGTTGGCGTCGTCCTGAATCAATCGGTCCACTTTGACCAGTCTTTCATCGCGGAACGAGGCCTTGATGATGGCGTCGGTGAGTTTGTCCAGTTCGGCGCTGGACGGGACGGAGGCGCAGGCGCTCAAGAAGAGGCAGGCGCTTGCGGCGGCATAGGCATAGGTCTTTGGCATGGTCGTGTCTCCTTAGCGTTTGATGGCGGGCGCGATGGACTCGCCACCCTTGCCGTTGACGCCCAGGTACATGCCCAGAGCGATGGTGGCATCGCTGCCAAAGAGCGGGTAGGGGAAGCGCTGCTGCCGGTAGCAGTCGTTCAGGCGCAGTTGCATGCTCCACATCTGGCCGTTGGAGACGCGGTAGGCCGGCCAGGCGCCGAAGCCACTGCCGGCGCCCGGGTTTTGGGTCAAATTGGGCAAGTCCTGCAGCCGGATGCGTTTGTTGTCTTCGCCGTGGCATGACGAGCAGGAAAAATCATGCGTGCCACTGCGCGCAAAAAACAGGCGTTTACCGACCTCGTACATGGTTTTTTCCTGCACCGTGTTGTGGGGCAGGTTGAAGGCCATGCCGCGTGACTCCGCCGAAATGAAGGCCGTCAGCGCCGTCAGGTTGACTTGCTCGCCGCGGCCAAATGCTGTATTGGCGATTTCAGACGCATTGAAGCCTTGAAGTGTTTCCATGCAAGTCAGCAGACGGGACTCCATATCCTGCACTCTTTGCGTGTCGGCAAAGTAACGCGGGAGCTCCACAAAGGCACCCTTGACCACGCCCGGGCCCTTGCCCAGGTCGCACTTTTCCAGTGAGGCGTTTTTAGGGCCACGGGCTAGCTTCCACAGGCCTTCACCCTTGGCTTCAAACAGGTCGGCCGGGTTGCCGTCGGCCAGCATCGCCCGGTACTCGGCAATGCCGTCGGCAGCGGTCTTTTGGGCCCAGGCGCTCAGGCTGGCCCAGGCCAGCAGCAGGGCGACGGCAAATGTTGGGACACGTCTCATGGTTTCTCTCCTCATTGTTAGGGTGGCAGGGTGACAGCGCGGGTCACGCGCGCACCAGGTGGCTTACGAGACCGTGGCCTCGTCAGTGCGGCTGTCACCCCGGTTGTCTTTCCAGTTGACGCTGATCTTGTCGCCGGCCTTGGCGCCCTTAACGTTGAATTGCAGGAACGGGTTCTTGGCCACGGCCGGGCCCCATTCGGCGGTGAGCACGGTTTTGCCGTTGTGGGTGGCCGTGACATCGGTGATGTGCCAGGCTGGGATGATCTTGCCAGCCGCATCCTTGCGTTGGCCGGTTTCCATCTCGTGGGCCATGAGCACACGAACGGTGGCGTTGCCGCCTGCTGCTTGGGCGCGAATGCGCATCGGATCTGCCATATTGGGCTCCTAAGTGATGGGTTTGAGGTTGAGGGTCAGGCTGATGTTGGCTGGTGTCGGCTGGTGGATTAGCCGCCGCAGCCGCCCAGCGTGACCTTGACTTCTTTTTTGGCAAATAGCGCGCGGCCATCGTTCATGATGGCCACGGCGTACACGTCGGAGGACTGGCCCATCTTGGCCCGCGCCGCGATGTTGGCGTCGACGCTGTCCGTCAGGTTAAAGGCGGCGACCAGGGCGCTGGGGTTTTTCTCCACCAGAATCAGCAACTGCTTGACGCCGGCCAAGGTGGTGCTCGCACCCAGGGGCACCACTGCGCCGTTCTCGGCAATGTCGGGGCCGATGATGGCCACATCCTTGCTCTCTGTGGGCGCTGCAGCACCCAGTGCCTTGAGCGCATCGCTCATGGTTTTGGCGTCAAAGGCCTTGGCGTTGAAGGCCAGGGCATGGCCAGGGAACAGCCCGGTGGCTGCCAGCAGTCCGGCCACGATGGCGCTGTGCTGGAGTGTCTTGCGACGGGTTTGCATGGTCGTCTCCTTAAGTAAACATGAATGCGGGTGAAGTGCCTTCACCGGCCAGCCCCAGCGGCCAGCCAGCTCGCCAGGGTTTTGGCATCGGCCTCGCTGAGGGCCTGCGCCGGCATCGGGATCGGTCCCCATATACCGACACCACCGGATTTGATCTTGGCTGCCAAGTAGTCTATCTGTCCGGGGTATTTTTTCCCGATATCGGCAAATGACGGCCCAACAATCTTTTGCGCCAAGCCATGGCAGGCGGTGCACGCGTTCTTGCTGGCCAGCGCCAGCGCTGATTTGGCTTCGGTCATAGCAACCTTGGCCACCGGTGGCGACGGCGACGGCGAAGATGGCGCGGCGCCGGGCTTTGCTTCTGGCTGGCTGGTGTCAGCGCCGCGCTGGGGGCCAACGTGGCGATTCTGTTCGGCCAGGTTGCCGTGCTGGTTACGAGCGAAATCGGGCAGGGCTGAGGCCACAGCAACTGCGCTTTCACAGTCGCGCATGCAGCGCGTGCTGGCCACATCGGGTTTGACCTTACCGCCAAATTCCTGGCCTGGCCACAGGGCGTGGGCTGTGCTCATGCCCAGCCGGTTGGGCAAACGAGCCTGGGCCTCGGCCATGGTGCGGTCAGACAGGGTGAAGTTGTCTGGCACCACATTGCCCAGATTAAGCAGGTAGGCTGTGACGGCATAGACCTCGTCCGGGGTCAGCGATTTGGGTTGGTTCCAGGGCATGGCTCGGCTGATGTAGTCCCATAGCGTCGACAGTGTGGCCACCTTCATCAGCGTGGTGCGGCTGGGATAGGCCGGATCAGTTAGGCGCGCCACACGGCCGGTCTTCACATCCTGTTCCGTGGTGCCGCCCACCAGGGGGTTGAAGACCTGGTTGGATTCGCCGAACACACCATGGCAGGAGGCGCATTTGGCCTCCCAGACATCCTGCCCCTGCGCGACCGAGCCCGAGCCAGGTGGAAGGCCTTTAAAGTCTGGCCGAACGTCGATGTCCCACGCTGCGATTTCAGAGGGCGTAGCAGCCCGGCCCACCCCGGGGTATTTGTCGGCGCTGGCGGTCGGCCCGGCCATCACGCCCAGCGCGCAGGCCAGGCTGGCCAGGGCCAGCCCGAGGTCACGACAGCTGAACATTTTTCACCTCGCCGTTCTCCTGCACCAGCCACGACTGGATCGAATTGTTATGGTAAATCGAGCGCGTGCCACGCACCGCCCGGTTCTGACGGTAGCTGGGTTGCACATAGCCGGTGCCGTCACTGGCCCGGCTTTGCAGGATCACTGGCTTGCCGTCCCAGACCCAGTCCAGGTTGAAGCGGGTCAGGCATTTGCTCAGTACCGGCGTCTCCAACCGGGCCGCCCGCCAGTTACGCCCGCCGTCCACAGAGACATCAACCCTGGCCACCTTGCCGCGTCCTGACCAGGCCAGGCCAGTGATGTTGTAGTAGCCCCGGTCCAGCAACACCTGTCCGCCCGAGGGTGTGGTGATGACGCTCTTGCACTCCTGGATGCTGGTGTATTGCCGGTGCAGGCCGTCAGGCATCAGGTCGATGTAATGAACGGCTTCGTCTTTGGTGGCATAGGGCTTGTCGCCCAGCTCGATGCGCCGCAGGTACTTGACCCAACTGACGCCCTGCGCACCGGGCACCACCAGCCGCAGCGGGTAGCCGTTTTCGGGCCTCAGCATCTCACCGTTCTGGCCATAGGCCACCAGCACCTCGCCACTCAGAACCTGGCTCAACGGAATGGTTCGCGTCAAGGAAGAGCCGTCCGCACCTTCGGCCAGCACAAATTTGCCTTTTTTCAGGTCAGCGCCGGCCATTTCCAGCAGTGTGATCAGGGGCACACCGGTGAACTCGCTGCAGGACAACATGCCGTGGCTGTACTGGGCAGTAGGCACGGCCACATTGCCCCACTCCATGCCGGTGTTGGCGCCGCATTCGATGAAGTGAAAGCGCGAGACGCTGGGCAGACGCATGATCTCGTCCACCGTGAACACCTGGGGCTTGGCCACCATGTCAGGCGCCGAGCCATTGACCATGAGACGGTGGCGCGACGGGTCGATGTCCCACCAGCCCTGGTGGTGCCGCTCAAAATGCAGCCCGCTGGGCGTGACGATGCCAAACATCGACTGCAGCGGTGCAAATGACACGGACGATTGGGTGGTTTGCGTCAGGCCCGGGCTTTGACGGCGCTGCAGATTTGATTCGAAGCGCGACGGTTTTCCGTAGCCGTCGGTGGCGACACCCTGGCCCAGCCCCTTGCTGTGCTCAGGCAGGTTGAGTATGTTGGGGTCGCCACCAGCGGTGGGCACCGGGTTGGACTGGGCCACTGCCAGCGAGGCTGCGGCGCTTGTCGCAGCGGCCAGCGCACCGCGAATAAAGTCACGACGCCCGGCACGAGCCTGGCTGAACACGGTGCGTATCCCCTCGGGCCCCAGAAACCCCTCTGGTGCGCGGACCAGGCGCCCGGCGCTCATGTCGTTTGTGTTCAATCTATGTCCTTTGTCGTCAAGCCCTCGTGGTCGAAGTCTTGATCGCTCTTTATATCAATAAGTTCGAATATAAGGAACTATAGAAAAATTTCCAATAGGGGTTTTACCTAGGAGGCGAGGCAGTGATCCTCGCTGGCTTTAGCGAAAGCGTTGAGGGCGCTCAGGCCAGCGACCGCCGGGCTGTTTCCAGCCTTTGCGCCAAATAGGCGCCATAGAAGTCGGGCAGCAGGGCGCCGACCAGCCGCTCGGCCACCTCGTTACCCTGGCGGCCAAAGAACAGCAGCGCTGGCGCTACCTTGACGCCCCATCGACGGACTTGCTCGGCATGGGTGCCCGCCTGGCCTTGGGCGCCCAGAAAGGGCAGGGTGCTGCCCATGTCAACCTGCACCACCGCCACCGCCTGCTCGCGCAGCAGTGGCGCCAAATGGCTGTCGCGCACGACCTTGCAAAAAGGGCAGCCTGGCAGGCTCACCATCACGGTCAGGGGCAGGCCGCGCGCCAGTGCAGCGGCCAAATGCTGCGGGAAGGCGTGCGCCAATGGCAGAGTCACCTCCGCCCCCTGGCTTGCGCCGGTGGCCAGTGCCAATGCCCCACCTAACAGCAGGCTTCGCCTGGCCACCGGTGTTGCCGTGCGTAAGTTGCGGGTTTGGGTCATCAGTTCTCCTGCTCTAGCAGCAAGTAGGTGTTGTAGGCGTTCATGCGGTTGGCCAGCCGAAACAAGGGGAGTGCCTCAAAGCGGCTCCAGTCGGTCGCCGCATAGGCTTCTTCGAAAGGATCCATGTTTTTCGCGGCCTGGCCCATGGCGCTACGCAGGTAGCCCAAGTAGTCGCGGGTGAGTTGCATGTCCTCGCGGGCCGACTCGGACACCGGGCCATGCCCGGGCACGATGACCCGGGCATCCAGTGCCAGCAGGTCGTCAAGTGCAGCAATCCAGCGACGGCTGTCGGCCTGGCCGACAAAGGGAATGCGGGCCCGAAACACCAGGTCGCCCGCAAATAGCAGCTTCTGTTGCGGCAGGTAGACAACCAGGTCTTCGGGCGTGTGAGCGGGCCCGACGTGCTTGATGTGAAGCTGTATCTCACCGATCTTGAATTCGCGCTCGGTGTCCAGCCACTCGTCAGCCTCGACAAGCGCCGTGTTGGCGTCGATCCAGGGCGCCAGTTCCTGGCGCGAGGCCTGCAGACGCAGCCGTGCGGTGTCGGAGTTCAGGTAGTTGCGGGCCGAGCCATGGGCCAGAATGCGGGCGCCCAGCGCCTTGAAGACCTGCAACCCATAAACGTGATCAGCGTGGTAATGGGTCACGATCACGTGGGTGATCGGCTGCGGCGTGATCTTGCGGATGGCCGCCACCAGCTGCTGCGCCAGGGCCGGTGAGCCCAGGGCATCAATCACCACGACGCCCTGCCCGGTGACGATGAATCCAGCGTTGGAAATGAAATTTTGATTGGCCGGCGAGCCCAGCGCCGTGAGACCCTGCACGTACCAGACCGAGGGGGTCAGCCGCACCGGCGTCACTTCGTTGGCTGTCTGTGCCAGGCCGGCACCGGCCCAGCCCAGCGCCAGCAAGCTGGCCAGCCAATGCATCGCTCGCACGCCGTAAGGCCTGCTGCGGTTGAAGTTTGTGGCCGCAGCGCGGCACCAGATGTACGAGGAGTCGGAGTTGGACATGGTCAGACTAGGGTACATGGCTCGGCTGTGCAGAGCTTGCGTTGGCGCAAGGCTACTGACCGGCCAGGTACTGCGCCACGGCTGCCATCTCCAGCGGGGTCATTTTGCTGACGATGGTGTGCATCACCGCGTTGTCATTGGTGCGCTCGCGGCTGTTGAACTGTTTGAGTTGGGTTTCGAGGTAGCCAGCATATTGGCTCGCCAGCCGGGGCAGGGCGGCGGTGCCCAGCGCGGCGGACCCGTGGCAGGAGGCGCAGGCCGGCACGCCACTGTTGGGGTTGCCCTGGAGGTAGAGATCGCGGCCTTTGGCTGCAAGGGCGGCTTCTTTTGGGGGCTCTGGCGTCACGGGCATCTTTTCAAAATAGCGGCCCAGCGCGTCCATCTCGTTCGCGGTCAATTTGGCCACCATGGCGGCCATCGCGGTGCTCTTACGCTTGCCGGACTTGAAATTGTCCAGTTGTTTGGCCGTGTATTCCCAGTGCTGCCCGGCCAGCCGGGGAAACACCTCGCTGGCCGCATCACCTTCAACACCATGGCAAACAAAGCACACGCCGGCCACGATCTTGCGCGCGCGGGCCTCATCGGCTTGGGCCTGCGCCAGCGCAGCGCCACTGACGAGGCCCGTCAACAGCGCTACCAGCAAAGTCGCGTATCTGGCGGGCGACACGGAGAGCCTGGGCTTAAGCGGAATGCGGTCTACGGGGTTCAGGCTAGTGTGTCGGCCCAGATGTTGTAGGCCCATGCCATCGCGTAGCGCCCTTCGAGCTCATTGGCTGCGCTGGATACGCCGCCCGAACCCGGCACGGTCAGCATGGTTTTTTGGGCTGCGTCATAGCGGTGCACGCTGGCCACATGCACCACGTCCTCGTCGCTGACAAAGCTGTAGCAGGTGTTGTTGTAGATCGGCAGCGTGTTGGGCTGCTTGCCTGTCAAGAGCGCCACCACTGCAGCCGCACAGGTCTTGCCGTGCTGATTGGCCATGTGGCCGGACTTGGGCATGGCAGGCGCAACCTGGATAGAGTCGCCAATCACATGGATATTTTTGGCCGCCTTGGATTCGTGCGTCAGGAAGTCGACCTCGCACCAGCGCCGGTTTGCTGTAGCCAGTCCGGTCTTGACCGCAATGTCGCCGGCACGCATGGGCGGCACCACATTGAGCACATTGGCCTTAATGTCATCGTTGAACTCGAATTTCAGCGTGCTGGCAGCCACGTCCACATCGGTCAGCACATGTTTGGGGCGGTATTCAATAATGCCCTGGTAACGCTCAGCCCAGGCCTTCTTGAACAAGGGCCCTTTGGATGTGACGTCATCGTTGGCATCAAGCACCAGCACCTTGCTTTTAGGCTTGGCTTTGCTGAAGTAATGCGCGACTTGACAGGCCCGCTCATACGGGCCGGGTGGGCAGCGGTAGGGGGCCAATGGAATGGTCAGCGCGTAAACGCCGCCGTCAGGCATGGCCTCAAGTTGTTGGCGCAGCGCCAGCGTCTGGGGCCCGGCCTTCCAGGCGTGCAAAACCTGCTCTTGCGCGCCGGTCTTGGCCATGCCGGGCAGCCCATCCATCATGAAATCCACGCCGGGCGAGAGGATCAGGCGGTCGTAGGGCAACTCGCTGCCTCCTGCCAAGCGCACGGTGCGTTTGTCGGGGTCGATGCTGGTGACCATGTCGCGGACCACGGTCACGCCATGGCGCTTACTCAGGTTGTCATAGGACGAAGTGATGTCGGCCATGGTCTTGCTGCCGCCAAGCACCAGGTTGGATATGGGGCAGGAGACAAAAGCAGCATTGGGCTCGACCAGGGTCACGTTGATCTGCTGGTCCGACCACATCCGTACATATTTAGCGGCCGTAGCGCCGCCATAGCCGCCACCCACCACCACCACTTTAGGCCCACTTTGTGAGCTGGTGTTGGCAAAGGCGGAGCCAACACCGGAAGCGCCGAGTACCGTGCCGTAGGCGGCAGTTTGGATCAATTGACGACGTTGCATGCTGTACCCCTGTGCTGCTGATGGACTGCTTATTTCTTGAGCGCGGCAAAGTAGCCGGCCAACTGCTCAATTTGCTCGTCGGTGTAGCCTTTGCTGATCTGGTGCATCAGGGTTGCGGGTTTGCGGCCGGCCTTGAAATCCATCATTTTTTTCTGAAGATCATCCTTGGGCACCCCGGCCAGGGACTCCATGCCAGGCTGTGCAATGCCCAGCGTGCCATGACAATTGGCGCAGGCCGCCGCCCAACTGCGCAGTTGCAAGGCGTCAACCTGTGCCCACGCAACCTGGCTAATCCAGAACAAAGTGGTGGCGGCCATGAGCCGGAAGGGTGTGGTCATAGGGACTCCTGATGGTCGTCCGGCCGACCCGGACAAATAAATCAATGATGGCTTATGTCTGGCTAGAATTATTTGCTCAAGACCACGGCCACGCACTCCGTACAAACCCGCAGGCTGGCCTATTTTGTCGCTCGGTCAAGCCGACTCAATGGCGACCTGAGTGCAGACGGCTCGGCAGAGGCTGACCACACGGTCGTTCACGATGCGGTAAAAAATCTGTACGCCGTCGCGTCGTTTGCCCAACACACCCGCTTTGTACAGGGTATTGAGATGCTGTGACATATTGGGTTGTGTGGTGTTGATTTCCCCCAACAACTCGCCCACGTTTTTTTCGCCATGGCAAAGGCTGCTGATGATCTTGAGCCGCATCGGCGCCGACATGACACGAAATATTTCGGCGGCGCTCTCGAACACCTGATCCGTCTCTGAAAACGAGGGGTTTGCCAGAGCCGATCCAGCCGAGTCTTGCGTGGAATCCATCGGGTTGTTTGCCATGTGTCCATGCTAACACTGGCCCTGCTGTCAGCTCATTGCTTGGCGCCCCCGACGGGAATCGAACCCATATCTAGCGCTTAGGAGGCGCTCGTTCTATCCATTGAACTACGGCGGCAGTGAAGCGGTATTCTAGGGGCGGGGCGTACGGCGGGTGTTTGAGCGCCTACTCAGTCGTAACGCAGCGTAAAAATCAGGTCGACCGCGCTTTGTTCGCCGGTTTGCGCGCGCAGCGTCAGGCGGCGCGACAGGTCAAAAAAGACGTAGAGCGTGCCCAGTGTGCCGGCCAGACTGCGCTCGTAGGCCACATAGAAGTCGCGCGACAAGCGTTTGCCCAGTGTGACCGACGCGCCGGTGGCGGTGCCGTCGGCGTTGTTGATGCTGCCACGCATGGTCACTTCGTCCAGGCCCAAGGCTTGCCCGAGGCTGCCGGGCAAGCCCCGTCCCGTGCCGCCCAGCAGGGCCAAGGCGGCTTGCTGCAAAACCGCTGCCTCGGTGCCACCGGTACCGGCACCGCGACCGAGCACCAACCAAGCCAGTTTTTCGGCCTCGGGCAGCTCGGGTTCGGCATACAGACGCACCACCGGTGCCACGGCAGTACCGGTGATCTGCACGCCGACCCGCTGCTGCAGGTTGGGCCGGATCGCCAGAATGTCCAGCCCTGGGTTGTCAAAGGGGCCGGTAAAACGCAGCAGGCCGCCTTCAATGTCGAGCTGTTGCCCGTAGGCCTTGTAGCTGCCCTGCACCGTACGCAATTCACCGCGCAGCAGGGGCGCCAGGCTGCGTTCGTTGGCATTGCGCAGGGTGACACTGCCAGCCACCCGGGTACTCAGGCCGCGCCCACGAACCTGGAAATCCTGGCCTAAATCCAAGGTGAGCAGCACGTCTGGCCGTACCCGCAGGCTGGCTGAGGCTTTGAGGGCGGTCTCAGGACCCACCGGTTTACGCGGGCGGCGCACCTGAACGTCCTCACCGAGTTGGGGTGCGCTGTCCTCGGGCAGGATGAACAGCGCCTGATCGGCCGTGAGCGTGCCGCGCAAGGTCAGTTGGTCTGCGTCAAGATTTGTCTTGAGCTGGCCCGAGACCACCAGCCGGCGGTCGACACGGGCACTGACCCTCAGGCCGCGAGCCTCGGCCACCAGCGCCACGCGTAATCGGCTCAGCAGTGGCGCCGTGGGAGAGCCATCGGTCATTGGCCAGCGCACGCTGCCGGTCACCTTGACCGTGCCTCCGCTGCTGTCAGCCAGTGGCGCACCTTGCAGGGTAAATTCTTCAATGTCCAGGCTCTGCCCGTCCAGTCGTACCCGCAATTGGCCTTCGCTGAAGTCAACGCCATCGGCCACGGACCGCACGGCCAGATCCTGTGCAGTGAAATTGCCGCGCCACAGCGGCGCCTCAAGGGTTCCGTACAAAGTGGCATCGGCATTCAAGGTGCCGCGCAGTCGCCAACCGGGCGGCGCCAGTAGCGACCAGGCCCCCACAGGCGGCAACTGCACCTTAAGGCTGCCGCTCAGGGGTGCCTCGCCCGGCCAGCGCCAGCCCGTGGGGCCGCTTTGGAGTCGGCTTTCAATGGCGGCCTGCGCTTGCCCAGCACGCTCGCTGTCCCAGTTCAATTGCAATTTGAGCTGCTCAGCGTCAATCCGCAGTTGCACGCTGGCATCCTTCACGCCTGCATTAAGGTTGCCCACGGTGCTCAGGGTGCCAAAGGGGACTTCTTCTGCCAGCAACTGCAGGTCGCCGCTGCTGCGGGTCAGGCTGGCATTGAATTGCGGTCTGTCGCCACCGCGCGTCTCCCACTGCCCGCCAAACAGCAGGTTCCCACGCAGGCCCAGGTTGGCAATCTGGGTTTGTCCCAGCAACTCCAGCCAGCCCAGCGGCAGGCCTTCAACCCGGCCCTCGCTGCGCCAATCAGCCCGTGCCAGTGCCGACGCGCTGGCACGGGACCACTGCGCGGGCTGCCACAAGATCTTAGCGCTACCGGGTGTTGGCCCACTGAGTTCAAGGCTTCCAGCCGACAGCGCCAAGGTATCAATCTGGTTGTCGTGACGCCAGTCCAGGGTAGGGCCTTGATTGGCCTGTAAAACCCAGCGTCCAGGCAGAGCCGGATTCTGCAGCGTGATGGTGGGCTGGTCCAGTTGGAACTGCCAATGCTCCGGGGCCAAGTGCGCAGCGCGGCCCCGGGTCTGCAGCTCAATGCGCTGCCCGCCACTGTCAAGCCGCCCGCGTGCGTTTAGGCTCAGAGCGTTGAGGGGACCGCTCAGGTCGGCCTGCCAGTCTTGCAAGCGCCAGTGGGGTACCGCAGTGTCGGTGTTGCGAAGTTCAAGGCGCGGCACCCGCAAGGCTAGCGTCAGTTGCAGGTCGCGACCCAGCCTCTCCCAGCCACCTTTCCACTGGCCTTCCACCGTCAGCTCGCCAGCACTGGGCAAATTCAGGACGGCCGACGGCACCGCTGGCCAGCGCGACAGCCAGCGCGCGGCAAGGGCAGCGTCGGTGACTCGCACGCTCAAGTCGCCGCCACCAGCGTTGCTGCTCAGCGCCCCGGCCAGCCTGGCACTGCCTCCTGGGTTGGTCAATTGCAGTCGGCCCTGAGCGGCTTGCGTCTGGGTGTGAAACTGGCCTTGCCCTTCCAGCCGGGCGTCGTCAGTGCGCAGATCGAGTCGGTTCAATTGCAGCAGCGGCGCCTTCCAGAGGCCTTCAGCGCTCAGCGCTGTGAATCGCTGACTGATCTGGCCGATGGTGCTGTTGACAGGCGGTTTTCCTGGTCGAGCCTTAAGCTGCGCGTCAAAGGCCAGTCCGGCCAGTGACTGTGACAGGGTCAGCTCGCCGTCCACGGTACCGGCGACCAGTCGCGAGTGCAAGGCCTGCGGGTTGATGCCGCGCAGCGTCGCTGCCCCCCGCCATGTGGGTGCCGTACCAGCCTGAGTGGAGGGGGTCGTGAAGCTGCCACGGCCCTCCAGCTGACCCCCCGCACCGTCGGCCAGCAGAGACTCAATGGTCCAGCCGGTGTCGCGGTAAAGGGCGACCAGCGCGAGCTTCTCGAGCGGCAGGCCCTGCTGGTCCAGCGCCGCACTGCGCCTGTTATCCAGTTTGACATCGGCCCGCCAGCCAGCGCCTTGCGGTACGACTATGGCGCGTCCGCTGGATTGGGTATGCGGCGCCTGCGGCCATAAGGCTGACAGGTCCAGGCTCTGCCAGTTGGCAGTGGCCTGCAGTATGGGCTGGGTCTGCCAGGGCTGCAAACGTGCCTCTATCTGAGCGCTGACGTTGACGTTGGCGTTGGCGGACTGCCGGTCTGGCTTAGGGGCCTGCAGCGCCGGCTGCAGGCTGGCCTGGAGTGTCATCTCGGCTTTTGGCCCCGCTAGGCTACCTTTGAGTTGTGCCTCGGCTTTCAGTGTCAGGCTGCGCTGGCTGTCGGGGATGCGCGCAGGGACGGTGCCCGACGCCGACAGCGAGAGCGTCATCGGTGAGCGTGCCTGTAACTCGCCCTGCATTTGGTAGTTTCCAGAGGAAATCTTGACCTGGCCCTTGTCAAGTCTATGTTTGTAGCTATCAAATTTATAGTGGCCAGAGAGATCTCGCAACTGGAGTGGTACCGCACCTACCCAGTCCAGTTGGGCTACCGAGAAAGGCGCGTCCACCTTGAAGGGCAGTGGCAGCTCAGCAGGTGGGGTCGATTGAGTCGATGGGTGCTGGTCTTCAATTCGGAGCGTGCGGATTGTGAGTTTGCTGAGGCTCAGTTCCCCCTGGAGCAGGGCTTGCCAGGTCCAGTCGATGCGCAGGTCGGTCGCCTCGATCTTCAAGCCCTCGTTTTGCCAACGCACCGTGCCGATCTGGCCACCCTCGCGCAGCGAGCCGCTGACCCGATCTACCGCCAGGGTCTGACCCGCAGGCAGGTAAGGTTGGGCCAGCGACAGTGCAGTGGCGAGGGAGGTCGCGGTGCCACTCCAGATCCACGCCGTCGTTGCCAAAGCCAGCAAGGCCACGGTGAAGGTGGCCACCAGCGCCCACACCAGGCGCAGCAGTTTCATCAGAAAGCAAACCCCACGTTGAGGTGCAGGCGCCAGTTTTGCACGACATGGCCATAGGCCAGGTCCAGTTGCAGCGGCCCGACCGGGCTTTTCCAGCGCAGACCGACGCCGCTGCCCAACTTGGTTTGTAGCTCGGCCGGAGTGTCAGCCACAGCGCCGACGTCAACAAACACCGATGCCTCCCATTCCCCCGCGCTGCCTCGAACCGTGATGGGGCGCTGCCACTCAACGCTGCCAAGCGCCAAATAGCGCCCGGCTCCGGTTTGGCCGTCAGCGCGCGTCACACCGATGTCGCGGTAGCCATAGCCACGTACGCTTTTGTCGCCTCCAGCAAGGAACAGCTGGGTGCTCGGCAAGGTGGCGCTGACGTTGGCCAGCAATGCACCGCCCTCAGCCCGCAGCGCCAGGCGTGAGCCACCCTGGACGGTTCCGGCGGTGTCGATTCCCCCCAGTGGCAATATCGCCAAGGCGCGCGCCAGCAACCGTGCAAAGGGCTGGCGGTCACTGCCCAGCGTGGTCCCGCCACCGATTTCGACGCCCAGTCCCCAGCCACTCGTGGGCAGGGGCAGGCCCGAGAAATTCCGGAGCGCAAGCGCGTAGTTCACGCTCAGCGTTTGCGCAATCACTGGCGCGGTGTCATCGCTGCTGATGGTGTCGGCGCGGTCGTACTGCAAATAATAGTTCCGATCGATCCGCTCGCCAATCTGGCTGCGACCCAATCGCAGTCTTTGGCTGTTTGCGTCAAAGCTGCCGGCATGTTGAGTCTGCAACAGTGCACCTATGACCCAGCGCGTTTGCTGGTCGTCGGGTGGCGAGGTGAAGTCGGTACCAATGGACCGCGTCTCCCGATCGAGTGACAACTTGGACACCGCACGCCAATCAATTCCAGGCACCTTGTGATGGGTGTGTTCAGCCGACAGCCTGGCGCCGCCGTCGGTGCTGGCACCGACACCCAGCACCAATTTCTGCAGCTGCGATTCACGCACCTGGACCCGCACTGGGGCTGTCGCTGGGTCGCCTGAGGTGTCAAGTGACAGAAATACCGAATCAAAGTAGCCACTGTCGGAGAGCCGTTGTTGGGCGTCGATAAGCTTGGGCAGGCTGTACTCGCTGCCAGGGTCGAGATTGGCCATGCGGGTCACCATGTCGGCCTCGTGCCGCTGCAGACCTTCGATCCGCAGCGTGCCAAACTTGAATGCCGGCCCAGAATCTAATGTGATCGATAACCGGGCGCTACCCGTTTCGGCCTCGATATCCGCCAGACTATCGCTAAGGCGGCCGGCGGGATATCGCTGCGTCGTCAGTTGCCGGGTCGCCTGCAATTTGGCTGCGTCCCACGCGGCCTGTGTGAAGCGAGCTCCGCTGCGCAAGCGCCAATCACTCTCAATGAGCCGCCGCTGTGCAGCCGCTGCTGGATCGTCCCCGATTGGGCCAATAAAGGCGATTTGTACCGCTTTGACAAGTGTGGCCGGTCCTGGCGCCACACTGAGCTTGATCCGGCGTGTTGCGCCGAGGGGGGTAGCGACGCGTTCTAGGCCAATCGATGGTGTGAAGTAACCCAGAGTGGCTGCGAGCCTGCGGGCGTCCTCTTCGGCGGCCGTGAGCAGCCGAAGTAATTCGGTGTCACCCAGATCGGTCAGCGTGCGATAACGCTGCAACTCAAGATGGCGCGACAGGAGTTCGGTCAGTTCCGGTGGTGCGCTGATCTCGAGTTCAAAGGCGACGGGCGCATCGCTGGCCGGCGCGCCGGCAGCCACGGTTGCTTGGGCCAGGCACAGAGCCGGCAAGGCCGCCAGAACGGCAAGCGCAGGCACGTTCTGCAACAAAATTGGACGCCAACGACTGATCATCCCGGTATTCTGACACCGCGCTGATGAGGTGGTCGCGATCTGCCTCAGCCCGGCGCCTTCATTTGGTCAACAGGCGCATGGCCTCTTCAAGGCCGCGAAGGGTCAGCGGGTACATGCGATGGCTCATGATTTGTTGAATCACGCTGATGCTTTGCCGGTATTGCCAGACGCCTTGCGGCTCGGGGTTGATCCAGGCAAACTTAGGAAAAGCCTTGGTCAGCCGCTGCAGCCATTCAACGCCGGCTTCCTCGTTGTTGTACTCCACGCTGCCGCCGGGCTGCAGGATCTCGTAGGGACTCATGGTTGCATCCCCGACAAAAATCAGCTTGTAGTCCTTGTTGTACTTGCGAATGATGTCCAAGGTGGGGAATTTCTCGCTGAAGCGGCGGCGGTTGTTTTTCCACATGTAGTCATAGACACAATTGTGGAAATAATAGAATTCTAGGTGCTTGAATTCGGTCTTGCTGGCAGAAAACAGCTCCTCCACCCGCGCAATGTGCTCGTCCATGGTGCCCCCCACATCCATCAGCAGCAGCACTTTCACATTGTTGTGGCGCTCCGGTACCATTTTGATGTCCAGGTAACCCGCATTGGCGGCTGTGGATCGGATGGTGTCGTCCAGGTCAAGCTCTTCCTCGTGACCTTCTCGGGCAAACTTGCGCAAGCGGCGTAGCGCGACCTTGATGTTGCGGGTGCCCAGTTCCTGGGTGTCGTCATAGTCCTTGTAGGCGCGCTGGTCCCAAACTTTGACCGCGCTCTTGTTGCGGCTCTTGTCCTGCCCAATCCGGATGCCTTGCGGGTTTTGCCCAAAGGCGCCGAAGGGGCTGGTGCCGCCGGTGCCGATCCACTTGCTGCCGCCCTCGTGCCGCTCCTTCTGCTCTTCAAATCGTTTTTTGAGGGTTTCCATGAGCTCATCCCAGCCCATTTTTTCAATTTTGGCGCGCTCTTCGGGGCTCAAGTTGAGTTCGAGGTTTTTGCGCAACCATTCGAGCGGAATGTCCCTGGTGAAGTCGGCGATGGCTTCCACGCCCTTGAAGTAGCTGCCAAACGCACGGTCAAATTTGTCGTAATTCTTCTCGTCCTTCACCAGTGTGGTGCGACTGAGGTAATAGAAGTCGTCGATCTTGTAGCCTGTGCTGTCGGCGTCGTCCAGAGCGGCGGCGGCGTTCGGACCAACCACGCCCTTTAGCAGGGCTTCGAGCAGCGTCAGAAACTCCTTGACCGACACGGGTAACTTGGCTGAACGCAGCGTGTAGAAAAAATCGATCAGCATGGTGCTCTATCTTTCTTGCTCAGGAGCCTGCCAATTTTGCGCGTGACTTGCTCAACTGGTAATTTAAATGAGCGCGCACCGTGGGCCACTCTGGCGCGATCACGCTGTAGACGCAGGTGTCGCGCGAAGTGCCTTCGGCATCAGGGTGAGCGTTCACCTGGTGGCTGCGAAGCACACCGTCCAGCTTGGCCCCCAGTCTCTCAATGCCGGCACGGCTTTGCTGGTTGAAGAAATGGGTGCGGAATTCGACGGCGATACATTGCAGCTGCTCAAAGGCATGTTGCAGCAGCAGCATCTTGCATTCGGTGTTAATTACCGTGCGCTGAACGCGCCGGCGGTACCAGGTGGAGCCAATTTCCACGCGTCGGTTGCCATTGTCGATGTTCATGTACGTGGTCAATCCAACGGCTTTGCCGCTGGCGTTCTCGATCACAGCAAATGGCAGCATGGAACCTTGGTCCTGCAGACCGAGGCGCCGTTTGATTTCTGCTGCCACGCCTTCCGGGGTCGGAATCGCCGTGTACCACAGACGCCACAGCTCGCCGTCCTGTACGGCCTCGACCAAGTCGTCGTGGTGCTCAGTGACCAGCGGCACCAAAGTCGCGTACTGACCGGTCAGGGTGACGGGTTGGCACAAAAACATGTCTACTTACCCTTTTGGTTGAGCGAACGGCGCCAGCGCCGCGCCAATTGCAGGCCAAGCCCGCCGCCTAGGCCGACAGCCACAATGGCGACCAGACTTTCATTGCCGTAACCTGGCGTCATCAGGTCGAAGCCGGCCAGTTTGGCCAGCCAAAACGCCGCGAGTGCCCCGCCAACAAAGCCCACGGCATCCGACAGGCCTTCAATAAGCAAGGGGTTCACGATCGAATCCTCAGCGGTTGTGGCGTTGCATGAACACCAGCTTCTCAAACAAGGTCACGTCTTGCTCGTTCTTCAGCAGGGCACCGACCAGTGGCGGCACTGCAACCTTGTCGTCCTTGGTCTGTAGCGCTTCTAATGGAATGTCTTCGGCCAGCAATAGTTTGAGCCAATCCAACAGTTCGCTGGTTGATGGTTTCTTTTTCAGTCCGGGCAGGTTGCGGACGTCGTAGAAGGTCTTCATCGCTGCAGTCAGCAATTCCTTCTTCAGGCTGGGGAAATGCACGTCCACAATAGTTTGCATGGTGGCGGCGTCAGGAAACTTGATGTAATGGAAAAAGCAGCGCCGCAAAAAGGCGTCCGGCAGTTCCTTTTCGTTGTTCGAAGTGATGAATACCACTGGCCGGTTCTTGGCACGGATCAGCTGGCGCGTCTCGTAGCAGTAGAACTCCATGCGGTCGATTTCACGCAGCAGATCGTTCGGAAACTCGATATCGGCCTTGTCGATCTCATCGATCAGCAGCGCGACCGGCTCTTCCGCTGTGAAAGCCTGCCACAGCACACCCTTGAGGATGTAGTTGTGAATATCCTTTACCCGCTCCCCACCGTCCAGATCAGCCAGTTGAGAGTCCCGCAAGCGGCTTACGGCGTCATATTCGTAGAGCCCCTGCTGAGCTTTGGTGGTGGACTTGATGTGCCACTGCAACAGTGGCATTTTGAGCGCACTGGCCACTTCCTCAGCCAGCATGGTTTTGCCAGTGCCGGGCTCGCCCTTGACCAGCAGTGGGCGTTGAAGGGTGATGGCCGCATTCACGGACAACATCAAATCCTGGGTGGCGACGTAGTTGGGAGTACCTTGGAATTTCATGATGGGAACTTGACTGGCGCTGAGCGCCGGTAACAGGGGTTGGTGGCCGATATAATGAAGCGCTGTTTTACCTCAAACACTGGCTGATTGTCCTCCCAAAATGAATAAACTCCTGTCCTTGCTGTCAGTCCTGCTTGTCGCTTGTGCGACGGCCTCCTCAGTACATTCCCAGGAGGTTAAGGGTGACGCGAAGGCCGGTGAAAAAAAGATAGCAATGTGCATTGGCTGCCACGGCATCCAGGGCTACCAGGCCAGCTTTCCTGAGATCTACAAGGTACCCAAGATCTCTGGCCAGGGCGCCAAGTACATCGTTTCGTCCCTCAGTGCCTATAAAAAAGGCGATCGCAAGCACCCGACCATGCGTGGTATCGCTGACAACCTGAGCGACCAGGATATGGCCGACCTGGCAGCCTACTACGAATCCCATGGCAAGGTTGACGGCGCGATGGTGCCGGTCAAGGCGACTGAAGGGTCAGCCAAGGCCGCAGAGCTGGTCAAGAAAGGTGCTTGTGTCTCGTGTCATGGCGACAATTTCAGTAAACCCATTGACCCCAGCTATCCCAAAATTGCGGGCCAATATGGCGACTACCTGTTTGTCGCCCTCAAGGCTTACAAGACCGACAACAATCCCAAAGTTGGGCGTGCCAACGGCATCATGGGTGGTGTGGTCAAGCAGTTCTCTAACGCTGAGTTGAAGGAACTGGCAAACTACATCAGCGCTTTGCCGGGCGACCTTAAAACCGTGCCCCAGGCCAAGTTCCGCTGAACACGGGGCACTCAGGTCTTGTAACTGGGCTCTTCCGCGTCCAGGATGGCCATGAGTTCGTTCAGGTGCAATTCTGAGAAGCGTGTAGGGTAAGCCTGCCATTGCGCGCAGGTCGTAGCTGCCACGTCATCGGGAATCAGGCTCAGGGGTCTTCCGGTCGATAAAGCCAGCACCTGCAGCTCGGCTGCTTTTTCCAGGTAGTACAACTCGTCAAAGGCTTGTGCCACCGATGAGCCAATCACCATCACCCCGTGATTGCCCATAAACAGCACACTTTTGCCATGGCTGAGTAGGGCTGCCACGCGGGCCCCTTCCGCAGCTTGCAGCGCCATGCCCGCGTAATCGCGGTCATAGGCGATACGTTGGTAAAACCGGCAGGCGTTCTGGTCCAGCATCAGGAATTCAAAATCCTGCAAGCAGGCCAGTGCGGTGGCATAGCGCATATGGGTGTGCAGAATGCAGCGTGCCTGTGGCAGACGCTGGTGCAGTTCGGCGTGCAAATGCCAGGCCGTCGGGTCGGGCGCCTGGGGCCCGCTGTAGCTGTCGGGCTGATCAACATCTAGTCGCAGCAGATCGCTGGCGCGCAGACGCGAGAAGTGCTTACCAACCGGGTTGAGCAAAAACTGCCGCCCATTGTCAGAGAGCGCCACGCTGAAATGGTTGGCGATAGATTCATGAAAACCCAGCCGTGCGGCCCAGCGAAAAGCTGCGGCCAGCTCAATCCGCAGTCGGGATTCCAGGGCATCGACGTCATCAATTGGCGGCATGTTTAATCTCGGGTGGCCCGCTGCTGGACGCAGGCGATATAGGCAGCGCCATCGGGTGGTCGGCCAGCGCGTTGGCTTTCCCAGATCATCTGCCCCAGGCAATCCATCGCTTCATGGTGGGCCAAGTGCAGAGAGTCTCGACGGTGCGTCAGCAATTCAAGCGCCTGCCGAATGCCCCGGGGCTGGTCGATGCTGCACTGTTCGCTGATCGACAGATGCATGGAAAGGTGCAGGAACGGATTGTCACGGTCGTCTTGGGTCTGCTGCATGTTGGCTAGGGCGGCTTGCATATCGGCCAACTCAGAGTGGTACTCCGGGTGTTCTTCGATCCACAGGCTGGCGATGGTTTCTATCGCTTCCAGGGGTTGTTGGGCCAGTGTCTTGGCATAGACTGTACAGAAGAACTGACGGACATCGGCTTGGGAAGGCGAGAACATGATGGCTGATATTGTCGCTAATTGTTGGCTCGCTACGCTACGAATTGGCGCCTTGGGTCGACGAGCGGCGACAATCTAAGAAACGCCACGCCCAGCAACTTGTATTGCCTGCCTTAACCACACTGTCCGCGCCTAGCATCCGACCTCTTCTTGCTGGCGATGCTGACGCATACCGGGCCTTGCGTTTGCGGGCCTTGACCGAACACCCTGCCGCCTTTACGTCTGGCGCGGCAGAGGAGGCTGCGCGCCCGTTGAGTTGGTCCGAGCAAAGGTTGACGCCTGAGGCGCAGCGACCGCATGATGTTTTTCTAGGCGTCTGGCAGGGCAAACTATTGCTGGGCATGGTCGGTCTTCAGGGGCGCTACCGGGTCAAAGAGCGGCATAACGCCACGCTGGTCGGTCTGTACGTCGCGCCACAGGGGAGCGGTCATGGACTGGGTCTGGCACTGGTTCAGGCGCTGCTGGCCCATGCCCGGTCGCTGCCTGAGCTGCAGCAGCTTGACCTGACTGTTACTGAAGGCAACCCCAAGGCCCAGGCCCTCTACGAGTGCTGCGGCTTTAAAGTCTGGGGTGTCATGCCCCGGGCTGTCAGGGTGGAAGGAAGCCTGTTTGCCAAGGTTCATATGGTCTGCCCGCTGCGCTGACCTCATTTCTGAGCCAGTCAATCCAATGTCTTTTTCACTGATCGTCGACCCGTATTTTTACGCAGTCACCATTCCCGCCGTGCTACTGCTGGGCGTGAGCAAAAGCGGCTTCGGCGCTGGCTTGGGATCGCTCGCTGTGCCCATCATGGCGTTGGCGGTCACGGTGCCGCAGGCAGCCGCAATTCTGATGCCGGTGCTGCTGGTGATGGATGTGATGGGTATGGCGGCCTTTCGAAAAGATCTGGACCTGCGCCTGCTGCGCTTTCTCTTGCCTTTTGGTCTGCTGGGTATCGTGATTGGCGCTTTACTTTTCAAAGTGCTCGACGCCCACACCGTGGCTGGTGTCGTGGGGGTGTTTACCTTGCTGTTTCTGGCTCAGCGCCTGCTGTTTCCGCCGCGACCGGACAGCGCGCCGCCACCGCGTTGGCTGGGCGCCATTCTCACAACGACCTCGGGCTTCACGAGTTTTATTGCCCATGCCGGCGGGCCACCGATCAATGCTTACATGATCCCGCTGCGATTGCCGCCAATCAGGTTTACCGCAACCATGGCTTTTTTCTTTTTCTTTATCAACCTCTCCAAGTGGTTGCCTTACGCATGGTTGGGCCTGCTGGACATGCGCAACTTGGCGACTTCACTGGTATTGCTGCCCTTAGCACCCGTGGGTGTGCTAATCGGCGTGCGTCTGGCGCGGCGCATCCAACCTCAGCTGTTCTATCGGCTGGTTTACATGGGCATGTTTCTGACCGGCAGCAAACTGATCTGGGATGCTTTGCACTAAGCACAGTTGATCAAAGCGCTAACATCGTGTGAGATCTTGTATTTAGGAGGCTTGTTATGTCAGTGATTGTTGTGGCCAACCCAAAGGGCGGCGTTGGTAAATCGACCTTAGCGACCCACATTGCCGGCTATTACGCGTCAAAAGGGCATTCGGTGGTGCTAGGCGATATCGATCGCCAACAGTCCTCGCGTTTGTGGCTTAGTCTGCGTTCCCCAGCTGCTGGGCCCATAGCGGCATGGGACATCAACGCCGACCGGATTGTCAAACCACCAAAAGCAAGCGATCGGGCAGTGCTGGACACCCCTGCAGGCTTTGATGGTCGTGACTTCAAGGATGTGTTCAAAATGGCCGACAAGGTGCTGGTGCCACTACAGCCAAGTGTTTTCGACATTTTCGCCACAAGGGCATTCCTAGACCATTTGCAGCAGCATCGTCACCATGACCGTTTGCAAATCGCCTTGGTCGGCATGCGGGTTGATGCGCGTACCATCGCAGCCGATAAGCTACAGGAATTTGTGGAGACCTTGGGCATACCGGTACTTGGCCATCTGCGTGACACGCAAAACTATGTTCACCTTGCCGCGCGTGGTCTGACCTTGTTTGACCTCGCGCCGAAGCGGGTGGCCAACGACCTGGCCCAATGGCAGCCGATCTGCGATTGGCTCGACGCCTGACCGGCAAGTGCCTGCTACAGTTGTGCCATGAAAACTTTTCAAACCCTGTCTGAACTCTCTGCCCTTGTCGGACAGGAAGTCGCTATCAGTGATTGGATCAGCATCACCCAGGAGCGGATCGATCAGTTTGCCCAAGCCACCGGTGACCATCAGTGGATCCATGTGGATCAGGAGCGCGCCCAAGCCGGGCCCTTTGGCAGCACGATCGCCCACGGGTTCCTGACGCTGTCACTGATTCCTTCATTCTTTGAATCGGCCATGCATGTGGTGGAAACCCGCATGGGCGTGAACTACGGCTTGAACCGGGTGCGCTTCACGGCGCCAGTACCGGTCGGCAGTCGCTTGCGGGCGCGTTTGACCTTGCTACAAAGCGAACCCATCGAGCAGAACGGGTTTCAGATGGTCTGGTCCGTGGCCGTGGAGCGAGAGGGCGTGGCCAAGCCCGTGTGCGTCGCCGAATCCATCGCCCGACGTTATCCCTGAGACGGGGGATCGGATTGGCCGGCCAAGGCAAAACCTTGCTGACGCCAAGCTTCGAAGACTGTGACCGCGACTGCGTTTGACAGGTTAAGACTGCGCTGACCGGCCATCATTGGTAACCGAAGGCAGTTGGCTAGCCCCAGTGATTGGCGCAGCGCCTCGCTCAAACCCCGGGTTTCGGCGCCAAAGACCAGCCAGTCACCAGGTTCAAACTGGTGCGCGTAAACCGTCCGTTGAGCCCGTGTGCTGAGACCAAAAAGACGCCCTGGCGCTGGGCCTGCCGTCGCCAAGAAGGCCTCCCAGCTGGCATGTTGTTGAATTTGCGCGTACTCGTGATAGTCCAGTCCGGCGCGACGAAGTTGGCGGTCGTCCATGGAGAATCCCAGCGGCTCCACCAAATGCAGTGTGCTGCCCGTGTTGGCAGCCAGCCGGATGATATTGCCGGTGTTGGGTGGAATCTCGGGCTCAACCAGAACAATGTTAAACATAGACTGAATTGTCGCCGCTCAGTCGTTGGGCGTGCGCGCGATGACCAGCCCTGTGATGTGGGCGGCCCCGGCCTGACGCACGGTCCGCGCGGCCGCAAAGAGAGTCGCCCCACTGGTCATGACGTCGTCGACCAGGACGACACGGGCCCCACGAAGTCGCGCGGCCGCCAGCGGCTCCACTGAAAACGCACCCGCCATACTGGTCAATCGCTCGGCCCGCCCCAATGTCCGTTGTGCCGGGCTCTCCCTCAGGCGCAGCAACAAGCCGCTGTCGGACTTTTCTGGCGCTAATTGCTTTGCCAACAACATGGCCTGGTTAAAACCTCGCGTCATTAAGCGCTGGCGCGACAGGGGTATTGGTAGCACAATGTCCGCGCTATCCAGAGCTGGTTCGACCCACGGCGCGCTGCGCAGTAGCAGGGCTAAGCTAGCTGCTAGCCCAGGTTGGGCGCGAAACTTGAAGTTGAGCACCAAGCCAGACCAGGGGTAGGCATAGGCGACTGCTGTAAAGCAGGCGTCTAGTGGCGGATTCTGGCGCACGCAAGCACCGCACTGGTCAATGCCCGGCACAACTGGGATGGCACAGGTACGGCAGCGCGGCCTGGGCTGTGCAAATTGGCCAACGCAGGCCTCGCAGACGGCCTGCGTTGGCCATGCATGGCAAACCAGACACTGGCTGGGCAGCCGCGCCGATAGTCCCTGCATCAGTCTCGCCATCATGGCGATCAATATACTCCGGCTGAGCCCATCAGCCATGTCCACCCAGCGCCCACCCACCATCGATCCCCATGCCGCCCAACGTTGGGCTGGCCGAACACCAGGTTCCTCGCCATGGTTGCACGAAGAGGTGGCACGGCGCATGGAAGAGCGCCTGGCCTGGATCAAGCTCAGGCCACAAACATGGGCGCATTGGCAGCCTGTCAACGGTGGGCTGCAGGGGCATGACTTACTCGCCCGCCGGTATCCTCAGGCCGCATGCGTGGTGACGGAGCCGATCCAGTCCCATTGCGATTATGCAAATGCCCTGTTGACCAAGCCATGGTGGAGCCCTGCGCGCTGGACGGGTCAACCCATCCTGTTTCAGCCGCCTGACGCGGCATCGGTACAGATGCTGTGGGCCAATATGGCGTTGCACATGGCGCCAGACCCGCAAGAATTGATGGGGCAGTGGCACCGCGCCTTGACAACCGGCGGTTTCTTGATGTTTTCCTGCTTGGGTCCGGACAGCCTGGCCCGATTGCGTGAGTTGTACCGTGGCTTGGGCTGGCCTGCGCCGTCACACGAATTTACGGATATGCACGACTGGGGTGACATGCTGGTGGCGGCGGGTTTTGCCGAGCCAGTGATGGATATGGAGCGGATTACCCTGACGTTCAAGTCGCCGGAGCGCTTGTTGGAAGAACTCCGCAGCCTGGGGCGTAATTTGCACCCCGATCGCTTTGCCAGTCTTAGAGGTCGGCAATGGCTGCGACAGTTGATGGCCACATTGGCAAATGAGCCGTTAGAACTTGAGTTTGAAGTGATCTATGGTCACGCCTTCAAGCCGGTTCCTCGGCTTGCGGTCCGTCCAGAGACGGTCCTTTCTCTTGAGCAGATGAAAGACAGTTTGCGCGCTGCAAAAACCCGTCAGCTTGGCCTGCAAACAAGAGCCCCTTGAGGCCAGAGGCGTTAGGAGCCGTCGGCTACAATGAAGTGTGTTTGAACAGCTTTAAAGGCGGCCTGCAAGCCGACTGTCGGGTGAGAAAAAGGTTTGAGCGGGTCGTCCAATGACAAATATGGTGTTTAGATTCGCAACGGTACACGGTCAGGGCATTGACTGGTTTTTGCGCCGGAATTGCGCGGTTACGCCGGCCCAGTTAGGCTGGTTTTATCTATCGCTGTGCATTGTCTCATTGGGTATAGCGACAGGTTTTTGGGCTCAGGGTGCGCTGCTGGTAATGCCTTTCGCTTGGCTAGAACTGCTGGCAGTTGGCATCGGTTTTTTGGTTTACGCACGTCACGCTGCAGACAGTGAACAGATTTCCTTGCGAGATCGGCATTTGGTGATAGAGCTCGAGCAGGCTGGCAAGATCGAGCGGATGGAGTTTCGACGCGAATGGGTCAGGGTAGAGCCAAAGCAAGGTGACAACTCGCTGATTGAGGTTTCGGCTCAGGGGCAATCGATTCAGGTCGGGCGATATGTCCGGCCAGAGCTTCGTCCCCTGTTGGCCAGAGAAATACGAATGGCTTTGCGAGGCGCATGAACTGTCTTTACGTCGCGCGACTAATCAGGTTATTTTGAGGCTAATAAGAAGTGAACATGATGAAAAGCATCTCCAACAAGGCAGCGACTGCTCTGCTGACCGCTAGTGCCTGGGCTGGTTCAGTGGCTTTGACCGCCGCCCACGCGGTGAATGATCTGCCGGGCGGCCCTGCTGTGAGGCAGCTTAATTTGCACCCTGCCGTTACCAAAATTGCCGAAGAGCAGGCTTGGCTGCATTGGTTCATGCTTATTCTGTGCACCGTGATCTTCCTTGCGGTTTTCGCAGTCATGTTTTACTCGATCTGGAAACACCGCAAGTCCGTTGGTCACAAGTCTGCCAATTTTCATGAGTCGGTGACGGTCGAGATCATCTGGACCATCGTCCCCTTCATCATCGTGATCCTGATGGCCCTGCCCGCCACCAAAGTGGTTGTGGCGATGAAAGACACCACCAATGCTGACCTGACCATCAAAGCCACCGGGATGCAGTGGAAATGGGGTTATGACTACATCAAGGGCGAGGGCGAGGGCATCGGTTTCATTTCAGCCTTGGACGCTGCTCACCGAGAGCTATCCAATAACGGCGGCCCCAAGGCCGGTGTGGTCATGGATGACTACCTGCTCAAGGTGGACAACCCGATGGTGGTGCCGGTCAACAAAAAGGTGCGTATCATTACCACCGCCAACGATGTGATCCACTCCTTCATGGTCCCGTCGTTCGGCATCAAGCAAGATGCCATCCCTGGTTTTGTACGAGATACCTGGTTTCGTGCGGAGAAAATCGGCGACTACCATGGCCAGTGCGTGGAACTTTGTGGCAAAGAGCACGCCTACATGCCTATTCACGTCAAAGTGGTGTCGGCTGAAGACTACTCCGCCTGGGTCGCCGGAGAGCAGAAAAAGCTGGCCGCCAAAGCTGATGACCCTAGCAAAGTGTGGTCGGCTGCAGAGATCACCCAGCGCGGGGAAAAAGTCTACGCCGCCAACTGCGCTGCCTGCCATCAGGCCAGCGGTAAGGGTGCCGGCCCGATCAAAGCGCTCGATGGTGCGGCCGTGGTGCTGGATGCTGACGTGGCCAAGCAGATTGCAATTCTGCTCAACGGTCAGAACAACGGTGCCATGCCCGCGTGGAAGCAGCTCAGCGATACCGAAATAGCAGCCGTCATCACCTATACCAAAAACAACTGGTCCAACAAGACCGGCCAGCTGGTTCAGCCAGCTGACGTGACCGCAGCGCGCAAATAGACCGCCGCCCCAGATTCAAGTATTGATAAGGAAAACAGCATGAGTGCCGTTCTAGACCACCACGACCACGCCCACGATGACCACCACGACCATGCCCCTAGCGGCTGGCGGCGTTGGGTCTATGCCACCAACCACAAAGACATCGGTACGCTTTATCTGCTGTTCAGCTTCACCATGCTGATTGTGGGTGGCATCCTGGCTTTGCTGATTCGGGCGGAACTGTTCCAACCCGGTCTGCAACTTGTGAACCCGGAGTTGTTTAACCAGCTCACCACCATGCACGGCCTGATCATGGTGTTTGGCGCCATCATGCCG